>JBIOGJ010000044.1:0-38599 GCA_044447965.1 Thermoanaerobaculales bacterium | reverse complement strand
CGGCCTGTCACGCCGGAGGTCGCGAGTTCGAGTCTCGTCCACCCCGCCATCCTTTATTTTCAATAACTTAACTCAGCATGCCGCGAGGCTCTTGAGCCAGAGTCGCGTCCGCCTCGTGGCGCTATCGCATTGACTGATCAAGGCTAACGAACTCACGACCTCTTCTTGCATACTGGCTGCCAAGCGGCTCGCCAAGACCTGAGGCCGCCACTCCCGAGTGATCTCCACTCGCTGCGAACCAGACGCGGATGGAGCACCTATGCAAACGAGTCTGCACCAGTTGCTCAGATCCAACCGAGCCTTCTGCATGCCCCGATAATGACGTAGATGCCCAGGGCGAACACGAAGAGGCCGAACGCCAGGCGGAGATGTGGGCCTGTCATCCTGTCTGCGAATCGGGCTCCGAGCCACGCGCCGAGGAACATCGTGACCGCCAGAATCGCGGCCGCACGGACATCGACGTTGCCGTGCCGGTAGTACTCGATCGCAGCGGCGAGACCAATCGGAGGGAGCAGGACGGCAAGGCTTGTCCCGGTCGCCTTGTGCTGCGAGAAGCCTGCCCAGTAGATCAGCGCGGGAACGATCACGAACCCGTTGATCGTCCCGAGGAATGGCTGGTATGCTGCCTTTGGTCGGTGGTCTTGTTACCCAATCGAAGGTGGTTGCGGCGAGACTATGAGCGAGTCCGAGTACCTCGAAGCCCGCGTGCGGGCCAGTATCAGCCCTGTTGAGGTCATGGGCATGATGCAGCAGAAACCGGGCGGCTTTCTCATCATCGACGTGCGCAACGGCCCGGTCGCCTCCAAGATTCGCGGCGCGATCCGAGTTCCAGAGAGTTCGATCGCGGACTGGATCATCGCCGCACCGCGTGACCAACTGATCGTCCTCTACTCCTGGGATGCGGACTGCGATCTCGGAATCCGAGCCGCGATCACCTTGCTGAACGCGGGACGCGATGCAAGAGAGCTGAGAGGCGGCATCGCTGCATGGAATCAACTAGGACTGCCGGTCGACGACTACTCCGCCTGACCGCTTTTTCTCCTCGTCAGCACCAAACCCACACAAGAGCCCGTGAAGGCTCCGAAGGAGAATGATGCCCAAGCCCCTGAAGCTCGTGATCGTCGGCGGCGTGGCCGGAGGCGCCTCGACGGCAACTCGTGCCCGCCGATTGTCAGAGGACATTGAGATCGTGCTGTTCGAGCGGGGGCCGTACGTGTCCTTTGCCAACTGCGGTCTCCCGTATCACATCGGGGGCACGATTCCTGACCGCGCGAGACTTCTGGTGCAGACTCCCGAGGGTCTCTATGCCCGGTATGAAATCGACGTACGGGTCAACACTGAGGTGTTGTCAATCGATCGCCAGGCGCGAGAGGTCGTAGCAAAGGACCTCCGGTCGGGGCGTGAGTACCGCGAGGCGTACGACGCCCTCGTGCTAAGCCCCGGCGCGGAACCGATCCGCCCCCCAATTCCGGGAATCGATGATCGATCGATATTCACGCTTCGAAACATGTCCGACATGGACAAGGTTCTTCGAGCCGTGGGGACCGTGGCCGGCCGGACGGCGCTCATCGTGGGGGCCGGCTATGTCGGGCTCGAGCTCAGCGAGGCCTTCTGTCACCGAGGTTTGTCCGTTGTGCTCGTCGAGAAGCTGGATCACGTCATGAGCGTGGCCGACAGGGAGATGGTTGTGCCCCTGCACCACGAGCTGGCCAGGAACGGAGTCTACGTGCGATTGGGCCTTTCCGTGACTGCCTTCGAGCGCCTCGACGATCGACTCGAGGCGGTGTTGTCGGATGGCCAACGGGTCGGCTGCGGGCTGGCTGTCGTCGCTGTGGGCGTACGGCCTGAAACACGACTGGCAAAGACTGCGAGGTTGGAGCTTGGCTCCACAGGCGGCATCCTGGTCGATGACCGCATGCGGACCAGCGATTCCTTGATCTGGGCTGTGGGCGATGCCGTCGACGTGCGGAACTTCGCATCGGACCAGCCTTCGCTCATCCCCCTGGCCGGGCCGGCAAACCGTCAGGGGCGCATTGCTGCGGATAACATCCTGGGACGAGACAGTCGCTACAAGGCCACGCAGGGCACGGCTATCTGCAAGCTGTTCGATCTGACGTTCGCGATGACGGGACTCACGGAGACGATGCTCAAGCGCACGGAACAGCCGTATTTGCGGATCTTCCTGCACCCCGCGGATCACGCCGCCTACTATCCGGGCGCCCATCCCATCGCATTGAAGCTCCTTTTCACCCCTGAAGATGGGAAGATCCTGGGAGCTCAGGCGGTCGGCCGTGCGGGTGTCGACAAGCGCATCGACGTCTTCGCCGTGGCGATGCGTGCAGGGTTGACGGTGTTCGACCTGGAAGACCTCGAGCTCTGCTACGCCCCACCCTATGGGAGCGCCAAGGACGCGGTCAACGTGGCCGGCTTCGTGGCATCCAACGTTCTGCGCGGTGACGCCGACCTGTGGGAGCCCGAGGAGCTTGCCTCTGCGGGGGAGTATCAGGTACTCCTGGATGTGCGCACGTTCCAAGAGCACGCACGGGGCTCGATCCCGGGTGCCCTATGCGCTCCTCTAGATGAGCTGCGAGAGCGGTGGGAGGACCTGCCGCGCGAAAAGGAGCTCTTGGTGTTCTGCCAGGTCGGGTTACGGGGATACGTGGCGGTGCGCTTCCTCACGCAACGAGGCTTTCGGGCTCGGAACCTCTCCGGCGGTTTCAAGCGTTGGCAAATGTGGAAGGGGGAAGAGACCATTCCACCTGTCACTGAGGACGAAGTTGCGTTGGATGGATGATGACCGTCCTCCGAAAACGGTTCTGAGGACGGCTGGCCTGAGTGTCGCGACGGAAAGGTGAGCGCGCGAGCTCGGCCCTATTTTCTCTTCCGCTTCATTTCTGCAATCTCGCCAACCGCCGTGATCGCCGCGTCGATGTCGGCCTCGGTGTTGAAGGGGCCGATCCCGAAGCGGACCGCGCCGTGGATCTGATCGGTGCCCAGATGCTGGTGGACCATCGGGGCGCAGTGCAGGCCGGTGCGACAGGCGATGTTGTGGTCGACGTCGAGCATGGTCCCGGTGTCGGCCGCCTCGAGCCCGTTGATGTTGAACGACAGCACGCTGATTCGGCCCTTGCCAGGGACGTCGTCGGCGCAGTGGAGGATGACGCCGTCGATCGCGCGCAGCCCATCGCGCAGCGTGCGCCACAGGTGCCTCTCGCGCTCATGGATCGACTCCATGCCCTGGGCGAGCACCCAGTTGACGCCTGCGTTGAGGCCGGCAATACCCGGCAAGTTAGGCGTGCCGTACTCCATGCGGTAGGGGTACTCGTCGAGGTGGTGACGCTGCGCGCTCTTGACGCCGGTGCCGCCGGCGCGGGTGTGGCGAATCTCGACGCCCTCGCGCACGTACATGCCACCGATCCCCATCGGCCCCATCAGGCTCTTGTGGCCGGTGAAGCAGATGACGTCGGCGCCGATCTCGTCGAGCTTGATCGGCACGACGCCTCCGGTCTGGCTGACGTCGAGGATGAGGTGGACGCCGCGCTCACGGCAGACCTTGCCGATCGGGGGAATCTCCTGCAGCGTGCCGATCACGTTGGAGCCATGGTTCATGACGACAGCTTTCGTTCCAGGCGTGATACGGTCGATCACTTTCTGGATGTCGAGGTAGCCGTCGGCCTCGAAGTCAACCCAATCGACCTTCACGCCGCTCTCGTGCTCGAGCATCCACAGGGGGCGCAGTGTCGAGTTGTGCTCCAGGTGGGTGGTGACGACATGATCACCCGGGTTGATCAACCCAAAGATCGCGAGGTTCAGGGCGTCGGTCGAGTTGTAGCCAAACACCAGGCGGTTGGCGTCGGTGCCGCCGAAGAACTGGCAGAGCAGCTTGCGCGTGCGGTCGACTAGCGAGCCGGCCTCGAGGCAGAGGTCGAACCCGCTGCGCCCCGGGTTGACGCCGTAGCTGCGGTAGAAGCGGTCCATGCTGACGTAGACCTCTTCCGGCTTGGGGAACGACGTCGCACCGTTGTCGAGGTAGATCAGGTCGGTCATGTCGGTGCCCCCTCTTCCTGCCGCGGCGCGGCCTCGATCACGAGGGCGTCGGCCACCATCTCCGCCACCGTCTTGATCTGCACGCCAAGCTTGTACTCTTTGTTGAGCTCCATGAGCTGATCGATGCAGTTGTGACACGGCGCCACCACGATCTTGGCGCCGGTGGTCGCGATCTGCTGCGCCTTCATGCCGCCCGAGCGGATGCGGCGGTCCTTGTAGGCGGCCATCGCGAGCTGACCGCCACCGCCCCCGCAGCAGAAGTTGTGCTCGCGCGACGGCGCCATCTCAACGAAGTCGCTCACCGCCTGACGCAGCACCCGCCGTTGCGGCTCGGAGATGCCGCCGTGGCGCACCAGGTTACACGGGTCGTGGAGCGTGATGCGCGTGGTGTTGCGGGTCGGGTCAACATTGATGCGGCCGCACGCCAGATACTCGTCCATCACCTCGAGCACGCTCTTGATCTCGAACGGGTAACTGCGCTGGAGCCACTCAGGGCCTTCCCAGCGCGCCGCACCGAAGCCGTGCCCGCACTCTCCAATAACTAGCGTGGTGCAGTCCAGCCGCGCCATGGCATCGACAAGGTGCTGCGTGATCTGACCTGCTTGGTCGTCGTTGCAGTTGAAGAGGCCGTAGTTGGTGAGGTCCCAGCCGTTGTCGCTCGCCAGCGTCCAGTCCTCTCCTGCCGCCCAGAACACCTTCGCGCTCGCCTGTAGGCTCAGGGGGAAGAATTTCGGCTCGCGCGGATTGACGGTGAAGAGCATTTTCGCGCCGTGCTTGTCGAGCGGCATTCGCGCGGTGGGATCGCCCGTCTCCATCTGCAGCTCTTCCTCGAGCCACTGCACCGTCTCGACCCACTCGCTCTGCGAGATCGCCATGTTGTTGCCGTGCTCGAGGCTGTTATCAACCGTGGCCTGGAGGTCGTCGGGTACGAGGCCCATGGCGGCGAGTGCGGCGCGGGCGGCGCGGAACACGCGCGGCAGCCCGATGCCAATCGTGCAGTTGAGTGAGCAGCGGCCACACAGCGAGCAGCGCCCAAACACAGCGTCGATCCACGCGCGCACCATCTCACGATCGAAGCGCCGCGCGCCCACCAGCCCGGGCGCCCAGCTACCGGCAGCGGTGAAGTGCCGCCTGAAGACGGCTGCCACGTGGTCGAGCTTGCGTGCTGGCACGTTCTCGAGGATCGGCTCGGTGCGGAAGTAGTGGCAGCTCTCGGCGCACAGGCCGCAATGCACGCAGGAGTGCAGGTAGGAGGCCTCCGCCGCTCGGAGCTTGGAACGGAACGCGGCCAGTCCGTGCTCGAGGTCTGCGTCGGTAAGGGCTTCGAGCCTGGCTTCGAGGGTCATGGGCTCGGTCATCACGGCTCCTGCGACCGGCTCGGCGGGAGCACGCCGCGATACCCGAAGAAGGCGCCAAGGTGGGCTCGCGTACTGAAGAAGAACAGGCAGTGGCGGATCTTGCCGATCGGCAGGTAGAAGAGCAGAAGGCTCGCTGCGACCAGCCACACGTTTCGCAAGGCCGCGACCAGTACGGTGGCGCCTGCGAGGGCCACAAAAGTGGTCGTGAGCACGTTCGCCACGAAGTCGTCGGGAGCCGACAGCCCGCGCAGATGCGGCGTGGCGATCCGCTTGGCAAGCAACGCGAGACCGCCGATGGCGCCGGCGAGGGTGACGACGCACGCGAGCCAGCGCGCCGAGACCGGCAGGTTGATCGAAACGACGCTTACTGCCAGCAGGCCAAACGCTGCAAACGTGCCAAGATGAAAGGCGATACCCGCCAGATATGATGGCAGGTGCATCATCACGCTTTCCTTCGCCTGCGGCAGCATGCTGGTGCTAAACGCGTACCTGATGCCGGCAGTGCGATCGCCAGCCGCGCGGGCGAAGAGAAGCCGCTTGCCGTACGCACGCGCCTGCAGCCAACTGGCGGTGAGGACGGCGAGCGCCCACGTTGCGCTGGCGAGCACCGCGATGTGCAGCGGGTGCGCCATCGCCGCACCCTACACGCAGCCGTCAGGCTTGGGCAGCCCGGCGAGCTTGCACGCGCCCTTGGCCGGTCCGCTCGGGAACAGCTCGTAGATGGTCTTAAGGGGAACGCCCACGGTCTTGCAGATGGCGCGCACCATCGGCGCCGACCCCTGCTCGAGGTAATGCTGGCGGATGAAGCGGATCACCGACCAGTGCTCCTCGCTGAGCGCTTCGAGCCCCTCTTCGTGCTTGGCGAGGAGCAATGCGAGATCTTCGTTCCACACGCTCGGGTCGACGAGGAAGCCTTCCAGGTTCAGCTCTACGCTCGTGCCATTGAAATCCAAGGCTGCCATCGCCCCTCCTCGGTGGTCCCGTGGTTGGGCGGGACCGTGTCGCGTGCTATTTTGTAGGCATGAATTAGGGGATTGTGTGCATGACAATTTGGCTCCCTGACCTCTCCGACTCGAGACAACCGATGTACCTTGCGATTGCAGATGCAATTGCGGACGCCGTGAGGGTCGGTCAGTTGCGCCCTGGCCAGCAGCTTCCCACGTACCGACTCCTCGCCGATCTCCTCGGCGTGAACGTCAGCACCGTGACCCGCGCCTATCGTGAAGCCGCGCGCCGCCGTCTGCTCGGCGGAGAAGTGGGGCGGGGCACTTAC
The DNA here is from genome assembly GCA_044447965.1 of Thermoanaerobaculales bacterium. Taxonomy (GTDB): domain Bacteria; phylum Acidobacteriota; class Thermoanaerobaculia; order Thermoanaerobaculales; family Thermoanaerobaculaceae; genus DATIYW01. The sequence goes on along the minus strand of JBIOGJ010000044.1, from coordinate 31,921 downwards.
GTGCTCGGCGTCGCCTCCGAGGCGGCGTTGTTTGCGCTCGAGCAGCATCCCGCGGGCGGCGTCATCGACCTCTCTCCCAACACCCCGCCGGCCCTCATCCGGGACCTCGATCTCGCCGCGGCATTGGCGGCGATCGACTCATACGAGGCGGCGCGCCTGCTGCACTACCCCGGTCCTGGAGACGTCGCGGTTCATCGTCAAGCAGCGGTGAGCTGGCTCAGGCGACGCGGCGTGAATATCGATCCCGACAGCATCGTGATCTGCGCCGGCGCCCAGCACGCGATGGACACAGCGATCAGCGTTTTCCCGGAGCTCGAGGAGATCGCCTGCGAGGCGCTCGTCTACCCGGGCCTTAAGGCGGTTGCGCGTCGCTGGCGTCGGCGTCTGCACGGAATGGCCATGGACCGCGAGGGCGTCATCCCCGAGGCGTTCGAGGCGGCATGCCGCGGCGGCGTGCGCCTGGCCGTGCTCTCGCCCACGCTGCACAATCCGACGACTGCGACGATGAGCGCCGAACGTCGGCAGCGCATCGTCGAGATCGCGCGGCGGTGGGACGCGCTCGTCATCGAGGAGGACGTCTACGGGCTGCTGCCCGAGAAGGCGCCTCCGCCCCTTGCAGCCCTTGCGCCGGAGCGCGTGCTCTACCTCACCGGTCTTTCGAAGACGGTGGCACCCGGGTTGCGCATTGGCTACGTGGTGTTCCCGCCGCGTCTGCACGATCGCCTGCGGGACACCTCGCACCACACGACCTGGTACCTGTCGCCGCTGCCGGCCGCGCTCGCATCGCGCTGGCTCGCCGACGGCACCGCATGGCGCCGGCTGTTGGCGCAGCGTCGCGAGCTGGCCGCGCGCCACCGTCTGTGCGAGCGTTACCTGCAGGGATTTGAGTGGCGGGGCGAGCGGCACTGCCCGCACGTGTGGCTCGCCTTTCCGGCCGGGAAGTCGGAGCCGTTCGCCAAACGTGCGCTCGCCGCCGGCGTCGTCGTCGTGCCGGCGAACGTGTTCTCTGCCGGGCGACTGGGCACGGAGGACGGTGTCCGCATCTCGATCGGCGCTGCCACCGACCGCGGCAGTCTCAGCGAGGGGCTGTCCAGGCTCACCAAGTTGCTGTAGTAAGAGCCCATTCATCAAGAATGACAGTTTCCCAAAAGCAGATGATGGCCGCCACGAGATGGACAAGAGCGAGGTAGCAGCCGTGGGGCTTTTCGAAACGGACAAGGAGTTTTCGGGAGTGGTTGAACGAACTGCGGGCAACTTTACCGATCTGCCTGACCGTCGACCTCAGCGCATCCATGCTCAACCGGTCGTTGTGCCGGTCAACATTGAAGGTGGCTAAGATCGCCGAGATCTCCTGCACACGGCCGCCGGTGGTACCCCCCCTCACCATATGCCGAGGTGGAAGATCCCAGACCACCCAAGTCACCTTCCCGACCGGCAGTTTCAATAAGTGGCTCAACCTGACGTTCGACTCTCCTGTGTAGGCTTCTACCTACGCCGGGCTCCGCAAGGCGCGCTTCAAAGGCCGCGACCGCATCGAGCTCTCCGCTCAGTTCGCCGCCGCAACCTGCAACCTCCTGGGCATCGCCCGCCTCACCGCGCCGCTGCCGGCCTGAGGCGACCCGCAGCGCGCCGGCTCCGGTCACACGACAAGCAGAAACACCCCGAAATCACACCCTCGAATCACCCTCCCAGGCCCATACCACCGCGCCAAACACGCACCGATCCGGTCCGCCAACTCGCTGCTCCCAGCAATCGCCACCACACGACACTTCTTCAGCACCCTGTTACGGCGGGAGGTCGGAACGCTTAGTACACCCGCCCACAAATTCGATGGCATTCGAAGGCCGCTGCATCGGCGCCCACTGCGTTGCGCTCCCTGCGGCGTATTACCCGATACGCCTCGGTCGCGCGCCTTGTCGGCGCGGCGCATCGGCGTCCTCGGTGTATCACCGTATTTGCGGGCGGGTCTACTTAGCCAGCACGGTGCGCACCTCTCTCGCCAGCGTCGCCATGTCGAACGGCTTTTGCAGGAAGGTCGCGTAACCAGCCCGGCCCCCTTGCCGGATCGCCTCGTCTTCCGTGTAGCCGGACATCAGAATGACCTTCAGGGTCGGCCACCGCTCCTGAAGGCGCCTGGCGAGCTCACCCCCACCCACACCCGGGAGCATCAGGTCAGTGAGCAGCGCGTCGAAAGGTCGGTCGTCCGGGCAAGCGGTGGCCTCCTCCGCACTGCTTACCGCGACGACCTCGTATCCCAATTCTTCTAGGAACTGCCCGAGGCCCTCGCGCGCGGCGTCTTCGTCCTCCACGACCAGGATCCGCTCCCCATCGCCGGGTTCCAACTGCCCTGTTGAGGGTCGTCCCGGCTCTGCAGGACGGACCTCGATCAATGCCGCGCGCGGCAGCGTGACCTTGAACACACTCCCCTGCCCGAGCTTGCTTTCCACCTCGATCCGGCCGTTGTGCAGCGTGACGATGCCATGCACGACCGAGAGGCCAAGCCCCGTCCCTTTGCCCGCCCGTTTTGTCGTAAAGAACGGCTCGAAGATCCTTGCGCGGATCGCCTGGGGGATGCCCTGACCGGTGTCTTCCACTGCGAGCCAGATCTGCTGGTGGTCGAGGTTCCCGGTTCTGATGGTGAGTTTGCCTCCGTCCGGCATGGCGTCCGAGGCGTTCACGGTCAGGTTCATCAGGACCTGCTCGAGTTGCCCGCGGTCCACCTCGACGGGCACCGCTTCAGGCGCCAATTCGATTGCCAGTTCAATGTTCGCCCGGACCAGCCGGCGCAGCATCTGCGTCGTGTTCCTCACCAAATCGTTGAGGTCGAGACACTCGAGCCGGGCCGTTTCGCGGCGCGAGAACAGGAGCAGTTGTCGTGTGAGCGAGGCGCCGCGGTTGATATGTTTTTCCAGTTCTTGCGCGACGGTGAGCACCCCTTCCGGGTCGCGGGAGTGACTACGCAGTAACTGCGTGTGGCTCAGCATCGCCTGGAGCAGGTTGTTGAAGTCATGTGCGACCCCACCAACGAGCTCGCCGACGACCTCCATCTTCTGCGATTGCCTGAGCTGCGCCTCGAGCGCCACCTCCTGGGTGACGTCGCGCTTGACCGCGACGAAGCTGACGATGGTCCCGAGGGCGTCGCGGACCGGCGAGATGACCGCATCCTCCTCGAACAACGTCCCATCCTTGCGGCGATTTGTCAGATGGCCCTTCCAGGTGCCACCGGAGAGGAGCGTGTTCCACAGCTCGCGGTACAGTCCCGGAGGGTGTTTGCCGCTCTTGAGGATGCGCGGGTTCTCGCCGAGGACCTCGGCGCGCGAGTAGCCAGTGAGGGCCTCGAACGCCGGGTTGACGAATTGGATTCGACCGTCGACCCCGGTGATGACAACCGTTTCGGCGGCCTGTTCGATGGCGGCCACGAGTCGCCGGCGGTCCCCCTCGGCGAGCTTCCGCTCGGTAATGTCGCGGATCACGCCGATCCTACCCGTCACCCGTCCACCCTCGTCCACGAGGTTCGACATGCTGAGCTCGACGGGGCGGCGGGCGCCGCCGGAGCCAAGAATCTCGATTTCATAGAGAGGAGTCTCCTCGCCCGACAGCGCGCGGGTGAAGTTCTCCGAGACGATCCCCCGACACTCCGGTGCGACGAAATCCGTCATGGGGCGGCCGAGGACCGCAGCCTCTCCATAGCCGCTCGCCTTCAGCCACCGCGGAGAGACGAACGTCACGCGCCCTTCGTGGTCGAGGGTGAAGATGCCGTCGGAGGTGTTGGTGGCGATCAACCGATATCGCGCTTCGCTGGCCTTGAGGGCTGCCTCCATGCGTCCCTGCTCCTCGGCGAGGCTTCGCCGCTCGGCTGCCTGGGAGAGGATGGCATTGATCCTCGCTAAGCGGTCCTTCGACAGGCAGTCGAACGCGCCAAGCTCGAGGTAGCGCATCGCCGCTTCTTCGCTGTCGCACCGGCCCAGGACGACCGTCAGGACGTCCTTGCTCTCGCGGCGGACGATCTCGAGGGCTACCTCCGGGCTGAGGCTGCCGGCCTCTTGCCAGACCAGGACAAGGTCCGGTCTGCTTGCCAACTCGGCGATGAACGCGCCCTCGCTGGCGACTGTGATCCACTCAACCGATCCTGGGCGGGTCAGCGAGGCCACCAGCTCGGTACGCGCCGGCATGTCGGCGAGCACCAGGACACGTAGCGGCCTGGAGCCTGCCCGGTCGTTCGCGTGGGATCCCGGCACAACCTGTCTGGAGTCGCGACCGCCGGCAGACAGGTCCGGCGGCGCCGCCTGACCGAGAAAGCGGGGCAGAAGGGCCGATAGCTCCGCGACCATGTGCCGCTTCGAGACGTACCCGGATGCTCCAGCCGCCTCGGCAGCGGCACGGTAGGAGTCGGTGTCGTGGATGCTGACGATGATGACCTTCGTATCCGGTGCGATCTGCTTGAGTCGCCTTGTGGCCTCGATGCCGTTGACTCCCGGTAGATCGATGTCCATCAGCGCAAGGTCGGGCGCGCACTCGCGCACCAGCGCAAGCGCGTCCTCGCCACTGGCGGCCTCGGTGCAAGCAACGGTTGGGAAGGTCGCCGCAATCCACGAACACAGCGATGCCCGTACGGCATCGTGGTCGTCAACAATGAGAATCGAGCGCTGCATGGAACTTCCTCCCGGCGCCCTCGGCGCCGACACCATGTCTCATCGGTGAGCATCGACTCCTCGAGCCGGGTTGTCTGTCAGGAGGGATGGACACTGTCTGTAGGAGAACCTCGATTCGTGAGTGGACATCGACTGTCTTCGGCGCTCTGAGATCCGGCCCCGCGGGTCCTTTCAGGCGTCCCGCGGGTCCGTGCCGGAGCAGTTTTGGCCCCGCCCTGGAGGAAACTGTCTCGGGCTCCGCTACTCGAGCGACGTGAGGCCGTGCTGGATGGCGAACTTGACGAGGGAGACCACGTCGCTGACGCCCAGCTTCGCCATCATCCGGCTGCGATAGGTGTCGACGCTCTTGGGCGAGAGAAAGAGGAGCTTGGCGATCTCGGCGCTCGTCTTGCCTTCGACCACAAACGTGAGGATCTGCCGCTCCCGGTCGGAGAGCCGCTCGAGCGGACTGCGAAGCGCATCCGGGTCGCGTTCGCTCGTGTAGGAATCGATCACGACATCGGCGATTTTGTGGCTCAGGTAGCGCGACCCGGCGCTCACCGAGCGGACCGCTGCGACGACCTCGGTTCCCGCTGACTCCTTGAGCACATAACCGCGCGCCCCGGTCTTGAGGGCACGGTAGATGTGCTCGGAGGTGGCGTGCATCGAGAGGATGATCACGCGGATCCGCGGGCGGACCGCCAGGATCCTGGCCGTCGCCTCGATGCCGTCGAGCTCGGGCATGGCGATGTCCATGATGACAACATCGGGGTCCAGCTTGCCCGCCAAACGCACGGCCTCTGTCCCGGAGGCTGCTTCGCCCACGACCTCGAGGTCCGGCTGCGTCTGCAGGATCAGCCGCAGACCATCGCGCACGACGGCGTGGTCATCCGCGAGCAGAAGCCGTACCTTCATCCGCGCACCACCGCACACTCGAGCAAGATCCGCGTTCCACGACCCGGACTCGAATCGATCTCGAGGTTGCCGTTGATCGCCAGCGCCCGCTCGCGCATCGTGGCGAGGCCCCAGCCCCGCCCCTCGCCGGCCGGCCCGAGGCTCTGGCGGTCGAAGCCGGCACCGTCATCGGCGACCATGAGGCGCAGCATCTCTCCGTGCGGGCTCACCGTGACCTCGACCCTCTGGGCTCGAGCGTGCTTCACCACGTTCGTCAACGCCTCCTGGGTGATACGGAAGAGGGCGATGGCGACCGACGGGGCGAGGCGCGGCACCGGCTCGGCACCTTCCACAACGATGGTAAGCCCGGTGCGGCTCGCGACCTTCTCCGCATACCAGTGCAGAGCGCTCAACAATCCGAAGTCGTCGAGCATCGGAGGACGCAGGTCCGACATCACATCGCGGACCCTCTCGACCGTCTCGCCCAGCAGGGCAAGTGAGTCGTCGATGCGCGCCCCAACCACCGCGACGGCCTCAGGCGGGAGCGTGCTCTGCAGAATACTGAGGTTGAGGCCCAGGGCGGTGAGGTTCTGGCCGACCCGGTCGTGCAGCTCGCGTGAGAGGCGCTGGCGCTCCGCCTCCTCGACGTCGGCGAGCCGGCGCGCCAGGCCCCGCACGACCTCGAAGAGATGCTCGCGCGCCTCCTCCGCCCTCTTGCGCTCGGTGACGTCGACGAACGTCGCAAGCAGCAGCGTCTCATTGCCGATCTTTATCAACTCGGCGGAGGAACGGAGCACGAGCGCGGTCCCGTCCTTTGCGCGAAGGTGCAACTCGTGGTCCCTCACGGGTGCCGTGGCGCGAGCGAGCCCAACGTACTCCTCCCGGTCCTTTGGATCGCGCCAGAGCCCGAGCTCCAACGAGGTACGCCCGATGATCTCGTCGCGGCGATACCCGAATACCCTCTCAAACTCCTGGTTGACGTCGAGGAGACGACCGTCGTCGAGGCTGCTGATGCTGATCCCCGCCGGCGTCGATACGAAGATCTTGGAGAATCTCTCCTCGCTTTCGCGGAGCTGCGCGTACCGTGCCTTCAGCATGCCAACCATCTCTGCGATCGATGCACGCACGCTCTCCAATTCGCCCCAGTACCGCCGCCCATGAAGACCGGGGTGATCTACGCTCCCGGAACTCACCGAGCCGGCAAACCGCTCGATCTGCACGAGAGGCCTCAGCACGACGCGCCAGAGAAGGAGATAGAGGGTCACGATCAAGAGCAGGTCGAGCAACGCGATGACGATGCCGGTCGAGATTGCGGCGGCTCTCAGCCTTTGTGCGAGGAACCTCGTCGTGGCGCATAACGTGACACGCCCGATTTGCTCGCCCGCAAAGGTGATCGAGCGTTGTTCCACGAGCAGACCGTCGGTTGGGAAGGCGTGGTCCAATCTCGCGACGCCCCAGGAGTCGGTCCTCACCTGTGCTTGGACCTTGCCCCCAACTTCCACGATGACCCCATAGGTTGGTTGATCCGCCATCATGCTTTCGGCGACCTTGTCGATCTGCTCGCGGTCGAAGTTCCAGGCCGGGAGCGCGAGGGCCGCGGAAAGCTGAACCACGTTTGCATTCAACTCCTGGCGAAGGTCCAACCACTGCCGGTCTCTCTCCCGCGAGTCGTTGAACGCGGCAAACGAACCGAGCAACAGTGTCGTGGCCGCAACCAGGACGGCAATCGCGATGGCAGCTACCGAGAGCTTTCGAGAGAACATTCAGTCACCCGGTTCCAAAAGAACTCTACCGGTAGGTCTGGGGATCAAACCACAGCCTCCTGTCACCCAGGGGCGTCTCGGGCCCGAGGTTCGGGTTCTCGACTTTGAAGATTCTCCTGCTCTTTAGGCGGAGTCGCTCGATATTCGATCTGAAGTACCTGTCGAATATCGCGTCGAACGTTCCGTTCCGGATCATGACCTGCAGCCCCTCCTCGGCCCGGGCCGCGAGGCGTCGACCTTCCTCGGTCCCCGAGAACCAGAAGTACATCGGCAACGGGTAGTAGAGAAGGAGCGTTTCCTCGATGTGTAGGTCGGGCATGCGGGCTTTTCGCTGCTCGTACTCGCCAATGATCTCGACTCCCGACCGCGGGAAACAATCGAAGCGGCGGTTGATCAGCATCTCGAAGAGCCCATCGTAGTTGGACCCCGTCACCACCTTGAATCCGTCGGACGTGAGGATGCCGACGTCGATCCATCCGAGGCCGAGCCCATGCGAGAACTTGCGCAGATCGTCGACGGTCTCGATCGAGTTGAACGCTCCCTGGTTCTCTTTCCGGATCAGGTAGACGAAGTAGCCGCTGAGGTTCCTGTCGACCGCGATGCGCACTGGAACGAGAGTTCTCTCCAGCTCCGGGGTGGTGGACAGATACATGACCGTGAGCTTGCCCGTAGCGTGTTGAAGTTCGAACGTCTGACGCTGTTCCGTCATGAATCCGGCCGAGACCATGCGATAGGACCCGTACGAGGCCCTCGTGTCCTCGAGCGCGGTGTGCAGGACTTCCCAGTGATAGAGGTACCTCTTGTCCAGGGCCGATTCTGGAGCGTTGAAGATGTAGGTCATCTCCCCTGCGTGCGGCAGCGCGGGCATGAGAAGGAAGATCCCCACCGCAAGCGCACGCAGAGTCACCCGGCGAGCCCTGGCGCCGACCGCTGAGTTACGGCCAGTGCCGGTTTCGATCATGCCACGCCGTTCCCGCAGCGCCCTCGGGCTGAGGCCCAATCCCGCCCGTTCGGACGAGAGCCCTGAGGCCCAACACGCCATTGTCGACATTCCCTGTCTAGGATAGATCCAAATCCCCGCCCTGAGGGCACATCGGGGGCTCCTTGGCGCCACCGGTACGTGTCCCGATTGCGCGCGCCGACCGAGCAGCCGTTTCTTCGACGAGCGTTGCCGGATCGCGGACGCCCCGACGCTCGGAAGGATGCCACTGTTCCAGGCGATCTCGGGTGAGATCAACAACCATGCCGCCCAGGATGACCTCGGCCCTTTTTCCACACTTGACGGGACACTATTGCTGCACTCGTAGGAGCTCCAGAGGCTCTTCGCCAGGGGGCACCTGCGGGGGTGTGCAAGCTCGCCGGCTTGCGAGTTCGCCTGCATTGCTGAGCTCGCGGCGAAGGCTTGAGGCGCGACCGCGCAAAGCTCAAGCGTCGCCCCCCGACGCACATCGTTGGTGAGCCTGCAAGGCGCCGCGCCGTTCCGACACGCGCAGCGAGCCCCGAGGAGTCAGCGGCGAAGATCAGCGGGTGAAGCCAGCGTGATGCCAGTTTCCGCGATCGCCTCGCGCAAGTGCGGGTCGCAGAGGGTTTCGACTTCCGACTCCCACTCGTAGCCCCAGGCGAACTGGGCGGCGAGCGAGCGCTGATCGCAGCCGGGATGACAGACCAGCTCGGTGACGCCGGAAACGTACGGCAGCAGCGCGAGAGCCACGTCAAGCCCGAGATGTCCGGCGGCCGCGACGCCGATGGTGCCGTCGCCGAGGGTCGCGTTGCAAGCGCGAGCGGCCGCCCGGCGGGCGAGCTGGCCGCACGCGCCGAGGGTCAGCAGCGCGAGCCTTCTGGCCGGCGTGCACGCTCGCGGCCCCCGATCCACCGGCAGGCGGACGTACGGAAGTTTGAACTCCTCGGTGAGCCGGCAAACAACCGCGAAGACCCCCGGCAGGGCGTGGAGGTGCTGGTGCGAGTTGATGTGGCTGACCTCGAGGTCCGTGGCCTTTACCGACTCGATCTGGCGGCGCAGCTCCAGCTCGATCTCGCCGAGGCGAATGCTCCCGAGCAGGTAGCGCCTCACGAAGGCCGGAAACGCGGGAAGCAGGCGCCCGCCATCGTCGACCAGCGAGGGTATCGCCGCAGGATCACAGAGCGGACGGCTCCCGACCAGGGTCAGATGCACGCCAACGGCGAGCGATGGCGTGCGGCGCAGCAGCTCCACGGCATGGGTGAAGTCGGCCCCGCTCGCCACGACGCTGCACGCGGTGACGATACCTCGCTTGTGGGCCGCAACGGCGCCGAGCGTCATGCCGCGGTGGAGTCCCACGTCGTCCGCGGTCACGATCAACGTCTTGTTCAAGGGGAGAGTATCTTCCCGGCCGGCTCGACGATGGCTACGGCCGGACTTGGAACGGAGGCCTTGCGTCTGGGGTGGCGCATGTCCGGGTAGAGCCGCACGAGCTCGACGAGGATCTTGCGGATCACGGCCGCTGAGGACAGCGTCGAGCGACCATGCGTGCGAGGAAAGTAGTCGAGGCCGAGCTGCTGGATCGCAAAGCCGAGGTTCTTCGCCTTGACGATCAGCTCGGCGTCGATGAGCGATCCTTCCGCGCGCAGCTCCACGGCCTCGAGTACACCCCGCCGCATCAACTTGAACGAGAAGTTGATGTCGCGGTGCGGCCAGCCAAACAGCGCACCGATGAGAAAATTGTAGAGGTATGAATTGACAGTCCGTACCAGTCCTTCGGCCGTGCGGTCGAGCCGGTAGCCGGCAATGACATCCGCACGTGTGAGCTCGAGGGCGCGGATCGCCTTGCCCAGGGCATCGGGGTCAAACGGGAGATCGGCGTCCATGTACAGGACGAGGTCCTTGCTCGCGGACGCGAAACCGGTCTTCAAGCAGCCGCCCAGGGTGCGGTTCGTGGCGTGGCGGAGGAGTCGGATGTGGCGGTCCAGTGCGGCTGCCCGCTCCACGAGCAGCGCCGACCGATCGGTGGAGGCGTCGTCAACGACGATGATCTCGAACTCCGAGGCGTGGCGCAGCAGCGACTCCGCGGCCCACTCCAGCGCGTGCTCGATGTTCTCCTCTTCGTTGAACACGGGAATGACCAGAGAAACCGAAGGCTTTCGTGGCACCTTTCGATCATACAGGGCCGGAGCAACGAAATGGCAGCCTTGGCGAGCGTGCGGTGGCAACGTGCGGGCAGCGGATCCCGGCTAAAATCGCCTCAATGCCGGAAGGCTTTTCGCGTTCCCTTGCAGCGCTACGTGGCAGCTACGGCCGCCTCACCCGGCTCGATCGCGCGTACATCCTCGGCCGCCTCCTCACCTGCCCGATCCCGCAAGTCGTCGCAACGGTGCCCCCCGGCGCGCGCGTTCTCGACATCGGCGCAGGGCACGGCATCTTCGCGCGCCTGGTTGCCCGAGGCGGCGCCCGGCAGGTCGTCGCGATCGAGCCCGACCTGCGCAAGGCGGCTCTGGCGTCTTTATGCCCGGCGGTCCGCGTCGTGGCCGGCAGTGACGTCTCGGTGACGGGAAGCTTCGATGTGATCGCGATGATCGACGTGTTGTACAAGGTCCGGCGCGACGATTGGGACGCCCTGTTCGCCCGTATCTTTCGGCGTCTTTGTCCGGGAGGTCTCTTTCTCCTCAAAGAGATGGACCCGGAACACCGCGTGAAGGCCGGTTGGAACTGGATCCAGGAAAGGGTCGCCAACGCCACCCGCTTGACTCTGGGACACGGCTTCAACTACGAGACCCGGGAGCAAGTGCGGGTACGGCTTGCGACCGCCGGGTTCGTGGATTTCCGCGCCCGGGATCTCGGCGCCTGGTACCCGCACGCGCACGTGCTTTACTCCGCCCGGCGTCCTCCAACCGAGGCGCCACCGTCGGACGTATCAGCGTGACGAGCCTCACGTTGCCTCGGCTCCACTCACCTGTTGCGGTGCTAGACTCAATCGCGTGATACTCAGTGGTATACCCTTGCAGCGCGCATCGTCCTCCGCGCCTACCTCGGCCGTTGCCGGCGGCCTCCACGCTCGGGGGGTATTGGCATGACCAATATCGCCGCGCGGGAGATTACCGAGAGTTTCCATCTCGAGCGCGTGCTCAAGTCGAGCACCTCGGGGATCGTCCTGCGCGCCGTCAACCCGGCCACGCAAGCGCCGGTCGCGATCAAGCTGATCCCTTGCGGCCCTCCGGCGCACCTGGAGGCCAGCCAGCAGCGCTTCCTCCACGCCATGGGCACGCTCGCCTCGCTGCGCCTGCGCGAGTTCCCGCGCCTCCTCGATTATGGCTTCACCCCCGACGCGAGCGCGTTCATGGTGATGGAGTTCATTGAAGGAACGCGACTCGACGCCTTGCCCGCTGCTCCGCTGCGACGGCTGCTCGAGCTGGTGCTCGGCGCCGTCGACGGTCTTGAGAAGCTCGCAGCCGCCGAGGTGTACCACGGCAATCTCGCCCCGGACAACCTGTTCGCCGTCACCACCGATGACGAGGAGCGCGTCAGGATCCTCGGTTTCGGTACCACGGCGTACCACGCGGGCGAGCCCTCGAGCGGGATCGAGCTCGCTGCCGCCCGCGAATTTCGCGCCCCCGAGAGGTTCGATTCGGCCATGGCAACCGCCGAGCTGGACTGGCGCGTCGATCTCTACTCCCTGGCGCTGACCACGGCGAGCTTGATCGATGCGGAGGTTACGGCCGCCGACGGCGCCACACCGATCGTGGCCCTCCCGGCCGCTGTCACGGCGGAGCTGGCCGACGCGGAGGCGTTGCGGTCGATCCTGGAGCGCGCGCTGCGGCGTGATCCCTCCGCGCGTCCCTCCTCGTGGGATGCGTTTCGCCAGGGGCTGCGGCACGCCTTGTCGGGAGCGCCGGTCGTCGAGGTTGGCACCAAACCGGAGGTGACCGCCCCGCCTGAGGCGGCAGCGCCCTCGGCGGGCGGTGCTCCAACGGAATCTGACGAACTGGACCTCGAGGGCGCCCCCGCCTGGCTCGCTGAGCCGGGTCCGCCTGCCGCGTCGCCTGCCCCCGCGGGCTCCGCCCGCGCCATGGAAGACACCAACCCGTTGCCGGCACAACGCGCGGCCACCACTCCGGCGGTGCCCGGACCCGGCTCGGCGCAACCCGAGGTGCCGCCGCCGCCCTCGGGTTGGCTCGATGACGGCTCCACGCAACACATCAACGTTGCCGAGCGCCTGGCGATGCGGGATCAAGTCGCACCTGCAACCTCCGCGGCCGAGGCACCTCCAATTGAACCACTCGACGCCAACACCAAGCCGGCGTTTGTGGTTCCCGGAGCGGCTTATCCCGACCTCGCCGCCCCCTCCGGCGCTCCCGCACCGGTGGAAGCGGCGGGGGCAGGGGTCGCCACGGAGCCACCGGCCACCACGGCGCTCGTCGCGCCTCAACCGTCGACTACAACGGTCCCCGAACCGGCACTGGCAGCTTCAGCCGAACCTCAAGAACCCGCGGCGGCGGTCGCGCCTGCCGCTGCCGCTTCCGCATCCTCGGCACAGCCGGGGGCGACGGTCAAGCCCGCCGCGGTGCGAGGACGCCACTTCCCATTGTGGGCGGCTCTGGCGATCATCGCAGTCGCGGCTCTCGGCGGTGGCGCACTGCTGTGGCTGTGGCTGCAGTTGCCGCGCGGACAGACGAGGGTGCAGGTCGCGCCGATACCGCCTCGGCCGACGGCGCGCCCGACTTCTGCTCCGACATCAGCCGCGCCCACCCAGGCGATCCTCCAGATGCAGGCCGCCGAGCACGCCCTCACCGCGAACGACTGGGGAGCGGCGGGCGAGGCACTCGACGCCATCACCTCCCTCGATCAGGCGCAGCTCCCGCCGCGCGAGGTCGAACGCCTTCGCGGCCTGCACGAGGCGGTGGATGCACTGCGCCGCGACGCCGTGGCGAAGGACCTGCGCACCGGCCTCCTCTCCAGCAATCTCAAGCTGCTGCGTGATGCGACTCGCTCCCTGACCAAGGAGGACGAAGCCAGCTTCGCACGCACCGTTGACCTCAACCAGACCCTCGAGGAGGCACGGCGCGCGGTGAACCTCCAGGGTCTCATGCTCAAGGCACAGCACGACGGCAACTGGGCGCAAGTTCTCGTCAATGCGACATCGCTCTTGACCATGCTGCCCCGCTATGGCCAAGCCAGCGAGCTGCGCGACCAGGCCGCCGCCGGCCTCGAACAGGACGCCGACGCGCTGGCGCAAAAAGGCCGCTACGAGCAAGCGCTCACTCGGCTCGACACGCTCGGCCAGCTCTGGTCTGACCGGCCGGGCCTCCCCGCCCGCGTGGAGCGCATCAAGGCCGCGCAAGCTGCCGACGCCCGGATGGCCACGCTGCTGGTCAGTGTCGAGCAGACCGAGCGCGACAACGCGCCGGAAAAGGGCCTAGAGCTCCTGCGTTCGACCAGCCCAGGCGCCCGCTGGGAGGAGCGCTTTCGCCAGGCGCGCGAGCGCCTGACCGCACAGCTCGCGGCGCTCGACAAGGCACCGCCAGTGGTGGAGCTCGCCAAGGACGCCAAGCTCGAGTACGTCAAGGGCAAGCCCGCGGCCCTGACCTTCCACATCACCGACGACCATGCGGTGAAGGGCGCTCGCCTGTTTGCCCGCATCGAGGGCAACGACAAGTACGTCGAGCTGCCGCTACGCCAGGGGTCCGGCGGCGATTGGAGCGTCGAGCTTTCCTTCGCGTTCCACCAGAACAACACGGTCGAGTTGTTCGTCGTCGCGAGCGACTACTCGGATCACGTGGGCCAACTCGGCAACGCGCAGGCACCGCTCAAGCTCAAGCGCAAACGCAACTGGCTCGGGTTCTAGCCGTCGCCGAGATGCTCGCGAGCGATCGCAGCCATGCGCTCGGCGGTGCTCTGCGCCGCCTCGGCGGTCGCCGCCTCCACCATGATTCGCAGCAGCGGCTCGGTCCCCGAGTAGCGCACGAAGATGCGGCCGCTGCCTGCGAGGGCGGCCTCGGCCTCGGCAACGGCGGCAGCCAAGGGGGGCACCTCGCCGAGGGGCCGTCGCTGCCTCACCCGCACGTTGAGGAGCACCTGAGGGTAGCGTTGCAGCGTGGCGAGGCGCTCGAGCGGCTGACCGGTGCGCGCCGCGATTGCGAGTACGTGCGCGGCGGTGAGCAGGCCGTCGCCGGTGGCGGCGAAGTGGGAACAGATGATGTGGCCCGACTGCTCGCCGCCGAGCGCGATCCCACCTCGCTGCATCGCCTCCCACACCTCGCGATCTCCCACCGGACAGCGGACTAGGTCGATCCCATCGGAGGCCAGCGCCACCCCGAGGCCGAGGTTGGACATCACCGTCGCCACGACCTTTCGCTCCGGCAGGCGATCGAGACTAGTCAGCTCCCGGGCCCAGATGAGCAGGACGTCGTCGCCGTCGAGCACGCGACCCGAGGCGGTGACGAGGATCGCACGATCCGCGTCACCATCGAGCGCCACGCCGGCATCCGCGCGCTGCTCCACCACCCGCGCCGCGAGTGTGCGGGGGTGCAACGCACCGCAGTGCAGGTTGATGTTTCGCCCGTCGGGGGCGCCATTGATGACCTCCACCCGCGCACCAAGCCGGGCCAAGAAAGGCGTGGCGACGGGAACCGCCGCCCCGTTTGCCGCGTCGACGACGAGGCGAACGCCAGCAAGCGGCGTGCCGGGGAGCGAGCGGAGAAGCAGCTCGACGTAGCGCTCTTGCCAAACCACCTGCACCGGCGCGAGCGGGGCGAGCGCAACCTCGCTAGGGGTCACCGCGAGACGATCCTCGAGCTTGCGCTCGACCTCGACCGGCCACTTGGCGCCAGCCACGTCCACGAGCTTGACCCCGTTGTCCGCGGCCGGGTTGTGCGAGGCGGAGAGGATCACACCGGCGCCGAAACCCGGGTATTCGCGGAGCAGGTGTGATACCGCCGGGGTGGGCAGTACTCCGGCCCATTCCACCCTGCCGCCGGCCGCCCCAAACGCACCGCCAACCCACTCGGCGAGTGCCGGCGTCGAGGCGCGTGTGTCCCCGGCGAGAAGGATCTCGACCGGTAGCCCCACCTCGCGCAGGTGTGCTGCGAGTGCCACCCCCAGCCGGGTCAGGGTGGCGCGGTCCAGCGGTGGCTCGAACGCCACCCCACGCATGCCGTCGGTGCCAAACAACCTGCCGGTCACCGGCGTTTCCCTCCCCTGCTCTCACTCCGGACCGCAGCGATCTGCACCGTCGCTCGCACCGAGAGCGGCTCCAGGATGCGCATGAGTGGATTGGGCGAGCGCAACGCCACCAGCGCGGCGATCGCGCCGTCGGCGCCGTCGATGCTGATGGCTTCGGTGGCGACGCTGGCGAGCGCATCCAATTGCAGCCGGGGTCCCGAGACCAAGGCTTCCGCCGGCTCCACCCCCACCGCCACCACCATCATTCCCGCCGCTGGCTCCCCCACCAAACGGACCTTGATCGGAACTCGACGGCGGGCGAGCCGCTCGAGGCGGAGCGGTAGGCTGGAGGGCGACACGGCAAGGACCTCCACCCCGGGCGGAACCACCACGTTGTGGCTTTCAACCGGGAACTCACGCTCGCCCTCGCCCACGCCGCGGAGGTCGATCACCACCCCGGTTTGGGCCGGCTCGAGAGAACGCAGCCGGCTCAGGGCTCCCCGCACCCGGAGCGAGAGCAAGCGTGGCACCTCGGAGGTGATCACCATGTCGGCGGGAACGTTGACCAGCGTGAGCGAGGCGTCGAGTTGCCGTTCCGAGATGCGCTCGCGGCGATCACGCGCGCTCCCGTACCACACCAGGCAGGCCAGCACCAAGGCGAGGAGCACCGTCCCCGGGTGGCGGGGAAGCAGCCTCATCGACCCGCTCCACTACGCCCGAGCAGGAGCAGTTCGAGCAGGAGATCGCGCAGAGCGACCCGATCGAGGTCAGGGTGCAGTCGCCCCCCCTCCGCGACCGTGAACGCGCCGCGTTCCTCCGACACCACCACCGCGACCGCGTCCGTTTCCTCGCTGATGCCCAGCGCCGCGCGGTGCCGCGAGCCGTACTGCGTGGAGAGATCAGCACGTACCGACAACGGCAAGAAGCAACCCGCCGCCGCGATGCGGTTCCCCTGCACGACCGCGGCGCCGTCGTGGAGCGGCGTTCCGGGGGTGAACAGGTTGACGAGCAAGTCGTAGGTGAGGCGCGCGTCGAGCGGAATGCCGGTCTCGATGAAGGTGCGCAGCCCTTCATCGCGCTCGAGCACGATGAGCGCCCCGTAGCGGTGTCCGACCAGCGTCTCACACGCGAGCACGATGTCGTTAATGAGCACCTGACGCGGCGAGAGTGCCGAGGTCCAGCGCAGCAACGGAGTGCGGCCTAGCGCTGCGAGGATGCGCCGGATCTCATGCTGGAACAGGACGATGATGACAAACGGCAGGTAGAACAGCATCTCCCGCAGCACCGCCGCGAGGGTGATGAGGTCGAGCGCCTGCGCGCCGAGATACGCCGCGGTGAGGATGAAGATCCCCCACAGCATCGAGACCGCGCGCGTGCCTCTCACCGCGGTCAGGAGCAGGTAGAACACCACCACCACGAGGGCGATGTCGATGAGGTCGCGAAACCCCACCTCGAGGCGGGTGATCTCGCGCAGCGCGGTAAAGACGCTGCTCACGCCGCCCCCGCGAGCGCGGTGAGCACCGCGAGGAACTGCGCGGTCGCGGCCACGTCGTGCACCCGCACGATCACGCGCGGCAGCACCGCCGCCACGGTCAGCGCCGCCAACGAGCCGGGCAGGCGCTCAGCTACGGGGGCGCCCGTGAGCACGCCGATCCACGACTTGCGGGAGGCACCCAGCACGACGGGGTGACCGCACGCTGCCAGATCGGAGAGTGCGCGGAGCAACTGGAGGTTCCCCTCAAGGTCCTTGCCGAACCCGATACCGGGGTCAAGGAACACGCGCTCGCGCGGGATGCCAGCCACCATCGCCGCTGCCGCGCGCGCGGCGAGGAAGCCGTGGACCTCGCCGACCACGTCGGCGTAGGCGGTGTCGCGCTGCATCGTGCGCGGGTCGCCGCGCATGTGCATCAGCACGATGGCGGCATCACGCTCGGCCACCAGCGGCAGCATGGCGGGATCGCGACCGCCCGTGACGTCGTTGACGAGCGAGGCGCCCGCGGCCAAGGCGGCACGGGCCACCTCGGCCTTGGCGGTGTCAACCGAGAGGAGCGCGTCGGGACACTCGCGCGCGAGCGCTTCGAGCACCGGCACGACGCGTTCGATCTCCACCGTTGCCGACACGGCTTGGGCGCCGGGGCGCGACGACTCCCCGCCGACGTCAACGAGATCGGCGCCGGCGGCGAGCAAATCGAGGCCATGCCGGAGCGCTACCGCGGGGTCGAGGAAGCGTCCGCCATCGGCGAACGAATCCGGCGTGATGTTGAGAATTCCCATCACTGCCGGGCGTCCCCGCGCCCACAGGTCGGCCAAACGCTGCTCGAGCACGGCTCCACTTTACAAGACGCGCGTCCCTCTTCCAACCGTGGTAAGCCCGCGAGTCCAGCGCCGTGCAGGCGCAGGGTGCGGCCATTTGTTATGCTTCGCGGATGCAAAACGGACGACGTACCCCGACGGTTCTCAAGCTCACGGCTGCGGCGATGCTGCTCGCCGCCGTCGCTTCCGCGGAGACCCCGCAGCAGGCTGTCAAGCGCTTCGCCCGTGCGTATTTCAGCTACGCGCCAGGTAGCGCGGTCGAGGTCACGCCATTCGACAAGACCTACTCCGGGCCGTACCTTGCGTTCACCGCCATCCGCACCTGCATCAAGCCCGACGTGAAGGATCAGCTCGGCATGCTCGTCGATCCCGTGACCAACACCGTTGCGGTCGGCATGCTCTTCCCCGTCCAGCCGAGTGGTCCCGCGGTCACCGCCGACATGCTCCCTGAGCTCACCGAGAAGCTTCTTGCGCAGCGCCTCACCGAGTTTTTCGGCGCCCGAGTGAAGATTCCGTGGCCTTCTGCGCCGTTCAAGCTCGGCGCGGTCATCCCGCTCACCGCCATGGTCTCCACCGGCTACGGGGCGGTCAGCATGCCCGTTGCGCTCGGTGTGGACGCGCGCCACCTTGTCGTCGGTGGAACCTGGCCGCTCGACCGCGACCCCCGCGAGGTGCGCCGTGAGCTCCTCGCGAACGCCGACGTGCAGTGGGATCCGGTCCACCAAAGTGCTTCCGTTCAGATCGTGGAGTTCTCCGACTTCCAATGCCCGGCATGCAAGCGTGGGTGGGGCTCGGTCAAGCCCCTGCTGGAGAAAGCCGGAGCCCGGGTGCGCCATGGGCTGGTCAACTTCCCCTTGGTTGCCGCGCACCCCTGGGCGTTCAAGGCGGCAGTGGCGGGCGAGTGCGTTGGCTCACTATGGCCCGCCAAGCTGCTCCCGCTCAAGGAGGAGTTCTATCGCCTTCAGGAGACCATGACCTTGGAGAGCGTCGACCCGGCGGTGTGGGGCTTTCTCGCACAGCACTCGCTCGATGAGAATCGGTTCCGCGCTTGCTACCTCAAGGACCCGTCGATCGAAATCGTGCTGCGGCAACTGGATCTCGGCTACCGCCTTGGCGTAACTGGCACGCCGACCTACTTCGCCAACGGCGAGCCGTTGCCGTGGGGTGAGACCGAGTGGTTCGAGAAGCGGCTGGACGCGATCATCGCGGCGGGGGAGCCGGAGGCAGCGGCGGAGATCGTCGTGAGCCCTCCCACACCAACGCCCTCGCCCGCTTCCCCGGGCGCGCCCTCGCCCAAGCCGGCAGCGAGCGCCGGCGCCCCGACGCCCGCCCCACACTAGCCGTTCGGCAGCCTTCGCGCCACCTCGCCCGCCAGCGCGACGAATGCCTGTGCCGCCGCTGAGTCGGGGTGGGACGCCACGATCGGCGTGCCCGCATCCCCACCCACAACCACCGCGGGATCAATAGGAATCTCGCCGAGGAACGGTACCCCGAGCTCCGTGGCAGTGCGTCGGCCGCCACCGCTCTTGAAGATCTCCGATCGCTCCCCGCAGTGCGGGCAAACGAACGCCGACATATTCTCGACAATGCCGAGCACCGGAACGTTCACCTTCTGGAACATCGCGAGTCCCTTGCGCGCGTCGATGAGCGCCACGTCCTGCGGGGTCGTGACGATCACCGCGCCGTCGAGCGGCACCTGTTGCGTGATGGTGAGCTGCGCATCGCCAGTGCCCGGCGGAAGGTCTACCACCAGGTAGTCAAGTTCGCCCCACGCTACGTCCTCGATGAATTGCTGCAGCGCCTTCATCACCATCGGGCCGCGCCAGATCACCGGCTGGTCCGCGTCCATGAGGAAGCCGAGCGACATCACCTTGACGCCCTGGCCGTCCACCGGCACGATCTTTTCTTCCGCGTTGATGCGCGGCCGCTCGCGACATCCCATCATCATTTGCTGCGAGGGCCCATAGATGTCCGCGTCGAGCAAACCAACTGTGGCGCCGCCGCGCTGCAACGCGAGCGCGAGGTTCGCTGCGACGGTCGACTTCCCGACGCCGCCCTTGCCGGACGCCACGGCGACCTTCCGCCGCACTCCGGGGAGCACCGGACGAGAAGGCATTGCCGCATGCGCCGCGGCGGGAGGCTGCGCCTTGCACTCGAGCACCACCTCGGTGACGCCGGGCAGCGCCTCGAGTACCGCCCGAGCATCTCGCTCCACGGCGACGGCGGCGTCCGGCTTGGCGGTCGTCATCCCGATCGCCACCTCGACCCGCCCGCCGTCCACGACGACCCTCTTGACGAAACCGAACGACACGATGTCCCGGGACAGCCCGGGAAACTTGACGCGCTTGAGCGCCTCGTTGACCTGCGCCTCTGTCACTGCCACTGGCTCCTCCCACTCTCGACGCGTGGCGGATTCCACGATTTCAGGCGAGCCAGGGCAGGTGCGCCCGTTCCCGCCCGGCCGCTCACTCCAGGCATCCGATTCAGTATTGCTAGCGCGATCCTTATTGCGACCAGCCGAGATGCGCGCGCACCGGCGCGGAAGCCATCGCCGGGCTCCACGGCGGGTCCCAGACGATCTCGACCGCAACCTGCTTCGCGCCAGCGAGGCGCCGAATCGCCTCCTCGGCGGTAGCCGAGATATGCCGGACCAGCGGGCAACCCCGCGTGGTGAGGGTAAGCTGCACCCGCACCCCATCCGGCGGCGTGACCTCGACGCCGTAGACGAGCCCGAGGTCCACTACCGAGAACGGGATCTCCGGATCCATTACGGTCGCCAGCGCCTCCCAGACCTTAGCCTCGCTAACCATTGAGTGTCCCTTGCTCCGCCTCGGCGTCCCCGCCTGTTGCAACGGTAACCTCGGCCGCGGAATTGCCACGGAGATGCTCGATCTCGCGCCGCACCGTCGCCATCAGCTCGCCCTTGCGGGTCACCCCGACCTCCGCCGTCGAGATCGGCGCACCAAACCGAACGCGGATCGTGCCCGGGC
Source organism: Thermoanaerobaculales bacterium (assembly GCA_044447965.1). GTDB lineage: Bacteria > Acidobacteriota > Thermoanaerobaculia > Thermoanaerobaculales > Thermoanaerobaculaceae > DATIYW01. The sequence goes on along the minus strand of JBIOGJ010000044.1, from coordinate 11,199 downwards.
GCAGCAGGTAGCTGAACTTCGGCAGGCAGCGCCGCGGACCCTCGAGGCCAACCGGCACGACCGGAATCCCCGCCTTGAGCGCAATGAGGAACCCGCCACGCTGGAACGGCAACAGCGCGCCATCTCGTGAGCGCGTCTCCTCCGGGAACAGCAACACCGACCGCCCATGGCGGATGCGTTCGGCGGCCTCGTCGAAAGACTTCACCGCGGTGCGGCGGTTCTTGCGGTCGACCGGGATGAACCCCATCGCACCGATCGCCCAGCCCAGAAATGGGACCGAAAATAGCGTCTTCTTGGCCAGGAACCGCACCTGCACCGGAATGGCCGCGAGCAATGCCGGGATGTCCAGCCACGATTCGTGGTTGGCCATGAACACCACCGGCCCCCCGCGCGGCACGTTGTTGAGCCCCTCCGCACGGAGGCGCACGAACCCGCCCAGGAGCACGAGCCGAGCCCACAAGCGCGCGCCCCGGAGCGTCCAGTCGCCGCGCGGCGGGACAAACCCCACCAGCGTGCCGTACGCGCCCATCACCACTGTGTTGACCAAACCGAGCACGACAAACACCAGCGTCGCAAGAATGCGGGCGATCACCACGGCGTGATTGTAACGCGATGACGAGGCGGTTCACCTCGAGGGCCTCTCCTCGCCTCCGGCGCGACTGCGCACCGCGCGCAGCAGCTCGTGAGGTGCACCCGCACGCCGGCGCCGATCACGCCCGGCCCGGCTCAGCCCTCCGCGGTGAAGACCTCGACCTCTTCGATCGCGCGATAGCTATCGAGCGGATCCACCAGCAGTCCGCTCGCCCGCGCAGGATCGAGCCAGTAGCAACGGTCATCGCTGGTGCCCACGACCTCGCCGTGCGGATCGAACACGTAATTGCCTGCGCCGGCGAATCGTTCGCGAGGCTGCTCGCTGGCCGCGAGGCAGCAGCCGAGGACAAAAACGCCATTCTCGATCGCGCGCGCTCTCAGTAGCGTCCGCCACACCGCGTCACGCCGCCACGGCCACCACGCCACCGCGAGCAACACGTCGGCCTGCGCATTCATCCGCAGCGCTCGCGATTGCTCGGGAAACCGCACGTCGTTGCAGGTGAGCAGGCCGAGCGTCCAGCCATCGACGCTCACCGCGGCGTAGCGCTCGCCGGGGTCCCAGAGCGCCGCCTCGTCGTTGGGGGCGAAGAGGTGCACCTTGTCGTAGCGAGCTGCCTCCCGGCCCGCCCGCCAGACGGTCACGCGGTTGCGACGCTCCTCAGTGAAAGAGCCAAATACGAAAGTGAGCTGCGGATACGCGAGCGAAATCCGGCCGAACGACGCGCGCACGAGCTCCGGCTCCACGCGTTGCGTGTAGCCGTGCAGGAACGCTTCCGGGAAAACCACCAACCGCGCTCCCGCGTCCGAGGCTCGCGCCGACTCCTCGGGCAGACGTGCGAGGTTTGACTCCACGTCGAGGCACACCCAGCGCGCGAGGTAAACCTGCACGCGCCAAGGCTAGCACGCGAGATCAAGCCAACCATCGGCACCGACCGGAGGCACGATCGGTGGCACGTGCCCAGTCGCTCCGGAACGTGGTACAAGGTGCGCATGCGTGGACCGTTCCGATTGATCACTGGCATCGCCCTGGCGGCCTCGGCCGGGGTAACCATGTTTCCATTCACAGGGTGCGCGCGTAAGGCGCCGCAAGCGAGCGCGGCGTACCGGGCCGAGGTCGAACGATGGCGCACGCAGCGCCTCGCCTCCCTCACCGGGGACGACGGTTGGCTCACCGTGGTAGGCCTTTTCTGGCTCAAACCGGGCGAAAACCGCTTCGGGAGCGATCCCGGCAACGAAGTAGTCCTGCGCGGCCATGGCGTGCCGGCGTTCGCAGGCAGCCTCGATCTACGCTCCGACGGCTTGGTCACCGCGCACGCGCGGCCAGCCGGGGGCGCCACCCTGGCGGGGCAACCCGTGCCAGAACGCGCCTTGCGCTCCGACCACGACCGGAAACCGGACGTGCTCGCGGTGGGGTCGGTGCGCTTCTATCTCATCGACCGCAGCGGCAGGCTCGCGGTGCGGGTGAAGGACCGCGAGAGCTCCGCGCGCGCCGACTTCAAGCGCCTCGTCTACTTTCCCATCAACCCCGCGTTCCGCGTTGAGGGCACCTTCGAGCCGTACGCGAGGGCACGCGAGGTCACCGTCGCCAGCGCGCAAGGTCCGGCCCAGAAGATGCTCGCCCCAGGTTTGGTGCGCTTCACGCTCGCGGGTCGGCCCCTCGCCTTGGAGCCCTTTGTCTCCTCGCCTGACGACAAGGAGTACTTCTTCGTTTTCCGCGACCCGACCGCCGGGCACGAAACGTACGGAGCGGGCCGGTTCCTCGACGTCCCCGTGCCGGCGCAGGGTTCCCGGAGTGTGGTGCTCGACTTCAACTACGCGTACAACCCTCCCTGCGCGTTCACCCCCTATGCCACCTGTCCCCTTCCGCCCCGTCAGAACGACCTGCCGATCCGCATCGAGGCGGGCGAGAAGTTCCTCGGCCACTAGCTCCCGCCAACGGCGCCCCAAAGCAACCACTCCAGCAGGGCCGAGGCGAACTGCGTGTAGCCGCGCGGCCCGGATTGGGCCGGATGCAAGGAAGGCGAGCCGCCCGCAGTGGAGTGTGGCTGGAGGCCACATGAGCATGCACGGCGGCGCAGCCTGACGCCGCAGACGGTCCGAGACTGGCCGCGCACTGTAACACCGCGAGAGGTCCGACGCGGGCGGCGCCCAGATCCTGCGCTATCCTTCGCAATCATGGACGATTTCGCTCCTCAAGCGCTCGAAGCAGCCGCCCAACGGTTTGCCCAGCGGAACCCGACCGACCGGCTTCTCGCCGCTTTCGTCGCCGGCTCGGGCATCACCCTTTCGGCGCCAGGGTGGGAGAAACACGCCGAGGTACCGTACGCCGAGCTGTTCCCGTTTCCGGTGCTCGCGCTGCCCGGCCACACTCCAACCGTGACGGTGTGGCATCACGCCGGAGAATCACTCTTAGTCTTCAACGGCCGCTTTCACCTCTATCAGGGGTACAGCGCGCCGCAGGTGGCCGCGATCCCGCGCCTGGCTGGGCTGCTCGGCGCGCGCTTCTACGTCGCCACCAACGCCTCCGGTTCGATCGATCCGGCGGTGCGGGCGGGTTCGCTGGTCGTGGTTCGCGATCATCTCAATCTGCAGGGCACGAGCCCGCTCATCGGCGAGTGGGGTCGCTGGCGAGCGCCGATCTTTCCTGACATGAGCCACGCATACGACCCGCAGTTGCGGGCCGTCGCGACTCGCTGCGCCCGTGCGGCCGGCTTCGAGGTGACGGAGGGTGTGTACGTTGCCACCCTCGGACCGCAGTACGAGACGCCGGCGGAGATCGAGATGTTCCGCCGCGCCGGCGGCACCGTGGTGGGCATGTCGACGGTGCAGGAGGTGATCGCGGCCCACCACCTCGGCGTACGGGTGCTGGTGCTCTCCCTCGCCACCAACGCGGCGGCGGGCATCGGCGAACGGCTGCTCACCCACGAGGAAGTGCTCGAAGCAGGTGAAGCCGCCAAGGGACGCCTCGGCGACTTGCTCGCACGCCTGCTCGGCGAGCTGGCGGCGGCGCCGTGAAGGTGGTCGGGCTCGAGCTAGGCCCGTTTGCCGCCCGTGCCGTCGTCCTGGTCAGCGGCAGCGAGGCGCTCGTGATCGACCCTGGATTCGAGGCCGATGTCGTGGTGGACACCGTACGGCGCGAGGGCGCCACGCCAACCGCGATCGTGCTTACCCACGCCCACCTCGACCACGCCGCCGGCTGCGCCACCCTCAAGGCCGCATTCCCGACTGCCACCCTGCTGTTGCACCGCGACGAGCTGCCGCTGCTTTCCAACCTGCCGGCGCAGGCGCAGCTCTTCGGCTTCCCCGCGCCGCCGCCAGTTACCGCGGACGGGCTGCTCGAGGACGGCCAGATGCTTCTCCTTGGCGACGAGGCGCTCCTCGTGCGTCACTGCCCAGGTCACTCGCCGGGCCACATCGTGCTCATCCACGAGGCCGCCCGGCCTCCGGTCGCGATCGTGGGCGATGTGCTGTTCGCCGGCTCGATCGGTCGCACGGATCTTTGGGGTGGTTCGCTCCCGGCACTCGAGCGCTCGATCCGCGAGGTGCTCTATCGCCTCCCCGACGCCACCCGCGTCATCCCCGGCCATGGGCCGGAAACAACTATCGGCGCCGAAAAGGCCGGCAACCCGTTCGTGCCGGGAGAACCTGCGTGAGTCCCTCGCCAGCGACCCCGGGCACTAGACGCCTGAGGCCGCGCGCCGCCGCGTGCGGCGGAGAACCCGCCGCGGCGTTTCCGCGTTTAACCAAGCGGAGGGCGGCATCATGAAACACCTGACGATCGCTCTGGCAGTGCTGACGGTGGCGGTGGTGGCGTTCGCCGCGGATCGCCGTAACCTCGAGATCAACCGTTCCGCGGAGGGCATCGAAGCCGTTGAGATCCACGCCGGCGTCGGCGAGGTGAGCGTGACCGCGGATTCCGCCAACACCATCACCGCCCACGTCGAGATCAGCCCGAAGAAGTCATCGTTCTGGGGTTCTCGCGAGCGAGACCTCGACGCCCTCGAAGCGATTGGGGAGGTGCGAGGCAGCACGCTGGTGCTGCGCTTACGCCCGGAGCAGCATCACGGCGTGGAATTCGGCGAGGACTGGACCGTCCGGCTGCCGGCCAAACTGGCGCTCAAGGTGAAGCTCGGCGTGGGCGACGTGACGGTCGTTGACATGGTTGGGGACGTGAGGGCGGAGCTCGGTGTCGGCGACGTGAAGATCGAGGGGACCTACGACACCTTCGGCGACATCCGCGCGAACTGCGGCGTGGGCGACGCCACGCTCCGCACGCCTGCAGGCCGCGACGAGGGCGAGGGCTTCATCGCCCACACCCTCCGCGCCACGGGCCCCGGCAAATCGGAGATCCACGTCGCCGCCGGGGTCGGCGACGTGACCATTCGCCTGAGGTAAGAAAGGCACCAGGCATCAGCCAGGACGGCAACCAAGAGCTGGCGAGAGTTGATTGGACCCCTCGTTGGCGCACCGGCTGCGCCGCTTCGTCCACCCTTTCAGGTCTGCAGCACCCCCCAGCGGAACGGGGCGAGCTCGCCCTGGTGCGCGCACGCCTCGAGGCAAGAAGCGACCACCTCGCGGGTGTGAGGGGGGTCGAGGAGGCCGTCCACCCACAGTCGCGCCGCGGCGTAACGGGGGTCGAGGGTGGCGAGGTAGCGCGCCTTGATGTCCGCCAGGATTGCCCGCTTCTCGTCCTCGCTCACCTCCCGCTTGCCCACCTGAAGCTGCAGCAGCGTCTGCGCCGCCTGCTCGCCCCCCATCACGGCGATGCACGCCGACGGCCAGGCGAAGATGAAGCGCGGCCCGTAGGCCTTGCCGCACATCGCGTAGTTGCCGGCGCCGTATGAGTTCCCCACGAATATCGTAATCTTGGGCACGACGGAGTTCGCCACCACGTTGACCATCTTGGCGCCGTCCTTGATGATCCCCTCCCGTTCCGCCTTCGAGCCCACCATGAACCCGGTGACGTCTTGGAGGAAGAGCAACGGGATACCCTTTTGGTTCATCAGCTCGATGAAGCGCGTGCCTTTGTCGGCGGCGTCGGGGTAGATGACTCCGCCGATCTGCATTTCGGCGTCCTTCGGGCCGAGGCCGCGCCGCCGCGCGACCACGGCGCGCTGGTTCGCCACCACGCCCACCGCCCAGCCGCCGATGCGGCCGGTGCCGCACACCACCGTGCGGCCGGAGGTGGCCTTGTACTCCTCGAACTCGGAGCCATCAAGCAGGTGGGCGAGCAGCGCGTACGTGTCGTAGGGGCGCCCGCGCTCGGTGGGGATGACGCCCATTACCTCGGCCGGGTCGACCGCCGGGATGGTGGGGTCGGTGCGGTCGAACGGAGCAAGGCGCGGCGCGGCGAGCTGACCGATACGCGCGCGGACCGCAGCGATGCATGACGCATCGTTGGGGAAGCGGTCGTCGACCACCATCGAAACGTCAGCCATCACCTCGGCGCCGCCCAACTGCTCGGTGTCGATCTGCTCACCGATCGCCGCCCGCACGAGCGCCGGCCCGGCGAGAAAGATCGAGCCCGTGCCCTCGACGATCAGCGCCTCGTCGGACATGATCGGCAGGTAGGCACCACCCGCGACGCACGGGCCCATGATCGCGGCGATCTGATAGATCCCCGCCGCCGAGAGCCGAGCGTTGTTGTAGAACACCCGGCCGAAGTGCTCCTTGTCGGGGAAAATCTCCTCCTGCAGCGGCAGGAACACCCCCGCCGAGTCCACCAAGTAAATGACCGGCAGCCGGTTCTCGAGGGCGATCTCCTGTGCCCGGAGGATCTTCTTCAGGGTGATGGGAAACCACGCGCCGGCCTTGACCGTCGCATCGTTGGCCACGATCACACATCGCCGCCCCGACACCGTCCCGACCCCAACGACGCAGCCGGCCCCCGGCGCACCGCCCCACTCCGCGTACATCCCCCAGCCCGCCCAAGCGCCCAGCTCGACGAGGTTGCTACCGGGGTCGAGCAGCGCTTCGAGCCTCTCCCGCGCCAGCATCTTGCCTTGCATCTTTTGCCGCTCGGCGGCCTTGGCGCCACCCCCCTCGCGCAAGCGGGTCTCTTCGGCCGCCAACCGTTCCCACGCTCCCTGCCAGTGCTTGAGGTTCCCCGCGAAAGCCTTGTCCCGCCGTACCGCCCGCGCCAGCGACGTCATGACACCTCCCCCACTCAGCCCGGACAAGCCTAGCGCAGATTCTGCGGCTTCGTGGGTCATGTTCGATCGTCCATCGCGCCTGAATCAGCGCCGTCTCGACTGGCGCGCCACCCACCCGACCGCTGCACATCACGCGCCGCGATTGAAGTTGCGACTATGTTGCGATATTCACTATGAGCGCTCGACTTGTCAAATTCGGAATTTTAGGTCATGATTTCTTGGTTACTGACGATTGAGGCACTTGGGTGCTTCGATCGCGCGAGGCAAGGCATGAAGATCACGGCTACCGAAGAGTACGGCATGCGCTGCATGATGCGATTGGCGCTGCGCCCCGGCCAGACGGTCTCGCTCGCGGAGCTGGCCGAGGATGAGGGGATCGCGGTGCCGTTCGCGGCCAAGGTCCTGCTCCGGTTGCGCCGCGGCGGGCTGGTCGCCGCCACCCGGGGCCGGCACGGTGGCTACATGCTGGCGGCGCCGGCGGCCGAGATCACCGTCCTCCAGATCCTCAACGCTCTGGGTAAGCCGCTGTACGACTCGAGCTTCTGCCGCGTGCACGGCGCGCCGCACGCCGCCGACTGCTCGCGCTTGACCGATTGCTCGTTGCGGCCGGTGTGGGCGCACTTCGACGCGCTCCTCCGCCAGTTCTTCACGAAGACGACGCTCGCCGACCTCGCCGCCGACGAGCGCCGTACCGACAAACACTTGCAGGAGCGCTGGCCGCTGCTCGCGTCCGCCACGATGGGGAGCGCGGCCAATACCGCCAGCCTCCCGGGGAGACAGTCCTGATGAATGCAACTTCTACACCCGTGTTTTCGTGCCGTGGGGTCCACGTCCACATCGGCGAGAAGGAAGTCGTCAAGGGCGTCGACCTCGACGTACAGCCGGGCGAGATCCACGCGATCATGGGCCCTAACGGCTCGGGCAAATCGACCCTAGCCAACGGGCTGATGGGCCACCCGGCGTACGCGGTCGAGGGCAAGCTCCTGCTCAAGGGCGAGGACGTCAGCACGCTTGCGCCCGACGAGAAAGCCCGCAAGGGCATGTTCCTCGCCTTTCAGTACCCGGTCGCGGTGCCCGGTGTGACGGTCGCGTCGTTCCTGCGTGCCGCCGTCTCCGCGGTGCGCGGGGCCGAGCTGCCGGTGCGCGAGTTCCGCAAGGAGCTGCTCGCGCGCATGGCCGACCTCGACATGGACCCCACGTTCGCCGGTCGCTACCTCAACGATGGCTTCTCGGGCGGTGAGAAGAAGCGGCTCGAGATCCTTCAGCTTCTCATGCTCAAACCGGCGTTCGCGCTGCTCGACGAGACGGACTCCGGCCTCGACATCGACGCTTTGAAGGTCGTGGCGGAAGGGATCAACCGCGCCGCCACTGCTGAAACCGGAATGGTGCTGGTGACGCATTACCAGCGCCTGCTCAACTACGTGCGCCCACACGTGGTGCACGTGTTCATGGACGGTCGCATCGTGCGGACCGGCGGGCCGGAGCTCGCGCTCGAGCTCGAGGAGAGGGGCTACGACTGGCTGGAGCCGGTGGTGGCCGCGGGAGGTGCGTGATGGCTTCTACCACCAACGTTGCCGACATCGGCAGCGATTATGCGCAGCGCTACGGCTTCCACGACCCCGAGGAGTATTTCCAGCGGGCCGCGAAGGGCCTCAACCACGAAGTCGTGGAGATGATCTCGAAGCTCAAGAAGGAACCCGACTGGATGCGGGAGATCCGCCACAAGGCGCTCGACACCTTCTGGGCGAAGCCGATGCCCACCTGGGGCGACACCGCGATGCTGGCGGAGATCGACTTCGACAACATCACGTACTACGTGCGCGCCACCGAAAAGCAGGGCGAGAGCTGGGAGCAGGTGCCGGAAAACATCAAGCGGACCTTCGACCGGTTGGGCATCCCGGAGGCGGAGCGCAAGTTCCTGGCCGGCGTCTCGGCGCAATACGAATCCGAGGTGGTCTATCACTCGGTTAAGGAAGAGCTGACCAAGCTGGGCGTGATCTTCCTCGACATGGATTCCGGCTTGCGCGAGCACGAGGACATCGTGCGGGCGCACTTCGCCACCGTGATTCCGGTCGCCGACAACAAGTTCTCCGCACTGAACACCGCGGTGTGGTCGGGCGGCTCGTTCATCTACGTGCCGAAGAACACCGAGGTCGCGATCCCGCTGCAAGCGTACTTCCGCATCAACGCCGAGCGCATGGGGCAGTTCGAGCGCACCCTGATCATCGCCGACGAGGGCGCCAAGGTGCACTACATCGAGGGGTGTACCGCGCCGACCTACTCGACCAACTCACTGCACTCCGCGGTGGTGGAGCTGATCGCCATGAAAGGCGCGCGCATCCGCTACACCACGATCCAGAACTGGTCCAACAACGTGTACAACCTCGTCACCAAGCGCGCGGTCGCGCATGAGGACGCCGTTGTCGAGTGGGTGGACGGCAACATCGGCTCGAAGCTTACCATGAAGTACCCCGCGGTGATCCTCAAGGGCGAGCGCGCGCACGGCGAGGTGCTCTCGATCGCCTTCGCCGGGCCGGGACAGCATCAGGACGCCGGCGCGAAGATGACCCACCTCGCACCGAACACGACCTCGAAGATCACCTCGAAATCGATCTCCAAGGACGGCGGGCGGGCGTCCTACCGCGGCCTCGTCAAGGTGCGCAAGGGCGCCCACGGCTGCAAGACCTCGGTGCAGTGCGACGCGCTGCTGATCGGCGACACCGCCCGCACCGACACGTATCCGACCATGGAGATCGCTGAGGATCAGGTGCGCGTCGAGCACGAAGCGCGGGTCTCGAAGCTCGGCGACGAACAGCTCTTCTACCTGCGCTCGCGTGGGCTCAAGGATGAACAGGCGCGGCTGATGATCGTCAACGGCTTCATCGAGCCGTTCGTCAAGGAGCTGCCGATGGAGTACGCGGTGGAGCTAAACCGCCTCATCGAGCTCGAAATGGAGGGCTCCGTTGGCTAGCGAAGATGCGCTGCGGGTGGCCCGTGGCCCACGCCACACCGCCCCATCGACGCGAGAGCCCAGCGCTCACGTTGAGGTGGAACGTGTTCCCGTCCAGCTCCAGGACGGCTGTAGCCAGGGGCATCGCTCGTGAGCGCGCGGCCCGAGAACGCCCCCCCGGCGATCGCCCTCGAGCACATCGCGGAGCTCTCACGCGCGGCTGGTGAAGACGCGTCGTTGCTCGCGCTGCGCCAGCAGGCGCGGGAGCTGCTCTCCCCGCTTGACCTGCCCGACCGCGCCCGTCACCTGTGGCGCTATACGACGCCGGCGCGGTTCCTACCGGCCAGTGACCCGACCGCCGGGGTCGCACCAACCTGGCGACTCGAGGAACAACTATCCGGCGCCACACTCCTCGCCGGTGGCGCGCTGCGCACCGTTGAGCTCGACGAGCAGGCACGGGCGGCGGGCGTGGTGATCACGGATCTGCACCGCGCTAACGTTGCCGAGCGCCTCGGCTCGATCGTCCCGGCATCGCACGGATTCGTTGAGGCGATCAACGCGGCGGCGTGGCGCGGCGGTGCCTTCGTCCACGTGCCTGCCGGCGTCGTCTTGGAGCATCCGATCCGTGTCCGCGTGGTCGCGGGCGCGCTCGAGCTGCCCCGCATCCTGGTGATCGCGGGTGAGGGCAGCTCGTTCGAGGTGGTGGAAGGGCACGTTGGTGGCGACGGCGCCAACGGCCAGGTGCTGGGGGTTTCCGAGATCTTCGTCGGCGCCGGCGCCGACGTGCGCTACGGCCTGGTGCAGCGCTGGGACGTGCGGGTCGTGGGCCACCTCACCACCCGTGCTCGCGTTGATGCCGGCGCCCACTTCCAGTTCTCGCTTGCCTCGTTCGGCGGTGACACGTTCAAGGCGGACCTCGGCGCGATCCTCGCTGGCGAGCGCGCCAGCGTCGAGACGTTCGGGGTCGCGATGGGCGGCGAGAAACAGCATTTCGACCACCACACCGAGCACCTCCACGAGAGCCCAAAGACCCATTCCAACCTCGATTTCAAGGTGGCGTTGACCGGCGCCGCCCGCTCCGCGTATACCGGCATGATTCGTATCGCTCCCGGCGCGGCCGGCAGCGAAGCGTATCAGGAGAACCGCAACCTGCTGCTCTCCGAGGATGCCCGCGCCGAGTCGATCCCCGAGCTCGAGATCCTCACCGACGACGTCAAGTGCAGCCACGGCGCCACCGTGGCGCCACTCGATCCCGAGCAGCTCTTTTACCTGTCCAGCCGCGGCCTACCGCACGGACAGGCAATGCGGGTGATCGTCTACGGCTTCCTCGACCAGACGCTGCACCGCCTGCCGCAGGCCACGCGCGAGCGCATCGAGGCGCTCGTCGCCGCGCGGCTCCACGCGGAACCGTACCATGTGGGGCAGGCGCCCCCCGCCCCCCCCCCCCCCAACACCGGGGGGCGGGCCCCGGGGGGGGCCGCCCCCCCACAAAATTGGGGGGGGGGG
>JBIOGJ010000043.1:0-38979 GCA_044447965.1 Thermoanaerobaculales bacterium | reverse complement strand
GGGGATGTTCGGGCCGGGGGCGAACCTCGCGGAGCGGCTGCTCCATGGGGTGGCGCCGAGCATCGAGGTCGAGCACGCGCCGGGTGTCGGGCTCGAGTGGGCGCTCATCGTCCTCTCGGTGGCGGTGGCGGTGGGCGGGATACTGCTCGCGAAGCGCTTCTACTTCGGGCCGGAAGCGTTCGTGCGGCCGCAGCGTCTGGCCGAGCGGTTCCCCAATGCCTATGCCGCCGTCGCCAACAAGTACTACGTCGACGAGGCGTACGACGCCACCGCGGTGGCAGGAACGCTCGGCCTTGCCAAGGCGTGCTGGGAGTTCGATGCGCGGGTGGTGGACGGTGCGGTCAACGGCTCTCGGCACCTCACGGTAGCTACTTCGTTCGTCTCAGGGTTCTTCGACCTCAACGTCGTGGACGGTCTGGTGAACCTGGTGGCAAGTTTCTACGGCTGGATGAGCGGCGTGCTGCGCCGTGTGCAGTGGGGTGTGGTGCAGGGTTACTCCCTGGTCATGGCGGTGGGGTTCGTGTTGATGGTGGCCGCCGCGCTTTGGTTGGCCCGCTAGAGAAGGTCTTCGTGAGGGGGTTGCGATGGGTTTTGTCTCGAACCTGCTGAACGTCATCTGCTTCGTGCCGCTGCTCGGCGCCCTCGTCATTGTTTTCCTGCTCAAGAGCGACCAGGCGAAGGCGATCAAGACGGTGGCCACGGTGGTGGCAGGGCTCGACTTCCTGCTCTCCGTGCCGCTCTGGTTCCTCTACGAGCCCTCGGGGCCAGCTTTCCAGCTCATCTATCGCCGCGAGTGGATCCCCTCGGTAGGCGCCAAGTACTTCGTCGGCGTGGATGGCATCTCGGTGCTGCTGATCCTGCTCACCACGCTACTCGGGTTCGTCTCGGTGTACTCCTCGTTCACCGCGATCACCCATCGGCAGAAGGAGTACTACGTCTTCCTCCTGCTCCTGCAGACCGGCATGTTAGGCGTGTTCATCTCGCTCGACTTCATCCTCTTCTACGTGTTCTGGGAGGTCATGCTGGTGCCGATGTACTTCCTCATCGGCATCTGGGGTGGCCCCCGCAAGCTCTACGCTGCGATCAAGTTCTTCCTCTACACACTGGTCGGCTCGGTGGTGATGCTCGTCGGCATCCTCGCGCTCTACTTCTACAATTCGACTGGGCTGAAGGCGATCGGCTTGCCGGGGTTGGGCAACGCCCCAACCTTCGACGTCACGGAGCTCTATAAGATCGCGCCGCAGATCCCGCCAAACCTGCAGTTCTGGATCTTCCTCGCGTTCTTCATCGGCTTCGCGATCAAGGTCCCGATGTTCCCGTTCCACACCTGGCTGCCCGACGCCCATGTGGAGGCGCCGACGGCAGGGTCGGTGATTCTGGCGGGCGTCCTGTTGAAGATGGGAACGTACGGCTTCATCCGCTTGTCGCTGCCGCTATTGCCCGATGCGACCCGCAAGGCGGTGCCATGGGTGGTCGCGCTTGCCATCATCGGCATCATCTACGGCGCGCTGGTAGCGATGGCGCAAAAGGACATGAAGAAGCTGGTGGCGTACTCGTCGGTCTCCCACCTTGGGTTGTGCATGCTCGGTATGTTTGCGCTGAACCCCCATGGGCTGTCCGGCTCGGTGCTCCAGATGATCAACCACGGGCTCTCCACCGGCGGCTTGTTCTTGCTCGTGGGGATCATCTACGAGCGGCGCCACACGCGCATGATCGCGGACTACGGTGGTCTCGCGAAGGTGATGCCGATCTACGCGATGCTGTTCATGATCATCACCCTGGCTTCAATTGGGCTGCCAACGCTCAACGGCTTCGTCGGCGAGCTGACCATTCTGATCGGCGTGTTCGGCCGTTCCACCGCTTGGGCGGCTCTCGCCGCCACCGGTATCGTGCTCGGCGCCGCCTACATGCTTTGGATGTACCAGCGCACGTTTTTCGGCGAGATCACCCACGAGGAGAACAAGACGCTCAAGGACGTTGGCCTGCGCGAACAGTGGACGCTCATCCCGCTGATCGTGATGTGCTTCTGGATTGGTCTCTACCCCAAGCCGTTCCTCAGGATCCTCGAGCCCTCGATCAAGCGCGTCGTGCAAGCCGTGGACCCCGACTACCTGAACCGGCCGCTGGCGCAGCTCGCGGCGCCGTTGGCAACGGGGTCCGGCCAGGAGCACTGAGTCATGCGCGCAGATCTGGTTGCCCTGATGCCCGAGCTGGTCCTGGCCGCGCTGGCGATGGTGCTACTGCTCGCCGGCCTAGCTGCCGGTAAGCGACAGCACCGCCTCCTCGGCGCGGGCGCGGTGTTCGCGCTTGCCGCGACCACCTTGGCGCTGTGGTTGGCGTCGGGCGCGGTCAGTCCTGGCGCCCGCTTCTTTGCCGGCATGTTTGCGCTCGATCACTTCGCGGTGTTCTTCAAGGTGCTCTTCATCGTCTCGTCGGCGCTGGCGATCCTGCTCTCGCTCGACTACCTCGAGCGCCATGATTACCGGCCGGGCGAGTACCACGCCTTGGTGTTGTTCTCCACCGTGGGGATGATGACGATGGCCTCCGGCACCAGCCTGGCGGTGATCTACGTCGGCCTCGAGCTGATGGCGCTGTCCAGCTACGTGCTCGCCGGGTACTTCCGGCGTGAGGTCAAGTCGCACGAGGCGGCGGCGAAGTACTTCGTGCTCGGTGCGCTTTCTTCCGGTGTCCTGCTCTACGGTCTGTCGCTGCTGTACGGCACGACCGGGACGCTCGACCTGAACGAGCTGGCAGCGGCGGTTGGGTCGGGTCGTGCGAGCGCTGCCACCATGGTGGGCGTCGCACTGTTGGCGTGCGGCTTCCTCTTCAAGGTGGCCGCGGTGCCGTTCCACGTCTGGACGCCTGACGTCTACGAGGGCGCGCCCACGCCGATCACCGCGTTCCTGTCCGTGGGACCCAAGGCGGCGGCGTTTGCGATCTTCCTGCGCGTGTTCCTTGGCGGGCTCGGGCCGCTCGATGCGCAGTGGCGCTGGCTCGTCGGGGGCGCGGCGGTCCTCACCATGGTGTGGGGCAACATTGCTGCGTTGACACAGAAGAACGTCAAGCGGCTGCTCGCGTACTCCTCGATTGCCCACGCCGGATACGTGCTGGTGGGTCTGGTCGCCGGCGGTCCGGCCGGCGTGCAAAGCGTGCTTTTCTATCTGCTCACATATACCGTCACCAACTTCGGCGCGTTCGCGTTCGTGGTGATGCTGGAATCCCGCGGCTACGCCGGCGAGACGGTGCAGGACTACGCCGGCCTCGCGACCAAGCACCCAATGGCCGCATTCGGCATGCTGCTGTTCATGCTCTCACTCGGCGGCATCCCGCCGACGGCAGGGTTCATGGGCAAGCTGTACCTTTTCGCCGCCGCCGTCAATGCGGGGTACATCTGGTTGGTCGTCGTCGCGGTGCTCATGTCAGCGGTGTCGCTGTACTACTATTTCAGCATCGTGCTGCAGATGTACCTGCGCGAGGGAGCCGATGCACAGCCAGCGCCGCTGGTTGCCACGCCGTGGACCGAGCGGGTGATCTGGGCGTGTGGCTTGGCGGTGCTCGTGGTTGGCCTGCTGCCCGCACCGTTCCTCGCGGCTGCGCGCGCAACCCTGGGGGTGTTGGGTTCGCCGTGAGCGGCCAGCGGAAGAAACGCACCGCTGCCTCACTCCGCCGCATCGCGGACGCCTCCTCGCTTGGCCTCGCGTTTCCCATCGCAATCTTGCTCGGGTATCTCTGGGGGCGGTTCATGGACCGCGCATTGTCTACAGCCCCGTGGTTCACCGTGATCTTTACCGTGATCGGCGTAGCAGGGGGCTTCCTCAACGCGGTGAGGACCGCGATCCGCATCGGCCGAGAGGAGGACGAGGCGGCAGATTCACACCAGGATGAGGATCTCTGAGGTGCCGATGCGCCGTGCGCTTGCTCTGGCGGCCGTCATCACCGTTGCTGCCGCCGCGCTCGTGACCTGGATGGGCAAGCCGTGGAGCGCGCTCGCCTTGACCGTGACTACCGCCGTCGGTATGATCAACGGACTTTGGCTGGAAGGGCTGCTCATTCGGCTCCTTCAGCCGGGGCGACCTCGTATCACGCGAGGCGCCGTTGCGCTGCTCGTTGGCCGATTCGCCCTTTGGGGGTTGCTGTTCGGGTTTCTCTACCTCCTGCGCGAACGGATCGAGCTGTGGGCGGTTGCGGTGGGAATTGGCTGCTTCCTTGTCGCGCTCGCGGTGGCAGGGTTGCGCGGTGACGACCGGGAGGAGGAGAAGGCGTAGATGCACCACGAGCTGTCGATTCTGTTTCATCCCGTCAACGCGCTACTGACGCGTATCCTCGGTGTGCCCTCACCGGGGTGGCAGCATGCGATGGGTCTCGACGGTGAGGCGGGCGCCTGGCTCCCTGATCACGTGGTGATGGCGCTGTTTGTCGTGGTGATCGTCGCGGTCATGTTGGTGTGGACACGGCTGCATCTCTCCCTGGACACGCCGTCCACCCTGCAGCAGGTGCTTGAGCTGCTCCTCTCGGGCCTGCGCAACCTCACCGAGGACGTGATCGGCCACGGGCGGGGCAAGGACTTCGTGCCGTTCATCGCCAGCCTCGCGTTCTTCATCTTCATCGCGAACGCCTTTGGCCTCATCTTCTTCTTGCAGCCGCCGACCGCCAACACGAACACAACGTTTGCGCTGTCGATCACCGCGTTCCTGTTCTACAACATCGTGGGGATCAGACGGCAGGGACCAATCGGCTACGCCAAGCACTTCATGGGACCGGTGTGGTGGCTGTTCCCGCTCATGGTGCCGCTCGAGATCATCTCGCACCTCGCGAGGGTGCTGTCGTTGGCCCTCCGACTCTTTGGCAACATCTTCGCAGAGCACACCGCGACTGGGATCTTCCTCGTCATCCTGCCGTTCTTCGTACCCGCGATGATGGGGTTGGGAACCCTCGGCGCGACGATTCAAACGTTCATCTTCATCATGCTGACCTCGGTCTACATTTCCGGGGCCACCGCCGAGGAGCACTGAGAGCGCACGCGAACCTTTAAGAAGGGGGTTGAGTCGATGAGGAAGGTACTGCTGGTGGTTGTGGTCGGAATCGTGATGTTGGCAATCGCGGGTCCAGCGTTTGCCCAGGAAGCGGGTGGAAGCGCGCCCGTGACACGCGACATTTGGAAGTTCGTCGCTGCGGCACTCGTCCTCGGGGTAGCGGCTTTCGCTGGCGCCTTCGGTCAGGGCAAGGCCGTCGCTGCGGCCTGCACCAGCATGGGTCGCAACCCGGGCGCAGCGGGGCCGGTGCGCATCACGATGATCATTGGCGTCGCCTTCATTGAATCGCTGGTGATCTACGCGCTGCTGATCGCTTTCATCATCCTCGGCAAGTAATCCCGGCTCGCAGCCTCTCGCGGTGCGGTGATCCCCGTCACCGCGGAGGCTCGTCCCCCGGCAGCCCTCCGGGTCGTCACAGACTCGGAGCGGATTGCCGTTGCCCCTCGCCGGACCCTGCCAATAGCCTGAGTCAGATGAAGATGTCTATGCTTTTCTTATACTTACGATGCAGGCACGTGCTGGAGTTGTAGCCGCAGGGGCAATTTTGGATGCCGCGACTGCGACGGCGTCCATGTTTTGTCGAGGTATTGACATTGCAACTCTGACTCATTTACGATATCAACCGTTGAGTGGAGGCGAACATGAGCGACCAGGGGTCTTGGGACTTCAAGGGTGGCCAGCTTCCCTTTCGTGAACAGCTTTACAAGACGGCGCTTCGCCTCACCCGCAGCGCCGAAGATGCAGAGGACCTCCTGCAAGAAACCTACCTCAAGGCGTATCGGCACTACGCGTCGTTCCAGCCGGGCACCAACCTCAAGGCGTGGCTGTTCAAGATCCTCAAGAACACCTTCATCAACGAGTACCGACGGCGCAAGCAGCTCCCCGCCCAGGTGGACTTCGCCGAGCTGGAGGAGACCTTCGAGTCGGCGCTGGTGAGCAACGATCCCGGCGCCACCCGCACGCCCGAGGACGAGCTGCTGGAAGCCTCGCTTGACGGCGAGGTGCGCCGCTCGCTGGTGGCGTTGCCGCACAACTACAAGATCGTGGTGCTGCTCGCCGACATCGAGGGGTACGCCTACAAGGAGATCGCCGACATCCTCGCGATTCCGGTCGGGACCGTGATGTCCAGGCTTTACCGTGGTCGGCGGATGCTGGAAAGGGCGCTCCTCTCATTCGGGGTGCGATACAACTACTTGCACGAGCGCCCGCACCGGCTGCGCTCGGAGAACATCGACGTGGACTCCTACTTTGACCACGTGGTGCCGGCCGTATCGCCTCGTGTTCACTGAGGGGACCCTCGACGGCTGAAGCTGACCGTCTGGCCGTGGCGCGGTGAGGGCGCGGCGGTCGTCTGTTAGCATGACGCCATGCTGGTAGCTTCCCTCGCACTCGCATTCGCCGTGACCGCGGGTGCAGGGGGCGACCTCCATACCGCATCGGGGGCGACCTTCTCCCTGCCCGAACTCTTGGCGCACGGGCCTGCGGTGATTGTCTTTTGGAACTCCTGGCTGCCCGGAGCCGACGCGTTCGCGAAGCTCGTTCCCGAGATCGAAAGCGCAGCACACGAGCATGGCTGGCCTGGCGTGCTCGTCGTCTTCCAGGAGGACAAGCCTGGCGCGGCAGCCCGGCTTGGCTCCGGCGCCGGCACGCTTGTCCACGTGATCGATCCGCACGGCGAGCTGCTGCGGCGCTTTCACGTGACCAAAGCGCCGGCGGTACTCCTGGTGGAACAGAACGGCACCGTACGCGCCCGCTGTGGGCCGGGCTCCGCCGAGGTGCACGATCTCGTTCAGGGCATGGCTGATCGGTGAAGGCTCCAAAACGCGCGCAGACGAGACGGGCAGGCGGAATAGGGGTCCCCGCCGGTCGGTGCGTCGAAGCGCTCCGCGTCGCGTTGAGGCGGCCCCTGCCGCATGACTGAGCCGATGCATTCCGGATGGGAACCCGCGCACCCCGGATCCCGGTTCGTCGAGGTTCGCGCTCCGGTGCGCGCCGATCTTGCGGGTGGGACCCTCGATTTGTGGCCGCTCTACTGTTTTCACTCCGGAGCAACCACGGTGAACGTCGCGCTGCGGCGTGGCGTTCACATGCGACTTTCTCCGGGCGCCGCCAAACCAGGGTCGATCCTCTTTCACAGCCCGGACCGGGCGCCGGTGTCGCTCGCGCCGGTGGACGCTTCACGTCACCTGGTCGCGGTGGTTGGGTTTCACTTCTTCCCTGGCGGGGGCCTCGATGTCGAGGTGCTTGACCAGCCGCCGGTGGGCTCGGGCCTTGGAGGGTCCTCGTCACTCGCGGTCGCCCTTGCCCGTGGGTGCCTGGCATTGGCCGGGAGGCACGTAGCGGAGGCGCGGCTCGTCGCTCAGCTTCGCGACCTCGAGGCGGGTGTGCTGTTGGCGCCCACCGGTGTGCAGGACTACCTCGCAGCGCTGCGCGGCGGCGCGCTCGCAGTCCACCTCGATCCGGGTGGAGAGTGCGTCGAGCGGCTGGACGTGGACCTCGACTGGCTGCAAGCCCGCTTGCTGGTGGTGTACTCGGGCATCGCCCATGCCTCGGGCATGGTCAACTGGGAGGTGTACCGGGCGCGGGTCGATGGCGATGTGCAGGTCGCTGCGGCACTGGAAGCGATTGCCTCGACCGCCCAGGCGTGCCGGAGGGCGCTCCTCGCTCGCGACGAGGAGGCAGTCGGTGAGGCGGTGGCTGCAGAGTGGCGCGCGCGGCGGACGCTCGCCCCCGCGGTGAGCACGCCGGCACTCGATGCGATTCTCGCTGCCGGGGCCGACGCCGGCGCTTGGGCCAGCAAGGCGTGTGGCGCCGGGGGCGGTGGCAGCGTGCTGTTCTGGCTCCCACCGGAGCGGCGGGAAGCGGTGCGCGCCGCGGCGCTCGCGATCGCCCCGGCCGGCGCGGTGGAGGTTGGCGGCGGCGTGTCGCGATCAGGCGCTCGCGTGATGTGGCGAAGGTAAGGGCCGTTCCCCATTGGGCTCCTGTGCCGCCGCACGCAGCACCGCCGCGTCCAATCCGCGCTAGCATTGCGATGCGCCGGCGGTGACGGCCGGCGGCTGGAGGTCAAACGCCATGGCCCAGTCTCGTCTTGTTCGCGCTCCCCGTGGGCGGCACCTTTCCTGCAAGGGGTGGGGGCAGGAAGCCGCCTTGCGGATGCTGATGAACAACCTCGACCCCGAGGTTGCGGAGCGCCCACAGGATCTCGTTGTTTATGGTGGGAGCGGCAAGGCGGCCCGCAATTGGGAGTGCTTCGACGCGATCGTGGCGAGCCTCAGGGCGCTGGAAAACGACGAGACGCTCCTGGTGGCATCCGGCAAGCCGGTCGGGATCTTCCACACCCATCCCGATGCCCCCCGGGTGCTCATCGCCAACGCCAATATAGTCGCGCACTGGGCAACCGCCGATGAGTTTCGCCGTCTCGAGGGGCTGGGGCTCACGATGTACGGCCAGATGACCGCGGGCTCCTGGATCTACATCGGCACCCAGGGGATCCTGCAGGGGACCTACGAGTGTTTCGCGGCGGCGGCGCGCAAGCACTTTGGCGGGAGCCTGCGCAACCGTCTCGTGGTTACGGCCGGTCTTGGCGGCATGGGCGGTGCCCAGCCTCTCGCCGCGACCATGAACGAAGCCGTGTTTCTCGCCGCGGAGGTGGATGCGGCGCGCATCGACAAGCGTTTGGCCACGGGCTACCTCGATGAGAAATTCGCCGACCTCGACGAAGCCATCGACCGTGCCCTCTTGTTCAAGACGGAAGGATCGGTCCGCTCGATCGGCGTGGTCGCCAACGCCGCCGATCTGCTCGCTCGCCTGATTGCGCGCGGCGTCGTGCCGGACGTCCTCACCGATCAGACTTCGGCCCACGACGAGCTGCACGGATATGTACCCAACCGCATGCGTTTCGCCGAGGCGTTGGCGCTGCGCCAGAGCGACCCCGAGCGGTACAAGGCCGAGGCGTACCGCACCATGGCCGAGCACATGCGCGCGATGCTTGAGCTGCAGCGCCGCGGCGCGGTCACCTTCGACTACGGCAACAACCTGCGCGGCCAGGCGGTGAAAGCCGGCGTGGCGGACGCGTTCGAGGTGATCGGCTTCGTGCCCCTCTACATCCGGCCGCTGTTTTGTCAGGGCAAGGGCCCGTTCCGCTGGGCCGCATTGTCCGGTGACCCGGCCGACATCGCCCGCACCGATCGAGCGATCCTCGAGACGTTTCCCGACGACGCCCCGCTCGGCCGCTGGATTCGCATGGCGAGTGAGCGGGTGCACTTCCAGGGGCTGCCCTCGCGTATCTGTTGGCTCGGCTACGGCGAGAGAGCGCGCTTCGGGCTGATCATCAACCAGTTGGTGGCGAGCGGCGAGATCTCGGCGCCGATCGTGATCGGGCGCGACCACCTCGATGCCGGCTCGGTGGCGTCTCCCAACCGCGAGACCGAGGGGATGCGTGACGGCTCCGACGCGATCGCCGACTGGCCGCTCCTCAACGCGATGCTCAACACCGCGGCGGGCGCCACCTGGGTGTCGATCCACCACGGTGGTGGGGTGGGGATCGGCTACTCCCAGCACGCCGGCATGGTGGTGGTCGCCGACGGTACCGCCGAAGCGGCACGCCGGCTCGAGCGGGTGCTCACCACCGACCCTGGATGCGGGGTGATGCGCCACGTGGATGCGGGGTACGAGGAGGCGATCAACTGCGCGCGACGAACCGGCCTGCAGGTCCCGATGCTGCCCGAACTCGCCCACCCGCGCTAAATCCAGTTGGGATTGCGGCGGCGCTCCTGGCCGCGCTGGCGGCTGGCCCGTGGCCTGGCCTGCCGATGGAGTCGCTCGCATGGCGACTTCCGCTCGCCCTGGTCGCACTGGCGCTGGCCTGGTGGCGCCTCTCGCGGCGCGGGCCGGCCTTGGCGGTCGTGGTGGGCGTGGCGCTCGCGGTTGATGCGTTCATCCCTGCCGCGAGACCGGCCGCTGAGGTTGCCGCGCGGACGGCGATGCAAATCGGTGCCCTGCAACAGCGGCTCGCCGCCCTAGCGGAGGAGCCGCGCATCTCCAGCTTTCTCTACCCCGGCGGTCGTGAGGCGGAGCCCGAGGCGCCGTTTCCGTTGCTCGAGGGCGCGGCGCGCTCGTTTCCGGCTCACGTCGATGCACTCGTGCTCGTGGACGACAACGGTCTTCCGGTCGCGTGGACGGGACCAGTGGCACGGCTGCCTGTCCGCTTGCGGCCTCTCGGCGATCGCGTCGCCGCTGCTGAGCCGGGGGTCGGATCGGTATGGTTGTGGTGCCGCGAGCCGGTGTTCGAAGGCGGTCGGCCGCTGGGCGCGTTGCTGGCCGGGATCGAGCTTCCCGAGAGCGGTCGCCGCACGATTCTGGGCGTGTGGGTGGGGAGAGTGGCGAGCGTGGTGCCGGTGGTGGGAGGGGGCAGCCCGGTGCTCCAGGGCGGCCTCGTCAGCTCGCTCGGTGTCGAGGTGCGTCCGACACGCGCAGAGGTGTGGAGCGCGCCAGGACTCGCGCTGCTGTTGGCGCTGGCGGTGTTGTGCGTAGGTCGGGGCCTGGTTTTGCCCCTCCTGTTGCTTGGGGTGAGCGTTTCGCTGCTGCCTGTCTTCGGCTGGGCAACCGGCGGGTGGTGGGTGGTGGTCGGCATTGTCGGCGTCGCCGCCTGTGCCCGTTGGCTTCCGAGAGGCTTGCCAGGCAGGCTCGCGGGAGCCGTGACGGCAGGCGCGGTTGGCTGCGTGCTGCCAGGGCTGTTTGCCCTGCTGGAGCTCGAGCCGGTACCAGCCCGCCTGCTGTGGCCGGGAGCGCTGCGCTGGGCGCTGGTGGCGTCACTGGCGCTGATGCTCCGCAATGTGGCGGGGCGGAGTTGGGCCGTGGCCTGGCCGATCCGGGTTGCAAGCTGGGTGCCGATGTTGGTCGTGTTTCGCAACCCCAGCGCCTCGGGGCTAGGGGTAGCCGCGGCCGCGGTTAGCTTGCTGGGCTTGCCGGGACGCGGCCTCCTCTTGCCCGCTGCGCTAGCTGCCGGGCTCCTCGTCAGCGGCGAGGATGTCGCGCGGCGCGATCGCCTCGTGGCCGTGACGGAAGCGACGCTCGCACAGCATGAGCGGATCGAGCTGCCGGCCCGGACGATGCTGGCCTCGCTACCGGAGCAGGGCCTCGCCGATCTCGTGGCGCTGGAGCCTGAGGAGCGCTTGGTCGTGCTCGGGCGCCTCGCCACCTGGCTCAACCTGGCACAGACCCTGCCCGGCACCTCGCTCGCGCTCGCGGACCGGCTCGGCGCCCCCGCCGGGGTGTGGGGCGAGGGCAACATGCCGACCGCGGAGCAGCCGCGTGTGATCGCCACCCGCACGCTGCGCAACGGTTGGCAGGTTGCCGTCCTCACCCCGCCTCCTCCGGCTGATCTGCTCGGGGGGTTGGCGGCGGCCGGCCTGGCACAACCGCTTGCAGTCTTTGACCGGTCGGGCGCGCCGACCGGTCGGGGCGCGATTTTCCGCCCGCTCTCTCCCCTCGTGGTGGGACGCGCGTTGGCGGAAGGGAGCGGGTGGGACACGGTAGGAGTCGGCAAGCGGGAGCTGGCTGCCTATTTCCGTGCCCACCACGACGGTGTGTTAGTGGTTCCTTGGTTGCGCCGCCCGCTCGCCGAGGAAGGGCTCATGGCGGCAGCGCTCACGCTGTGGGGCGCGTTCCCGCTGACGGGGTGGGAGCGTCGGCGCCGGTGGCGCAACTGGTGGAAGCGTCGGCGAACGTTTGCCGGCCGCGTGCGCCTGTTGGCGGTCGCAACAGTCGTGCTCCCGGTGCTCCTACTCGGTCCGCTCCTCCCGCAGCAGTGGAGCCGCCAGCAGGCCAAGGCGCGCCAGGAACTCGGGCGTGGCCTGTCGCAGTTTGTCACCTCGGCCCGCGCTGAGAAGGGTCTCGCATCGTTGGTGGGGGAGATGGGAGGCGCAGTTGCCGTGTATCGCTCGGGGCGACTGGTCAGCTCGACGCGTCTCGACCTCGTAGAGCTCGGCAGGATTCCTGGTCTTCCACCCGCCGAGGCGTACGTGCGGTCGGTGCGCGGGTGGCGAGAGCCGGTGATCGTGGGCGGCGAGGAGACGGATATGTACGCGCCGCTGCGCGAGGGTGAGGAACCGGTCGTCGTCGGTATCGTCGGTTTGCGCCTGGAGGCTCTTGGTCATAGCCCGTCGCCGGGCGAATGGTTCGTGGTCGCCGGGCTGTTCGCCATGATGGCAGCGCTGGCGACTGCCGAGCGCTTGAGCCAACGGCTGTCCCGTCCGTTGCGCCGCCTGGTTGGTGCCGCGCAGCGGCTGGCGCGGGGGGAGCCGGTGGCGCGGCTCGAGACCGGGGGCGATGAGGACGTTCGCGCGCTTGGTCACGCCTTCGTTTCCATGGCGCGCGAGGTGCGACGCCGTGAGGAGGAGTTGCGTGGCGAACGGGACCTGCTTGAAAGTGTCCTCGGCACGCTCTCGACCGCGGTGCTGGTCGCCGACGGCGCGGGCCAGATCGAGCTCGCCAACGCGGCAGCCGCCACCCTGGCCGCCGGCGAGCGCCAGCTCGCCGCCCTGGCTGCCAACTTCACGCCGAAGCTCACGACCCTGGTGGCCCGCGGCACGGCGGGGGAGCGCGCGGAGGAAACCGTCCACCCGTTAGGCTCGCCGGAGGCGCTGTGGCGGGTCACGGTGCTGCCGCTGGCGGGCGGCGGGGGCCGCATCCTGGTGGTGATGGAGGACCTCTCGGAGCTGGCCCGGGCGGAGCGTCTCTCGTCGCTTGCCGAGCTGGCGCGGATCGCCGCGCACGAGGTCAAGAATCCGCTCACTCCGATCCGGCTCTGGGCCGAGGAGCTGAAGGCGGCGCTCGATCGGGGTCCTGACTCGGTGGTGGAGGTGGCCCGTCTCGCCGCGCCGCAGATCCTCGACCGGGTCGAGCAGCTCCGTGAGGTGGCGCAGGGGTTCGCCAACCTGGTGGCGCTCGAACATTGGGAGCCTAGGGTGATCGCGCTCCGCGCCCTGGCGGAGGAGGTCGTCGCGGAGTATGAGGTGCTGGCTCAACGTGGCGTCGCGGTGCGCGTGGAGGGCGACGAGGCCGAGGTGAGCGCGGACGCGCTCTGGGTGCGTCGTGCGCTGCGCCACCTGCTCGAGAACTCGATTCGGGTGCTGGGACCCTCGCGCGGCGAGATCGTCGTCGCCGTGCGAAAGCAAGCCAACCAGGTGGTGCTATCGGTCCGAGATACCGGTGGGGGCGCCCCCACTGAGCTGCTTGGTCGCCTGTTCGAGCCTCACTTCTCCACCACCAGCGAGGGCAGCGGCCTCGGCCTCGCAGTGGTGCAGAGGGTCGTCGCCCGGGCGGGTGGGAGCGTGGAGGCCAGCAATGTCGGCGCGGGGCTGGAGGTTCGCTTGACCTTTCCGGCCCGGGCCGAATGAGTCTGATAGCATGACCACGATGGTGCGTACGCAGGCTCTGATGGCTGGCGCCGCCTGCCTCGCGGGAGCACTGGCGGTGGCGTCGCCGTCGCGAGAGCTGACGCACCGCGTCTGGCTCCTGGGCGGCGTGCCAGATGAGGCGACCGTCACGGCGCTGGCGAGCGCGGGCGTTGCCGGCGTCGTGCTGCCGGTTGGGCGGGTCGAGGTTGCTCCGCAAGGCTCGCGGTTCACGCTTTCGCCGCTCCCCAACCTGAGCCCGATCGGCCGCTTTCCGGTCACCGCGCTGGTGTGGGTGGAGGGCGAAGGCAAGGCAAGCGGCGACGCGGCTATGTTTGGCGCGCAATTTGCGCCGGTGGCGCGCTCGTTGGGCACCAACGGCGGGCTCATCCTGGCCGCGCGACGCTACTTTCCAGGTCTGCCGTTCTTCGCTGCCGGGGTCGCGCGGAAGCTGCAGGCGCCGGTTGAGCTAGCCCTAAGCGCCGGAGATCTTAGCGAACACCTGCCTAACGGCGGCTGGCCAGGCGTGAGGCTGCTCGCCTTCGCATTGGGGAACCCAACGGCGCTCTCCTTCGCGGCCTCGACCCTCCAGGACGACCTCGTTGCGTTGGCTCGCGTGGACACGGCGGGGGCGCGATTCCGGGTCGGCATCATTGTCGCCCCAGGGGCAAACCCCGCGCCTGGCCCTGGCGGCGCCTCGTTGGCGGTGCTTGCCAACTCGGAGGTGGCGAGTTATCGCCCCGGCGAGGACGGCGACGTGTTCATCTTGCGCCGAGCCGTGGACTGGGGTGGAGTCGCGCTGGAGGCCGACCAGCGGGTTAGCGTCAGCGTTGTTGACACCGCGCGCTATAACCGGGACGTTGGCCTGATTCTCCGCCCGGTGCGCGGGAGCCTCGAGGGCTGGGATACCGTGGGTCTTCCGGCGCCGGAGCCCACGCTTGGGATGAGCCGCGAAGCTTTTCTTGACTACCTCAACGGGGGTTTGCCGTACCCCTCGCCTCGCACCGAGGTGGAATGGCCCTCCCCCACCACCTTGAAGGTCTCAGTGTCAAACCCGACCGCGCACGGGAGCGCAATTGCGACGGTGGGTAATTGGATAGAGTTGCGCTTCTCGGGCACCGTGGTGCGGGACTTGCGGCTGGGTGAGTTCGGCGGGGTTGAGTACGGGCGCTGGGACGGTGAGACGTGGCGGCGCACGGTGGTGCGCGATGCGAACACGGTGCGGCTATACCTCACCTATGTGCCACCGCGTGCGCGGCTGGGGGGAGTGGTGGTGACGTTCCTCACCCGCCCGCGCGAGGTCGCCGCCCGCTGGGGACTGCGCCTCGGTGATGGAAGCGATCTGGTTGGACCGCTGCGGCCCGTGCCCCTGCCTGGCAAGTAGCGTTACGAGGCGACTAGCCCGATCAACGCAGCAACCGCGGCGTCGGCGCCGCCCACCCGCAGGCCTTCAGTGGCCAGCCACGCCAGCACCCAGTCTCGTCGTACGCGTAGCTCCCCAACCAACACGCCGTCCGCCTCGGCCGCCCCGCTCACGCTGAAGCGAGCATTGCGGCGGGCTGATCGCAAACCGTCGCTAGCGCGGAGCAACGACCGAACAACCTGGGCGCTGACTTGATGACTGCAGCGAACGGCGGCGGAAGCGAAATAGCCGTGAAATACACCGGCGTCCGCCAGTTGCAGGTGCACCTCGAGGGCGGGGAAAAGCTCCGCGATCTGCGCCTCGAGTGCGGACACGCGCTCCTCGCGTGCCGTCAGAAGGTCAAAGGCGAGGATCCCAGGGAGATGGGTCGCGGGCTTAGGCGTGCGGCCTGAGAGCCGGGCCGCACCTTGCGCGAGCAGCTCTTCGAGGGCCTCCACGCCGTACGCGGATGCGGGGACAAGCACAGTCAGGTGTAGGGACGTGGGAGCAAGCGGCGCAAGCGCGGTCACCAGGCGAGCGGGGCCAATCAGCGCTGGGTCCGGGAGGTGGAACCAGGGACGGCCGCGGTGGCCTCTCGGCAAGTCCGCGATCACGCTTGCCGCCTCGGCGCCCGCGAGACCGGGTTGCGAGCAATCGAGGAGTCGGACCGATGCATGGGCGCGTAGCCAGCCGAGCAGGCGCTCGCCTACGGATGGCGTAAGGGAGCGGGTCACGGCGACGGCTGAGCTGCCGTCGAGTTCGTCCAAGTCGAGGAGTGGGGAGACGAGGGCGGGCTCGCCGGCTACCTCGATGGCAAGGTGCTCGGCTTCGCTGCCGGTGTGAAACAGGCGGCGACGCACGTCGGGCAAATCGTGGGCGACACGCTCGACGAGTTCGCGTCCGAGCAGCGAGACCGGGTCAAGGATGCTCAGGGTCGGCGGGCGCGCGGGGAGCACCTGGGACCTCCTCAGGGCGGGGCTGCGTGGTGGGGAGGGGTCGGTGGCGGAGGCGGCGAATCCCAGCCTCCAGTGGTCCGGAGAGGATGTAGATCCCAAGCAGCAGCGCCATCGCCTGCCGTCCGAGTGCGGTGGCCAGCGCGAGAACCAGGGCGATAACGAAGATGGCCCACACCGGCCAGCGCCGTCGCAGGTTGATCTCCTTGAACGATCGGTACGGGATGTTGGAAACCATCAGCACGGAGATGAGAAACACGAACATGCAAACCACAACCTTGAGCCGCAGGTCAACGACCGGCTCGGGATCCAGGAGCACCATGAGTGTGAGCGCCCCGGCCCCGCCGGGGATCGCGAGGCCGGTGAAGAAGCGCCGGTCAGCGGCCTGGGCCTTGATGTTGAAGCGCGCGAGGCGGATCGTGCCGGCGACGAGGAAGAGGAACGCGGCGGCGAGGCCCCAATGCCCCATGTCGTGCAGACCCCACTGGTACGCGAGGATCGCTGGCGCCACGCCGAAACTGACCACGTCGGCGAGGGAGTCATACTCCTTGCCAAAGTCGGAGGTCGCGTGGGTAAGGCGGGCGATGCGCCCATCCAACCCGTCGAGCAAGCCGGCGGCCAGGATCAACCACGGCGCGCGGTCGAGGCGCCCGTTAATGGCATCGATCACCGCCCAGAACCCGAAGAACAAATTGCCCACCGTGAACAGTGAGGGCAACAGGTAGATCCCGCGGCGGAAAGACTCGCGTGCTGGGCGCCTTGGGGGCCGCATCCGTCGCGGGCGGCGCACGCTCATTCTTGGCTCACGCGCACCAACCGCGCGATGGTCGTGATCCCGGCGCGAGCGCGTTTCCCTGGCGTCACCTCGACCGTAGAGTCCGCCGGGAGGAAGACGTCGACCCGCGACCCGAACTTGATGATGCCGACGCGCTGGCCACGAGTCACCTGCTGTCCCGCCTCGAGGCGGCACACCACCCGGCGTGCCACTGCGCCGGCGATTTGCTTGAATGCGACGGTGCCGAGCTCCCCTTCCACGACCACGAAGCTGTGCTCGTTGAGCGCGGAAGCCTTGTCCCGGAAGGCGGGGAACTTTCTTCCCGGGCTCCAGCGCGCCTCCCGCACCTTGCCGGCGATCGGGGCGCGGTTGACGTGCACGTCGGTCGGAGACATGAAGATCGAGACTTGCTTCGGAAGGCCTATCGCGATCAGGCCCTCCGGTGCGTTGCCTACGGAGAGCACCTTGCCGTCGGCCGGGGCCAACACCGCCTCGGGTGGCGCGTCGCTCTCTCGCGCCGGATCCCGAAAGAAGGCGACGCACGCCAGCATTACGAGCCAGCACGGCACCGCGACCCAGTGGTAGCCGAAGAGCCAAGCAACGACCCCGGCCAAGGCCGGGATCAGGACAAATGAATATCCTTCGGGGGCGAGCGGGAACATCCGCATCAGGCAGGGCGGCGGCGCAGGCGGGCTTCCATCTGATCCTTGAGCTGCAGCTTCTCTTTCTTGAGCCGCTTCTCTTCCTGCTCCTCCTCGGTGGTGAGCCAGCCCTTCTGTGCCAGCTCCTCCAGCCGGCGGGCACGGGCGCGATGCTGCTCCAAGAGTTGGCGATATTCGGGATCTTCTTGCGCGAGTTGCTCGCGCAGATCCTGGCTCGAGCTCATCTCCACCTCCAGTTGTCTTGGGCTGATAGCCGCATCCTTTCGCATGCTAGCACACTAGAATTCGGTCGATGGAGGAGCTGCGTTTTGCCTGTGACGCCATGCTCGGCCGGCTCGCTCGGTGGCTGCGTTTCGCCGGCCTCGACGCGAGCTTTGATGCCGCTCTTCCCGATCTGGGCTTGGCTGCCCAGGCCCGCGCCGCAGGGCGCTGGCTGCTCACCAAGGATCGGCGCTTGGCCGCGCTGGCGGGACCGCGCGTCCTCCTTCTCCACGGTGGTTCGATCGCCGAGCAGGTTGGCGAGCTACGCGCCCGCCTGCCACTGCAACTCGATCCCCTACGTTTCTTTACCCGCTGCTCCTGCTGCAACGGCGAGCTGGTCGAGGCCGAACCGGAGGTGGTGCGCGACCACGTGCCGCCCTACGTGGCCGCGCGGGCGAGCCGGTTCTTCACATGCCCCGGCTGTGGCCGGGCCTACTGGCGCGGAACCCACCCCGCTCGCATCGAGCGCACGCTGCGCACCCTCTTTGGGTTGGATGAGCCTACGCTCGACTGAGCACGAGCGCCTCGGTGGCGCCGCCGCCGGCGACAGCCGTGACGAGCGCGTGCTGCGGCCTCGCAACCATCGGCGGGAAACCTGCGGCCCCCAGCTCCGGAGGTGGTGGCCACGCGATCGACACCTGTCCGGCCAGTGCCAAGGTCGCCACGAGCGCGCGCAACGCCGGCGAGACCGCACCCTCACCGAGGCGCTCGGCGGGCGCCAGCACGGCCGGGCGGTGATCGCCGAACAAGCAGCCCCAGGCGGTGAGCTCGAGCGCTGCGAGAGCCGGGCTGCCATTGGCCTGGCAGATCACGACGTCAATCGCGTCGGGCGTGAGGCCGGCGCGCGCGAGCGCTTGGTGAGACGCAGCGAGGAGCGCAGTGGGCTGGTCCGGGTAGCGGTGGGGCGGCGCCGGGCTCGAAGCGGAACCGCAGCCGGCAACGCGAGCGAGCGGAGCCGGGCCGGGCTCCCGGGCGAGCACGAGGACGGCCGCGCCTTCCGCGAGGAGCATGCCTGGCCGGTTTGCGCGGGCCAGGGCGCCGAGGCGAAGGTACCCTTCGGCGTTGAGCCAATCGCCCTCATCCACGCCAGCGGCGATGACTGCGTCCGCGCGCCCGCGGTCGAGCAGCCGCGCCGCCTCGATTACGGCGCGTGCGCCGCCCGCCTGCTTCTCGGCAAAGGTGACGTTGGGACCGCCGAGCTTCGCGAGGATGCCGAGCTGGCTTGCCGGCGCGTTGGCCACGGTGGAGGGGAACTGCGCCGGCGGGGCCTCCTCGGGGCAGGCCAGGAAGACCGCCCGCAACACCTCGACTAGGGCGGAGGTGCCGGCGTTCCAGGTAGCGGCCGCCACGCCCACCCGCTCGGGATCCCAGGGAAGCGGGTCCCCGAGCTGAAGCAGCGCCTCGCGTGCGGCCACGGCGAGCAGTCGGGCAGGGCGGTCGAGCCGTCGTGCCAGCAACGGTGGGAGCACGTCGCGTGTCGTGAAGTCGCGGCAGACGGCAACCGGGAGCGGCGGCGCATCGGGCCGAGCGAGGCCGGGCTCCGGCTTCCAGTCGGGGTCGGCGAGCGCGCGACGGAGCGCGGCGATCCCGCTGCCCGCGTGGCATACCACGCCGACGGCGCGCACGAACGGTCCGCCGCTCACGCGCAGCTCCCGAGCACGAGCGCGGCGGAGTTGCCGCCGAACGCGAACGAGGATGAAAGCACCAGGCGTAGGGAAGCAGGCCGCGCCGCACCAGCGACTGGGTCGACGGGACAGTCGGGATCTGGCTCGACGAACCCGACGGTCGGCGGCAGCACGCTGCGTGCGATCGTCAATGCGGCAACGGCGGCTTCCATGCCGCCCGCGCCGCACAGGCAGTGGCCGATTGCGCCCTTGACCGATACCACTGGAACTGCCGCCAATCGCGCGCCGAAAACGCGCCGGTACGCGGCACACTCGGCGGTGTCGTTTTGTTCGGTGGCGGTGCCGTGCGCGTTGACGTGATCGATTTCCTCGGCCGCAACGCCGGCGTCGGCAAGCGCCGCGCGCAGCGTCCGCTCCCACGCCGCCCCACTGGGTTCGGGCTGGGTCATGTGGAACGCGTCGTTGGTCACGCCGTAGCCACGCACGCGGGCGTAGGGCTCCGCGCCGCGCCGGCGCGCGTGATTTGCCTCCTCGACGACGAGGATCGCGGCGCCCTCGCCGAGTGAGAGCCCCTTGCGCCGGCGATCGAACGGCTTGGCCGGCTGCGCATCGAGGGCGTGCAGTGAGTTGAAGCCCGCGAACGTGAGGCGACAGAGGGCGTCGGTTCCGCCGGTGAGGGCGATGTCCGCCTCGCCTTCGCGGACCATCTCGGCGGCGAGCCCCACCGCGATCGTGGAGGATGAGCAGGCGGTGGTCACGGTGATGCGGGGCCCGGTTAGCCCCAGCGCCTGTCCAACGCGGTCGGTAGGGGAGTCCTGGGGTACCTCGATCAGTTCGGAAAGGCCGCGCACGTGCGGTCCGCGCGTCAGGCGCCGCTCGACGAACCCCTCCGCTTCGAAAAGGCCGGCCGCCCCACCGCCGACCACCAGAGGCCAGGCCCGCACAGACCCCTCATCCTCGCTCAGGCGAGCATCGGCGAGCGCCTCGGCGGCCGCAGCCAGCGCGAACCGGGTGGCGCGGCTCGCGTGGCGGGTAACGGTGCCGGGCAGGGAAGGCAAGCGAACGGTCGTGTCATCAACCTGCGCGGCGATGGCGGTTCGGTAGCCCGTCGTGTCGAACAACGTGATCGGCCGGATCCCGCTCGCGCCCGCGACCAGCCGGCTCCAGGTGGTCTCGCGATCTGGACCCAAAGCGCTGACCAGCCCGATGCCTGTGATCCACGCCTCGCGCATGCCGGCGCAGTATAGCCTCGCCCCAGCGCCGGCGAAGCCAATGTGCGAGCGCTCGTAGGCCGCGCATGTCTTGGGTGGGAATCGGCGAACGGATCGAAGCCGCCACGGTCCGGGGGGAGTCCGGAGCCGCGCGCGTTGCGCATCCGGGTCCTCCAGCAAGGAAACGTGGTGCGCGGGGTGGTCGATGCGCTCGACGCACGTCTCAATTCTCGCAACGCCTGCGGTCGCGACGCCAACCGACCCGCGTCTGAAACCGCACCGCAAACCTGACGTATACGACGCTGGTTACCTACCGGTCGGTAACCCTTGACAGCGGTCATCAGTCATCTATACTTACCGGTAAGTAGGCACCGGCGATCCGCGCGGCCGGTGCCTGCTGCGAAACGGAGGCACCGATGGGGGAAGCGGGAGGAGCGCATCTGGTGGCTGATGCGACGGTGCGCGAGAAGCTCATGTCGGCTGCGATCATGCTCTTCGCGCGCAAGGGCTACGCGGCGACGACGGTCCGCGAGATCGTCGCCGGGGCAGGCGTGACGAAGCCGGTCCTGTACTACCACTTCGGCAACAAGGAAGGGATCTTCCTCACCATGATGCAGGACGGGCTCAAGGAGTTGGACGAAACGGTGGCAGCGACCCTGGCGGCCGGAGGGACCGCACGGGCGCGAGTCCTGCGTTTCCTGGACCGCATGTTCGCGCTCGTCCTGAGGCACCTCGATGTGATGCGGGTGATCGACGGCATTTACTACGGGCCACCGCAAGGTGCACCCCACTTCGACTTCGAGCTGATCCACCGCAAGTTCATGGCGACCCTCACGGAGCTGGTGCGGGAAGGGATGGCAGCGGGAGAGTTCCGCCCTGGCGACCCTGAAGAGACGGCGTGGGCACTGGTCGGCTGCTTCGAGGTGGTGCGCGGCATGAGCCTTTGCCACGCCGAGCTTGGCTTCGATCGCGAGAAGCTCGCGCGGCTGATCGACGTGGTGTTTCGCGGCGTGGCGGCCGGTGCCTGCGCCGCCCGTGCAGAGGAGTGACGACGATGAAACGAAGAACGACAGTGCTGGCAGGATCTTTGGTGCTCGCCGTGGTGGCCTATGGCTGCTCGGGCGTAGGAGAGGGCAAGACCGCCGCGTCGGGCGGCAAGCCGCCGGTGGCGGTCGAAGTTGCCAGCGTAACGCCGGCCACCCTGCGCCAGACCATCGAGGTCGTGGGGACGCTCGAGCCGCGCTTTGCCGCCGAGGTCAAGTCTGAATTCACCGGCATTATCTCGGACGTCTACGTGACGCAGTGGGTGCAGGTGGAACAAGGCACGCCGCTCGCCAAGCTCGACACCCGCGATGCCGACGCCATGCTGCGCGGCGCCAAGGCTGCGACGCTCCAGGCGCAAGTCGCAGAGCACCGCGCCGAACGCGAGTCGGAGCGCGCCACCAAGCTCAAGGAAAACGGCCTGCTCACGCAGCAAGCGCTCGACGACGCGCGGTCCGCCCACGACGCTGCAGTGGCCGCAACGCAGGCGGCCCAGGCCGAGCTGACGGCCGCCGAAACCCGCTACGCCAAGACGATAATCCGCTCACCGATGGCCGGGACGGTGGCGCTGCGCGCCGTCAGCGTCGGCGACCGGGTCGAGAACATGGGCGACCGGGCGATGTTCCGCATCGTCGACAACCGTTTGCTCGAGCTGACCGCAGTGATCCCCTCGGCGCGCTCCGCCGCGATCCGCATCGGCCAGGAGCTCGAGTTCACCGTCGACGCATTTCCCGGCAAGACGTTCGTCGGTCACGTGACGCACATCAACCCGGCGGCGGACCCGGTCAGTCGCACGGTCAAGGTAATGGCGGATGTGCCGAACCAGGGCGGCGAGTTACGCGGCGGTACCTTCGTCAAGGGCCGGATCCGTACCGGCGAGCGCACCGGGGTGCTGCAGATCCCCCGGGTCGCGTTGCTGTCATGGGACGTCGAGCGAAACAGCGGCGAGGTGTTCGTCGTCAAGGACCAAGTGGCGGAGCGCCGCGAGGTGAAGACCGGTGAGGCGAGCGGCGACCTCGTCGAAGTGGTCGACGGTCTGGTTGCCGGCGAGACGGTGGTTACTCGAGGCGGGTTCCTCCTCCGGCCAGGCGACCGCGTGCAGATTGCGGCGCCACAGGGAGCCTGAGCCATGTTCCTGTCGAACCTCTCGATCAAGCGGCCCGTCTTCGCCGCCGTGATGATGCTGGCCCTGGTTACGCTCGGTGCGTTCTCGTTCCGCAGGCTCGCCATCGACATGATGCCCGACGTCGAGATCCCGGTGCTGTCGATCACGACCGAGTTCCCCGGCGCGTCGCCGGAGACCGTGGAGCGCGAGGTCACGAAACGGATTGAGGAGGCCGTCAACCCCATCTCCGGAGTCAAGCACGTGCAGTCGGTCTCCCGCGAGGGTCTCTCGAGCGTGATCGTCGAGTTCCAGCTCGAGGTCAAGATCAACGACGTGTCCCAGGAGGCCCGCGCCAAGATCAACGCGATCCGGCGCGAGCTTCCGGACGGGATGAAGGAACCGGTCATTCAGAAGTTCGACTTCAACGCCATGCCGGTCATCTCGCTCGCGGTGCGCTCGAGCATCCTCAACCCCCGAGACCTGAGCACGCTGGCCGACCGCAAGATCAAGCGTCGCCTCGAGAGCATCGCAGGAGTCGCCAAGGCCAAGCTCGTCGGGTCGTCCAAACGCGAGGTTGCCGTGAACCTCGACCCCGCGCGCCTCGACGCTCTTGGCATGGGCGTCAACGAGGTGGTGGCCGGGCTGCAGTCGGAAAACGTCAACACGCCGCTCGGGCGCCTCAACCGGGGCGACACCGAGATGCCGCTGCGGGTGTCGGGAAAGCCTGTGAACGTCGACGAGTACCCCGCCATGGTGATTGCCCGGCGGGGCAACCAACCAGTGACGCTCGGCGACACCGCGACGGTGATCGACACCGTCGAGGAGCAGCGCACGCTCGCGCTCATCAACGGCGAGCCGGCGGTTGCGCTCGACATTACCAAGCAGACCAAGGCCAACACGGTGGAGGTCGTGGACGCGGTCAAGCGGGCGGTCGCCGAACTCGGGAAGGAGCTGCCGGCGGGCACCGAGATCCAGATCGTGAGGGACACCTCGGTGTTCATCCGCGAGTCGGTCTCCGATGTGCAGACGACCCTGGTGCTCGGCGGCCTGCTCACGATCGTGATCGTGTTCTGCTTCCTCAATTCGTGGCGGTCCACGGTGATCACCGGTCTGACGCTACCGATCTCCGTGATCTCGTCGTTTATCGTCATGTACTTCCTCAACATGACGCTGAACACGCTGACGCTGATGGCGCTGTCCCTCGCGATCGGGCTTCTCATCGACGACGCGATCGTCGTTCGGGAGAACATCGTGCGCCACCTCGAGCACGGGGAGGACCACTTGACGGCCGCCCGCAACGGCACGAGTGAGATCGGCCTCGCCGTGCTCGCGACCTCGATGTCGATCATCGCGGTGTTCGTCCCGGTCGCGTTCATGAAGGGGATCATCGGGCGGTTCTTCTTCCAGTTCGGCCTCACCGTGGCGTTCGCGGTGCTGGTCTCGCTCTTCGTCTCGTTCACGCTCGACCCGATGCTGTCGTCGCGCTGGTACGACCCCGACATCGAGCGCAAGGGTGCCCGTAACTTTCTCCAGCGCTGGTTGGATGGCTTCAACTCCTGGTTCGAGCGTAGCGCCGACCGCTACAAGCAGTTGATCGGATGGGCGCTCGACCACCGCGTCATCGTGGTCACAGCGGCTACCCTGGCGTTCGTCGCTGGCCTCGCGGTGTTCGCCGTATTGCAGACCGAGTTCATGACGCCGATGGACCAGGGCGAGTTTGTGGTTCGCTTCAAGACCTCGCCGGGGTCCTCGATCGTCGAGACGCGCTCCCGCCTCGAGCTGGTACTCAAGGCGCTCGGGGAGCGCAAAGAGGTGAGGTACACGTACGCCACGATCGGCGCCGGCGACGCGGACACCGTCCGCGACGCAATGATCTTCGTCAAGCTCGTGGACCGGAGTGAGCGAAAGGCTGGCCTCAAACAAATCCTTTCCGAGGAACGGCGGCGACTCGAACAGATCCCCGGCATCGTGCTCTCGGTGCAGGACGACCCCGATGCGTTCCAGAAGCCCCTCCAGATCGGAATTCGCGGCGACGACATCCCGACGCTGAAGAAGTACGCGAGCGAGATCAAGACCGCGCTGTATACCGTGCCCGGCATCGTGGACCTCGAGGCCTCGATGGAGCAGGACCTGCCTGAGTACCGCTTGTTGGTCGACCGGCAGCGCGCGGCTGCGACCGGCCTGGACACCAGTGCCGTGGCGAGCACGGTTGGCGTTCTGGTCGGCGGTCAGGCGGTTTCCACCTATGAGGACGAGACCGGCGAAGCGGTCGACGTGCGCTTGCGCCTACCGGCGAAGTTGCGCCAGGACGTGACGCAGGTTGGCGACCTGCGGATCTCGGTGCCGACGCAGGCCGGGCCGGTCCTCGTTCCGCTTGCCGATGTCGTCAAGTTCACGCGCGCAACCTCACCTGCGGAGATCAGCCGGCGGGACCTCGCGCGGCAGGTGGTGATCGATGCCAACCTCGACAACCTCCCGCTCGGCACGGCCGGCGACAAGGCGATGAAGGTCGCCGAACGCGTCAAGCTGGCTCCAGGCTACAAGCTCGTCATGCAGGGAGACACCGAGCTGATGGTCGAATCGTTCGGCTACATGGGCGAGGCGCTCTTTCTCGCGATTGTCTTCGTGTACCTGATCCTGGCGGCGCAATTCGAATCGTTCATCGATCCGCTCGCGATCATGCTGTCGCTGCCGCTCGCGATCGTCGGCATGGCCGGGATGCTCTTCATCACCGGTGACACCATTAGCATCATGTCGCTCATCGGCCTCATCATGCTGATGGGTCTCGTGACCAAGAACGCGATCTTGCTGGTGGACTTCACAAAGGTTCAGCGGCGCCGTGGCCTGGACCGGCGCGAGGCGCTGATCACGGCAGGACGAACCCGGCTGCGGCCGATCATGATGACCACCTCGGCGATGATCTTCGGGATGCTGCCGCTGTTCTTCGCGCTCGGCAAGGGCTCCGAGTTCCGCGCCCCGATGGCGCGCGCGGTGGTCGGCGGCCTGATCACCTCCACCTTGCTTACGCTGATCGTGGTGCCGGTGGTGTATACCATCCTTGACGACATCGTTGCCTGGCTGCGACGGCGCCTCGGCGGATCCAAGGTCACCGCGCACGCCATGGCCAAGGGCGCGGCAGCGGTGCTAATCGTCATCATGCTCGGCGCACTCGGTGTTGGTCAGACGTTGGCTGCGGCTGCCTCACCCTCCGAACCAGCCGCAGGTTCCACCTCTGGACCTCAGACCCCGAAGCAGGGCGTCCCGCCTTCAGGGGCACGTGGAGGCGGCGAGGCGGTGGCCACGAACGATGCGCCACGGCTGCTCACGCTCGATCAGGCGCTCGCGATCGCGGCGGCGAAGAACTACGACTTGAAGAAGGCCCAGGAGTACCAACAATGGTTGGAGGCGCGGTACGTCGAGGAACGCGCGGCGGCGTTCCCGCACCTCACGCTCGCGGGCAGCGTGATGCGCAACTACGACGCGAGCCAGCAGGACTTCTTCAAGGGCCTCCCGCCGGAGTTCCAGGCGCTGGTTGCATTTCAGCAGGACATCCGGTCGGCACAGGTCAACCTGAGCCAGGCGGTGTTCACCTGGGGGCAGGTGGGCGCCGCGATCCGCGGCGCAAAGTGGGCGCTCGCCACCGGCGACGATCAGTTGCGGCGCTTCCAGCAGGCGGTCCGCCGCGACGTCACCGCGGCCTTTTATGACGTGCTCCTGGCCAAGGAGTTCGCCGGCATCGCCGCGCAGACCGCCGAACAACGCCAACGCCACCTCGACGAGACCACGCGTCGCTACGCGCTCGGCACGGCCACCGACTACGACGTGCTTGCAGCACAGGTGGCGCTCGCCAACGCGAAACCCGATGCGATCCGAAGCGAGAACGCGGTGCGCTTGGCGCGTGAGCGGTTGCGCTTCCTGCTCGCCGAGGAGAACGAGGTCGATGCCCAAGGCGCGTTGCAGACCGAGGTGGGCGCCGCGCCGCGGTACGAGGAGGTCTTGGCCTCGGCGCTAGCCCACCGGCCTGAGCTGGCTCAGAGCGACCACACGCGCCGGGCGCAGATGCAGCTCGTGAAGATCAACGGCGCCAACGACCGCCCGCGCCTCGACCTGCAGGCGTCTTATGGCGTCAAGGCCCTCGACCTGCTCGGCGAGAGCTCACGAGGAAAGACGTGGAACGCGGGCCTGGCGCTGTCGTTCCCGTTCTTCGATGGGCTCAAGACGAGGGCGAAGGTCGCGCAGGCGCGCAGCGATTTGCGCACGATGGAATTCGGCGAGGCGCAACTACGCGACTCCATCGCTCTGGAAGTGCGCACCGCGGTGGACACCAGCGAGGAGGCGGCCGAGATCGTGCGTGCGCTTGCGAGCACCGTGGCCGAGGCCGAGAAGCTACTCGCGATGGCGGAGAGCGGTTTCGAGTTCGGGGTCAAGACCAAGCTCGAGGTGGACGACGCGCAACTGAACCTCCAGTCCGCGCGGGGCAACCTGGCCCGTGCCCAGCGCGACTACAAAGTCTCGCTGGTCAACCTGGAGTGGGTTGCGGGCACGCTGGGGGAATCGCCGGCTTCGTGACGATGCCGGAGGACCTGGCGCCCGCCAGTCGTTTCCCTGGCTGAGCCGTACTGCTGGCCGGCGCTGGTGAAGGCAATCGCTTGGCGCTGGCCCGATGGGGGTTGCTTGCCCTCTAGAGCCTCGCCTGGAATTGAGGCTCGAACCTCGCTATTCTTAGAACTCAGTCTTAGCCACTGGCCGGCTCTGAAAGGAGGGTGAGATGCTCAAAGAGTTCAAAGAATTCGCGGTACGCGGCAACGTTCTCGACATGGCCGTCGGCATCATCATCGGCGCGGCGTTCGGCCGCATCATCACGTCGTTCGTCAACGATGTAGTTATGCCGCCGATCGGTCTTTTGGTCGGGAAGGTGGACTTCTCGAGTCTCTTCATCAACTTGTCGGGAACGGTGTTCCCGAGCCTCGCCGAGGCGAAGAAGGCGGGCGCATCCGTGATTGCGTATGGCGCCTTCCTCAACACCGTCCTCGATTTCATCATCGTTGCTCTCGTCATCTTCCTGCTGATCAAGCAGATCAACCGTCTCAAGAAGCCGGCACCGGCGGTAGCACCGTCGACCAAGGACTGCCCGTATTGCCTGTCGGCGATCCCGATCAAGGCGACCCGCTGCGCGCATTGCACCTCGCAGCTCGCGACAAGTTGAAGGACTGGACTTCACTCGCGAGCAAGAAGAAACAACCGGAGGTTGATATGCACTCACGAACATTGATCGTTGCGCTGCCAGTGGCGCTGCTCTGCGCGTCGTTCGCGTCCGCCGAGGACAACCCCAACAAGCTCTCGCTCGGGCTGTCGTACCTGGCCACGAGCGGAAACTCGAGCAGTCAAACAACCGGGATCGATGGCCTTTACAAGCATGACTTCAGCCCTTGGGGCCTCGAGGTCAAAGCCGACTACCTCCGCGCCGAGTCGAACGGCACGCTCACCGCCAAGAAGCTCTTCGCCGGTGTTCGTGGCACCTGGGCTCTCGACGCGGATTTCGCTCTCTTCCTGGCTGCCAGTTACCTGCAGGACACCTTCGCCGGCCTCGATCCACGGCTGCTTGCCGCGGGCGGCGTCACCTACAAGTTCCTCAAGGGGCCCGAGCACGAGCTCGCGTTCGACGGCGGCTTGACCTGGACAAAGGACGATCTGGTCGGGGACGGCTCGACCAGTTACGTGGGCGCCCTCGCCGCCGCCAGGTACGCCTGGAACATCAACAAGACCGCGAAGCTCACCGAGGACCTCGCCTTTTATCCCAGCTTCAAACAGGGGAGCAACTGGCGCATCGAATCGCAGACCGGACTGCAGGCCGCGGTGTCAACCGCTGTTGCCCTGAAGCTCTCGTACGGGTTCAGGTATGCCAACCTGCCGGTGGCGGGATTCGGCAAGACCGACACGCAAACGGCGGTGTCTCTGGTGATCAACTTTCTGTAGAACGGATAGGAATCCTTTTTCTCAGGGTGGCCGATGATCGGCCCGAGGAGACGGGAGTCAAGGACGCTTCTGACTACGAGGCTTCATCGGAAGACGGCAAGCACGGTCTGTCCAACTACCAGCAAGGTGTTGAAACCACTATGCAACCTCATGGCGCACGGCGGTCCTCGGTGAGCTACCATCACTGATGGCCCTGAGGAGCGGATGAGAGCCTCGCGGACTCCTTCCTCGCGTGCGGGATGGCAGGGCTCGGCGCCTGTCGCCGGTTGGTGTGCGCGCTTACAGAGCCCGCAAGAAGAGGATTAACGGGGCCGGGATGAAGCATTCGGACGGCAGGGCCCGACGCCTCGAGCAGCTCCTCGCGACCCGCTTTCGCTTCGAGGAGCTGGTCGCTTCCAACAGCAATGCCTCGATATACCGTGTCTTCAATCTTCCCCTTCAGCGGCGCGAGGCGCTGAAACTGCTCTCGGAGTGGTCGCTGGCCGACCCTGATTTCGCCTCAAGGTTCATCCAGGAAGCCCAACTCGCAGCTTCTCTCGTCCATCCGAACATCGTGCAGGTATTCGACTTCAGTGAGAACCAGGGGCTCTTCTGGTACACCATGCGGCTGGTCGATGGACCAGACCTCGCCGGCACGCTACGCGTCGGTGGCCCAATGTCGGCGAGCGCCGTGATCCGTCTCACCCTGCCGATCCTCGATGCCCTCGCCTACAGCCACGACCGCGGCATCGTCCACCGCGACATCAAGCCCAGCAACATCATCCTCGATGCGAGCGGGCTCCCGCACATCACCGATTTCGGCGTCGCGAAGGCGGCGGCCAGCCTGCACCGCACTCAGACCGGGCAGGTTCTGGGAACCCCTGCGTACCTCGCGCCCGAGCAGGCGCAGGGACGCCCAGTCGACGGCCGCACCGACCTCTACGCGCTCGGGGTGACGCTCTACGAGCTGCTCACAGGTTGTTACCCGTTCTCCGGAGTAGATGCCTTCCAGGCCGTCGTCATGCGCCTGACCGTCAACCCCGAGCCGATCATCGACAAGCTGCCCGATCTCGATCCCCAGTTCGCCGCGATCATCATGAGGGCGATCGAACGCGACCCTGACCGGCGTTTTCCCGGCGCCACAGCAATGCGGGCCGCGATAGCTGCACTCCTCGGCACCACTGCCGAGCCGTCCACCGAAAACCCCGAGGCGCGCGCCCTGGTCTTGCGCTGGGCGAGCGACGCGCGCTGGCGCTCCCGCTCGCGTGAGGACTCGTGGGAGAGGGCGAGCACGGAAGACCTGGGCAAGGACGCTCGACCACGTCGCGGCATTCCTCGTCGCTGGTGGGGCGCCGCTGCAGCGGTGCTGGTGCTCGCCGCTGGCGGGATTGGTGGAGCGCTCGTCTTCCGGCATCCTGTGCAGCGACAACCATCGTCTCCGGCAGATCGCGGGCTGGCTACGGTTGGTACGCCTCCCGCTGCCTTGCTACCCCAGGCGCCGAGCCCCGCCGCCGTCCC
Source organism: Thermoanaerobaculales bacterium (assembly GCA_044447965.1). GTDB lineage: Bacteria > Acidobacteriota > Thermoanaerobaculia > Thermoanaerobaculales > Thermoanaerobaculaceae > DATIYW01. The sequence goes on along the minus strand of JBIOGJ010000043.1, from coordinate 9,042 downwards.
GTCACCGCCAGCGGTGAGCGGAGGCGAGCAGGCACCCCAGAAGGGGGGCGCGACTGGGCGGCTGCGGTCGCGATCGGCCTCAGCCACGCCGAGATCGGAGGCAGAGTCGCTCGGGCGGAGGGCGATACGAATGCCCCATCTCATCGAGCGGGCCGAGCCCGCCCTGCCGGAGGCCTTGGCCGAGGTTTGTCGGGGCGAGATCGTTGACCTCTCGGTGGTGATCGGCGAGGACGGAAAGGTCAAGAACACCAAGCTCCTCGCGGCGCAGCGCCGCGAGTGCGTTGACGCCGCCGTCGAGGCGGTCCGTCGGTACCGTTGGGAACCTGCGTTGGACAGCAAGGAGCGGCCGCTGGAGGCAACCGTCGCGGTCGCAGTACAATTCTGACTGGCTCCCGAATCGCACCGCTCGGAACCAGGAGGTGACGATGAGGAGAAGTATCCCTGCGGTCCTCTTGGCCGTCCCCTTCACCCTTACGTTCGGCTGTGCCACATCCCCGCCGGCGGCGCCCGCGATCACCGTGAGCGTGCGCTCCTCGCCTGAGAAGGCGGAGGTTTTCTTGAAGGGGAAGCCAGTCGGGACAACCACGGTTTCCCTCGACGTCGCCTCGCTCGCCGATTTGATCGAGATCACCGCGCGCATCCCAGGAAGCGAGCTGATCGAAACGCGAATTCGCGTGGAAACACCGCAACGTGCGGAGATTTCGTTCCGCTTCGGCGCTGAGCCGGGACCCCTCGCCAAGAAACTCGGCCTCACCAAGGTGCTGATCTTCGACTACGCCTCCAACGCGACCTTCGACATCGACCGGTACGAGCTCAAGGAAGAGTTTCTCTCGTTGCTGCGCGAACAGGCGACGATTCTCAACCAGTACTTCCCGACTATCGAGGTGTACGTCTGCGGCCACACCGACGACACCGGCACCCCGGCCCATAACCTCGAGCTCTCCCTCAAGCGCGCCCAGGCCGTGTCTGCGTTTCTGGCGAGCCGTGGGGTCGAGCAGCGGCGCCTGGTAACCCAGGGGTTCGGCAAGGACTATCCAGTAGAAGCCAACTCGACGGAGGAAGGACGGGCGCTCAACCGTCGCACCGAGATTATTCTGCCGCAATGAAGGCAGGCCACGCGCCGCGTGGCGAAAGGAGCTATTAGTGGGATGCCCACGGTGGCGGCTCCCGGGAAGAGGCGCAGTGGCGCGCGTGTCGTAGTTGAGGTCACCCTTGAGGTATGCGTGAGTCGCGATAAGGAGGCGCGAGGTGAGCTGGCGTGTCGTGCTTGAGGCCGCGGCACTCCTGGCCCAGGTTGTGGCGGCCGCCCTCGCCATCGCGCACGCCCACCGGGGGGCTCGGCGTGTGGTGTGGTGGTTCCTGGCGGGGGGCATGCTGGCCGTAACGGCATGGCAGCTCGGCGTGTGGCTCCTGCTGCCGGACACGCCGCGCCCTTCAGTGGCATGGGGGATCGCTGGACTCTTCTTCGCCCTGCTGACGCTCGCTGGATTCCGTCTTGCCCTCGTGCAAGAGGTGGAGACATCGCGCACTCACCGCGCGGTAGCTGGCAGCGAGAAACGGCTGAGGTTCGTGCTCGACCGCGTCGCGGAGGCATACCTGATCATGGACGATGGCCGGATCACGTTTGCCAGCCGGCCGTTCCGGTACCTCTTCGGGATCAACGCCGAGGCCGCGATCGGAATGCCGTTCGAAGACCTCGTGGCGCCACCGTCGCTCGCAACGTATCGGGGCCGCTACGAAGGGACCCCACAGAGTGTCGGCGGTCACCGTATCGAGCTCGCAATCCGACACGTCGACGGAGAGCTTCGCTGGGCGGAGGCAACATTCCAGCTCATGACGTGGGAGGGTAAGCCCGCCGAGCTGGCGTGCCTCGTCGACATTACAGACCGCAAGCAGGCCGAGGAGGCGCTGCGTGAGAGCGAGGAGCGTTACCGCATGCTCTTTCTGCGCGCGCCGGTCGGCGTCCTGCACTACGACACCGGCCTTCGCATCACCGACTGCAACGACCGCTTTGTCGGCATCCTGGAGAGCAGCCGGGAGCACCTGATCGGCCTCGACATGAACACGCTGACCGACCAGCGCGTGCTCCCCGCACTGCGCGAGCCATTGCGAGGCGAGCTCGGCGAGTACGACGGGCCATACGAAGCCTCGACAAGCACAGCCCAGCCGTTCGTGTCCATGCGGACGGCGCCTCTTCACCGCGAGGATGGCGCCATCGTCGGTGGTATCGCGATCGTGGCGGACATGACCGAGCACAGGCGCCTCGAGGAACAGCTCCGCCAGTCGCAAAAGATGGAGGTCGTGGGAAACCTCGCCGGCGGGGTCGCTCACGACTTCAACAATCTCCTTCAGGCGATGCTCAGCCACGCGCAGCTCCTGCGCCGGCAGTCCGACGATGCGGCAAGAGTGCTCTCCGTCGAGCGGGAGCTCGAGCAGCAGATCAACCGCGGCGCCTCGCTGACACGGCAGCTCCTTCTCTTCTCGCGGCGCGAAACCGTCAAGCCGGAGCGGCTCGACCTCAACGACGCCGTGCGCGAGGCGACACAAATCCTGCAGCGGCTCGTGCGGGCCAACATCGCGCTCGGCATCGAGCTGGCGCCAGAACCCTTGCCGGTGGAAGCGGACCGTGGCCAGCTCCAGCAGGTGCTCATGAACCTCACGCTCAACGCCTCGGACGCGATGCCCGAAGGTGGCCGGCTCGTGATCCGGACCGGCGCCAGGAACGACAAGGAGGTCTACCTTTCAGTGGCGGACACCGGTCATGGCATCCCCGACGCCATCCGGCAGCGCATCTTCGAGCCGTTCTTCACCACCAAGGAGCCGGGCAGGGGCACGGGGCTCGGGCTTTCGGTCGTGCACGGCATCGTCACCGGTCACGGCGGGCGGATCGAGGTGCAGAGCGCAGTCGGCAGCGGGAGCACCTTCACGGTTATCCTGCCGAGGGCCGCCTCAGGCGAGGTCGCCGCGGCGCAGCCGCTCCCTGCGCTGACGCCCGAGCTGGCGCTGGGCAATGGGGAGCGCATCCTGGTCGTCGAGGACGAGGACGGCGCACGTGAAGGCCTGCGCGACATCCTGATCAGCCTCGGCTACGACGTGGCCGCACTCGCCAGCGGGGAAGAAGCGAGGACACTCCTCGGGGGCCGCCCGTTCGACCTGCTGCTGACAGACCTCATGTTACCCGGCGCGCTGGGACCGCAGGTAGCGCGCGAGCTGCGGGAGTGCTGGCCCGCACTGAAGGTCATCCTGATGTCCGGCTACACGGAGGACGAGGCCGTGCGGCGCGGTGTGACCGCCGGGAACGTGCGGTTCCTCCAGAAGCCCTTCGATATGGAAGTTCTTGCACGCGAGGTCCGCGCGGCCCTAGACGAATCCCTCATTTCGGAATAGTCGTTCGTGGGTGATGGAGGCAGGAGAGGCTGTCGAGATTGCCTCACGTCCAGCCACCGAGTTGGATTGCTGGGCAGGGCTGGCCCAGGACCCCGTTCATGTGAAAGCTGAGTCCAAGGCGGATTCGTGGTCTCAGAGATTGTCTGAAGAGGGGGAACCATCGATGTCGCGGGAATTGGTGGCGAGTCAGGCTGCGTGGCTGCTGGCCTAACAGGAAGATGAGGGGAATGCCAAAGTCGGCCGGATTCTCTTCCTCGAGGGGACACCCGTTGTCTCGAAACTCAACGCGATGCGGATTGGCGCCAGCGTGGTCGAAGTGCTGACGAACGACGAAGAAGACGGACTGGACGCCATCAAGGCGTACAACGCCACCATCAAGCTGTGCGACGAGGCCGGCGACAAGTCAACCAGCGACCTCCTGACCAAGATCCTCAAGGTCGAGGAGGGCTACCTGGACTGGGCGGAGGCGCAACATACGCCGATTGAGCACCTCGGGCTTGCCAATTACTTGGCGGTCCAGACCGGCGGCGAAGGCTAGGGGCCCGACTCGCTACGGGGCTACGAACTGCGCGCGCTCCGCGGAGAGCAGGCCCTCAGCTTGCAAACCGACGGCGCTCGAGCCTCTGTTACTTCGCCGGCTTGACGTCGACCGACGCCGCCACCATCCGGTATTGGATCGTGACCTTCGCCCCCACCTTCAGGTCGCCGGTGACCTTGGTGTTGGCATCGCGGCCGATCTCCCACTTGTCGTTGCCCTTCTGGACCACGATCAGGTCGCTGGACACGGAGAGTACCGGTCCGGTGACCTGGTAGGTCTTGGGCGCAGCCGCAAAAGCGATACCGATCAGGACGACAGCGACCACGGCGAACACGCAGATCTGGACCAAACGATTCTTGAGCATCGAACCCTCCTCCTCATCCTTGCCTAGATTGTAGCTTGCCTGCGGATGATGGTCGAGCAAGCGCGCGCCATTCGCCTGTCACAGGAGATCGCACAGGCTCGCCGGGAAGTTCGGGGCTGCGCGAGCCCGCGCAGCAACGGCGATTCCACATGGCATTGAACGCCACGAATCCTAAAATCATCGGCGCGAGATAAATCCCGAGGTGTATCAGCGGACAAGACCCCACCACGTGGCATGCAAGCAGGATCAGGAGAACCTCGTGGGGGCAAGCGTACACGGCCGGCGTGGTGCGCCTTGGCGGAGATCCCAACATCACACGTGTGATTCCGACGGTTGCGAACAGGGGTACGATAGATTGCAGCGCGAACGGGATCTTTTGAACGGCCAGAAGAGGCAGGGTGTCCCGGAGATCGCGCCACACGAGGGAAGAATGTTGGTAAACGAAGGGAGTTGACATGGGCCTTCTCGACAGTCTCGTCAGTGAGATGAGCGGATCCCTGGGCGGCAACGCGGGCGCGCACCAGGACCTCCTCCAGGGCGTAATCGGAATGTTCTCGGACAGCGGTGGCCTTGTCGGCCTGCTCGGCATGCTCGAGAAGGGCGGGCTCGGGCATCTTGTCTCGTCATGGATTTCGACCGGGCAGAACCTGCCGATCTCTGCGGATCAGATCACGCAGGCTCTCGGCAGCGACAAGATCGGCCAGCTCGCAGCCAAGGTCGGTCTGTCTCCCCAGGCGGCCAGCTCGAGCTTGGCTCAGCTCCTGCCGGCCCTTGTCGACCGCGCAACCCCGAACGGTCAGCTCCCGCAAGGTGGCGGTGGCCTCCTCGAGGGGCTTGCGGGCCTTGTGGGAAAGATCGGCTGATCGAGCCTCTCCGCGAGAGGCAGAAGTCATCAGACGATCGTTTCGTGAATCTGGAAACTCAGGAGAGGGAAAGGGGGAACAGGATGAACGGGTCTACGAACAAGTTGGTGGTCGGTGTCATTCTTGCTGTCGGGCTGGTTATCTCATTGGCGCTGCCGGTGGGCGCCGCCCAGCCGGCCGCGAAGACGGCGCTGATTGACATCAACGCAGCCTCGCAGAAGGATCTTGAGTCGCTGCCTGGGGTCGGCGCAGCGACCGCGAAGAAGATCATCGCCGGACGCCCATACGCGTCGGTTGCGGATCTCGCCAAGGCGGGTGTACCGGCAAAGACCATCGAGAAGATCACGCCACTCGTCAGCGTGGGTGCAGCCGTGGCCTCGGCGCCCGTGGCAGCGCAGCCCGCCGCGGCGAAGCCGCCCACCGGCGCAGCGAGCACGGCAGCCGCGGTCACGGCGGCGGGTTCGGCCGCGCTGATCGACATCAACGCAGCCTCGCAGAAGGATCTCGAGTCGCTGCCTGGGGTCGGCGCTGCAACCGCGAAGAAGATCATCGCCGGGCGGCCATACGCGTCGGTTGCCGATCTGGCCAAGGCGGGTGTGCCGGCCAAGACTATCGAGAAGATCACGCCACTCGTCAGCGTGGGTGCGGTCGCGGCCTCGGCGCCCGCTGCGGCGCAGGCGTCCACTGGCGCGGCCAGCAAGGCGGCAGCAGTCACAGCGGCGGGTTCGGTTGCGCTCCTCGACCTCAACGCCGCGTCGCAGAAGGATCTTGAGTCACTGCCTGGGATTGGTCCGGCGTACGCCGCGAAGATCGTGAACGGGCGGCCCTACGCAACCGTGGCTGACCTTGCCAGGGCCGGCATCCCGGCCAAGACGATTGAGAAGATCACCCCGCTCGTGACCGTCGGCAATGCAGTCACGTCGGCAGCACCGGTTGCCCCGGCCACCTCGCAGGCGCCAGCCTCGCCGGCTCAGCCTGCCACTGCGGCTGGCGCGGCCGCTGGCACGACGGCGCAAGTGCCGCCGGTGGCCGGAATGGTGTGGGTGAACCTGTCGACCAAGGTGTACCACTACCCTGGTGATCAGTGGTACGGCAAGACCAAGAACGGCAAGTTCATGAACGAGCAGGATGCGATCGCCGCTGGCTATCACGCCTCGAAGGAGAAGCTAAAGAAGACGCAGTGAGCGCAGTGGCAGATCCTGAACCGTCAAAGGCAGCGCCAGGTGGCGCGGCCTTCATCTCCACGCCGGTCGCAAGCCGGCGCGGAGTGCCGTTCGGTGTCGTGCGCCACTCGCGACGGGGGACGTCGCGGGCGGCGGTGCGCTGCGGGGGAAGTCGGATATCATCGGCGTAGCGCCGGAAGGAGGAGGTAGGCATGGGCTTCTTTCACCTGCTGTGGTCGCTTATCGTCGGGTTCGTCGTCGGTCTCATCGCTCGGGCAATCGTCCCGGGTGCCGACAAGATGGGGTTAATCCTGACGACTGTGCTCGGCATCGTCGGCTCGCTGGTCGGCGGCTTCATCGGTGGGGTGATATCCAAGCCGAAGGAGGGTTCGAAGTTCCATCCCGCCGGGTTCTTGCTTTCGATTATCGGCGCGATCGTGCTCCTGGTGGTCTGGCGCATGGTGCGGCACTAGAGCCGAGAGTCCGTTCCAATCGAGTCGTCCTCCAGGCCCAATCAGGACTTCGAGGAGAAGGTGTCGCAGGCATCGATGCGACCCGCGGAGAGGCCGCGCCGAAACCAGTCGACCCGCTGTTGCGACGAACCGTGCGTCCAAGTCTCCGGACTAACCCTCCGGCCGGCCTGTCGCTGCAGCCGGTCGTCACCCACTGCCGCCGCCGCGGCAAGGCCAGACTCCACATCACCCTGCTCGAGGATGTTCCTCTGCTCCGTGGAGTGAGCCCAGACGCCGGCGAGACAGTCCGCTTGAAGCTCCAGCCCGATCGACAGCTCGTTGGTTCGCGATTGCGCGCGGGCTTGTAGCTGTCGCACCTTGGCGTCGATGCCGAGGAGGTTCTGGACGTGGTGCCCGATCTCATGGGCGATCACGTAGGCCTGGGCGAACTCCCCAGGCGCGCCAAACCTTGTTTTGAGCTCCTGGTAGAAGGCGAGGTCGATGTAGACCTTGTGGTCCTCCGGGCAATAGAAGGGGCCCGATGTCGCTTCCGCGAAACCGCAACCCGAGCGCGTCTCGTCGCTGAAGAGGACGAGCTTCGCGTGCGGATATGGTCGGTTCGCCTGTGCGAACGCCTGTGCCCACGTCTTCTGCACGTCGTCGAGCACGAACGAGACGAACTGGACCTGGCGATCGTCCTCCGGACCGTGTGACACCGGCCGTGAGGCGGTCGTCGCGGCCGGCGAGCCAACGTTCGCGACCCCGAGCAGCGAGAAGAAGTTTCGTTTGAAGAGGAGGGAGAGCACAAGCACGACGATGAACCCACCGATTCCAAGATGCGGCGCGCCGATCCGGAACCCCGAGCCCCCACCTTCGCCACGGTCGTCTTCAACATCCTCGCTGCGGCCCCCTGGTGTCCATCGCATCGTGGCCCTCCGTGAGAGTCACTAGGATAGCCGAACAGTCTGGCCACCACGGGCGCCCTGCATGCAACCGGCCCGCCCGCCCGGATAGATCAGCGCATTGGAACGATGAGGTGCTCACCGCGACCATGCATGAATTTGAATGCGGTCAGGCCATCGCCACGCGGCAAGTGGACTAGCCCGCGGCTCGAGTTGCCGGCTTGCCAGTCGGGAAGATGGTTGCATGGGCAAGCCACTTGATCAGGCGGCAGGCGCCCAGAACAATCAGGACCAGCAATATCAGCGCCAGAATCGGCACGAGGACCGCGAGGATCGCGAGGCCAAAAGAGAGAATGTCCTCGCCAAGGCTGAGGAGCGGATTGACGACGCCGAACGAGAGGAGCGAGGAACCGAGCCTGGTCTTGGCCTTGCCGAGGTGCACCAGCCCGGCGGCGCCTCCGCCCGCCATGATTGCGAGGACAGTTCTCCACAGCGGGCCGACTTGTGTCGTGACGGCGGCCAAAGCAACAGCACCGGCAAGGGGCCGGAGCACGGTGCCGACGGCATCGAGCGCATGGTCGACGACCGGGATCTTGTCGCCGAGCAACTCGGCCAGGCAAGCGCTCCAGAACGTGAGCAGAGCTGGTGCCGATGAGAGCCACGAGAAACTCGGTCCGAGTTCGATCCATCCCAATCGGCCCGCGAGGCCAAGGACGGCCAGGGGGAGGAACGCCCGCAGCCCCGCGACGGCTGCCAGCACCAAGCCAGCCGCCAGGGGAAGGGCAATTGCGGAGGTCACATCCATTGATCAAGTATGAACCAGGATTGACCGGACCGACCTGAGCCTGGTCCAGCCCGGCTGGACTCACTCTGGCCTGAGCGCACAAGAAAAAGGGGCAGGTCGCCCTGCCCCTCATCTCCGAAACCGAAAAGCTACTTCACGGGCACCTCCACGGGGGCCACCGAGGCGATCTCCACACGGCGGTTCTTGGAGCGTCCCTCCTTGGTCTTGTTGTCGGCCACGGGCCTGTTCGGACCCTCGCCCGTCACGGAGACGATCCGGCTCGCGTCGATGCCATGGTCCACGAGGTACTTCTTGACTGATTCGGCTCGGTGTTTCGAGAGGACGGCGTTCCACGCAGCCGTTCCCCTGCTGTCCGTATGCCCCGAGATATTGATCTTGAGGGGTACTTCCTTGAGCTTCTGCACCACGGCGTCAAGCGTCGCGTTGGCCTCCTTCGGGATGGCCCACTTGTTAGTCTTGAAGTGGAGCACGCTCTCGTCGAGCGTGATCATGATCATCTTGGGCGCTTCCGGAACCGGAGGCGGAGGGGGCGGCGGTGCGGGTGTGGGCGCCGGAGGAGGAGGTGGCG
>JBIOGJ010000042.1:0-41357 GCA_044447965.1 Thermoanaerobaculales bacterium | reverse complement strand
GAGAGTTCGAAGCGAGAGTGGCGAGCTTGCCACTCTGGCGGGCGCACGTAGGTGCGAGGACCCGAGTCGTATCTTCTGCGATACGTCGCAGGGTCCGAGCACCGAGTCCGCCCGCCAGGGCGGCGCGATCGCCACTCGCAGCAGAAGGCTCATGAATAGCCCAGGCTAGCCTCTCATGCCGGTTCTCGGCATGAGCAAGGACAAGAACGGCCGGCGGTGGAGGCGGGACGAGCGAGAGTCCGGCTTCACCAGCTCTCGCGTGCGCGTCGGGGAGCTCTGGGCCTCGGAGGTGGGAATGACCCGGGGCTCCCCGAGGCTGTACGGCCGGCGCACCTCGTCCGACCACGCACGAATCCAAGTCAACCGTTCGCGGCGCCGGCCGGCCCGTCCTTGGGCCGCATGGCGAGGTGCATCACCGCTAGCACGACAGCGCCGATGGCCAGCAGCGCCAGCGCGTCCCGCTGCGCTCCCTCCCACTCACACAACGTTTGGGTCGCGCCATACTCCCAGCCCCACATTGCGGCAACGCCCATCGCGGTGCCGCGGCCTCGCTCGGTCGCCGCTGCAATCACCACAGCGATCGCAAGGCCAAGCCATGCTCCCGCTTCCAACACGCTCGCCACGCCGAGGCCGGCGAGCAGCAGCAGTCGAACCGGCAACGGCACCCGCAGGAGTTCGCGTAGGCCATCGCCAGCGAGTCCCGCAAGCCAACCCGTCAGCAGCGCCACGGCAATCCAGAGCGGCAAGCGCCACGGCAAGGCGGCCGCGGCGGCGAGAAGCGGCATCGGTTCGAGACGGCCGGCGAGCGCACCGGCGCTGGCAGCGAACACCAGCCAAGCCGCCGCTGGCGTCGTGCTCGTAGCCGGGAAGGTCCGCGCAGCAAACGCCACCGCTCCGAGCAGCATCACGGCCGCCGTACCGAACGCCAGCTCGGCCACCCACGGCCTCACCCCCGGTTGGAACGTCTGCGGTGCAAGTCCCACGAAGGTCGGCACGGCTGGGACCAACAGCAACGCCACGACGGTCATGGTCCGGCGCAAGAAGCGCGACGGCACGGCAGGCAGGAGTCGCCGCGAGACAGCACCCGCGAGAAGCAGGCCCGCCAGTAGTCCCTCCACGGCGATACGAGGGTTTGGCGTCGCCTGTGGCAGCGCAGTCCCCACCGGCAACGCGCCTGCCAAACGTCTCCCGCCGATGAGCCAATCACGCCGGCCAACCTGGTCGCGCGGCAGCGCTGGCGCCGTGGAGCCGTCCGCCACGAGCCGCGCCGCGTCCCGCCCCAGCCGCGCGCCTGGGAGCCATGGCGCAACGTCAACGCGCCACAGGGCGTCGGCGGGGCCATCGGGAACCCAGGCCCGGACCAACCAACTGCCGTGGGCCGGCTGCCAAACCAGCGTCCAGCCATCGCCGGTCCGTTCCCATCCGCGCAGCTTTCCCCAACTAAGCCCGAGCGAGGGGAGATCTCGTTCGGCCTGCACCGCCGCCTGCCGCGGAGGTGCTGGCGCTGCCGGAAACCGCTGCGTAACCGATATCGACAGCGCCGCCACTCCCGACAGGGATACTGCAAATGCGTACAGCAGCGGCCTCATTCGTCCCGGGGTGGCCATAGCAGCATTACCGCGCCGAGGAGAACCCCCGCGAGCCCCACCACGTCCCAGTCGGCACCCGACGGGAACGCGGCACGGCGCAAGAGCAATTCGTAGGTACCGCGGGCGAGCACCGCGCCACCAACGCCGGCGAACCGTGCCGCCAGCGCGAGCCCAAGCTGCACGAGCAGCTCCAACGCGAGGGAGGCCGCCAGCGGCACCGCAGGCTGGGGATGCAGGAGCGCGCCGGCCGGGGCCGCCAACAGCGCCGCGCCCCACCACCCCACCAGCGGGGTAGCCAGCGCCGGAAGAGCCCCGCGCAGGAGCGGTTCCTCCGCCAGGGCGGGAAACCAAGCCTCGGTAAGCAGGCGGTCGGCCCCCAGGTTGCTCCCAATCAGCGGTGTCACTGGCGTCCACCCCCCGGCACCGAGAATTACTGTCCTCCCACCCAGCGCAACCAGCGCGAGCAGGAAGCCGATCGCAGGTCCCCAGCGCCATTGCCTCCCTGGCAGATCGGTCCAAGTTGGCAGCACCGCAACAACTATCGCGACGGCCACGCCCCACGCTCCCGCTGCGAGCGCGGAACTGCCGGCCAGCACACCACACGCCACCGTGGCCGCGCCAAAGGCGAGTCCGCGGAACGGCCGCAGCGCCTCCCGGTAGGCGACCGCCTCCGCCGCCGCCAACAGCACTCCAATGACCACGAGCCCGAGTCCGACTAGCGCCGGCTTGCGCAGCAACTCGAGCTCGGCGATGCGCCCAGTCACCACACCAAGGTCAGTGCCCAGCGGTTGCACGGCGCGCCGCCACGCAACTACGGTCGAGCCCACCATCTCGAGCTCCAGCTCGCGACGCCAGCCGGTCGGGAGCGGGCCCGCCTCGCCGGCGAACCAGCCACGCTGCCAGATGTGCCCGCCCTCACGCCAGCTCGCCGCCCGCACGAGCTTCCATCCCGCCACGTCGGGCACCGCCACCGCCAGTGCCGCCTCGACGCGGGAACGGGCTTGCGAGGGAAACAGGTCCTTCCCCGGCGCGGAGGGCACGGGCCGGCGCGCGGACCACACCACTCCGCCAGTCGTCACCACCGCCTCGCCCCCGCCGGGAAACACGACCCGCCAGGACACCGCAGCACCCTCGCCCCGACCCAGGGCAACCCCCGGCGGTCCCGGCCTCGCCCGTTCCAGCGCCCACGCCAGCTCCTGGTCAACCTGGAAGGTCGGGTGCGGTTGACCGATTGGCTGGTAGCCCAGTCGGGCCAGCGCGGACCGGGCCAGGTTGGTGGCATCGGCAGCGCCGCCGATGCCACGTCCAGCGACGAGCGTAATCGCTGCGGCCAGCAGCACCGCCGCCAGCAAGAGCTGCAGCAGGAAAAGGCGTCGGGGCACTGTCGGCAGTTTACCTCGGTCTCGAACGCGGCCCTGCTCTAGGAACCTGTCGGAGAAATCGACGAGAGCGAGAGTTGCGATGGCGCCGACTGGCAAGGCGGCCGAGCGAAACCCGCGGAAACGTAGTCGGATCCTACGTTGAGGAGGCCTCGCGCAGGCCGCCGCCGCCAGACGGATGCCTGCGCAACTCGCAGCCGGAGCATTTCTCCGACAGGCTGCCCCGAAGATGAGCCAGGGGGAGCACCTTCCAGATGCGACCGAGCAAGGCTCTCGAGGGCCGACTGGTCGTGGCAGGATGCCGCTCCCACCACGTTCCTTCTTCATTCTTCGTGGTGCTGGCACGCCAGCATGACAACTCCTAGTAGCATTGCCAGGTGCCACAGCTCCGCTACCGCGCCCTTGCCCACACTGCGGACCTGCGCCTGCTGGTGTGGGGCGAAGATGAGCGCCGACTCATCGCCAATGCGGTCGCCGGAGCGATCAACCTCGCTCTGGGGTGCCCTCCACACGCCGCCGTCGAGCGCTGGGTGCCGATCGCCCCTTGGCCAGGAGAGCCAGCGCACCGGCTGGTGGCCGCCATCAACGAGGCGCTCTACCAGCTTTACACACGCCACGAGGTAGCGGTCGATTTCCGCCTACGCGGCGAGCGCGGCTCGCTTGGCCTCGCTGACCTTCCCGCGCGACGCCGCCCCCAGGTCGAGGTCAAGGCTGCCACGTTCCACGCCCTCAACGTCGAGCGCAGGCGCGGCCGCCTGCGCGCGGTACTCACGCTCGACGTGTAGCGGAACGATTGACTTCCGGCGCGCGCCGCCGGGCATCGCAAGGCGAAGCCGCAACGAGGTCGCCGCTAGCCCGCATTACTCATGAGGCTTCTACTACGACTGGCGATATCACCGCTCTGGCGGGTGTACTCGGCACTCGGACCCTGCGACGTATCGCAGAGGATACGACTCGGCTCCTCGCGCCTACGTGCACCCACCATAACGGCAATCTCGCCACTCTCGCGACGAACCCCCAGGAATAATGCGGGCTAGGCGCGCAAGGGCGCCTGTCCCAGCGGTTAATGTGGCGCGGCCGCCCCCTGCCGCGGAGAGCAGGGGCAGGCGGGCGAGGGCGCCCGCCCCACGGCCAACCGGCGCCGGAGCGTACCCGGAGGGTGTGTGAGGATGCGAGCCGCTGCAGCCTGACGCCGCAGATGGTCCGAGACTGGCGGCGCCTATGCCACGCGCGCGGCCGCTGCCTTGAGTGCCTCCACATGATGGAGGCTCTCCCAGCGAAACTCCGGTTCGCTCCGGCCAAAGTGGCCGTAGCTCGCGGTCAGGCGGTAGAACGGCTGCAGGAGGTCAAGCTCTTCAATGATCCCGCGCGGCGTAAGCGGAAACACCTCGCGGATGACCTCGGTGAGCCGCTCGTCCGGGACCGCGCCGGTGCCGAACGTGTCGACCATCACCGAGACGGGATCGGCCACGCCGATCGCGTAGGCGAGCTGCACCAGTGCCTCGCGCGCCAGACCGGCCGCCACGACGTTCTTCGCGATGTGACGCGCCATGTAGGTGGCGGAACGATCCACCTTGGTCGGGTCCTTTCCGGAGAACGCTCCGCCGCCGTGCGGCGCCCAGCCGCCATATGTATCCACGATGATCTTGCGACCCGTCATCCCGGTGTCGGACTGCGGCCCGCCGACGATGAACTTTCCGGTGGGATTGACGAGGAACCGGGTGCGGTCATCCACCAACTGCGCCGGGAGCACGGCGCGACCCACCGTTTCGATGATCTCTTCGCGAGCCGCGCTGGTGATGCACTTCCCGCTCGCGTCGAGGATTTCCTCGGTGTGCTGTGAGGAGATCACCACGGTGTCGATGCGGTGAGGCTTGCCCTCGCGGTACTCGACCGTCACCTGCGACTTTCCGTCCGGGCCCAGGTATGGGAGCAGGCCGGAGCGACGCACCTCGGCGAGGCGCCGAGCCAGCTTGTGGGCCAGGGTGATCGGCATCGGCATCAGCTCGGGCGTCTCGTCGCAGGCGTAACCCACCATGAGGCCCTGGTCGCCCGCGCCGCCCACGTCCACGCCCTGCGCGATGTCGGGCGATTGGCGCCCGATCGCGTTGAGAATGCCGCAGGTTGCGTGGTTGAAGCCGTACTTCGCGTCGGTGTATCCGATCTCGCGTACCAGGTTTCGCACCAGCTCGCCAACGTCCACCCAGCCGTCGGTGGTGATCTCACCGCCGACGATCACCAAGCCGACCGTGATGAAGCTCTCGCACGCGACACGCCCCTGGCCGATGCGGCCATGCTCGATGTCCTGTCGCAACACCTCGTCGAGCACGGCGTCCGAGATCTGGTCGCAGACCTTGTCAGGGTGCCCTTCGGTTACCGACTCTGAGGTAAATACGTGAATGCCGCGTGAGTTCATAACGCTCTCCCCTGGGGAGGTGACTCTAGCATGATCGCGCAGGCTCCTGCAGCAGCGCAACCGCACGTCTTCCGGGTCGTCCGACCCTTTTTACTTCGTCGGTGCGGCCCCCAACTCGCCGAGGAAGATGGCGAATAACGCGACGTCAGCCACGGGCACGACGCAGGTAGTGAGCCAGAGCAAGACGGGGTTTGCCGCGGTCCACCCGTAGCGCGTCACGTACGGATCCATCAGCAAGGCGTGCGGCCAGGTCGCGAGAAGAACAACGCCGCCGAGCAGGGCCATCGCCGCGATCCGCCGCGCGCGCAACCGGCGCGCCGCCAGGACGGTGATTCCCGGGAAGTTGAGAAGCTGGTAGTGGTACCAGGCAACCGGAGCCGCCGCGAGCGCCAGGGCGACCAATGCGGCTGCGAGGAGCGTCTGATCCTCCTCGCGGAGCGTTCGGGCTCGAGCGTTGCGAGCGAGAGCCCACAACCCGCCCGCGAGAACGACCGCTGCGGCGCCCACGCTGATCACACCGTGGAGCGCTGGCAGGCTCAAACGCCCGGGATCGCTCCCCACCACCCAATTGGGCGGCAACGGTTCGCGATCGACGGGTGGTTCAAGGAGACGAAGGACGACGGCAGGGACCGAGCAGTTGACCAGCGAGGGGGTCCCGATCCAGAAGCCTGCTCGGGGCGGGGCGTGGGGTTCGGGCAGACGGAGCGCCACGAACGCCCAGGGCACACCGAGGAGCATCGCGGCAACCGCAACGCTAACTGCAACCTCCCGCCAGCGGCGTGCCAGGGCATCCCCGACAACCAGGACAGCGGGCCAGATCTTGATCGCGGTTGCCACGCCGATCAGCGCCGCCCCACGCGAACGGGCCTGCCACGCCACGGCCCACGACCCGACCAGCGCCAACAGCAAGAGTGGGTTGACCTGGCCGAGGACGAGGTTCTCTGCGACTGTCCCGCCCAGTGCCCACACGGTACCCACCGCGATGGCCGCCACCCGGTCCGACCCCAGCCGACGCCAGAGCAACACGCCCGCCGCGATGAGGCAGAAATGTCCGACGCCGAACCAGGTCAGCCGTGCGGCCGATTCGGGCAACCAAGCGATCGGCGCCACCAGGAACGCGAGGAGCGCGGGGTAGTCGAAGTTGGGCGCAGAGAATGGGCTCCTGCCCGCGAGCAGCGCCCGCGCCGCCAGGTAGTAATTCGTGAAGTCGCTCGCACCATGCCGCAGGTACGGCAAGGCGACGACCACGTTGCGCCAGAGGTAGAACGCGATGGACAGGCCGAGGACGACTCCCGTCGCCTGCGGCCCAGGCCGCCACGCTGGCGCCGGCCGGAGCCCCGTCGAGGCTCCAGAGGCCTTGCTCACCTTGTCGCCTCGTGATGGGCTTGCTCGTCCGTTTCGTGGTCGGCCGGCGGGTCGGCCTGGACGACGGGCGCAAACGCCATCACCTCTCGGGCGCGCTGGCGCAAGCGCCCGACCTCAAGCGCGTAGAGGCGCAACCGCTCCGCTGAGAGCGTAAGGAGTTGCTGCTTGCGAAACGCGAGCACGGTCAGAAGGTGGACGATCTCCTGTCGCTCGTCACGGCGCGGCCACCAATCGGCACGGATTCGCCGCAGGTAGCTGGGCAGGATCTCCACTGTCCACCCCGGCAACACGCCCAGCTCGACCTCCTCGCCGAGCTGGCGCGCCAGGATGCGCCGCTCAATTCCCGCCGCGCCGACAAGAACAGCAGCGAGGACTAGCGCCGCGATTACTGCGAGACTGGCGTCGCAGGCAGCACCGGACTCACGCCAAGCACGATGGCATGATGCATAGGCGAAGGCGAAGGCGCCCACCTGCAATCCACTCGCGAGCAGTGCGCCAAGCGCGCCGAGCGCGCGTCGCCGCGGTGCAAGCGTGAGCTTGCCCAATCCCATCCCCGCCCCGAGCGTTGCCCCGGCGCCGGCGCACGCGAGGCTTGCCACGACCGCTGCACCAAGCGCAGCGCCCTCGTCCGCCGCCCCGGGTAGCAGGGTGAGGAACACGCCCAGGCCCACGCCGCCGGCCAGGCCAAACAAAGCGCCATCGACGACGCTCTCGATGACGCGGGTGGAGCCGATCACGACGAGAGGCGCTCCCACGGCCAGGGCGGCGATCGCGCCCGCCTCCACGATCGTGCCGAGGGTGGGCTCGCGGAGAACCAGCTCCGGCCCAGGCAATCCTGCCATCCTGGCGAGAAACCGAGCGCCGGTTGGAAGCGCAACGCCCCAAGCGGCGAAGCCAAGTAGCCAAGGGAGTGGCTGCAGGCGGTAGCGGTCCAGCCAGAGGGCGAGGAATGAGGCGCCAAGCAGAACGCAAGCCAGGGGCAGCGCACCGATCTCTGCCGCGGTCATCGTGGCACCAGCTCGGAGTCCGGCATCCCCTTCGAGGCAAAGTACTGCTCCGTTGCCTCGACGTCACGGTGGATCTGCGCCACCAACGCCATGCTCGATGGGAACGCCATCTCGTCACGGAGGCGCCGGAGGAAGAAAAGTCGGATCGGCTCCCCGTACACGTTGGCGCTGAAGTGGAGCACGTGGCACTCGACCGACAGCTTCGAGTTCTCGTACACCGTCGGACGCACCCCGATGTTGGTCACCGAAGGGAACACCCGCGAGAACGAGGGGATGTGCACCGCCGTGACGTAGACCCCGTGCGCGGGAAGCAGCTCGTTCTCGACCTCGATGTTGATGGTGGGGAATCCGAGCTGGCGGCCGAAGCGCTTGCCGCGAAAGACATCGCCGTCGACGAAAAACGGGCGGCCGAGAAGCCGCCAGACCTCCTCCACGCTACCGTGCGCGACACCATGCCGCACGCGCGATGAGGAGATCACCTCGTCGCCGTCGAGGAGCGGCTCCACGCCGACGACCTTGAACCCCAGTTCGTACCCGAGCACCGCAAGGAAGTTGACGTCGCCGAGGCGCGCAGCCCCGAAGCGGAAGTTGGTGCCAAGGCGGACCTCGGAGGGTGTCAGCCGGTGAAAGAGAACCTCGCGCGCAAACGCCTCGGCAGTGGTGGCGGCGAAGCGCTGATCGAAGCCGAGCTCGACGAGGACCTCGATCCCGCAGCGATCGAGGAGTTGTGCCTTCTGCGCCCGGGTCGTGATCAGCTTGACCGCGGCGGAAGGCCGCAGCACCTTTTCGGGGTGCGGCTCGAAGGTCAGTGCGAGTGCCGGCACGCCCAGCTCGTGGGCGCGAGCCACAGCCCCGGCGAGCAGCATCTGGTGCCCGCGGTGCACACCGTCGAAGTTGCCAATCGTGACCACCCCGCTGCGGGGGAGGTCGGAGCTGGGGGTTGGGTCGCGGAAGATTTCCATCATTCCCCGACGGTGGGGCCGCGCGACACCGCTCCCACCACTCCGCCCTTAGCGCTCAGCTTGCTCCGTTGGGGGGGCGTGTGGCGTTCGCCGTCGCCCGAACGCCGCCCGCGGCCTGGTTCGGCCGCCTCCATCGCGGAAGGCGAGTCGCCGCGGATTTCCCCGCACGCACCAACGGGCCGTGAAGCCTGACTCTCCCCCCTGGTCGGGAGTGTCAAGGATGGCAGCATCACGCGGCGTGGTGCGAGCGCGGGGACGACCACCTCGTCAATCTCGCCGACCAGGTCGAAGGCGTACGCCTTGGTGATGCGCACCCGCACGACGTCGCCTGGCTCGGCGCTGCCGGTGCAGAACAACACCCGCCCATCGACCTCCGGCGCTTGGCGCCGCAATCGCCCTTGCAGGAGGTAGTCGGATTCCGGACTGGGGCCGTCGACGATGGCGAGCAGGTCCTCGCTCTTGAGCCGGCGATGGTTCTCCCGGCTGATGCGCTCCTGCTGCTTCATGAGGGTGCGACGGCGCTGCTCCTTGACGTGGCGGGCCACCGGATCGCCCAACGCGGCGCCGGGGTTTTCCTCCTGGAACGAATACGTGAACACGCCGACGTGGTCGAAGCGCATCTCCGCGAGAAAGCGCTGCAGCTCGTCGAACTCCGCCTCGCCTTCACCGGGGAAGCCGACGATGAAGGTGGTGCGCACGGCGAGCGCCGGCACCTCCTGCCGCGCGCGGGCAATCAGCTCTCGGTACGAGCGCGCGTCACCGCCCCGCTTCATCGCCTTGAGGACCTTGCGCGAGGCGTGTTGCAGCGGGATGTCGAGGTAAGGTACGAGCCGTTCCTCCCGCGCCATGAGCCGGAAGATACCGGGATCGAGCGTCGCCGGGTACGCGTACATGAAGCGCAGCCATGGGATCGTGGTTCCTGAAAGCAACGCTTCGAGCAGGCGGCACAGCCCGGCGCGACCCAGCCCGAGGTCCTCGCCGAAACGCGTGGTGTCCTGGGCGATGAGCACCAGCTCGCGCACTCCGGCTTCCTCGAGGCGTCGCGCCTCCTCGACAAGCGACGCGATCGTGCGGGAGCGAAATTCACCGCGCATGCGCGGGATATGGCAAAAGCTGCAAGGGTTGTTGCAGCCTTCGGCGACCTTGAGATAGGCGTACACGCCGCCCGTGGCAAGCAAGCGCGGGGCGGCGTGGTCGTAGAGCTTGAGCGCGCCCCGTTGATCCGGCAGGTGTGCACGGCCGAGCTCGCCCAGCACCGCCTCCGGCACGCGCTCCAACTCGTCGAGACCTACGAACGCATCGATCTCCGGGACCTCCGCGGCGAGCTCTGCCGCGTAGCGCTGCGCCATGCATCCCGCCACCACCAGGCGGCGCAACGTGCCATCGCTCTTCCCGCGCGCCAGCTCGAGGATGGCGCCGATCGACTCCTGCTTCGCATCCTCGATAAACCCGCATGTGTTGACGATCACCACGTCGGCGCGATCAAGCTCGGTCACGATCTCGGCACCGTGCTCCACGAGGTGCCCGAGCATCACCTCGCCGTCCACCAGGTTCTTGGCGCACCCCAGGCCGATCATGCCGACACGGACCGGGCGCGGCGCGCGCCCGCGTTTCCCCATTGCGGCGGATTTTAGCATCGGCGCCGCAGCGACTCATTCCGCGTCGCCCTCGCAGCCGTGATACCTTTAGCGGCGCGATGAGCGACACCACCACCAGGGGGATTCGGGTTCACGCGCAGCCGGCCTACGTCCCCGAGCGCAGCGCCCCCGCCGAGGGAAGTTACTTCTTCGCCTACCACATCCGCATCGCCAACGACGGCCACGAGACCGTTCAGCTCCTCCGCCGGCACTGGATCATCACCGACGGGAACGGGCACGTCGAGGAGGTCGAGGGCCCCGGCGTCGTCGGCGAGACGCCCGTGCTGGCGCCCGGCGCCGCGTTTGAGTACACCAGCTTCTGTCCCCTGCCCACCCCGTTTGGAACGATGGAGGGGAGCTACACGATGCGCAGCGCGACGGGTGGCGAGTTCGACGTGACGATTGGGCAGTTCTCGCTGATTGCCCCTCACGCCGTGAACTGACCGACAGCTCGCAAAAGTGAGCCGGAGGTCATCCTGACCCCGAGCGGCGCGAGGGGGAAGGATCCCATGGAACAACCATGGCCTTGCCGCCTCGCGGCATTACAAGCAATGAGAAAGAAGCCTGGTGCGCGCGGTCGGTCCCCTCGGGCGTTGCTTGGTCGCACCTGAAAGGTGCTCCCACGGGTTCAGCCGTCTGAGGGGCCCATCCGGAGCGTGATCTCGTCAGCCAGCAAGCGTCATCGCCTGCACCGCGTCGATCACGCCGTTGCTTGCTTCGCGCTCCGGTTTCCCGCACCATGGCCCCATGCAACAGCGGGCCGGTTCACCCTGGGCGCCAATCACGCGCGGCGTTCGGCTTCGCGTGGGAGGACTCCGATGAAGGATTCGCCAGTTCTCGTTGCCTCGCTCGCCGCGGCGTGTCTTCTCTCCGGGTGCCTTTCGAGTCGGCCCGTCCCCGGTTCTCCCGGCGCGCCGCCGAGCGCAACCGAAGGGCTCGGTTCGCTCACCGTCGCCTCTGCGACGCTCGGGGACGTGACGTTCTCGCCCTCCTCGTGCGCCGGCGGCGACCGCCAGTTCTTCCTTGGCGCCGATTTTGCGGACCCCTCCCACAGCCTCGTTCTCCGCCTCGTCGTCGACCCGATTGAAGGCCCGGCGATTCGTCTATTCAACAGCGAGGCAGAGTTCGACAAGAGCGTGGCGTTTCGGCGCTCCGAGTGCAGCGTCTTCCACTTCTCGCTCGATACCACCGGCTGGCGTGTCAACGACGTCTACGACTACCGCATCACCGTCGAGGTTGACTGCAGCCGGCCCGGCGAATCGATCAGCGGGTCGGTATCCTCCACCCACTGCCACTAGCCTCGTGATCGCCGCGCGGCCGTTCCGCGCGTGATGGCTTGCATCCCGCACGTCGAGAATGGGGCAGGTGCCCAGCGTACGACGCGCCACCGGGTTTGCGTAGGGGCGACCCGCCGGGTCGCCCCGGGGCCAGGCAGCGCCTGGCCCCTACAGAGTCCCGTAGAGGCGAATGTGCAACGCCGCGAAAGGTCCGACGCCGGCGGCGCGACTACGGGTAAAGCCGGTTGAGCATCCGCGGGTACGGAATTGCTTCGCGCAAGTGGGCAATTCCGCACAGCCACGACACCACGCGCTCGATCCCCATGCCGAAGCCGGAGTGCGGAAACGCCCCGTAGCGCCGCACGTCGAGGTACCACTCGAACGCCTCGCGCGGCAGATCGTGCTCGGCGATGCGGCGCTCGAGCAGCTCGTACGAGGAGATTCGCTCGGAGCCGCCGATGATCTCGCCGTACCCCTCCGGCGCGATCATGTCGAGCGCGAGCGCGCGGGTCGGGTCGATCGGGTCGGGCTCCATGTAGAACGCCTTGATCGCCGCCGGGTAGCGCGTGATCATCGTCGGCTTGCCGGACTCGTCGGCGAGCGCGGTCTCCTCGTCGCCGCCGAAGTCGTCGCCGAAGGACACCTCGAAACCCTTCGCCTGCAGCTTGGCCACCGCGTCGCCGTAGTCGATGCGCGGGTACGGCGTGCTCGCCGCCGGCTCGAGCTTGGCGACATCGCGCTCCAACCATTCCAGCTCCTGCTTGCAGTTCTCGAGCACGCGCGCGACCAGCGAGGAGACGAACTCCTCGGCGAGCTGCTGAAGCCCGTCGAAGTGCATCCACGCGACCTCCGGCTCGACCATCCAGAATTCCATGAGGTGCCGGCGTGTCTTCGACTTCTCCGCGCGGAAGGTGGGGCCGAAGCAGTACACCTTGCCGTGCGCCGCGGCGGCAGGCTCGAGGTAGAGCTGGCCCGACTGCGAGAGGTATGCCGTCTCACCGAAGTAGTCGGTGGCGAACAGCGTCGAGGTGCCCTCGCACGCTGCCGGGGTAAGGATCGGCGAATCGATGTTGACGTAGTTGCGCGAGTGGAAGAAATCGCGGATACCGAACGTCAGCTCGTCGCGCACGCGCATGATCGCGTGCTGCCGCTTCGAGCGCAGCCACAGGTGGCGGTTGTTGAGGAGGAAATCCGGCCCGTGCTCCTTCGGGGTGATCGGGTAGTCGGGGCACAGTTGCACGATCTCGAGCTCCTCGACTTGCAGCTCGACGCCGCCCGGCGAGCGCTTCTCCTCCTTGACCGTGCCCGCGACGCGCAACGATGACTCCTGCGTGATGCGGTCGGCGTCGGCCCACACCTGCTCGGCGACCCCCGCCTTGAACACCACCGCTTGCAGGTAGCCGGAGCCGTCACGCACGACGAGGAAGCGCAGCTTTCCCGATGAGCGCGAGTTGTACAGCCAGCCCGACAGGCGCACCTTCTCCCCGATCAGGCCCGGCAGCTCGCGAATCTCGGCATCCCGCATCTCGGCCTCCTGTCAGGCGTGGGATTGTAGCGCAGGCAACGCATTCGCTCTGGCCCTGACTTCTCGTGGCGTTCCGCCAGGTCAGATAGGCTGCAACCGACCTGGTGGCGTAAGAGCCTCGCTCGAGAGATGGTCACACCCTCAGTCGAGCCTTCGAAGCAACTGCAACGCCTCGGTATTCGTTAAGCGCCCGAACTCGTCACGGAGCTCGGCCGCCACAGCTGATGGCAGAAGAAGGCTCACTGTCCGGATCTTGTCCAGGTCACCGCTGGCCCGTGCCAGTCGGACAAGGAACTCTTGAAGGCGGTCATTTGGGCAGAGCAACTGGGCGACAAGAGCTGGGTACGATGTCTGAGGAATTGACTCAACCAGAGGCCGCGTCAGATGCCTCACGGATACAGCCTTATTGCCAAACCGACCCTGCTCCATGCGGATCACCTGCGCGATCTCGTTGCCGGCCGCCAAGACTAGGTCACCCGCCTGGAGGTCCGCCGGTGCCATCGCATTGGCGCCCGCTGTCAGGGAGTGAATGAACGATGGTTCGCGAGCGATTCGCGCAATCGGCTCGCGAAGCTCAAGCCCCGCAAGCTGCTGACATCGCGACAGGATGGGGAACGAGAGGACCTCAACGCTCGTCAGCATTGTGGCGAGGTCCTGATGTGAGTAGCGCAGATGCTCCTCCGAAAGCTTACCGTGGGCGCTCTCGCTTGCCAGCGAGTACCAGAGATAGCTCTGGCCAAGTGCGAGACGGTCACTATCGTCGCCCAGCTCGAACGCCTTGAGCATGCGCTGGCGCAGACTCGCGATCAGCGGCGGCGCCACCGGACAGTCATGCCGCCCGAGTGCTTTCTTTATGGGTGCTCCGAAGAACCACTTATCGCTCGCCGTGTCCTTAACCAGGCGCTGGAGGAGCTTGAAATAGCTCGCTGCTCGTCTCTCGGCTATCTCATTTCTGCATCCTGAAAACTCCCGAAAGTTCTTCTCAACACCGATGAGCTATTCCAGCGCCTCTGTGACAAGGTAGAGTTGGAACTGAATCTGGGTGTTGGCCTGCGCGAAGAGTACCAAATCGACCAAGACCTCCGAGAGCTTTCGCACCCAGCCAGCATGTTCGTCGATCAGAGCCCAGAGACGGGGGTCTTCGGAGCGTACACCGGCATCGCCAGTGGCCTCCACCTCGAAGTAGTACTGCCATCCAACCGCGCATGACGCGACGGCGGCCATCAGGCATTCCCCCGCCCGCCGGAGGGCATAGGAGCGATGGTCGGCATTCCGGTCGGTGGCGATCCGCGGGTACTCGCGTGGTGTCTGCGGCAGCGCCAAGAGAAAGGCTTTCGCGGCACGTATTTGTTCATCGCGCAGTTGGTTGAAAGCCGAAAGCGGCGGACGAGCAACTTCCTCTCCTGTGCCCGCTCCCCCAGGTGCCGCGAGGGCTTGAAGAAGAGCGCCCATGGTTGAGAGCTGGGCATGGCTCAGGCGCGCGACAGGGTCACGAGACGGATCATTGGTGCCCATCAGATGCAGTGTGCCGACATAAGCCATGGCAATCAAGGGCCACACGGGAGCGCGGGGCGCGTGGTCACGGATTCGGCCCGCGTAGCGACGGGTCGCGCTCGATCCTGGTCAGCGATGAGCCCCTGCCGTCCTGGCGCGGTGCAAGTTTCCGTACCGCGATCGCGTAAGCTTTGAACGAACCAGCCTCAGCGGCGATACGTACGTCGCGCGCGCGACCATCTCAGTTTGTGGCGCACTGGGCGGGGGCAGCTCGCGTGCTTGCTTCACGACGCGCGGCCACGAGGGCCTCCCCTACTTCGGCGGGAGCGAGCGCTCCGCGCGCTGCTTGATGGCGGCGAGCCAGGTGGTGCGTATGAGGGAGCTTCCCGGGTAGATCACGCGCCAGTAGGTGGCCAACGCGCGCCGGGCGCCGGCGTCGGTCGCGGCCACGCGCGTCTCGGTGGTCAAGCGCAAGGAATCGAGGGAATCAATGGATGGCGAGGCGTTCGTGCAAGGGCAGCGCGGTCTCTGCGCTCTCGCCGAAAAGCTCGACCGCCTCGACTGACGGGAAAGGCCCTGCCCTGCCAACCGTCACGAATACGCGGCGCAGGATGCCCGAGGTGTCCCCGATCGAGGTGACCGCCCGCGGCGTCCCGTTCGCGAACTCGACCACGATCGGCCTGCCCCTGAGAGCCCGCAGCGAGATGGTACAGGCGCCGCCGTTGCACGATCGAACGTCGTAGCCGTAGGCCTTGGCCCACTCGATCCCGTTGAGCTCGCTCACCTCGCCGTGTTTGGCTCGCATGAGCCAGTAGACGCGCAGCGGCGAACTCGGGTCGAGCCGGCCGGCCCCGGCGGTCACCGCGTCGTACACCACGGCGTTGGCGTTGAGGCTGCGCTCGATCACGAAGAGGTGCCCGTCCGCGTCCGCGGATCGTGCCCACCGACACGGTACGAGAAGGACGAGAAGTAGCAGCGCCGGCCGCGCCGAGACTCGCGTCACTGCCACGATCTAGCAACGGCGGCGTGAAGACCGGGCTTGGTCCCTGTGGTGGTCTCGTGAAGCGTCGCTACTGCTGTTTGTCTTACAGGACGAACGGGATGAAGAGCCGGGTCCGAGCCATGTAATCGCGATAGGCCGAGCCGAAGCGCTGGATATTTTCAGCTTCTTCCGCCTTCGCGGTGGCGATGAGCGCGGCGGACGCCACGATCGCGAGGATCGCAGTGAGCAGCGACAGCGACTTGAGGGCGGCGCCCCATGCGAGATACAGGAGCGAGGCGTAGGCAGGGTGGCGGATGAAACGATAGGCGCCGGTGGTGACGAGGGAGGTGGTGTTTTCGAGGGCGAACAAGGGAGAGCCGGAGGCAGGAGCTGACGGTCGACCGAGGTGGCGCAAGAGGTGGTAGGCGTGAACCGCCAAGAAGAAAGAGACGGTGAGGAGAACCCAGGAGAAAAGCTGCAACGGAGCGAAGGGGCGATCGAACCAGCGCGGGGCATTGACGACAATGATGCAGAGAATCGCCTCAAACGCGAAGAAGCGGAAGAACCCGTGGAAGCCAGGGTGAGGCAACGAACGCCACGAGAAGGCGACGTTGAGGATGGTCGCCACGACGAGGACCGAGATCGTGACGGCGGCCGGCATCAGCGCCATTCTCCCCACGGTCTCTCCTAATCCGGCGCGGTCGAGTGCTCGGCGCGCTGCCTGATGGCGGCGAGCCAGGTGGTGCGGATGAGGGAGCTTCCCGGGTAGATGAGGCGCCAGTAGATAGCGAACGCGCGCCGGGCGGCGGCGTCGGTCGCAGCGACGCGCGTCTCGGTGGTCAGGCGCGTCCACCCGTCGCCGTCAGGATCGACGCGCAGGTTCGCGGCCACCTTGCCGATTCCCGGCGCTTGGAGGCTTTCGAAGTCGGCGGCATCGCGGACGACGATCCCGGCACTCGTGGGGGCGGCGTGCCAAAACCGGCCCACTTCGCCAAAGACGATCTCGTCATCTCCCTCCGCGAGCATGACGAAGCCTCCGCGCAGGAACAGCTCCAGCAAGGGCGTGGGCTTCGGTGGTTGTTGCGGCCGCGGCGGGAGCTTGCCGAGCAGACGGGCGGGCAGCGCGCGGATCTGCATCAGCGTCGCGAAGAAACGGATCTCGCCCGGCGTGACGGCGCGGGCGGCCGCCATGACCCGGTCCGGGGACGCATGCACACGCGTCTCGTGGAACTCGGCAAATTGATACTCCGGCATGATTGCGTCGAGGCGGGTGCGGGGCGTAGCAACATGCTGGGTCGGTGTCGGCCAGGAGACCGCGAAAACGGCCGCGGCGAGGCCTGCGGCGAGCACGAGGGCACCTGCGCGCCGCGTGCGAATGCCAAGCCAGCGCAGTGGGTACAGGACCGAGAGGAAGCCGGCCGCGGCGACAACGAGGCCGGCGTAGAGCAGGACGGAGAGCGCCATGTGTCGGCTCCTTCCTCGGCCGATCTTCTCACAACCGTGTGGCGTTCAGGAGCAGTTCTGCAGGCGGCGCGTGCTCAAAGGGCCGCTCTGGATTCCCGCTGGAGCCTGGCCCCGATTTCGATCGGGGCCAGGAATGACGGCGAGCCGAGTGCGGGCTGCGGTGCGGCACCTTCCCGTGCGTTAGCGCACAACGGCAGGAGCGAGACGTGAAAAGTAGAACTCGGGACGCAACAGATCGTGGCAACTGTAGAACCGCACGCGCCGGACCACGTGGCCGTTGTACTCGACGAGGTACGGTTCCTCCTCGGTCACGTTGGCAAACAGATCGCGCAACGGGACGTCGAGGCCGGGACGTTCGGTGACGAAGAGGAAGTCCTTGCCGCGCAGCTCCTCGGGGCGGTACCAGAACAGCGAAGCCAGACCGTGCGCGCCACCGTGCACGAGGCCGAGGCGGGTCTGCAGTCGCCCGCGTGAGAGGAGCGCGTAGACGTGCACGTCGGTGTAGCTCTCCGCCGCCATCAGCTCGCCGGGGTGCAGCCGCTTCTCGATCGCCGCGACCACCTCCTCGTTGGCGACCGCCGACGCGACCCGATCGGCGAGGTCGCCGTGGGCGTGGCCGAACAGTGGCCAGGTGACATCCAACGCGTTGGTAACGAACAGCACGATCGCGACCAGCAGCGTCGAGAGCGCGATTCCGAACGCCACCCCAGTGCGAACGAGCCAGCGCGGCCGCGGCGAGGCCAACCCAACCAACACTGCGCCGAGGACGAGGCCGGGTGCACCCCAGTGGTCGCCCACCGACTCGCGCAGCGCATACGCGCCGAAGAGCACGAACGGCGCGAGCGCCGCCGCGAGCATCGCCGCCCAGGCGTGATCGCGCCTGCGCCAGCCGCGCCACCACTCGATCACCATCGCGATCGCGAGCGGCGGCGTAACGAGCAGCGCGCCGACGCCGAGGAACTCCGCGAGGTAGCGCAGCGTCAAGGGACGGAACTTGTGTCGGCCGGCAAGCTGGAAGGTGAAGTTGACCCAGTCGTGCTGCATCCCCCAAATCCATACCGGGAGCGTGATCGCGAAGCAGAGCAGCGCCGCCAGGTACGGCGTCGGCGTGGCGAGGTGGGCGCGCGATTCCTTCCGCAGCAGCACGGGCACCAGCGCCGCGAGCACGAGCACGATCGAGAACTTGGCGAGGAAACCGAGCCCTACCGCGAGGCCGAACCCCCACCAGGCGCGCCGCTCACCCTGCGCGATCGCCACCGCTGCCCACACCGCCGCGACGTACGCCGCGAGCATGCCGGCGTCGGTGGAGAGGTACCACGCGCCGAGCAGGAACAGCGGCGTGCCGTGCAACACCGTGTAGATCCAGGCCGCCTCGCGCTCGCCGCCACCGAGACGCCGCACGAGCGGCAACATGAAGACGCCGACCAGGAAGCTCGCCACGAGCGCCGGCGCGCGCACGGCCAGGCGCACGTCGCCAAGCAGCAGGCAGAATGGCCGGGTCGTCCACAGCATCATGGGCGGCTGGTCGAAGTAGCTCCAGTCGAGATGGCGCCCGCAGTCCCAGTAGTACGCCTCGTCGCCCGACACCGGCAGCAGCATCGCGAGGGCTGCGTGCAGCACGACGAACGCGAGCAGCAACCAGTAGTACCGCCGTTTTGTCCAGACCCCTCGCGCGGCCGATTCGACCAGTCGCATCCCCTGTTCCCTGTTCCCTGTCCCCTGTCCCCTGTCACTCCAGGTTCGCGCATTGCTCGCGCAGCTTCTCCAGCGCCGCCTTGGCTTCCACCACCCGCTCACCCATGCCCGCCTCGCGACATTTCGCGCCGGCGGTGTTCACCTCACGGAGCAGCTCTTGAAGGAGAAAGTCGATCCGCTTACCGGTCGGGCCGCCCGCCGCAAGCAGGCGGTCCAAGTGATCGAGGTGCGCACCGATGCGCGTGACCTCCTCGGCGACGTTGGCGCGGTCCGCGGCAAGCGCCGCTTCCTGCACCACGCGCTCTTGCGGTACTTCGGCACCGGCGAGCAGCGTGGCGATGCGCTCGCGAAGTCGGGCAAGCAGCCGCTCGCTAACCTGGGCGTTGGCATCGGCGAGCCAGCGCTGAAACTCCCGCACCCGCGCCGCCTCGGCACGGATCTGCGGCATCAGGGCGGCGGCTTCCCCCTCGCGGGCCACCACCAGGGCGTCGCGGGCGCGGCCGACGAGCTCGAGCAGGGAGCGCTGCTCGTCGTCGGCGAGCGCCATCTCGCCCCCCTCGGCGAACCCGGGAAGCGCGAGCAGGTCGCGCAACGTCAACGGAGCCAGCTCGAGGCCCTCAGGCCGCTTCGCGAGCGCGGCCAGCAACGCCTCCGCCACCTCCCAATGCAGCGTGACGCTGCCGGCCGAGCGCTCGACGGTCTGCAGTGCCACCGTCACCTGCACGCGTCCCCGCGCGAGCTTCTCCGCCAGCACCACCCGGATGGCGCTCTCCAGCTCGGCGCTTTCGAGCCGCGGCTGCATGCGGACCACCACTTCGAGAAACCGCCCGTTGACCGCGGCCAGGCGCACCTCGCCCATCAGCCGCGGCGACAACGGCGCTGTCGCGCGTCCGAACCCGGTCATGCTGCGCACCACTCCGGCCATACGTGCCCCTTTGCCCTGCCGCCGCGGTCCACGAGGCGTCGTGGTAGATTCGCAACGTCCGTGGAACGCAACTGGCGCCGACGATGAAGAACCTCACCAACCGCGATGACGCAAGCCAGCGCCGAGAATTGTACGCCGGCCGAATTTGGAGCTGGCACCTGTGGGATCTGCCCAACGCGCGACTCGACCGCATCGCCACGGTTGCGGCGCTCGCGTTGCTGGTTTGGAGCCGCTTCGCGCTGCTGCCTTCGGGGCCGTGGGAGTGGGACGAGACCCTGTTCGCCCGCGGCGTGCTCCACTTCGACCTGCCGGCGCATTTTCCCCATCCGCCGGGTTTCCCGCTCTGGATGGCGCTGGGCTGGCTGCTGCGGCCGCTCATGCCCGACCCGCTGCGCGGCTTTCAGCTTCTCTCCGCCAGCGCCTCATGCCTGACGCTCTTCCCTCTCGCGGCACTTGGCCGTCGGGTCGCGCCGGCGCCGGTGGCGGCGATGGGAGCGTTGGCGCTGCTCTTCTCGCCGGCGGTATGGCTGCACGCCGGGCGCGGCTTCACCGACAGCGCGGCCACGTTCTTCGCGCTCTGGGCGGCCGCGCTTGCGCTCGATGGCCTCGAGGGAAGACGGGCAACAGGTTTCACGCTGCTCGTCACAGCCGCCTTCCTGATTCGCCCGGTCCTGCTGCCGCCGCTCGGCGTGCTGTGGTTGGCCGGGGCGATGCGGGTCCATCCCAGGCGCCGCCTCTTGCCCGGGACGGCATGGGCCGGCCTCGCCGTGGTCCTCGCGGTGGTCGGCCTGGTGGTGGCGCAGGGAAGTTGGAGCGCGTTCGTCTCCGCCTTCGTCACCCACGCGCAAACGCACGCCCGCAATTTGGTTGAGCACAACCCCGGCGGGGTACTCGATCTCGGTATCGTCAAGGGGATCGGCGGGCCGGCGTTCGCACTCGGTCTCGCGTTGGTCGCCGCGGGCGGTGTCGCGGTGTGGTGGTGGCGCGCCGGCGCCAAGGTCGCGATCGCGTGGGCGGCGATCGTTTGCCTGCTTGTCTTCCAGTTTGTCTGGCTACAGAACCGGCGCTTCCCCCGCTACGCGGTCCCGCTTCATCTCGCGCTGGCGCCGCTCGCGGTCGCGGCCGTCGGCCTCGCGCCCCCGGCCCTTGGAGCTGGCGCGCTCGCCGTGATCGGCATCGTGTGGGGCGCGCGAAGCTATCCCTTGCTGGTGGAACAGCACACCCGCCGGCTGCCCGGCTGGGAAGCGGCGCAGGCAGCGGTCAGCAAAGCCAAGGAGCAGAACCTCGACATCGTTGTGGAGCCGGGGCTGTACCCGTTCCTTTCCTTCCTCGACGAGCTGGATCGGCGCCAAGGCCGGGGGTGGAAGTTTGACTGGTACCTCGCCCCTGCCAGCCCCGACGCGACGGACCTTCCGACCCGCCGCTACCTGTTGCTCACCGAATACCCGTTCCACTACTTCCCGGCGCTCGCCGGGCAGAGCATGAGCTTTGCCGGTGTGTCCGCAGCGCTCGCGCCGCTCACCCAGGGCCGCTTCCTCAAGGCGCTCGTGGCGACCGACGTCGTGCTTCCGGTACGAGGGTGGTGGCTGCCCGAGCTGCCGCCGGGGACAAGCGAGAAGTTCATGTGGGGAGACGCCGACGCCGAGGCACTCGTGCCGCCACTACCGCGAGACCAGGCGCTCGGGATTGACCTGTTCCCCTACCCTGGGCCGGCGCCGATCACCATCAAAGTCGAGAATACGGTGGGGATGACGGTCCCCGGTAGCGCGCCGCGGGTGCTGATCGTCCTCGACCGTCGGCTATTTTCGGACATGCGTCCCAGCCGGGTCGTGTTTCATCGCTCGGAGACATACGCCCCCGGTCGCGGCGATACGCGCCGCCTCTCGGTCAAGCTATTCGGTTTCAGGCTCGTCACGCCCAGCGGCGCGACAGGTCCAGCACAAGAACCGTAAGGCTTGCGTACGAACGACGCACGCCCAGTCGAGTGATCGCCGTGTGACGTATCTGGAACTTAGTCTCAAGGCAAGGCGAGGCTCGCTTTCTCTTGCCCGTCGGGTTCGCGGCAATTCGGGCCTTGCGCCCCTTCGCCATGGTCCGACCACTTCCCGCCGAGAGCACCTCAAGAGCCAAGACCGGTTTTCATTTGCCCGTCGGGTGCTGCGGTCCTCCTCGCTGGCGCTCCCCCGCTACCCGTGGGCCATGGCCACTCGATGCGAACCGGAAAGCCCCGTAGGACAGCGAAAGGCGACGATAACCTCGCGTTCTTGTTGCCCGTCGGGTTCGCGGCAGTTCGGGCCTTGCGCATCCCCATGCACTACGCTCCGAAACTCCTCCGGCCGCGACCCGGCAGCACGGCTCGCCGCCGTGACCCTCGCTGTTCCCCTCGCTCACACAGGACGCTCGCTCGGGGCCAGCGTCTCCCGGCGCCGATCCGCGCGCCGGGTACCCCGCGGTCTCCGGAGTGATCGCCGCCTCACCCGACGGGCGAGTTTGCCACCTACCCTCCCACCACCAACCGTCCCCCAACCACCCAACGCTCAAACACAAAATCAATCGGGCTCGATGCACGCGCAAGAATCGGGTGGGGGGCATTCAATCCGCCCATCGGGTGCGATGCGGCGTTCTCTCCGGAGCGCACGGGAACCGAGCGGGCGGACCGCGGTGGGGTGTCGCTGACGCGGCTTCATGCGGACAGCGAGGGGCCCAACCGCGGGCCGCCCCTGCTCGGTCGTGCGCGAAGGAGTCTCCGAGCGAAGCCCGTGGGGACGGGCAAGCGAGGAGAGCCGCAGCACCCGACGGGTAAAAGAAACCCGGTCGTTGTCGTGGTCGCTCGCGATGACCGATGATGCAACCCAGGTGTTGCGGCCAGGAACAAGACCGGATTCCCGCTTGCGCGGGAATGACGACAAAGCGACGGGCGCAGCGCTCGACGGGCAAGAAGAAACCGTTGTTGGTCGGTGATGGATGATTGCGTGTGGTTGGTGGCCCGTGATTTGTCGGTGACCAAATGAGGCCGCCGGGTGTCGCGCCTACTCCGTGATCCCTTGGAGCTGTGCGAGCCGGGCATAGAGCCCAGCTCCGCCCAGCAGCTCGGCGTGAGTCCCCTGCTCGACGACGCGGCCTTCTTCCATGACCACGATGATGTCGGCGTTGCGGACGGTGGCGAGGCGATGCGCGATCACCAGGGTGGTGCGGCCCTGCATGAGGTTTTCGAGCGCGCGCTGCACGATTCCCTCGGCCTCCGCGTCCAGCGCGGAGGTAGCCTCGTCGAGGATGAGGATGGGTGGGTTCTTGTAGAGCGCCCGCGCGACCGCGATACGCTGCCGCTGGCCGCCGGAAAGGCGCAGACCGGCCTCTCCGGCAACCGTGTCGTAGCCGTCGGGGAACTCACGGATGAACTCGTCGGCGAACGCGGCCTGCGCGCACGCGAGCATGCGGTCCTCGTCGACGTGCTCTTGGCCGTACGCGATGTTGGCCCGGAACGTGGCGTTGAACAGCACGGTCTCCTGCGTGACCAGCCCCAACTTTTCGCGCAGCGAGGCGAGCTGCAGGTCGCGCAGGTCGTGGCCATCGATCGTGATCGAGCCCTGTTCGACATCCCAAAACCGCGGGAGGAGCTGCGCGACCGTGGACTTCCCGGCACCCGACGCACCCACCAGTGCCACCGCCTTGCCTGCCGGGATGGTCAAACAGAAGTCGCTCAGCACCGGCTTGTCGGACTCATACGCGAACGTGACGTGGTCGAACACGATCGCCTCGGTAACGCCCGGGAGCGGCTGCGCGCCTGGCCGGTCCGTGACCGCGATCGGCTCGTCCATCACCGCGAAGACGCGTTCACCGGAAGCCACCGCCATCTGCATCGCGAGGTTGAGCTGGTTGAGCCGCTTGACCGGGCCATACATGCTGTAGAACGCGAACAAGAACGAGGTGAAGACGCCCAGGGTCATTTGCTGGCGCTCGATCAGGGTGGCGGCGTAGAGCGTGAGGGCGAGCAGCGCGGCGCCGCCCACCACCTCGACCACTGGTGTCGAGAGCGCCTGTACTTTGCGTGCCTTCAGGTTGGCGCGAAAGTGCTGCATGGTCGCGTCGCGGAAACGCAGCGCCTCGAAAAGCTCCATGCCAAACGCATGGACGACGCGGAACCCTTTGAGCACCTCGTCGAGGACCGTGTTCATCTCCCCCAGCCGCTCCTGGCTCTGGTGCGAGCGGCGCCGCATCTTGCGCGCGAAATGAACCACCGGCCAGAGGATCGCCGGGGTGACCAGCAGGGAGACGAGCGCGAGGTGGAGCTGCAACGAGAGAACGTAGACCAGCAGCGCGATCACCGTGAAGCCGTCCTGGAACAGGTAGCCAAAGGTGTCGGAGATGAACGCGCGGATCTGCTCCACGTCGTTGGTCACCCGCGACATCAGCACGGCGGTGGGCTGCTGCTGCAAGAAGTGGGCGGACTGCTTCAAGATCGCGTCGAAGAGGCGGTCGCGCAGGTCCTTGATCGCGGCCAGACCGGCGCGGTAGAACGCGTAGTGGCCGAAGTAGTTGAGCACGTTCTTGGCGACCAGCACGAGGAACGCGAGAACGATCAGCGCCGCCTTGTCGTTCGGGAGGTGGCGGCGCAGGCCTTCCCGCGCGGTCTCGATGAAAGTCTGCACTGCGCGCACGGTGGGGTTCTCGAAGACCTTGGTCTTGGCCGCCGCCCCACTCTTGCCGAGCTGGGCATGCTCCAGCACCGTGGTTGAAGCGCCGGGCCCGAGCACCTCGTCGAAAACGGGAATCAGCAGCGCCACGAGCAGCACCGACGTGAGCGCAACTCCCGCCATGCCGGCCACTGCGACTGCCACCCAGCCGAGGTGGGAGCGCATGTACCCGAGCAATCTCCAAATCGCCCTCATGCCCGCTCCCCGGCCACCGCGAGCACGGCCGCGGCGGCGCGCGCGCTTGCGCCCGGCGGCCCGAGACGTCGCCGCACCTCGGCGAGGCCGGCGCGCTGAGCCTCGCCCGCCGGTCCAAGCAGCTCTCGGGTGCGGGCGACGAGGCTGTCTGCGGTGAAGGCGTGCTGCACCAGCTCGGGCGCGAGACGCTCTCCCTTGACGAGGTTGACCAGGGCCACGTGGGGCACTTTGACAAGGCAACGCGCCAACTCGTAGGAAAGCGGATGGAGGCGGTAGCCAACCACCATCGGCACATCGAGCAGCGCGCACTCGAGTGTTGCGGTGCCCGAGGCGACCATCGCCACCGCGCTAGCGGCCAAAGCACGATGGCGGTCGCTGTTCACCACCTCGATGTCGTGGCCTGCGGCGGGGAGGAGCCCCCGCAGCCGATCTGGATCGAGGCCTGGCGCCGCGATGAGCCGCACCGTGCGCGCAAGGCCAAGCCGCTGCAGCGCAGCGGCGGCGGATGCCATTGCCGGCAAGAGCGCGAGCACCTCGTGCCAGCGCGAGCCGGGAAGGAGGGCCACCGCGTCGCGGGAGCGAGCAGGCGGGTGCACCATGACCGGCGCCAGCTCGTCCACCAACGGGTGGCCGACGAACTCCGCGGCGACCCCATGCTCGTGGTAGAAATCCACCTCGAAGGGGAGAATGCACAGGACCTGCCCCACGTCGCGGCGGATGCGCACGACCCGTCCGGCGCGCCACGCCCACAGTTGCGGGGAAATGTAGATGACGACGGGAATCCCGGCGCGGTGCAGGTGGCGAGCGAGCGGGAGGTTGAAGTCGGGCGAGTCCACCAACACCGCAACGTCGGGGCGCCGCCCGATCGCCGCGCGCCGCACCCGCCGCGCCAGCCGTAGCAGGCGCGGCAGGTGAAGGACAACCTCGGCGAGGCCCATGACGGACAGCTCCTCGCTGTACGCAAGGCACTCCAGGCCTTCCGCCCGCAGACGTTCGCCACCCACGCCGAACGCTTGTACCTCTGGCTGCCGCTCCCGCAGTGCCGAGAGCAGGTTCGCCGCGTGCAGATCACCGCTCGCTTCGCCGGCGACGATCAGGATCCTCATCGGCGTGGCCCCCTCGCGAACCGACTCGCGGCGCGGCGATCGCGTTTCGCTGGCGACGGCCAGGGTCTGCCAAGTCGACCGCCCGATGGCAAACCGGAGCCTCGCTCGCTGGCGGCTGCTGTGAGGCGGGAAATTCGCGACAGGCGCATCGGCCTCTTCGTGACGTTCAACTGTGCGGAAACGGGTACATCACCCAGCCGAGCGCGATGGCGCCGAGGATGAGGGCCCCAAACACCTTCAAGAAATATCGCCAGCGCTCGCTACGCCCCTGCTTCCAAAGGAAGGAGAAGAACAGCGCGATGAGCAGCGCGTGCAGCACCATCAGGGTGAGGTGGTCCAACATCACCAGTCCTTCTTGCCCACCGCGATGTCGTGGGTGTCCAGCACCAGGAGGAGGTTCATCATCCCCGCGGTGAGCAGGAACGTGTTGCCGAACTCGTATCCGGGAGCTGTCACAACACCCTGACCCAGGCTGAGGTATTTGGCCAGGAAGAACAACGCTCCGTTCCCCAGCGACGCAAACGCCGCGAGGTACGAGAGCGGGTCTCCCGGGTGCGGCAGCATCAGCTCGCCATCGAGGACGACGCCCATCACGAAACCGATCAGGACCACCGCCGCGAACACCACCGCCCGCAGCCGCCGCCCCAGGAGCAGGTGCCCGAGGCCGGGGAGCAACCAAGCGAGGACCAGCAGCACGCCAAGCGGCAGGCGTGACTCGCGCCCGCCAGGGCGCGGCTTGGGCGCATCAGGCACCGGCTGCCTCCAGCGCTTGCCGCAGCTTGGCCCGGGTTTCGGCGAGGTCCTCGGGCAGCACCCGTACGTTGGCATTAACGGTGATGAAGCTCGTGTCGCCGCGCCAGCGCGGCACTACGTGCAGATGCAGGTGATCCGCAATCCCGGCCCCGGCGGCCTCACCGAGGTTGAACCCCAGGTTGAACCCATGCGGGGCGTACAGGCGCTGCAGCGCCTGCATCACCCGTTGCGCCAGGCGCATCATCTCGGCGAGGGTGGCATCGTCGAGCTGCGTCAGGTCGCCGACGTGTTCGCGCGGTGCCACCATGGTGTGCCCCGAGGTGTACGGATAGCGGTTGAGCAGCGCGAAGGTGCGCTCGCCCCCCGCGACGGTCAGCGACGGGTCGTGGCCGTCGGCTGCGGCGCAAAAGATGCAACCGGCTTCCGCATCGGTGTGAGTCACGTACGCAAACCGCCAGGGAGCGAAGAGATGCTCCAACCGCTCCTCACTTGCCGCCGAGGGTTTCTCGAAGCTGCTTGCCGGGCTTGAAGTAGGGCACCACCTTGGGCGGCACGTGAACCTGCGCTCCGGTGCGGGGGTTGCGTCCGGCGCGCGCCTGCCGCTTGCGGGTGCGGAACGAGCCGAACCCTCGCAGCTCCACCTTCTCGCCGTGCTTGATCGCGCCGATTACCCCATCCAGAACCACCCCGAGAACCTCCGCCGCTTCGCGCCGGGTCAACCCAACCCGATCGGCGAGCATCTTGATGATCTCTGCCTTCGTCATCCCTCTTCCTCCTTCGAATTCGAGCGGCCCGCAGGCCGTCAGTCTTACGCTGGTTCCTCATCGGTGGGCGGTTCGCTGCTAGGCGCCTCGCTGCTAGGCGCCTCGCTGCTCGGCGCTTCGCTGCTCGCCGGCTCGCCCTCGGCGGCCAGTTCGACAGGAGCCTCGCTTTCAACGGACTCCTTCGCTGCCGCGTCGCCGCCGAACTGGTCCGGCGCGGTGTCCACAGCGATCTCCTCGGCGTCCTGTTCGGGCGCAATCGCTTCCTTCTCGGTTGGCTCCGGCTGCGGGATGCCACGGAGCGAGAGGCCGATGCGCTTTTCGTTCCAATCGATCCGGATCAGCCGCGTCCGCACTCGCTGGCCCCGCTCAAACAGCGCCGACAGAGCTTGGTTGCCGTGACGCTCCACCTCGGAAATGTGGCACAACCCCTCCACCCCCGGCGCCAGCTCGACGAACAGGCCGAAGTCGGTCACGTTGGTGACGAAGCCATCGACCTCGTCCCCGACCTGGTGGGAGTTGGCGAACTGGTCCCATTCGTTCGGCAGTAGCTCCTTGATCGAAAGTGAGATGCGCTGGCTGGGAATGTCCATCGCGATGATGAGCGCCTCGATCTCCTGGCCCTTCTGCACCACCTCGGAAGGATGGGTGAGGCGGCGGGTCCAGGCCATGTCGGAAACGTGCACCAGCCCATCCACACCAGGCTCCAGCTCGACGAAAGCCCCGAAGTCGGTGAGGTTCCTCACCACGCCCTTGACCTTGCTGCCGACGCGGAAGCGCGTGGCGAACTCCTCCCACGGGTTGGGTTCGGCTTGTCGCAACGAGAGCGACAGGCGACGCTTCTCAACGTCGACCTCGGTGATCACCACCTCGATGTCTTGGGTCGCGTGCAGGAGGCTCTTGGGGTTCTTGACCTTCTTCGTCCACGACATTTCGGAAACGTGGATGAGGCCCTCGACGCCCTCCTCGAGCTCGACGAACGCGCCGTAGTCCACCACGTTGGTCACCTTGCCGGGGATCTTCTTGCCCACTGGATAGCGCGCTTCCACGTGCGTCCAGGGATCCTCGAAGCGCTGTCGGTAGCCAAGCGAGACCCGTTCCTTCTCGCGATCGATGCGCAGCACCACCACCTTCACTTCGTCGCCGACCTTGAAATATTCGCTGGGATGCCCGACCCGGCCCCAGGAGATGTCGGTGACGTGGAGGAGGCCATCGATGCCACCGAGGTCGATGAACACCCCGTAGTCGGTGATGTTCTTCACCGTGCCGGTGACAATCGTGCCCTCCTCGATATTGGTGAGGGTCTCCTCCTTCTGGGTAGACAGCGCCGCTTCGAGCATGACCTTGCGCGAGAGCACGACGTTGGCGCGACGGCGGTCGAAGTTGATGATGCGCGCCTCGATCTCTTCGCCCACGTAGTCCTCGAGACGGCGGGATGGGCGGAGGTCCACGAGCGACCCGGGCAGGAACGCCCGCACGCCGATCTCGACGGCAAGACCGCCCTTGACCCTCTCCACCACTTTGCCACGGACAGGCGCGCCGTCGCGATACGCGGTCTCAAGCACTTCCCAGACCCGCATCTTCGCGGCACGCTCGCGAGACAGCCGAATCTCACCGGTCATCTCGTCGAAGCGCTCAACCAACACGTCCACCTCGTCGCCGGCCTTGACGGTGACCTTGCCTTCACGGTCGAGGAACTCCGTGCGAGGGATGATCCCCTCCGATTTGAAGCCGATGTCCACCACCACGTCAGAGTCGTTGACGGCGACCACGGTGCCGCGCACGACGTCGCCCTCTCGCAGGTGTTGGAACGACTCCTCGACCATTTCGCGCAGATCGTTGCGGCTGACGGTGGACTTTTTCTCCTCCTTCCCGGTTGGGTTGTTGGGTTGGTTGCTGTCCGGGCTGTTTACCACTGGGCCTCCTCCGAGATGCTCCGGGCGGAACATCTAACTGCTTGTTTTACAAACGCCAAACTATACGGGCCGGGCTTGAAGGGTGTCAAGGGGCCAAGGAGCCCTTCCCGAGAAATTGGGAGGGTCGCGCCTTGCCTAGACAGGCTCCCAGGGCACGAGAGCGAGCAGGGCGGTGACCACTTCCGCCAACGACATGGCGCTCGTGTCGACCACGAAGGCACTGTCGGCGGGTCGCAGGGGGGAATCGCTGCGCGTCGAATCGCGCCGATCGCGCTCGTGTTGCTCCGCGAGCACGTCCTCCCACCGCGCCGGTACGCCACGCTTGGTCAGCTCGTCGAAGCGGCGCTTTGCCCGGACCTCCGGCCGCGCGGTGAGGAAGACCTTGAGCGGGGCGTCCGGGAACACCACGGTGCCAATGTCACGGCCCTCCACCACACCGCCGGAGGAGGCCACGATCTCGCGCTGGCGCGCCACCATCTCGCGCCGCACCGCCGGCAGCGCCGACACCACGGATGCCATCTGCGACACGGCCGGAGTGCGCAGTTCCTCGGTCACGTCCTCACCGTCCAGCAGCACGCGTTGAGCCCGAGGATCGCCGCAAAACGAGACGCGCAGCGCGCTGGCAATGGCCACCACGGCGACGCGACACGGCTCGTCGAGGTGCGGTCCAATCCCGGAGCGCACCGCCAGGAGAGCCACGGCACGGTACATCGCGCCGGTGTCGAGGTACGGCAGCCTCAGTCGCACTGCGAGCTCTCGCGCGGCCGCGGACTTGCCCGCTCCGGCGGGACCGTCGATGGCGATGAGCAGGTGGCGCGAAGGCACGGCAGGAGTCTAGCAAGGACAGTGGCTCGGGGCGCCTGACCCGCCGACGCTGTTGACGCCCCAGCGGCCGCTTCGGCGGGGCGGATCGCATTACCCGGGCGCAGGGAGCGATCGGTGGAGCCATCAACGAGTGAGAAGTCATGGTCCCCCCGCCGCGGTAGACTGCGCGCCGTGCGCGTGTACTTTGCGGCTGCGATGACCAACCCCTTGCGCGACCTGGGCGCCATCCAGGCCCTCGTTGAGCATCTTGAGTCAAACGGCCACGACGTACCGACGCGGCATGTCGCCGACGCGGCCGGGCCCGAGGACGATTCCGTGATCACCGACACCGATGTGGCGAGGCGCGACCTCGCCTGGTTGGTAGGTTGCGACGCGCTGGTGGCCGAGGTCTCGACGCCCTCGCACGGGGTCGGCATCGAAGTGGCAACCGCCATCGCGAGGGGACTGCCGGTTCTCCTGCTCCACCGCGCCGCCGCCCGGGTTTCGCGCCTCCTCCTGGGTCTCCCGGGCGCATCGGTCGCCGCGTATGCCAGCCCTGCCGATGCGGCCGCGGCACTCTCCACCTTCTTGGCCGAAGTCGAGGCAGCCCTGGCCACCGAGCAGCGCACCTGTTGAACCAACGGGTGCCGCATCGCCGGTGGGGGTCAATCTGACTTAGTCCAACCCCTATGTGAATCCCATCACAAGTTCTACAATCGCGTCCCCACGGGGCTGCCGCCCCGCACGAAGGAGGAGAGATGGCGAAACGGTCTCCGAGACGGGACGCGGCGGTTGCATGCTGGTGGGCGCTCCGGGTCGCGGTGGCGGGTGTGCTGCTTACGGGCGCGGCCGTCGCGCAGGTCACCGGGCTGTACTACCGGGAGGTCATGAAGGGTGACCGGATCTACGTGTTCAACACCATGGAGCACTACCAAGCGTTCCTCGCCACCGGCGAAATGGGAACGGCGATCACGCTGTCCGGGCGCGGACCCGCCGGTGAGACGGTGGTCGCCGAGAACGAGACCGCCATCGACCTCTACCTGTTCAAGCACAACCTGCCGGCCTACGACCGGCCCGCCCCCAAGCCCGCGGCGCCGCCCGCGGCGTTTCCCAAGACCGCCATCGGCGGGCGCGTGTTCGCCGACGTCACCTCCAAGGACAACAAGGACGAAGGAACCGGCGTGAAGAGCAGCGACAGTGGCGTCGGGATCGACGTCAAACGGTTCTACTTCACCGTGAGTCACGACTTCAACCCCACCTGGTCGGCGTTGTTCCAGTCCGACATCGGCGACGCCGGCGCCAAGCGCTACGACATCTTCGTCAAGAAGGCATACGTGCAGGCGAAGCTCGCCAACGAAGCGATCTTTCGCCTCGGCGCCGCCGACACGCCATGGGTGCCGTTCGTCGAGGGGCTCTACGGCCAGCGCTACATCGAGAACACGTTCATTGACGCCTTGAGTTTCGGCACATCCGCCGAGTGGGGTGTCCACTTTCTTGGCAAGGCGGCCGACAACACGCTGGGTTACGCCGTCACCATCGGCAACGGGAAGGGTTACAGCAGCCCGTCGCGATCGAAGTCGGTCGACTTCGAAGGCCGCGTGTCGTTCGAGCCGATCAAGGGCCTCACCTTCGGCGTCGGCGGATACAGCGGCAAGCGCGGCCTCGACACCGACGCGGCGCCCGCCAAGCACACCGCAACGCGGTTCGACGCGGCGGCCAACTGGGCCGTCGGTCCCGTCAACATCGGCGGTGAGTACTTCACCGCTGACGACTGGAACCGGGTGACCTCGACCAGCGAGGACAAATCCGCTGGCTACTCCGGCTGGCTGCAGTTCGCCGCCACGCCGGAGGTGAAGCTGTTTGGCCGCTACGACAGCGCCGACCCGAGCAAGGACCTCAGCCCCCAGCTCAAGTTCACCTACTACAACGCCGGAGTCCAGTGGAAACCGATCAAACCGCTCACCACAGCCCTCGCCTACAAGTACGCCGAGGTCAAGAACGGGACGCTGAGCACCAGCAACGGCACCATCGGCTCGACCAAGGCCGGCAGCAAGGGAACCTACAACGAGTATGGCCTCTGGATGCAGTTCGACTTCTGAATCAACAAACGCCGCCATGACGCCCCAGGGTGGGCTGCCCCGTGGCGCTGTAGCACGGGATGACCTCCGAGGCTGAGCTCGCAGTTCTGCATTCCCCATTCGCACGTCGACCCAGCTCGTGTCGTTTAGCCCGGAAACCCCAGTTGGGTTCGTTGGGAGAGGGCGGAGATGCCGATGATGGTGGGCGAACGTAGGGGCGAGAACCGGAGCCGTACCGTGCAGCACGGCGGCACGGTTCGAGCCCCGAGTACGCCCGCCAGCGCGGCAAAATCCCCCCTCGCAGCAGAAGCCAACTGGGGTTTCCGGGTTTAGTGCGATCCCTTCAAGCTGGCTTCACCGCGTCTTGAAGGCGCCCTCACATCGCCGCCCTACAAACCTTGCCAATCGGGGCAACCGCTCCCGGAGGAGGAAGAGCAATGACGAAAGCGCGCGGAAGAGTGGGAAGGGTGTGGCCGATGTCGCGGGTATTCGGCGCTGTAATGGTCGTGCTGCTGCTCGCGGGCGCCGCCACGGCGCAGGTCACCGGCCTGTACTACCAGGAGGTGGAGAAGAACGGCCGGATCTACGTTTTCAACACCATGGAGCGCTACAAGGCGTTCCAGGCCACGAGCGAGGTCGGCACGAACATCACGCTGATCGGGCGCGGCCCCAACGGCGAGACGATCGTCGCCGAGAACGAGACTGCCGTTGACCTCTACCTGTTCAAGCACAACCTGCCGGCGTACGATCGGCCAAGCCCAAAGCCGGCGCCGCCCGCGTCGCCCTTCCCCAAGACCACGATCGGGGGACGCGTGTACGCTGACCTCAGCTCGAAGGACAACAAGGACGAGGGCACCGGCGTCAAGAGCAGCGACAGCGGGGTCGGGGTCGACGTCAAGCGCTTCTACTTTACGGCCACGCACGACTTCAACCCCACCTGGTCGGCATTGTTCCAGTCCGACATCGGTGATGCCGGCGCGAAGCGCTACGACGTCTTCGTCAAGAAGGCGTTCATCCAGGCCAAGCTCGCCAATGAGGCGATCTTCCGCCTCGGTTCGGCCGACACGCCGTGGGTCCCGTTCGTTGAAGGGATCTACGGGCAGCGCTACCTGGAGAACACGCTCACGGACGCGCTGAGCTTCGCCACCTCAGCCGACTGGGGCCTCCACTTCCTCGGCAAGGCTGCCGACAACATGCTGGGCTACCAGTTCTCGATCGTCAACGGCAAGGGGTACAGCAGCCCGGCGCGGTCGAAGTCGGTCGACTTCGAGGGCCGGGTTTCCTTCGAGCCAATCAAAGACCTGACCTTCGCCATCGGCGGGTACAGCGGCAAGCGCGGTCTCGATACCGACGCCGCCCCAGCCAAGCACACCGCAACGCGGCTCGATGCGCTGGCCAACTACGCGGTCGGTCCGGTCAAGATCGGCGGCGAATACTTCACCTCCGACAACTGGAACCGCGTGACGCAGGCTGCCGAGGATAAATCCGACGGGTACTCCGGCTGGTTGCAGGCCATGGTCGACAAGGACTGGACGGTGTTCGGCCGCTACGATAGCTCCAACCCGAGCAAGGACCTCAGCCCCAACCTCAAGTTCACGTATTACAACGCCGGCGTGCAATGGAAGGTCGCCAAACCGGTACTCGCGGCGCTTGCCTACAAGTACGCCGAGGTCAAGAACGGGACGTTCGGCACCAGCAACGGCACGATCGGATCAACCAAGGCGGGC
This sequence comes from Thermoanaerobaculales bacterium, assembly GCA_044447965.1. GTDB lineage: Bacteria > Acidobacteriota > Thermoanaerobaculia > Thermoanaerobaculales > Thermoanaerobaculaceae > DATIYW01. Next base: position 7,606 of record JBIOGJ010000042.1, on the reverse strand, counting down.
TTCAACGGCAAGTACAACGAATTTGGCCTCTGGTTCTCGTTCGACTTCTGACCCTTCCACGCCTCCGCACCGACGGACGTTTTGCCCCCGGCCACCGCCGGGGGCCTTCTCTTTCCACCGGGGTCAACCCGTCGCATAACATGTTGTTGTTACGCATGATCGGTTCACCGTCACGTCCGGATGCCCACGCTCATGCCGAGCGGGAAGAAGCCGGCCGGCGGTAACGTTCGTAGCGAGTGGAGGGCAACCTCCACCGGGGTTCGTCCTCGGTCGGGGCCGCTTGCTGGGGGGGAGGCGGCCCCAGTTTTTTTCCTTCCGTACCGCTGCGATAGGATTGAGCCTCGCGGGAGGCCAGCATGCGCGAGCAAAGCGTTTTCATCGGCGGAGGGTGGCGCGACGGCAAAGCGACTTTGGCGGTTGTCTCCCCGTATGACCGCCGCGAGGTGGCCCGCGTCGCACGCGCCGGCCCGGAGCAGCTCGCCGCCGCGCTAGACGCCGCAGCGCAGAGCCAGCCGGCAATGTCGGCACTCTCCCCGTACCAGCGTGCTCGGATCCTCGAACAGGCTGCCAAGGAGATCGCGGCCCGGCGCGAAGAGCTTGCCCAGGTGATGGTGGAAGAAGCGGGCAAACCGCTGGCGCTTGCGCGCGTCGAGGCGGACCGGTGCGTCGAGACGTTCGTCGAGTCGGCGCAGGTGGCGCAATCCCCGTACGGCGAGTTCCTCGACCTCGAGGGGTCCCCCTCCGGCGCGGGCCGGAGCGCGATCCTGCGCCGCTTCCCGATTGGCATGGTGTTGGGAATCACGCCGTTCAACTTCCCCCTCAACCTGGTCGCGCACAAGATGGCACCAGCCATCGCGGCAGGTTGCCCGATCGTCGTCAAGCCAGCCTCGCAGACCCCCACTCCCGCGTTGCTGCTCGCCGAGATCGTGCACCGCGCCGGGTTGCCAGCCGGGGGCGTCAACGTCGTCCCCTGTGCCGGGGCCGATGCCGGCACGCTGCTCGACGACCCGCGCGTCAAGCTGCTCACCTTCACCGGCTCGGCGCAGGTCGGCTGGGGGCTCAAGCGTCGCATGTGGGACCGCCGCGTAGCGCTGGAGCTGGGGGGCAACGCGGCGGTGGTGGTCGAGCCGGATGGCGGCGACCTCACGGCAATCGCCAAGCGCATCGCGATCGGCGCCTACGGCTACGCCGGCCAGTCGTGCATCTCGGTCCAGCGCGTGCTGGTCAACGCAACGATCGCGGAGGAGTTTGCCGCGGCGCTGGTGGCAGCGACGTCCGAGGTGGTTGCGGGCCACCCGAGCCAGCTCGCGACGCTGTGCGGGCCGATGATCACGCCCGCTGACGCCGACCGCATCGAGGCATGGGTTTCCCAGGCCAAGGCGCGCGGCGCGCGGTTCTTGACGCCGTGGCGCCGCGAGGGATCCGTGGTCTGGCCGCTCCTGCTCGAGGACGTGCCGCTCGACGTCGGGCTTTGGGCTGACGAGGCGTTTGCGCCGATCGCCGCGCTGCGCACCTACCGCGACTTCGACGAGGCATTGGCGCTGGTCAACGACTCGCGCTACGGCCTGCAGGCCGGGGTGTTCACACGCGACCTCGACAAAGTGCAAAGGGCCTATGCCGCCCTCGAGGTGGGTGCCGTGATCCAGGGCGACATCCCCTCCTGGCGCAGCGACCCGATGCCGTACGGCGGCGTCAAGCAATCCGGCATCGGTCGAGAAGGCCCGCGCTTTGCCGTCGAGGAGATGACCGAGCCGCGGCTGCTCGTCCTACGTCGTGGGTAGCGGGACCAGCGCCACCGGAGCGACGGGGGCTTAGAATCGTTGGCCAAGGTGGCTGCGCGCGCCACCAATCCCTCTTCCTTGCGGCGCGCCAGGGAGGGAGACAACATGGCACGGCTCCATCACTTCCTTCGCCACGGCAGCATCGGCATAGCCTTACTGGGCCTCGCGAGCATCGCTGCGACCCTGATCCCACAGCGCCTCGCGTACCCGAGCGCGCACAAGGGTGACGTCGTGGATGACTACCACGGCGTCAAGGTCGCCGACCCGTACCGCTGGATGGAAGACGTGGACTCGCCCGAGACCCACGCCTGGATCGAGGCCGAGAACAAGCTGACGTTCGCCTACCTCGACGCCATTCCCGGACGGGAGGCGATCCGCAAGCGGCTTACCGAGCTTTGGGACTACGAGCGCTATGGCGTGCCGACCGTGTACGGGAAGCGGATCTTCTTCTCGCGCAACAGCGGCCTGCAGCCCCAAAGCGTGCTCTACGTGCTCGACAGCGCGGGCGCCCAGCCGCGCGCGCTGCTCGATCCCAACATGCTCTCCGCCGACGGCACCGTGGCGATCTCCCAAGAGCAGCCCTCCAACGATGGGCGCTGGCTTGCGTATGGCACCTCTGCGGCAGGGTCCGACTGGCAGGAGTGGCGGGTCCGGGATGTCGGTACGGCAAAGGACACCACCGACCTGCTCAAGTGGGTCAAGTTCACGAACGTGGCCTGGACGAACGATGGAAAGGGGTTCTATTACTCCCGCTTTGATGAGCCGCCCGCCGGCACCGAGCTCAAAATGGCGAACTACTTCGAGAAGCTCTGCTATCACACGCTCGGCACGGCGCAGTCCGCCGACCCAATCGTGTACCGGCGCGACGACCACAAGGATTGGGAGTTCTCCCCCCACGTGACCGATGACGGGCGCTATCTGATCATCACCGTGCACGTCGGTTCGGATCGGCGAAACATGGTCTTCTACCGCGATCTCCAGGCCACCGGCGGCCCCGTGGTGGAACTGCTGAAGGACTTCGACGCCAGCTATGCGCTCGTCGGCAACGACGGGCCGGTGTTCTACTTCCGCACCGACCAGGGCGCTCCGCGCTGCCGGCTGGTCGCGATCGACACGAGCAATCCCGTGGGCAGGGCGTGGCGCGAGGTCATACCGGAGCAGGCACAGGCGTTGATGCACGCCTCGCTCATGCACGGCACCTTCGTGGCGAGCTACCTCAAGGACGCCACGAGCGCCATCCGGCTCTATTCCAAGGACGGCAAGGCCGCGGGCGAGGTTGCGCTACCGGGGCTGGGCAGCGTGATGGGCTTTACCGGCCGTCAACTAGACACCGAGACGTTCTATGCGTTTTCCGGCTTCGCCGCGCCGACCACGATCTTTCGCTACGACCTCACCACAGGCAAGAGTGAGCTGTTCCGCCAGCCCCACTTCGCCGCCGATCTCGCCGGCTACGAAACTCGGCAGATCTTCTACACGAGCAAGGACGGCACGAAGGTGCCAATGTTCCTCGTCTACCGCAAGGGCCTCAAGCTCGACGGCACCAACCCGACGCTCCTGTACGGCTACGGCGGGTTCGATATCTCGATGACGCCGTGGTTCTCGGTTCCCAACCTGGTGTGGATGGAGATGGGCGGGATCTATGCCCAGGCCAACCTGCGCGGCGGCGGCGAGTACGGCGAAGCGTGGCACCAGGCCGGCATGCTCAAGAACAAGCAAAACGTGTTCGACGACTTCATCGCCGCGGCCGAGTGGCTGATCACAAATCGCTACACCTCGAAGGAGAGGCTTGCGATCTTCGGTGGTTCGAACGGCGGCCTACTCGTCGGCGCCGTGCTCAACCAGCGCCCGGACCTGTTCGGCGCCGCCTGCCCCGCCGTCGGTGTCATGGACATGCTGCGCTTCCAGAGGTTCACCGTCGGTTGGGGGTGGGTATCCGACTACGGCTCCGCGGACGATCCCGAGATGTTCCCGGTTCTGCTCAAGTATTCGCCGCTGCACAACATCAAGCCGGGGACACCCTACCCGCCGACGCTGATCACGACCGCGGATCACGACGACCGCGTGGTTCCGAGCCACTCGTTCAAGTACGCGGCGGCGCTCCAGGCAGCCCAGGGCGGCGATGCGCCGATCCTCATCCGCATCGAGACCCGCGCCGGTCACGGTGGCGGCCGTCCCACCGCGAAGCTCATCAACGATGCGACCGATCGCCTCGCGTTCCTGGTCAAGGCGCTCGGGACTGCGGTTCCACCGAGCTGGGGACCGACGACCGTGAAGTGAGGCTGCCAGCGTGCGCTTCGGTTGCTGATTCCGCGAGGAGATGCTCACTTCTCCAGGAAGTAGTCGACGGTCACGACCACGCGCACCCGCTTGTTGGCGTCGGACTCGCCCGCGCCGGACGACGCCTCGCCGTCGCCCTGGCCTGGCGGGATCTGGTCGCGGTCTGAGATCGAGAACAGCCCTTGGCTCGCGCGACGGATCGCGCCCACCGAGCTGCCGCTGTCCGAGGCGAACTGCGCCGCCGCCGATCTCGCGTTCTTGGTCGCCTCCGCGAGCATCGCGGGCTTGATCGAGTTCAGTTGCGTGAAGATGAACCGCGGGCCGGCGCCCTGCCAGTCGTTCTTCGGCGAGAGCACGACGCCCGCACGAACGAGCTCGTCGGTCATCTGGCTCACCTGCTGCACGCGATCCACGTTCTTCGAGCGCACCACGATCGTCGCCTCGACGACGTAGCGCAGCATGTCCTTGAGGTTGCCCTGTCCGTAGTCGCTCGCCTGCCGATCCGAGACCCGCAGATCCTGGCTCGCGATCTCGCCCGCAGCGAAACCCCTCTCCGAGAGAAACTGCAGCACCTTGGCTCTGGTCGCATCGAGCGACTGACCGACCTGCGCGAGATCGCTCCCCGCGAGGCGGATCTTGATCGGCCACACGGCGAGGTCAGCCTTGACGTCCCGTTCCGACGCGCCCTTGACCGTCACGTACCGTTCGCCCTTGCGAATGTCCTGAAGCGACCGGCCCAGGATGAACGCGCCGCCGATCAACCCGACGCACAGCCACAGCCCAAGAACCACCACAGGTCCCCTGTCCCCGCTCATGGACCCCTCCTTGTTTGGCGCATCTTAAAGAGGATGCTTCCCCTGTCGATAACCGCAATTCGAGAGCATCCGCATGACACGCCCCATAGCAGTTCCTGCGGAGTCCGGGTTCCAAACCTCGGCTCGCCGCCTGCTGTCGCCTACTTCTTCAGCCACTGCTCGAGCCAGCCGAGCACGGTCTCATGCCACTGGATCGAGTTCGCGGGCTTGAGCACGAAATGGTTCTCGTCAGGGAAAATGAGCAGCTTGGAGGGGATGCCCAGCCGTTGCAGCGCGGTGAAGGTCGAGATCCCCTGCGTGTAGACAACGCGGAAGTCCTTCAGGCCGTGGATCACGAGCATGGGCGTCTTCCAGTTCTTCACGAACTCCATCGGGCTCTGCTTCGAGTAGCCCGCCGGGTTGGTCCAGGGCAGCCCCTTGTGCTCCCACTCGTTGAACCACAGCTCTTCGGTATCGAAGTAGCCCATGCGCTCGTCGAAGTCGCCGTCGTGGCAGACCAGACACTTGAAGCGGCCCGTGTGCCCCGCGACCCAGTTGATCATGTACCCACCGTACGAGGCGCCGAGCGCGCCCATGCGCTCCTTGTCGAGGAACGGGTACTTGGCGAGCGCGAAGTCGAGACCTTTCATGAGGTCCTCGAACGGCGCACCGCCCCAGTCGTCGTTGATCGCATCGGTGAACGCCTGGCCGTAGCTCGTCGAGCCGTGGAAGTCCACCATCACCACCGCGTACCCCGCGCCGGCATACGCTTGGGCGTTCCAGCGGTAGTGGAAGTCGTTGCCGAACACGCCTTGCGGTCCGCCGTGGATGAGGAACGCGACCGGGTACTTCTTCGTGGCATCAAAGTCGGCAGGCTGGACGAGATAGCCGTAGACGGCGTCGCCCTTGGCGCCGGTAAAGGTGAAGCGCTCGGGCTTGCCGAACCGCGCCGCCGCGACCCGGGCATCGTTGAGGTGGGTGACGCGCTTGACGTCCTTGCCGTCCGCGCTGACGGTATACAGCTCGGTCGGCCCGAGCAGCGAGTTCATGCCGTAGAGGACTCGGCCGTCGGCCATCGGTTGGAGGCCATCGAGCGTGCCCTCGCCGACGAGGATGCGCGCCTTGCCCGTGCCCGGGTCGACGGCGAACAGCGCCTTCTGCCCGAGGTGCTCGGCGAGGCAGTAGAGCGTCTTGCCGTCCGGGGCCCAGGCCAGGGCGTCCGGCGAGCGGTCGCCGCGCGGGGTGTCGTCGGCTCGCAGCGTGAACTTGCGCTCCTGGCCGGCCGAGCCTTCCCGTAGCACGATCTCGAAACGATCGGCCTCGTAGCCGGGGCGGCTCATCGCGAGGTACGCAAGCGTCTTGCCGTCGGGTGAGAACTTCGGCTGCGCGTCCCAGGCCGGGTTGGTGGTGATGCGCTTCGGGGCGGCGACACCGTCGATTGGCACCGCGAAGATGTCGAAGTTCGTCGACCAGGCCTCGGCGGAGGGGTTGGCGCCCATGTCTTTCGTCGAGAAGACCACCGCCATCCCATCGGGGGACACCGCGAAGTCGCTGCTGTCGCCGAACGGTTTGCTCGGGCAATCGGCGTCCATCGCCGGCATCAGGTCGCGCGCCTTGCCGGTCGCGAGGTCATACGCGAATACGTGGCTGCGGGTGCCGTCGGCCCAGGTGTCCCAGTGGCGGATGAAGAGATGGTCAAAGAGCATGCCGCTAGCCTTGCTCTTCTCCTTCTCGTCGAGGAGCTGCTTGGTCTCCTCCGGACTGTTGCCGGGGAACACCGCCATGGAGAACACGAGCGCCCTGCCGCCCGGAGCGACCTCGAGCGCGTCCACGTCGAGCGGCAGCTTCGTCACTTGCTGCGCCTCCCCACCGTCGATCGCGATTTTCCACACCTGCGCCGAGCCCGAGCGGGTCGAGACGAAGTAGATCAGCTTCCCGTCGTTGCTCCAGCGCGGCTGGGTGTCGCCGTCGGCATGCGTGGTCAGGTGCTTCACCCACGAGCCGTCGGTCGCGGCGAGGTGGAGGTCGCTGTCCCGCTTGTTCTTCTCCAAGTTGGTGACGCTCACCGAGAAGGCGACGAGCTTGCCGTCGGGCGAGACGCGGGCGTCCGAGATTCGCGCCATGGCAAGCATGTCGTGGACCGAGAACGGGTGGGTGTCGGCGGCGGCCGCGACGCCCGCGACCAAGCCGCACAACAGGGTGAGGGAAAGCAGCCGCAGCATGTCGTCCTCCCGCCCGCTCGTGGCGGGCCGCGAGGAATAGTACACCGCCGCGGCAAGAGGTAGAGACAGCTTCGGATTCGTTCTCGCCCGTCGGGTTCGCCGCACTTCGCCGATGAGCCCTTCAAGACCCCGAGGCAAGAAACACAACTGGCTTTTATTTGCTCCTCGGGTGCTGCGGCCGTACCCTTGTCGTCATTCCCGCGCAAGCGGGAATCCAGTCTTGACTGTCCCCGCGATCACCCGTCTGCGACAGCACAGACCGCGACAACGCCGACAACGACTGGTTTCTTTTTGCCCGTCGGGTTCGCGGCAGTTCGGGCCTCGCGCATCCCCATGCGCGTCGGTCCGAAACTCCTCCGGCCGCGACCCGGCAGTGCGCCTCGCCGCCGTGACCCTCGCTGTTCCCCTCGCTTGAGACAACGCTCGCTCCGGGCCAGCGTCTCCCGGCGCCGAGCCGTGCGCCGGGTTCCCGCGGCCTCCGGAGTGATCGCCGCTTCACCCGACGGGCGGATTTGCCACCCACCCATCACCG
>JBIOGJ010000041.1:0-42850 GCA_044447965.1 Thermoanaerobaculales bacterium | reverse complement strand
TACGACTTGTACTCCGACAACCCCTTCAACGATTGCACCTTCGTAATCGCCGCCGTCAACGTCGTCTTCCCATGATCCACGTGCCCAATCGTCCCCACGTTCACGTGCGGCTTCGTCCGGTCAAACTTCTGCTTGGCCATGTTCCTCTCGCCTCCCTCTACTCTAGGTTCGCTATCAGGGTCACCCTCGCGACCCTTGCCCGCTGTCGGCACATCCGGCCCGGGCTGCTGCGCCTAGTCCCACCAGGTCGACCCAAATCCGAGCTGCCCGATCGGGCACCCGGCCCTCGACTCCTTCGCACTGCACGCCCCGCGAGGTGACGGGAAGCAGTGCCGCCTCTCGGTTACGTCTCTTCATGGAGCCCAGGACCAGATTTGAACTGGTGACCCCGTCCTTACCAAGGACGTGCTCTACCGCCTGAGCTACCTGGGCTCTCGGTTCCACGCTGACCACACTGGAGCGGGAGACGGGATTCGAACCCGCGACCAACAGCTTGGAAGGCTGTGACTCTACCCCTGAGTTACTCCCGCAGGCAATCACGAATGGTGCGGGCGGATGGATTTGAACCACCGTAGGCATTTTGCCGGCAGATTTACAGTCTGCTGCCATTGACCGCTCGGCCACACCCGCAACCCCTTGACTTTCGGCCGTGCCACGCACCCGGAGGCAACGCCGCCGCGACGTCCTGGAGCTGGCGATGGGACTCGAACCCGTAGCCTGCGGATTACAAATCCGCCGCTCTACCAATTGAGCTACGCCAGCGATGGCGGGCGTAATCACCCGTCGTCCCCCTCTGCCAAAGATCTCCCCACGGCGCACACGTACCCCGAGGGGACGGAGATGATATCACGGCGTCACAGAAAATCAAGTGTCTCAAGCGCAGTGGAAAGCGGAGCAGACGAGCACGAGCGCGTGGAGGTCAAGGCACTCGGTTGATGCGCGCGCAAGCGCCGTCGCGCCACCGATCCCGTATTCCCAGCAACCAAGAACATCTGTCCTCGTCGTTCATCCCTTGCTGGGTGCGAGCGCATAGCGCCGGCGCCACTCCCAGGCCAGAATTGCCGCCGCCACCGAGAGGTTCAGCGACTCGACCCCGGATGCCATCGGGATCGAGACCGAGCCGTCGAGCGCGTGCCGCGTCTTCGCTCGCAGGCCGGAGGCTTCGCCGCCGAGACAGAGCACCAGCCGCTCCGGCAGGTCCGCATGTTCGACCGGGGCGCCTCCGACCTCAGCGCCGAGCACCCAAAATCCCTGGCGACGGGCTGCCATGGCGAAGTCGCCAAGCGAACCCACGTGAGCGACGCGCACGAGCGGAAGCGTGCCGGCCGCCACCTTCGCAGCAGCGCCGCCCAGCGGTGGGGGATGCGGCCCGGCAACCACCACGCCGGCGAGGCCGAAGGCGGCCGCACTGCGCACGACCGCACCGAGGTTGTGGCCATCGCTAACGCCATCGAGGCCCAGCACGCAGGCGGGAGCGGCGGCAGCGATCAATGCGTCTGGGTCGGCGAATGCCGTCGGCGCGAGGCGTACCGCCACGCCGTTGTGAGCGACCACTCCAGCGACCGCACCGAGCTTATGGCGGGGCACCGTTTGAAATCGCGTTCCCGTCTTCCGCGCCAGCTCAAGGATCTCGCGCACCCGCGACCCAGAAGCGTTGTCGGCGATCCAGACAACCTCGACGCGGTCGGCGTGTTGCTCCAGCGCAGCCAGGACGGCGTGGAAGCCGGCGACCCACTCAGCGCTGCTCAAGCGTCACCAGGGCAAGCGCAACGAGCCCCTCGCGACGGCCGACGAAGCCCAGCCCCTCGCAAGTGGTGGCCTTGATGTTCACGTCGTCGCTCGGAACGGACAGGATCTCGGCCACCCTGGCTCGCATCGCCTCGCGATGGGGCGCGATGTGCGGCTGCTCGGCGAGGAGTGTGATGTCGCAGTTGACCAGCCGCCAGCCCCGCTGCGATGCGAGCTCCAGCGCGTGGCGGACGAACACCTCCGAGGCAACGTCACGCCACTGCGCATCGCTCGGCGGGAAATGCTGGCCGATGTCGCCCGCCCCACATGCGCCCAGGATCGCGTCGGTGAGGGCATGGAGGGCAGCGTCGGCATCGGAGTGACCAGCGAGCCCCGGCTCGGCGGGCAGCTCGACACCGCACAGCCAGAGCTTGCGGCCGGGCGCGAACGGATGTACGTCGACGCCTTGGCCGACGCGGCTCGCGCGCCCCGACACGCTCGCGAGCATGCCCAGATCCTCGGCATGCGTCACCTTGAGGTTGCGCGGATCGCCGGCCACGGCCACCACCGTCCCTCCCTGCCGCTCCACCAGCGCGGCTTCGTCGCTCCACTCACCGTCGCCCGCCTCTTCCCACGCGTGCCGCAGCAGCCCGGCGCGGAATACCTGCGGCGTCAAGGCGCGCGCCAATTGCTCGCGCGGGATGGTCGCGTCGACCGTGCCGTCGTGGCGGATGCGCTTGACGGTGTCCACCATGGGTGCCGCCAGCAACGCGGCGCCGTGGCGTCCCGCTTCCTCCACCACTCGACGCACGTCCGCGGCGGGAACGAACGGCCGGGCGCCGTCGTGGATCACGACCAGCGTCTCGTCGGATGGATCATGTGCCGCGAAGCCGTTGCGCACCGAGTCCTGCCGCCGCCGACCGCCGGCGACGACCCGCACATCCGGCGCGGACCAGCGGGCGGATGCCTCAGCCACTTGATCCGGTCTCACCACCAAGACCACGGGGGCCTGTGGCAGTGGAACGCGGATCGCTTCCACAGCACGCTCGAGCACCGTCCTGCCCCCGAGCTGGACGGCCAGCTTGTCGCTCCCGAAACGCGAACTCGCTCCGGCACCGACGACGATGATGACCACCGGCTGCTCGGTCATGACCGTACGATCATACCTTGCAGTGGGTCAATGCAGGACCTTGATGCGCACGATGCAACCGGAATGTGAACCGGGACAGAACCAAGAGGCTCGGAAGCTGCCACCCGAGATTCGAGATCCCCGGCTGCGCTGGGACACGAGGGTCGCGCTCCCAGGCGGCGCCTACACCTCGAGGATTTCCTCCTCCTTCGAGGTAAGCACATCGTGGATGCGCTCGATGTGTTCGTCGGTGAGTTTCTGCACCTCGTCGAGACCGTGGTGCAGGTCGTCCTCCGAGATTTCCTTGTCCTTCTCCAGCCTCTTTAGTTCGTCGTTGCCCTCGCGGCGGACGTTGCGGACCGCGGTGCGCGCTCGCTCGGCGTACTCGTGCGCGACCTTGACCAGCTCCTTGCGGCGCTCCTGGGTGGGCGATGGCACCGGCACCTTGATCGCCTTGCCGTCGTTCATCGGATTGAGCCCCAAGTTCGCGCGCTGGATGGCGTGCTCAATCGCCGCGATCTGCGATGGATCCCAGGGCTGAATCAAGATCAGGGTGGGATCCGGCACGCTCAGGTTGGCGATCTGGTTGAGCGGAGTTGGCGTCCCGTAGTAGTCAACCCTCACCGAGTCGAGGATGCCGAGCGAGGCTCTCCCGGTGCGGAGCGTCTTCAGTTCCTCGCGCAACACCTCGACCGCCTTGTCCATGTGTTGTTTGCTCCTCTTGACGGTCTCGCGCATCACCACTCCCCACGGCGGCCCACCTTGGCCAGGGCCACCTGCGAACGTGTCGATGCCCATTGTATCCGGGAAGCAGATGATTCCAACGCCCCATGCGACGGTTGGTGCCGTCGACGTAGACATCCGTGCGCCGCGACGCGGGCTGGGTGCGCGGCCGGCCGATCTTCTCTCAAGTCAGTGTTGGCCTGCGGCTAGGAGACCGTGGAGCCCACGTCCTCCCCCAACACCACGCGTTTGATGTTGCCGGGCACGCGGATGTTGAAGATGCGGATGGGAATCTTGACGTTCTGGCAGAGCGAGACGGCCGCCGCGTCCATGATCTTGATGCTGTGTTCGAGCAGGTACTGGTAGTTCGCCGTCTTGAGCAACGTCGCGCCCACCTCGCGAACCGGGTCCGCGGTGTAGAGGCCATCCACCTTGGTCGCCTTCAGCAGGGCATCGGCGTGGATTTCGGAGGCCCGCAACGCGGCGGCCGAATCGGTCGTGAAAAACGGGTTGCCTGTCCCCGCGGCGAAGATCACCACACGACCCTTTTCCAAATGCCGGATCGCCCGACGGCGGATGAACGGCTCGGCGACCTCGCGCATCTCCACGGCCGTGAGAACACGGGTAAAGCAGTCACGCTTCTCCAGGGCGTCTTGCAGCGCAAGCGCGTTGATGACCGTCGCCAGCATGCCCATGTAGTCGCCGGTCACTCGCTCGAGGCCCTGCTCGGTGGCGGCCACGCCGCGAATGATGTTGCCGCCGCCGATCACAATTGCGATCTCCACGCCGAGACCCCGGACCTCGCTGATCTCGGCGGCGAGCACCGGCAGGATCTCGGGCGCAATCCCGAACGACTGATTGCCCATCAGGACCTCGCCCGAGAGCTTGAGGACGATCCGCCGGAAGACGGGGGCTTGGCTCACTTCGCCGGCGCCCCGGCGCCCTCGCCGAGCTTGAAGCGCAGGAAGCTCTTCACCACGACGTTGCCACGCTCCTTGAGCAGGTCCGAGACGCGCTTGGTGGGATCCTTGACGAACGGCTGGTCAACCAGGCAAACCTGTTCGAAGAACTTGCCGACCTTGCCATCGGCGATCTTTTCGATTACCTGTTCGGGCTTGCCGGAGGCCGCGGCCTGCGCCTTGGCGATCTCTCGCTCCTCGGCGATCGCTTCGGCGGGTACCACCTCGCGCGAGACGAATCGCGGCTCGGCGGCAGCCACCTGCATCGCGATGTCCTTGACGGTCTCCTCGTCGGCGGCGGCCGACAGCTCGACCAGCACGCCGATCTTGCCGCCCATGTGGAGGTACGAACCGATCCGCATGCCATCTCCCGCCGCCATGAAGCCGGCGCGCGAGAGCAGGATGTTCTCGCCGATGGTCGCGATTTGGGTAGCGATCGCCTCCGCCACCGTGTGCAGCGGGTCGCCAAGGTAGCGCACACGCTTGATCTTCTCCACCTCGCCGACCCCGTCGGCCGCCACCTGATCGGCGAGCGCCTGGGCGAACGCCTGATACTGCTCGGTGCGCGCGACGAAGTCGGTCTCGCAGTTCAGCTCGACCATTCCGCCCCGCCGGCCGTCCTCGATCACGGCGATCGAGACCAGCCCGTCCTTCGCGCTGCGGCCCGCCTTCTTGGCCGCGGCCGAGAGTCCCTTCTTGCGCAGGACCTTGACCGCCTCTTCCATATCGCCGTTGGTCTCTTGCAGGGCACGCTGACAGTCCATCATGCCCGCGCCGGTCTTTTCGCGCAGCTCCTTCACCTGACTCGCAGCAATCGCCATCGATATCCTCCGTGACTTCGCAGAAACGGCCAGGAAGCTTGCCCCTGGCCGTTGATCATCGCGCTCAGTGGTTCGTGGTCACCAACGACCTATTCTCGTGCCACCTCGACGCCGACTCGTCGTGCCCTGGCCGCAGACGACAGTCCGCCAGCCGCGGGCGACTGCTCTCTCAGCGCTTCTCGTAATCGTCTGCCTCTTCGTCGTAGTCCTCGAACGTCTCTTCGAGCGAAGGCAGCGTCGGCTCCTCGGCCTTCGCCTCCTCGACCTTCTCCGGCACCGGTGGGGCAGCGACCGGCACGGGAGCCTTCACCAGGGCGACCTCGCCCTCGCTCCGGCCCTCGACCATCGCCAACCCCTCGAGCACGGATTCCGCGATGCGCGAGGTGAACAGCTTGATGGCGCGGATCGCATCGTCGTTGCCGGGGATCGGGTAGTCCACCACGTCGGGGTCGCAGTTGGTGTCCACCACTGCCACGACCGGAATGCCAAGCCGGTTGGCCTCGTGCACGGCGTTGTGCTCGTGGTTGGTGTCGATGACGAAGATCGCGTCGGGCAACGATTCCATATCGCGGATACCGCCGAGGTTGCGCTCCATCTTGGCGCGCTCGCGATCGAGATGGACGCGCTCCTTCTTGGTGATCTGCGATTCGGCGTTGGCGAGCTGACGCTCCACGTCCTTGAAGCGATCGACCGAGCGGCGCAACGTGACGAAGTTCGTCAGCGTGCCGCCGAGCCAGCGGTTGGCGACGTAAAACATCCCGGAACGCGTTGCCTCTTCCTTGACCACGTCCTGGGCCTGCCGCTTGGTCCCGACGAACAGCAACGTTCCGCCCGACATCACCCTGTCGCGCACGAAGTTGGAGGCTTCTTCGAAGAGCTGCAGCGTCTTTTGGAGGTCAACGATGTAGATCCCGTTGCGCTTGCCGAAGATGTAAGGACGCATCTTCGGGTTCCAGCGCCGGGTCTGGTGACCGAAGTGGACGCCAGCCTCGAGCAGCTCTTTCATCGAAATTGAAACCAAGGGTGTTTCTCCTTTCCAGTACCTTACCGCTTGCTGAACTGGAACCGCCGCCGCGCCTTGGGCTGACCGTACTTCTTGCGCTCCACCTCGCGGGCATCACGGGTGAGGAAGCCGGCCACCTTCAGCTTCGGGCGCAGCTCCGGGTTGAACTCGAGCAGCGCTCGCGACAGGCCGTGGCGGACCGCTCCTGCCTGTCCGGCGATGCCGCCGCCGTTTACGTTGACGAGGATGTCGAACTTCTCGGCCGTCTCGGTGATCAACAAGGGCTGTCGGATGATCATCTTGAGTACGCGGTTGGGGAAGTACACGTCGAAATCCCGCTTGTTGACGGTGATCTTGCCGCTGCCGGGACGCAGGTACACGCGGGCCACGGCGGTCTTGCGCCTGCCCGTGCCGTAGTACTGAATGCTCGCCACGCCTTGCCTCCTAACCTTGGACCTTGATCGCTTGCGGCTGCTGTGCCTGATGGGGGTGCTCCGCGCCCGCATACACCTTGAGCTTGCGCAGGAGCGCGCGCCCGAGACGGTTCTTCGGCAGCATCCCCCAAACTGCGAAGCGCACCAAGCGCTCAGGATTCCGGTCGCGCAGCTCGCGGGCGGTGGCCTGGTGGAGATGGCCGGGATCGCCAGAGTGGCGATAGTACCGCTTGTCCTCCCACTTGTTTCCGGTCATTTTCACCCGGGCCGCGTTGACCACGACGACGAAGTCGCCGGTGTCGAGGCCAGGCGTGAACGCCGGCTTGTGCTTGCCGCGCAACAGCGTCGCCACCGTGGTGGAGAGGCGACCGAGAACCACGTCGGTCGCATCGATCACGAACCAATCGTGGCGAATTTCACCCTCTTTTGGCACATACGTCTTCATCGTGCTCTCCGCTCCGCAGACGAGTCCCTTGCAGGCAAACTCCCAGCCGCAAGGGGGGAGATGCTAGCGCGCGGCACGCCGGCCTGTCAAGCAGATCCCTAGCCAGCAAGGCGATGGAATGTTGATCCCGGGGCCGCGGCTTCTCAACCCAGCCAGCCCGCGAGCGATTGGACCAACGCGAGCCCCGCCGTCGCCGCAGTCTCGGCGCGAAGCGTGCGCGGGCCAATCGGCAGCGCGATGAACCCGGCGGTGCGGATCGCCTCACCTTCCACCGCGGTGAAACCCCCTTCCGGGCCTGTCAGCAACGTGATGCCGTCCTTGGCCGGGCGTAGTGCCGCTGGCGAGGGAGCGCCCACCTCGGCAACGACCCGCACGCCGACCGGGTTGCCGAGCACTGCGGCGAGGGGTTGCGGCGGCCATACCTCCGGCGCACGGGTGCGTCCACACTGGGCCACTGCGGCGTTGGCCACGCGCTGCCAACGCGCACAGCGAGCGGCGTGACCCCCGCCTTGGCAGCGCTGCGCGAGAACCGGCACGATGCAGGTAGCGCCCAGCTCGGTCGCCTTTTCGACCGCCCAGTCGAACGCGGCGGTGTGGAGCAGGCTCAAAGCGAGCACCAACGCGGCGGGCGGTTCGCCGCGTTCGCGCTCGAGTCGCTCGATCGTTACCCGGCAAGAGGTCCCTTCCCAGCACAGCAGGACGCCGATACCCACCACGCCGGTGAGGTTGAGCACCTCGATCGGCTCGCCGGGAGCCACGCGCGCGACGAGCGCATGGCGCGCGGCCTCGCGCGGGACGAGCAGTTCGCCAGGCGTGAGCGCGGCGCCAGGGAGGACGAGTCTGGTTTGGGCGGTCAATTTCTCGCACGGCCCGGGGAGGAGGTTCGCGCGGCGGCCCCAGGTGCGGGGCCCATGGCCGCACACACCAACCCCACCCACTCCTCGAGCTCTTTCGCGCGCTCGACGACGAAGCCGTTGGCGACAAGCTCAGCCTCGCTGGCGGCCCGCTGGTCCGCCATCAAGCCGGACAGCACCAACCGTCCATCCGCCGACAGCAGGGCGCGGAGGCCGGGGAAGAGCGGCTCGGCTTCTGCCGGGATGAGGTTGGCGAGGATCAGGTCGAAGCACGCACGCCAGCGCAGGGCAGCGACGGACCCGGCAAAGAACGCGACCGGAAGCGGCTGCCGCTGAACGGCCGCGGTCTGACAAGCGACCACCGTCGCCTCGAGGTCGATGTCGAATCCCACCACCCAACGCGCGCCGAGGGCGCGCCCGGCCAGGCTCAGAATCCCCGAGCCAGTTCCCACGTCGAGCACACGTCGTCCGGCGACCGGAAGGTCCTCGAGTAGCATGAGGGCGAGCTGCGTCGACTCGTGGGAGCCCGAGCCAAACGCCTGGCGGGGCTCGACGACGAGGTGGATGCGGTGGTCCGGAGGCGAGGTCGGCGTCTGGGGATGCGGGTCCACCCACCACCCTCGTCCGATCTGCAACGGCGTGGCCGCGCGCCGATACTCCGCCAGCCAGTCCTGCTCGGCAAAGTGACTCGTGCCGACCTCGCGTGCG
Organism: Thermoanaerobaculales bacterium; assembly: GCA_044447965.1. Taxonomy (GTDB): domain Bacteria; phylum Acidobacteriota; class Thermoanaerobaculia; order Thermoanaerobaculales; family Thermoanaerobaculaceae; genus DATIYW01. The sequence continues at coordinate 34,046 of JBIOGJ010000041.1, read as the reverse complement.
CCGAGGGCGCGCAGACCCTCACACACGCCTGGGAGCGTGTCCGCCTCGCCGGCCTTGATGAAGACCGTTACCTCCACCTCGTCGCCTGCGTTCTCCACCTGACAGCCGAGAACCGGCCAACGCTCCAATGAAGTGGCGAGCAGCTCCTCCGCCCTTGCCGGCAGGCGGCAAGTGACGGTCAGATAGGAGTGCATTAGCCGTTGCCTTCGATGGGATCGCGCAGCCGGCGGAAAGTGCCCGACTCTTCCTCGTCGCCCACCAGCTCCTGCAGGACTTGGCGCTGCTTGGCGGAGAGCCTGCGGGGAACGACTACCTTGAAGTGAACGACGAGGTTGCCGTGACCGCTCCGTCGCACCCGCGGCAGACCCTTGCCGCGGAGCACCGCGGTGTCGCCCGGCTGCGTCCCGGCCGGCACGCGGACCTTCTCGCTCCCGTCCAGGATCGGCACCTCGACCTCACCACCGAGGGCGGCTCGGAACGCCGAGATCTCCTGCTCGAGATGGAGATCTGCCTCGTGGCGGACAAACAACTCGTGGGATTCCACTCGCACCACCACGTAGAGATCCCCAGGAGGACCGCCCCGTACACCCGCTTCGCCTTCGCCGATCAGGCGGAGGCGCGTGCCGTCCTCAACGCCGGCGGGAATCGTCACGCGGAGCTGGCGACGCTGCTCCACTCTTCCCGCGCCTCGGCAGGTGGGGCACGGGTTGGCAACGGTCTGACCCGCCCCACCACAAGTCGGGCAAGGCCGCACCATCGTGAAGAAACCCTGGTTCGCGCGCACCTGTCCGCGCCCGCCACAGGTGCGGCAGGTTTCGGGGCGCGCCCCGGGTGCCAGACCGCTGCCGCGGCATGCCTCACAGCTTTCCTCGCGCGGGATGTTGACCGTGCGCTCCACCCCGTGCGCCATCTCCGCGAACGAGATCGTCACGTTCATGCGCAGGTCGGATCCCCGCTCCGGTCCGCTGCGGCGCCGCCCGCCGCCGAACATGCCTTCAAAGCCAAACAGGTTGCCGAGGACATCGGCAAAGTCGCCAAATATGGACGAGTCAAAGCCCGCGAACGGCTGCTCGCCTACGCCGGCGTGGCCGAAGCGGTCGTACTGCGAGCGCTTCTCGGCATCGGAGAGCACGGCGTACGCCTCGGCCGCTTCCTTGAACCGCTCTTCGGCCACCCGGTCGGCTGGGTTGCGATCGGGGTGGGTCTTCACCGCCAACGCTCGGTACGCCTTCTTGATCTCCTCCGGCGCAGCGGTGCGCGACACGCCCAGGATCTCGTAGTAGTCCCGCTTGGGGCTCAAGAGCCCTCCCCTCCCTGGGACTCCTCGTTCCCTCCCCCACCGAGAAAATGAGTGGGGTCCATCAGCATGACCTCGGTGAGGTGGCGGGCCACGGCTTGGATGCCGTTGATCGCTTGCTGGAGCACTTCCGCGTTCTCGGAGTCAATCACACTGCGCCCCTGCTCCAACGCCTCGCCCACCTGCGTCCCGATTGCGCCCTCCAGCAAGCTGCCAAACTCCTTGAACACCCGCTCGTTGGTGTAGAGCAGCCCATCCAGACGGTTACGCAGCAAACGCGTCTCGCGCCGACGCATGTCCTCCTTGCGGTGACGGTCGGCCTCCGCCACCATGCGGTCGATCTCCTCCTTGGTCAAGCCGCCCGCCGGATTCACCTGGATCGACTGCTCACGCCCGGTGGCGAGGTCGCGGGCGGTGACTTGCACGATGCCGTTTGAGTCGATGGCAAAAGTCACCTCGATTTGGGGCACGCCGCGTGGTGACGGAGGAATGCCCACCAGTTCGAAGCGTCCAAGCAGCTTGTTCTCGTTCGCCAACTCACGCTCGCCCTGGAGCACCTGGATCTCGACCGACCGCTGGTTGTCCGTCACGGTGGTGAAGATCTGCGACTTTCGAGTGGGGATGGTGGAGTTGCGCTCGATGAGCTTGGTGAACAGCCCGCCGCGCGTCTCGATACCGAGCGAGAGTGGTGTCACGTCGAGGAGGACGAGGTCCTTGATCTCGCCGTGCACGATGCCACCTTGGATCGCCGCACCCACGGCAACGACCTCGTCCGGATTGATCTCACGGCTCGGTTGGCGACCGAAGAACTCGGCCACCGTGCGTGCCACCAGCGGCATGCGGGTTTGGCCGCCGGTGAGGATGATCTGCTGCACCTGGGCGGGCTGGAGCGCGGCCGCCTCAAGCGCGTTCCGACAAGGGTCCAAGGTGGACCGCACGAGGTCCCCGACCAGGCTTTCAAGCTGCTCGCGCGTAAGCGAGTAGTTGAGGTGCAGCGCCTGGGCGCCATCGGTAGCGATGAACGGCAGGCTAATGCTCGCCACCTGGCCGGTGGAAAGCTCGCACTTCGCCGCCTCGGCCGCCTCCTTGAGGCGCTGCATCGCCATGCAGTCGGGGCGCAGGTCCACCTTGGTCTCGTTGGCGAACTGCTCGAGGAGAAACTCGATGATGCGAGCGTCGAAGTCCTCGCCGCCGAGGAAGGTGTCGCCGGCTGTTGATTTGACCTCAAATACACCCTCGCCGATCTCCAAGATCGAGATATCGAAGGTCCCGCCGCCGAGGTCGTAAACCGCGATCGTCTCGGTACCACCGCGACCAAAGCCATAGGCGAGCGAGGACGCGGTCGGTTCGTTGATGATCCGCACCACCTCGAGACCGGCGAGTGTGCCGGCGTCCTTGGTGGCCTGCCGCTGCGAATCGTCGAAGTACGCGGGCACCGTGATGATCGCCTGGTGCACCTCCTCGCCCAGCGAGGCCTCACAGAATTCTTTGATCTCGCGCAAGATGAAGGACGACACCTCCTGCGGCGAGTAGGTCTTGTCGCCGAGCTGAACGTAGGCGTCGCCGTTGGGCGCTTCGACGATGGAGTAGGGAACCAGCGAGCGCGAGCGCCCTACCTCGAGGGTGTTGAACTTGCGCCCGATCAGCCGCTTGACCGCGTAGACGGTGTTCCGAGGGTTGGTGAGCGCCTGCCGGCGTGCGATCTGGCCAACGAGCAACTCGCCATCCACCGCGCGGCCCACTACGGACGGCGTGGTGCGCCCTCCCTCGCGGTTCGGGATTACCACCGGGCGCGCGCCTTCCACTACCGCCGCGCAGGAGTTGGTAGTCCCCAGGTCTATGCCGATGATCTTGCTCATCTCATTCCCCGGAGTTGTCCGAAGCTGGCAATGGGACTGCCGAATGCGCCGGTACGGCGACCACGACCAGCGCGGGGCGCAGCAGCTTCTCGCCCAGCCGATACCCCTTCTGGAGCACCAGCACGACTTTGGTCTCCTCGATCCCGGCGACCTCCTGACGCTGAATCGCCTCGTGGGCGGCGGGATCGAAGGTGGCGCCGAGCGGATCGATCTGCACGAGTCCGTAGCGGGCCAGCACCGCCTGGTACTGGCGTACCACCAGCTCGACACCCTTGCGCAGGCCGGAGTCGTCTCCGCCCGGGACCGCGAGCGCGCGCTCGAGGTTGTCGAGCACCGGCAGACACTCGCGGATCAGATCGGCGTTGGCGGAACGTCGGAACTCCATCGCCTCGCGCTCATGCCGCTTGCGGTAGTTGTCGAAATCGGCGAGCTTCCGCAAGTACAGCTCCTTGAGGTTGGTGACTTCTTGCTGGAGCTTCGCCAACTCGTCCTGGATCGTCTCCTCGCCAATCACAATTGCGAGGCCCTTGTCGTCGTCGCTCTGCTCACTCGCGGTGAGCCCTTCGCCCTCCCTGCGCGGTTGCAGGGGCTGCACGTCCTTCGCTTCCTCTTCACTCATTCCGCTCCTCCGGGCTTGCCTGAAGGATCCCCCAGGTAGTGGCCGAGGTGATCGACGATTGGGATAATACGCGGGTAGTCCATGCACTTGAGGCCAATCACCCCAACCAGACCCCGCTCGCCGCTCGCACGCTCGAACGAAGTCACGATCAGCCCCAGGTCATCATTGCCAGCCAGAGAGAACTCCGACCCGAGTACGGCCCGTGGACCGGTGCCAGCCAGATAGTCGTTAAGGAGCGAGAGCAGCGCTGCCTTGTCGGCAAGCGCGGCGAGGAGACGGCGAGCCACCTCCAACTGACCGCGCGAGGCGCGCTCGAGCAGGCGATCGGTACCCTCGACGAACACTTCGCCGCCGGACCCCGGCCTGGGCTCCATGGCACGAGTTGCCAGCGCAACCACACCGGAGAGAAGCTCGTCGGCTTTGGCGCGCTCCTCGGCCATCAGGGCAAGTAGTCGGCCGCGGATGATCTGTACGGACAGACCGGCAAACGTTTGGCGGCAGTAGTTCGAAATGCGTTCGAGCTCCGCGGCCGCGAAGTCGCGGTCCACCGCCAGCAGCCGCGATTCGACCAAGCCTCCCGCGGTGACCACCACCGCCAAGACGCGTTGGGCGGACACGCGGACGAAGTGCACCGCCTGAAGCGTCGCGTGTTCAGAGGACGGCGCCACCGCCATTCCCACTTCGGTAGTCATGTCCGCGAGGACGCGGCTAACTTGCGCCAACGCTTCTTCGAGTGGGCCCGGCGGAGCGAGGATGGCGCGAAGCCGTCGCGCGTCACGGGGGCGGAGCGTCGCGTGCTGCTGCAGCCGGTCGAGGTAACGGCGAAAGCCCAGGTCAGATGGAATGCGTCCCGCGGACGTGTGCGGCTGGATGAGATACCCTTGCTCCTCCAGCTCCGCCATCACATTGCGGAGTGATGCCGAGGAGAGTCCGGTGCGGGACGCGCGCGCGAGTGCGACCGACGGCACAGGTTCACCCGTGGCGAGGTAGAGCTCGACAACCTCGCAAAGGATTTGCTCGTCGCGCTCCGAAACAACGTAACTCATGGTCCTTGTAAGCCCCCGCGCGCCTGGCCAACTGGCGATCATACTGTAGCATGACGCCATGTTTCCCACCTGGGTTCTCATCGGTGCGGGGCGCTGCGGGCTGCAGCTCGCTCGGGGCATGGCCGAGGCCGGAATCGAGATCGTCGGCGTCGAGGTACGCACACCGAAGGCACGCGCTCGCGTTTCTCGCGCGCTCCCCGGCGTCCCGACCTTCGGTCCGCACCGTCCACTGCCACCTGCGACCGGCCTCCTCATTGCGGTACCCGACGCCAGCATTGCCGATTGCGCCAGCGCACTCGCGCCCCGCATCGACGCCAACACCAAAGTAGCGGTGCACACTTCCGGCCTGGTGGCGGCCGAGGCCCTTGCCCCACTCGCCGGCAACGGCCGAGAGGCCGCCTCCTGTCACCCTTTGGCCAGCTTTCCGACTGCCACCGGTGCGCTCGTACCGCTGGCCGGCGTGCTCGCTGCCATCGAGGGGGACCCCGGCGCCGAGCGTGCCGCACGCTGGCTCGCGCGTCGGCTGGGAATGAGGCCGGTACGCATCGCTGCCGCCGCCAAGCCGCGTTACCACGCCGCGGCCGTGATCGCCTCCAACCTGACGCATGCGCTGGTGGTGACCGCCTTGCAGCAACTCACCCTCGCCGGGCTGTCGCGGGCCCGCGCCGTCGAGGGCCTGCGCAGCCTCGTCGGTGGCAGCGTCGCCGCAGCGCTCTGGGCCCACGGCATGGAGCGTTTGACCGGCCCGCTGGCGCGTGCGGACGCTGCCGCGGTTCGGGCCCATCTTGCCGTGCTCCCCGCCGCCGCAGCAAGCGCCTACCGTGCGGTGGCAGGCCTTGTCGTGGCTGCACTCACTACCGAGCAACTCCTGAGTCCGCGGCAAGTTCGCGAGCTTTCCTCGGCGTTGACCGGGTGAGCCGTATGTGCTAGCGTCGCCACCGTGGTGCGGCGAAGGGACAACTAAGGGAATGGTTTTCTTCAACTGGGCCACGATGCAGATGGCAGCCAAGATCGTTTACTACGGTCCTGGCCTTTGCGGCAAAACCTCAAACCTCTCGTTCATCTATGCCAAGACCTCGCCGGGATCGCGCGGTGAGATGGTGTCGCTCGAAACCGAAACCGACCGCACCCTGTTCTTCGACCTCCTACCACTCGAGGTTGGCAAGGTGGGCGGGTTCCGCACCCGCCTTCAGCTCTACACCGTTCCGGGCCAAGTGTTCTACAACACAACGAGGAAGCTCGTCCTCAAGGGCGTGGACGGTATCGTGTTCGTGGCCGACTCGCAGCGCCCAATGGCGGATGCCAACGTCGAGAGCCTGCGCAACCTTGAGGAGAACCTCAAGGAGCTCGGAATCTCCGTCGGTGGCATCCCGGTGGTCATGCAGTACAACAAGCGCGATCTCAAGAATGTCCTTTCAGTCGACGAGCTTAATTCGCGACTCAACCAGGAGGGCCGCTGGGAGTGGTTTGAGTCCGTTGCCATCGAAGGTACCGGCGTTTTCGAGACCCTCAAGGCGGTGACCAAGTCCACCCTCAAGGCGCTGCGTCGCCGCATGGCCAGCCAAGAGAGCGCCGCCGCGCCGCCCCTGCCGAAGACCGCGGCCGGCCGGCCGCAGCTCGCATTCAATCCTGCTGCTCTGATCGCCGCAGCAGCCGAAGGACTCGGCGCTCCGGCTCCGGCGCAGCCTCCGCGACCGGAGCAGCCGGCGGAGGTCGTCGCGCCTCGCCCTGAGGCGCCACCGCCCGAGGCGCTGGGAGAGGCGCTGGGAGAGACGGTGGAGGTGGCGCAAGGAGCCAATCAGGCGGAGACCACCGACGAAATCACCGCCAAATTGCCACCCGCCGAGGAGGTCGCCGAGGCGCCGGTCGAGTTCGCCACCACCCCCGAGCCGGTTCCCGCGGCGGTCGAGGCGACGATGCGACACGTCAAAGTCTCCTCGTCGCTTGACATCCTCGCCGAGCTCGAGACGTTGCGAAAGTCGAGCACGTTCCGCACGGAATCGAGGCCCGCGACCACAGCCGCCTCCCTGGACCTCGACGCCATCCTGCAGGGCTCGCTGAACTCTCGGCAAGAGGTGAAGAGGCGGGTGGACGAGAAGGTCGGCGCGGCGCTCTCGCGCGCCAGTCGGTGCACGGTCAACATTCAGCTCGTTGACGACCGGGGAAAGCCCCTCAAGCGCATGTCTGCGGTGGAGGTCGAACTCAAGCGTGGCCAGCCGCTACGTCAGCTCTCCCTCACGCTGATCGTTAACCTGCAGGGCGAATGAGCCGCAACGCAGTCGCGGTGGCAGTGGCAATGGCCCTGGTGCTGCTCGCCGGGTGCCGTACCGCTCCGCAGCTCGCCGCGGCAAATCCTGTTCCCCTTCCGGCCCTCACCCCCTCGATCGCGGAAGCGAAGGCAACTGCCGAACAAGCTGCGCTCCAGGACCTGCGCGACGAGGTCGATCTGCTGCTGCTCGCGGCTGGAAGCGCAGCGGCAAGCGACGATCCCGACGAGTTCCACGATTGCGAGGCGCTCGTCTTCGAGAAGCTGTCCCCGCTCCAGGTTCACGCCGATTCGGTTGACTTCGCCACCTACGTCGCCGACGTCCTCGATGAGCTCGGCAGGTTGTCAGACCAGGTCGACGCCGAAGAAGAAACCGAGGAGCCCCCACCCGAGCCGATGCCGGTAGCACGGGAACAGGTCGCCGAAGCGCAAGCGACCGCGGGTCGCGCCCATTTCGATCTGCCGGTGATCGTCAACCCCGAGGTGACGTCACTGATCGAGTTCTACACCGGCCGCTACCGTGACCGACTCATTGCCGCCCTTGAACGCGCCTCGCACTACCTGCCGTTCATTCGCCAGGAGCTTGCGAAGGCGAAGATGCCGGCGGATCTCGGCTATCTCCCACTCGTAGAAAGTGCCTTCAACCCCCGGGCACGCTCGCGCGCCCGCGCGCAGGGGCTGTGGCAGTTCATCGCGGGGACCGGACGGCTCTACAACCTGCGTTGCGACGGGCTGCTTGACGAGCGCAACGACCCCTACCTCTCGACGCAGGCGGCCGTGCGGCACCTGTCCGACCTCCACGCCACCTTCAACAGTTGGGAACTCGCACTCGCCGCCTACAACTCGGGGGCGGGAAAGGTCCAGCGTGCGATCCAGCGCGGCAAGGGCGAGACCGACTTTTGGAAGATCCGCAAGTACCTCCCCCGCGAGACCCGTAACTATGTCCCGGCGATGTGGGCCGCACTGGTGGTGAGCCGAAACCCGTCCGTCTATGGCCTGCCGACCTTCGCGGAAAAGCCCGACTGCTTTGGCCGCGTGCCGGTGGAGGGTGCGCTCGACCTCGAGGTGCTCGCGGAACGGGGCAAGTTCGATCTCGAGGACCTCAGCGAGCTCAACCCCGCGCTGGTGCGGCGCATGACGCCGATCAACGGGAGCTATCAACTTGCGGTACCGTGCGGGCGTGAGCAGCAGGTCGCGGAGGCACTCGCCGCAATCCCGGAAGCGGAGCGCATCCGTCGCTTCCTTCACGTGGTCAAGCGTGGCGATACCCCAGCTTCCATCGCTCGCCATTACGGCTCCACCGTCGACGCGATCCTGGCGGCCAACAGCCTGAGGAGCCCCCGTTCCCTCCGCGTCGGCCAGACGCTGGTCGTCCCCCACGGTCCAGTTGAGGTCTCCCGCTCCAGCCGAGGTCATCGCCACGCGGTGGCAGCGACGGTGGCGACAACCAAGCCCGAGCGCTACGTGGTCAAGCGAGGGGACACGCTCTCCGCGATCGCGCGCCGCTTCGGTACCTCCACCGACCTGCTCCTCAAGCGTAACAACCTAGCCGACTCCACGATCCGCCCGGGCGACGTGCTCGTGGTGGCTCGCTAGCGACGGAGCGCGCGCACCACCACCCACACGCCAGCAACTACCAACACGGCGGGCCACCAGGCGCGAGCCGCGATGACGAACTGGGGCGGGAGGAGGGCGAAATGCCGCACGAACCGGGCACCGCCAACGGCGAGGAGAACCACGCCAGGGATGAGCGGCCACCAATGGGGCTTCAACTGCAGTATCAACCCGAGCACGTAGATGGCGATGAACCCCGCGCCCAGACCGAGGACCATCCAGGTGCCGGCGCGGAGTCCCGCGACGCCACGATCTCCCAGCAGCATGCCGGCGCCCAGGCCAAGGAGCACCATGCCGCCCACCAACGGAGCGTACGAGCGGCTCAGGATGGCGATGAGGGCCAGGCCGACGCCGATCCCCAGAAGCCAAGCGGGCGCCGTCTCAACAGTGCCAAGCCGCGTCGCCAGCAGCACGGCGCCGACCACCAGCAGGCCAGTCCCAAACGCCAGGTTCGCTTTGCGCGACTTTGCCATCTGCCCCTCCTCGCTTTACGGTGAGCCGCGATGCCGCCCATGCTCGAGCATCATCCTAATGGAAAAGACGCAGGAAGCGGACCAGCAACAACCCGAGCAAGAGAATGAGGTAGATACGCAAGAAGTACAGGGCAAAGCGCACCATCGGGGTCATGTTCACGCGTGGCATCGCGGCCTCCTCAGTCCTTCTCGCGGGTCACGAAGCCAGTCATGATGTGGTTGTAGTAGAGCACGCCGAGGAGCCGGTCCTGTTTGTCCACCACGGGGATCATGCGGTAGTGGTATTTGGCGAACACCTCTGCGAGGTCTTCCTGCAGGTCGCCTTCCTCAGCCGAGACCACCGGTGAGACCATGATGTCGGCCACGGCGGCCTCGTCGCCAGCGAGCAGGAGCTCGCGGAGATCGACCACCCCCACGAGCGTGTGCCCATCCTCGTTGACCACGTAGATGTACGAGATTGTCTCGGGGTCCCTCTTGGAGTGCCGCAGGTCCGCGAGGAGCGGTCCTACCTTGGTCTCCTTCGACACCGCGACGAACTCCGCCGACATGAGCGCTCCCGCCGTCGCCTCCCGCTCCGAGAGGATCCCCTTGATCTTCGAGGCATCCCCCGCGGGCAGGAGGTCCATCATCTCGGTGACGTCGTCGTGAGGCAACACCGAAAACAGCTTGGCGAGCTGCGAGACACTCATCTCCGAGAGGATCATTCGCGCCCGCTCCTTGCGCAGGTCGGCGATGAGTTGGCGCTGCACGCGCGGCTCGGCCTCGAGCAGGGTCTCTGCGGCCTTCTCGGAGTCGAGGGCGGAGAACAGCGCCTCCTGCTCCTCGCCTTCGAGCTCCTCGAGCGCGTCCGCGAGGTCCTCACTGGGCAGATCAAGCATCTGTTTGCGGGTTACGGAAAGCGACACCTTATCGGTGGCGACAGCATCCTCGATGGAAAGCGGCTGAACGTACTTCCACGAGATGAATTCGTCTTTGACCCACTTGAGGCCGCCGAGCCCCCAGCGGCGCAGGATACCGTTGACCGAGGTGTCCACGTGGACGAGGAGCAGCCTGCCCTTGGCCTCGAGCAGGTGCACGTCGTTGACCACCTCGGTGCGGCGGCCGTCCATGTCGAGAATCGTGCGCCCCATGAGGTGAGCGTCGACGAGCATCCAACCAGCCTGGTCGACGAACGGCGGGTAGGTAGCGCCACCCTCCGGTGGCTTGACGAATATCGCATCGTCCTCGATCTTGACGACCCGCTCCCACGGGATGAACTGGGTCGGCTTCCCCCAGCCGAACTCGAGGTAGATCCCCACTGCCTCCGGGTACGGCTCCTTGAGCGCAAACACAAGGTCGGAGAGCCTTCCGACGCGGTCCTTGATCTTGCCGGCGCACACGGGCCGCTTGAGCAGCTCCGAGAAGTAAAGGAAACGGTAGCTTCCGAGTGCGGCGGGCAGATCCGGCACCTTGGTTGGACCCCTGGCTGCGGCCGTCATGGAGACCTCCGGAACAGGCCCTCGAGCAGGCCCGGAAACAGCGTCGTGAGGGCGAAGATCGAGGACATGACCGTCACGAACGCGACGATCGACCAGTTAGCGATGTTCTCCCAGCGCGTGTTCACGTGCTTACCCATGAACGAAGGATCGTTCAGGATCAGGAGAAGAAAGACCAGCGCCGACGGAAGCAGCGTGACCGCGACCACCTGGACGAACATCGTGATCGCGACAAGCGGCGCGTCGGGGATGAGCACGACCGCCCCCGACGTGAGCAGCATTAGCAGGTAGATGCCGTAGAACCAAGGAGCCTCGCGGACCCGCTTGTTCAGGGAGTGGGCCCAGCCGAACACCTCTCCGACCGCCCACGAGCTCGCCAGCGAGATGCACAGCGCGCCGAGAAACCCGGCGTCAAACAGTCCAATGGCGAAGAGCTTCTGGGCAATCGGGCCGTACCCAGCGGGGAGCAACGGCACGAGCGCGTCCGCCGTCTGCCGGGCGTCCTCGATCACTATCGGGGGCCGGTGGTAAAAGAAGGCCGCCCCCGTTGTGATGATGATGAACACGGCCACCAGGCAGGTCGCCACCGACCCGACGAACGTCTCCAGCTTGCCGAACTTGATGTCGTGGATGTCGAGTCCCTTGTCCACTACGGCGCTCTGCTGGAAGAAGATCATCCACGGAGCGATCGTTGTCCCGATGTTCGCCAGGATGATGAAGACGAGGTCACCCGAGAAGCCGCCCGGGAGATTGGGAATCATGAGTCCCTTGAACACCTCGCCCCACCCCGGGGCGGTCGGCGTCTTCATCCCCCAGAACGCCGCCGGCACGTAGACGAGATTGAACAGGCAAAAGAACAGCGTCAGGCGCTCAAACGTCCAGTATCGACCCGAGACAACGACCCCGAACAGGATGCCGGTCACGCCGATGACTGTCAGCCAGGGCGGAACTCCGAGCAGGCTCATCGCCGCTGTCATCCCGATGAACTCGGTGATGAGCGTGAGCCAGTTGACGATGCACAGGTCGGAGAGCGAGAACCAGCCCCAGAATTTCCCGAACCCCTCGAAGATCGCCTCGGCGTGGCCGCGCTTGGTGACCGCGCCGAGACGCACCGTCATTTCCTGGACGTAGTACGCCATCGGCACGAGGATGATGAACATCCATAGCAGGGACATGCCGTACTTGGAGCCCGTGACGGCGTAGGTCGAGATGCCGCCCGCGTCGTTGTCGGCGACCATGGTTATGATCCCCGGCCCGAGCACGGCGAGAAAAATGAGCAGCCGGCGCCGGAATCGGTTCGCCAGGTGGAAGCTTTTCGAGAGCCAGTACACGGACCGCTGCTCCGCTACCTCACGCGCGGCGGACAGCCTTGCGCACGCAAAGACGGATGACGCGCTCCGCCCAAGCTCGCATTGCCGCCGTCTGTTGGGTGGTTTGGCTCACGGCACGTCTCCCTTCCCTTCCTCTTGGGCCAGGGCCGGGGACGTGCCGCCGCAGGCTAGACGCCGCTGCTGCGACCGTTCACCGGCGCGAGAGCACCAAGGTAGTAATCGCTCTCCCGACTTGGAGGTTCCATCGATCCTTTCCCGTTCCAACTCCGTTCGATGGCCCCACCCGTCGTCGCGGTGGGCTCGAACCGAGGGCACCTTCTAGACTAGGTGGCCAGCGCTGTCAAGCGAGGGGTAGCGAGGAAAGGCGGCGACAGCCGAAGCGTGCTGGCGGGTGCGTCGCACGCCGGCTATGAGTTTGAGGCAAGGATGCCCGGTGCGTTATCCCTTTCGCCAGGCTGCGGTGAGGACCGATTGAACCCTGTCGAGAAGCTTGGCGGGATCGATGGGCTTGTCAAGGAAGTCCTGGACCGGCACCGGCTCTCCCGCCTTGAATGGACCATCGGACGTCTCGGGATAGAAGCGCAGTCCGGTGCGCTCCTGGATCGCCGTGAGCATGATGATCGGTACGCGTTGGAAATAGGGCTCTGGGCCCGCGCGCAACTTCCAGATGAATCGGAAACCCTCCGTGGCGTTGGGCATCATGACGTCGAGCAGGATCAGGTCCGGCCTCTCGGCGTCCGCCCGGGCGAGTCCCGACTCGGCGTCGTGCGCCGCGACCACCGTATAGCCGTCTTTCTCAAGGATGAGCCGAAGCGCCGCCACCAGATCAATGTCGTCATCAACGAGGAGGAGCTTCTCTCTCTTGCTCATGGTCGCACCCCACTTTGGCAGGCGCCGAGGCCGTGGCACCCCTCGCCAGGCATCGGACCCGGCGCCTTTGGTTGTCACCCCCCAGTCCGTAACGATCTGTCGTCGTGAGGGGTGGTACGGCTCTCGTTCCCACGTCCCGGTCCTGTCGTCACATTCATGTTAGCACAATCACATGACGATCCCGGTTCCCAATCCAACGGTTTCGCAGCCGTTCACATCCCATCGTGATGAACAAGAACTCGTCCGCAAAACAGACTTGCTCCGGTTTCCCGGCCGTCGCTACCGTGCCGACAAGGCCTCTCTCCAAGGCATCGTTGAGATCGCGCCCACGTCAAATATAAGTTCATGTTGACACTTTCACAAGCAGGCATCATAGTAGTTCCGTAACGTGGCTGGGAGATACGGACGCGGGGAGGACAGAGGCAGCCGAGAGCACCGAGCGCAACGAGCCGCTCAAAACGTTACACCCGGCAGCGGCGGATTAACCGCGGCCATGCTCGTTCCGCCGTCCCTCGCCCGTAGCGACCACGCCAAGGAGCGATCGCCATGATGGAGACTTCCGCGACTGGCTCGGCAAACGGCAACGGAGGCAAGGACGGCGCGCGCATCGGTGTGTTCATCTGCCACTGCGGCGGGAACATCTCAGACGTCGTCGATGTCAAGCGCGTTGCCGAGGAGGTTGGCAAACTCCCGGGCGTGGTCTATTCCACGACGCAGATGTTCGTATGCTCGGATCCGGGTCAGGTTCTGATCGAGCAAAAGATCAAAGAATTGGCGCTCAACCGCGTGATCGTCGCGGCGTGCTCCCCCACCCTCCATCAGCTCACCTTCAGGCGCACGGTGGCCCGCGCCGGACTCAACCAGTTTCTCTTCGAGCACATCAACATCCGCGAGCAAGTTTCGTGGGTAAGCGAGGACAAGGAGCTGGCGACGCAGAAGGCTACCCGGCTAATCCGCGCCGCCGTCGCCCGCGTTCACCATCTCGTGCCACTCGACAAGCGCCGGATCGCCATCCATCCCGCGGCGCTCGTGATCGGTGGGGGGATCGCGGGTCTGGTGGCCGCGCGCGACCTCGCCCAGCGCGGCATGAACGTGACGCTCGTGGAGAAGCGGCCGTTTCTTGGCGGTCGGGTGTCGCAGCTCAATAGCCTCTTCCCCACCGGCGAGGACGCCCGCGAGGCGCTCAACAAGGTCATCGAGGAAGTCGTCAATCACCCCTTGGTCACCGTGCTCACCAATGCGCAGATCCTCGACTCCGAGGGCGTCGTGGGTGACTTCCGCACCCGCATTCGCGTCAACCCGCGGGGCGCGAACGAGCACCTCAGCTACCATGGCAACGCCATCGCAGCCTGCCCGGAGGAGACCATCAACGAGTTCGATTTTGGCCTCTCGCGGCGCAAGGCCATCTACATGGCGTACCCCGGCTGCTACCCACCGATCCCTGCGATCGACTGGCACACCTGCACGAAGTGTGGCAAGTGCGTGACCGCAGTTGGAGGCCAGGGCCTCGATTTGGAAGAGCAACCACGCGAGATCACCATGCACAGCGGCGTCATCGTGCTCGCGACGGGCTACGATCCGTACGAGCCCCTCTACGGTGAGAGCGGCTACGGCATCTTCCCTCACGTGATTACGCTGCAGCAACTGGTCCGTTTGCTCGATCCGCAGGGGCCCACCGGCGGCCAGCTACCCACCAACGGCGGCACGCCGACCCGCATTGCCTTCATCCATTGTGTGGGAGCGCGACAGATTGAGGGCGTCAACCAACGCCAACCCGACGGGAAGGTCAAGGACTACTGCGCCCGTACCTGCTGCACTGCCGCGCTGCATGCCGGGTTGGAAATTAAGCAACAGCACCCCGAGGCGGTGATCGCCAACTTCTACCAGGACATCCGCACGTATGGACGAGGCCACGAGGCGTACTACGAGCGCGCCTCCGAGGCCGGCATCGTGTTCCTCCGCTACGACCCCCACGATCCGCCCAGGGTCGAGAAGAACCTTGAGGGCGACTCCGCGTTTGTCGTGAAGACGCACGACCTGCTCACGGGCGGGCTGGAGGTCGAGATGCCCGCCGACCTGATCGTCCTCGCCACCGGCGTGGTGCCGCATGACATCAGCGACCTGATCGGCATGTACCACTGCGCAGTTGGTTACGATAGCTTCCTGCTCGAGGTCCACCCCAAGCTCCGCCCGGTGGAGCTCGCGGTCTCCGGCGTGTTCCTCGCCGGCTGCTGTCAGGGGCCAATGGACGTCACCGAGGCATGCGCCGCGGCATCCGCGGCCGCCTCGAAAGCCGCCGCGCTCATCTCCCAGGGCCAGATGGAGATGGATCCGTTCATCGCGAAGGTGAGCGAGGAGCTATGCACCGGCTGCCAAACCTGCATGACGGTCTGCGCGTACGACGCGATCACACGCGAGGAGACGCGCAAGGTGGCGGTAGTGAGCGAGGCGCGGTGCACAGGGTGCGGCACCTGCGTCGCCGCCTGCCCGAGCGACGCGATCCAGCAGCTTGGCTTTAACGACGCACAGGTCCTCGCTGAGGTGAAGACGTTGTTGGCCGGAGCTGCCCTCGGGTAGGTCGCCCGAGCCACAAAGGAGCCGGACATGGCAGAAGCACACGCGATCGAACACGAAGCACCGGCGGATACCGCAACGTGGGAACCGCGCATCGTCGCCTTCCTCTGCTACTGGTGTTCCTACACCGGCGCCGACGCCGCCGGTACGGCCCGCCTCAAGTACCCACCGAACGTCGACATCATTCGTTTGATGTGCTCCGGCCGCATCGATCCCGAGCTCATCACGACCGCGTTCGCACAGGGGGCGGACGGCGTCATGGTGTGCGGCTGTCACATCGGGGACTGCCACTACATCTCCGGCAATCACAAGACCATGGCTCGGATGCCGCTGCTCAAGCGCACCCTGACCGACCTCGGCATCGAGCCAGATCGCTTCGTCCACGAGTGGGTCAGCGCGGCGGAAGGCGAGAAGTTCGCGCGCCTCGTACGTGAGGTCACCGAGCAGGTGCGCCGTCTCGGGCCCCTGCGCTGGCCGCAGCGGATGCGCGAGCGCGGCGTCGGCTCCGGCATGGGCCGCGAGCCGTGGGGAGCGTGACTATGAGTGCAAAAGCCGACCAGCCCGGAGGAAACGGCAAACTCAAGATCGGCATGTACTGGGCCGCGAGCTGCGGCGGGTGTGATATTTCTCTGCTCGAGATCGGTCCTCACATCCTCGAGCTCATCGAGGCAGCCGACGTGGTCCTTTGGCCCTGCGCGGCCGACTTCAAGTACCAGGACGTGGCCAACTACCCGGATCAATATATCGATGTCTGTTTCTTCAACGGTGGGGTGCGCAACTCGGAGCAGGAGGAAATCGCCCGGCTGCTGCGCCGCAAGAGCAAGACGCTCATTGCGTATGGCACCTGCTCGATCGACGGCGGCATCCCAGCCCTGGCCAACACTAAGACCGTCGAGGCCATCTTTGCCGCGTCGTACCATGACTGTCCATCCCTCGACAATCCCAACCACGTCGAGCCTCAAACGATCACCAAGTGTGACTACGGAGACCTCGAGATCCCGCGCCTGTACCCCAACGTCCTCAGGCTCTCGGACGTGGTGGAGGTGGACTACCAGCTCCCCGGCTGCCCGCCGCAGGCCGAGCGGGTGTGGGAGGCGATCCTCGCCCTGGTGGGCGGCAAGCTGCCGGCCCGCAACCACGCGGTCAAGGTCGGCTGCTTCGACAAATCGGTGTGCGACGAATGCTCTCGTGAGAAGCGCAAGGTGAAGATCAAGGAGTTCAAGCGCCCCCACGAGGCGATGGCAGAGCCGGGGTGGTGTCTGTTGGAGCAGGGCTTCATCTGCATGGGCCCGGCGACCCGGAGCGGCTGCGGTGCACTCTGCGTGAAGGCCAACCTGCCCTGCCGGGGCTGCTACGGTCCCTCCGGTGGCGTGGAAGACCAAGGCGCGGCGATGATCGGCGCCCTCGGCTCGATCCTCGATGCGAGCACCGAGGAGCGGGCGCGCGAGATGATCGACCAGATCGTCGACCCGGTCGGGACGTTCTACCGCTTCACCATGGCATCGAGCGATCTCAAGGGGCGCAACTAGCGGCGCAACGGGGTGAGCGTATGACGAGTCCGCACGTAAAGACCAACGAAGGCTTCCGCCGGATCAGCATCGATCCGGTCACCCGCCTCGAGGGCCACGGCAAGATCGACATCTTCCTCGACCAGGACGGTGAGGTCGCCGATTGCTACTTCCAGGTCCCCGAGCTGCGCGGCTTCGAGAAGTTCTGCGAAGGCCGGCCGGTCGAGGAGCTGCCGCGCATCACGCCGCGTATCTGCGGGGTCTGCCCCGAGGCGCACATGATGGCGTCGGCCAAAACGTGTGATGCCGTCTACAAGATCAACCTCCCGGTCACGGCCAAGCTGCTGCGCGAGCTGCAGTACAACATCTTCTACGTCACCGACCACACGACGCACTTCTACGCCCTTGCCGCCCCCGACTTCGTCATGGGACCGACCAGCGATCCCGCCGCGCGAAACCTCATCGGCGTTGTCCGCAAGGTCGGCCTGGAGGTCGGCGGCAAGGTGATCAAGTGCCGGCAGTGGGGCCACGAGGCTGCCGCGATCTTCGGCGGCAAGCCGGTCAACCCGGTCAACGCGATCCCCGGCGGGATGAGCAAGCCGATCAGCGTTGACGAGCGGGCGCGCCTTGAAGAGATCGTCGCCTTCATGGTGGAGTTTGCCAAGTTCACCCTCAAGCTCTTCCACGACGTCGTGCTCGCGAACGATCAGTACGTGGACCTCATCCTCAACGGCCCGTTCAGGCTCGACACGTATTCGATGGGTATGGTGGACGAGAAAAACCGCGTCAACTTCTACGACGGCAAGGTGCGCGTCGTTGATCCAGAGGGACGGGAGCTGTGCAAGTACGCGCCCGCGGACTACACGAAGGTCGTGGCCGAGCGCGTCGAGCCGTGGACCTACCTCAAGTTCCCCTACCTCAAGCAGGTCGGCTGGAAGGGCTTCGTTGATGGCAAGGATTCCGGCGTGTATCGGGCCACTCCGCAGTCGCGCCTCAACGCTGCCGACGGCATGAACTCCCCAGAAGCGCAGGCCGCGTATGAGGAGTACTTCGAGACCCTCACCGGCGATCGGAGCGGCAAGAAGCCAGTGCACCACACGCTCGCGATCCACTGGGCGCGTCTCGTCGAGCTGCTTAACGCCGCCGAGCGGGCGCAGGAGCTGCTCCGCCACCCGGAGATCACCAACCAAGAGAACTACCGCGTACTCCCCACCGAGGTGCCGAGCGAGGGCGTAGGCATCGTGGAGGCGCCACGCGGCACCCTCACGCACCACTACATCACCGACGAGAAGGGAATCGTCAAGAAGGTCAACCTCATCGTCGGCACGACCAACAACCACGCGGCGATCTGCATGTCGATCAAGAAGGCGGCGCAGGGGCTCATCCACAAGGGCGTGGAGGTCACCGAGGGACTGCTCAACATGATCGAAATGGCGTTCCGCGCCTACGACCCGTGCTACGGCTGTGCGACCCACAGCTTGCCGGGACAGATGCCGCTGCGGGTCGCGATCCACGATGCCGACGGCGCCGTGGTTGCCGAAGGAAAGCGATGAGCGGCGCTGGGGAGCAGACAAGGAAGGACGAGGCCCATGGCTAAGATCCGGGAACGCTACGACGCCTTGGTGATTGGCGGCGGCATCGCCGGCATGCAGGCAGCGCTCGACCTCGGTGAGCAGGGCTACGACGTGCTTTTGGTCGAGAAGGACCCCTCGATCGGTGGAGTGATGGTGGGGCTCAACAAGGTGTTCCCCACCCTCGATTGCTCGAGCTGCATCTGCACGCCGCGCATGGCGGAAGCCGCGCACCATTCGAGGATCCAGCTCCAGACCTACACCGAGGTCCAGCGCGTCGAAAAGCAGGACTCCGGCTTTGCGGTCCGCTTGCTCAAGAAACCGCGCTTCCTGTCCGAGGACGATTGCGTGGGCTGCAACCTGTGCGAGCTTGCTTGCCCGATCGACGTGCCTCACGAGTTCGACTACGGCCTGGGGGCGCGGCGCGCCGTCTACATCCCCCACGGCAACGCGATCCCACAAAAGGCGGTGCTCGACCTCGACCACTGCGTCTTCTGCGGCAAGTGCGAGAAGGCCTGCCCGACGCACTGCTTCGACTTTACCCAAGAGGCCGAGGAAGTCACGACCCAGGTGGGCACGGTGATCATCGCCACCGGGCTGCACATCACACCGATGGCCGCGAAAAAGGAGTACGGCGGCGACACCATCCTCAACGTGATGAGCCCGCTGGGAATGGAGCGGGTCCAGTCGAGCAACGGCCCCTACGGGCGCGTGCTGCGGCCGTCCGACGGCAAGATCCCTCACTCGATCGCGTACGTGCAGTGCGCCGGCAGCCGAGACCGGTCGATCGGCGTCCCGTACTGCTCGCGGGTGTGCTGCATGTACGCCCTCAAGCAGGCGTTGTTGCTGACCCACTACATCCACGGAATTGACGTGACGCTCTACTACATGGACATCCGGGCGTTCGGCAAGGGCTACGAGCAGTTCTACCGGCGCGCCGTGAAGGAAGGCGTGAAGGTGGTCAAGGGCAAGGTTGCCAGGATCACGGAAGCGGACAATCACGACGTCGTCCTGCGCGTCGAGATGATCGACGAGAACGGTCGCGTCGAGGAGAGGCGGCATGACTTGGTAGTTCTCTCCCAGGGTTTGATCCCAGGGTGGCACGTCGGGGGCGTGATCGACGCGCAGGAGGCGGACGACGGTTTCCTGCTCACCCCGGAGGCCAAGGTCAGCCCTTCGCATACGACGATGGCAGGCGTTTTCGTCGGTGGGGTCGCGGCTGGTCCGAAAGACATCCCGGATGCCATCGTCGAGGCAGGTGAAGCCGCCATGGCGGCTGCCAACTACCTCGAACGCACAAGATGGCGCGCCATGGCCGGGGCGACCTCGGGGACGGGTGCAGTCAAGCAGGAAGCAGCACAGACATGGGAGGCGAACTGATGAGCGAGACTCCCCAAACCGCGAAACCCGCTCGCCCCAAGAACACCATCGCCGTCCTGCGTGAGCGGCACGGCGGGATGACCCAGGACCTCAAAGACTACTTCAAAGACCAACAGCGCGTGCGCAAGGTGCTCCGCGAAGCGCTCAAAGGCGAAGCGAAGACCATCCCCCAGCTCGCCGCCGCATGCAAGCTTGAAACACACGTCACCTTGTGGCACGTGATGGCAATGCGGCGCTACGGCGAGGTGGTCGAGGGCGCCGAGCAAAACGGCTATCTCCTCTACACCCTGAAGGAGGGCTAGGCGATGAGCTACCGCTTGAACCCAGCGCTGGCCGGCGAACTCGCCAAGTTCGGCGGCGAGACCGTCAACAAATGCTTCAACTGCGGCAACTGCACCGCGGTCTGCGCGCTCTCCAAGGGAGACACCGTCTTCCCCCGAAAGGTCATCCGCTACGTCCAGCTCGGCCTTGAGGATCGCCTGAAGGAGTCCCAGGAACCATGGCTGTGCTACTACTGCGGTGGCTGCTCGGACACCTGCCCGCGCGAAGCGCATCCCGGCGAGCTGATGATGGCGGTGCGGCGCTGGCTAACCACGAAGTACGATTGGACCGGCCTTTCCAAGCGCCTGTACCTGTCCGGGCTGTGGGAGGTCGGGCTCCTGGCCGCCTTTGCCCTGGTCGTACTTGGCTTCTTCGTGGTGCCTGGCATGCTCGGCGTGCCGTTCGGATTCCAGATGATCAAGGGTGCGGCGCTCGAGCATGTGCGCCTCGATCTGTTCGCGCCCAAGACCATGGTCCACTATGGCGACTGGACCCTCGCGATCCTGCTCGCCCTCCTGCTCGGGATCAACACCTTACGCATGGTTCTCTTCGCGCTGCGCGGCGAGAAAGGGCTCAAGATTCCGCTCTCGACCTGGTTTGCCAAGCTTCCCGATCTCGTCGTCCACGGCGTGACGCAAAAGCGCTGGCTCGAGTGTGACAACGACACGCGTTGGCGCTGGGTGCAGCACTTCCTCCTGGTGACCGGCTACGCCACCATGTTCCTCCTGGTGGTCGTGTTTCTGCCCTGGTTTCAGCGCGACACCTCGCAGTTCCACTGGACCGCGCTGTTCGGCTACTACGGCACCGTCATGCTGCTCGGCGTCACCGTGCTCGCGATGCGCGGGCGGTTCCGCAAGGATGAGCCCATCCACAAGTTCTCCCACGCCACCGACTGGATGTTCTTGATCCTGCTCTTCCTGACCGCAGTCTCGGGGATCGCGCTCCACCTCTTCCGCCTCCTCGACCTGCCTTGGCCGACCTACGTCATGTACGTCGTGCACCTGATGATCGCGGTGCCGATGCTGGTGATTGAGGTGCCGTTCGGAAAGTGGGCGCACTTGCTCTTCCGCCCCGCAGCGAAGTACCTCTCGGCGGTGCTGGAAGCCGCGCGGGCAAGCGAGCCAGTCCGGCTTGCGGCCGCGAGCCGCGCCGCCGCATAGGAGGCGAGGCTGCGGTCCCCGCCTCGACACACGCGGACCACGAGGGGGAAGGCTCCTTCCGTCGCCGTGCTCGGGCTCGGCAACCCTGTCCTGGGCGACGACGCGGTGGGGCTGCACGTCGCGGCCGAGGTGGAGCGCCTCCTGCTCGCGAGTCCCCTTCCCGGCGTGCGAGTGCTCAGCTCGGCGCGTGGCGGCTTTGAGCTCATCGACCTGCTCGCCGGATCGACTCACGCCGTGATCGTGGACTGCCTGGAGGTACCGGGCGGGAAACCCGGAACGGTGCGTCGCCTTTCCCTGAAGAGCTTTGCCGGTAGCGCGCGCCTCGTCGGTGCGCACGAGATGAGCGTGGCGGACGCGTTCGAGCTCGCTCGCACGCTCGGCATCGCGATGCCGGACACGGTCGAGATCCTCGCCGTCGAGGGTGGCGAGATGCGCACGCTCGGCGAAGGAATGACACCGCCAGTATCCGCCACCGTGAAGCCTTTGGCCCGCAGGGTGCTCCGTAGGGTCGCGAGATGGCTGCGCCAGCCCTCGCGCGCGTCACGCCAGGCTACCGTCCGCGCTCAAGCGGCTGTGCGAAGCGGTCCCCAACCCAAAGCTCGTCTTTGCCATCGGATCTTGCGCCACCGGGGGCGGGTGCTGGTTTGACAGCTACGGTACCCTGGGAGGAGTTGATCAGGTGATACCCGTGGACTTCTACGTTCCCGGCTGCCCGCCGCGACCAGAGGCGACCCTGCACGGCGTCGCCGTTGCTCTGGGCCTGGCGCCCAAGCTCGTCGTCCCCGAGCTGCTCCAACAGGAGACGCTGGAGGAGCTGGCGCAGGGAAGATCACGGTCGGATGGGGCGCACCAATGAGCGCGGCGGCGCAGATTCTTCTCGTCTACGACGATCGCGATCTCGTCGCGACGTTGCGGCTCGTCCTCGAGAAGCAAGGGTATGGCGTGCTCGCGGCGCACGACGCCCAGACCGGCCTGGCGCTCGCCGCCGCGCAACACCCGGATCTCATCCTGCTTGACGTGATGATGCCGAACGCCACCGAGGGGTTTCACCTCGTCTGGGACCTGCGGCGCCACCACGACCCGTGCCTGCACACCGTCCCGATCATCCTCATGACCGCGATCCATGAACGAACCACCGTGCGCTTCTACCCGGACAGCGGTGACGGAACGTATCAAGCGGGAGAGTACCTTCCGGTTGAGGGCTTTCTTGACAAGCCGGTGGACCCAGCCGAGCTGCTCGCCAGGGTGGCGGGAGCTCTCTCGGTGGGAGCGCGGCGCTAGCGCCGTACTGGTTGCGGGCGGCCCCGTGCTGGGACCGCCGGGGGGAGATAGACAAACCGCAATGGCCTTGCCACGTCCCCAGATTCCACCCGCCGCGGCCGAGCTGATCGGACGCATCAGTTGGCTCATCAGGCTGCGCTGGCTCGCGATTGTCGGCGTCGCGGTCGCCATCGTGGTGGCGTTTGCGGTTCTGGGTGCGGAGCTGGCGTGGCGCCAGCTCGCTGCGGTAACGGCAACGCTCGCCGCCTATAACCTGTTGCTGACCCTGGTAGTAGCTCGTCTGCGCCGTGAGCACGCCCGTGGCGAGCTGGCCGAGCAGCAGGCGTTCGACCGCCTCGGCCCGCGCGTGGCGTTGGCGCCCAACCTCGCGCTCTCCGCCTGGCTGGCAATCAAGGACGTGACTGTCTTCGCGGTGACGCGCCTGCGCCACCCCAACCGTCGCGCCGAGCTGCGGAGACGCAAGTCGACGCTCGCAGATCTCCTCGTTCCCCGCGAGCTGTGGAGCCTCGACCGCGAGTGGGAGGTTTTCCAGGCCGCGGCGTTCGCGTTCGCCCAGATCTCTGTAGACCTCGTCGCGCTCGCAGCCCTGCTCCATTTTTCCGGAGGCGTCGAGAGCCCGCTGCTCTATTACTTCATCTTCCACGTCATCATTTCCAGCATCTTGCTCTCACGGCAGGCCACGATCATGCAAACGAGCTTCGCGTTCGCCCTCATCGTGGCGCTTGGGTTGGGCGAGTGTTTCGGCTTGCTCCACCACTTCCCGTTCCCGTTCCTGGCCCGCTCCGACGCGTACCACAACCTCGGATTCGTGGCTGCGCAACTGCTCGTCATGGGGAGCACGCTGTACCTCGCCGCGTACATGGCGAGCAACATCGCCTCGCACCAGCGCTCCTACGAGCGGGAAACGGCGCACCTGACTGCGGGCATCACGGACAAGGCGGACCGCTTGGCGAGCGCGTACCGCGAGTTGCGCCAAGTCGAGCGCGCCAAGTCGCAGTACATGCGCAAGGTGGCCCACGAGCTGCGCGGGCCGCTGGGAACGATTCAGACCGCCCTCAAGGTCGTACTGCAGGGCATCGCCGGCGAACTGCCGGAGGGGCCGCGCGAAATGATCGGCCGGGCCGAGCGGCGCGCCGGGGAGTTGGCGCAGGTGACGCAAGACCTCTTGGCGCTGTCGCGCGCGCGGGAAGGACCGGTCCAGCCCAGCGCCGTTCCGGTCATGCTCGGCGACCTGGTGCGGGAGGTCGCGGCCGAGACAAAGGAGCTGGCTGGCCGAGCGGGCGTGAGCATGGTCGTCGAAATGGCGAGCGACCTCGGGGCGGTTCGCGGCGACGCACAGGGCCTGCTGCAACTGGTCGGCAACCTCGTGACCAACGCCATCCGCTACACGCCGAGCGGTGGGCTGGTCACACTCCGCACTGTTCGGATGGCGGGCATCACGCGTCTCGAAGTCGTGGACACCGGAATCGGCATCTCCGCCGAGGACCTGCCGCACATCTTCGAAGAGTTCTACCGAGCGCCCAACGCGCGCACCCACACCCAGGACGGGACCGGACTCGGCCTCGCGATCGTCAGGGCGGTGGCGAAGCAGCACGGCGGCTCGGTGCGGGTCACCAGCGAGCCCGGCCGCGGCACGTGTTTCACCGTGGACTTGCCCTGCACGGGAGCCGTGCCTCCCGCCGATGCCAACGCGACCGCCGCAGCCGACAAGCCCGTACTCGCGGCGCGCGGCGAGAAGAACTGAGCCTGGAGTTTTCGGGCTGGCCTCCTGCGTTGCCAGCAATGAGGGAAAAGCATGGTGGGAGCGGCATTCTGCCGCGACCAGGCGGCTCTCGAGGGACGTTGGCTGGTCGCACCTGGAAGGTGCTCCCACGGAGGGACATGCTCCCACCGAGAGTTCGTGGTGCCGCCGGCTTGTCCTTTAGGGCAGCCTATCGCGAGAGATCCCTAGCCCGACGTCAGACACGCGCCTTGCGCCACGGTCTCGATGGCGATGGCGACCAGCGCGGCGCCGTAATCGAGGTCGATGTTGGCGATCGTGTCCTCGCTGTCGTGATAGCCGTGGCGGTTGAGGTCGTAGTCCTCCATGAACAGCACCACGGGCACGCCGGCGTCCGAGAAGATCTGCGCGTCGGTGTTGTACAGCGTGCTGTGCAGGTCCCATTCCGGCCGAACCTGCCCCGTCATGACCGGATGCTCGGCGAGCGGCGGGATGGTTTCGCCCGGGTGGAGGCGCCGGCCGCGGCCCTGCCCCCGCCGCTCGGGCGCCGCGTTCCACTCTCGCACCGCCGCGTTCCAGCGCTCGTTGGCGAGGTGAGCGAGCAGCGCCAGGCGCGCCGCGGCAGCACCGTCCCCGGGCGAGATTTGGAACACGTTGTGCTCACGGTCGTTGTTATGCGCCACCATGTCGAGAATGAACGCGGCCACCACCCGTGTCGCCGACAGGTCGAGCCCGCTACCGTCAGCCAAGGTGACCCCCAGCGTGCCGCCAATCAAAGCCTGGACCAGGGCGCGCGAGCCCATACAGTCGGCGGGGAACTCCTCGCCCGTGAGGTGGACGAGCCACACGTCGCGCTCCAGCTTGCCCTCGCGCGCGAGCGGCAGGAGGGCGTCCGCCGCCATCAACAGCGCCGCGGTTGCGGAGTGGTTGTCGTCCGCGCCCGCCGCCGCGACCCGTCGGTGAGCGCCACCCCGGGCCGGGTAGTAGAGGTCCTCCATGTAGGCGGTGTCGAAATGGTCCCCCATCACCACCGCCTCGCCGCGGTTGCGGCCGGGGATGACCACCACCACGTTGCACTCGTTTGCAGACCCATCGCGGTTGCGTCGCCAGCCACCCCACCAGGAGAAATCGAAGTCCGTCTCCCAGCGAAAAATCTGGTCGGCGCAAACCGCGCGACCGCCCATGCCGTGGCGCTCGAAGAGGCGTTGGTACGACGCGTGCAGGTAGTTCCGCACCGCTTCGAGCTGGCGCTGCCGGCGCTTCTCGGGGGTCTCCTGCGGATCGGGCCCACCGGCCTCGGGGGCCACCACATCGGCGTTGTTGCTCAGGGCAAAGCGACCATCGGACAGCTCCGTGATGGCGCGCCAGTAGCTCTCCTCGAACGCGCGACCATGGGTCGAAGAGAGGGTGATCGCCGCAGCCGGATCGGTGGGGGGCTCGGGTCCGAGGCACGCCCGCAGTTGGCGCGCGAGCGCCTCGCCGCGGGCGTGATCCGCCGCGGCCCGCGGTAGCTCCTCGAGCCATTCCTCGAGCGTGCTCTTCCGTCCGACTGTGAGCAACCTGCGCGCAAACGAAGGGGCGAACCTCCCATCAAGAAGCTCGCTCCACTCGAGCAGCTTGCGCACG
The DNA here is from genome assembly GCA_044447965.1 of Thermoanaerobaculales bacterium. GTDB lineage: Bacteria > Acidobacteriota > Thermoanaerobaculia > Thermoanaerobaculales > Thermoanaerobaculaceae > DATIYW01. The sequence goes on along the minus strand of JBIOGJ010000041.1, from coordinate 8,055 downwards.
TTTCGTCGCGTCGCGTGCCGGTGCGTGGGCTCGTGCTGGAAGAGGTCGATCGCGTCGCGGCGCTCCGCACGCTCGAGCCGGCGGGGGACCAGCTCGACGGGGTCCGCGCCCTCCCGCTCGGCCGAGAGGTAGCCCGACAGCGCCTGCGGGCAAATCTCGACCTTGCCATCCTCGCCAAGCCGTGCCACCAGCGGGAGGTGCCAGAACAGCTCGCGTTCGCCGACCCGCATCGGCGGGAAGTAGAACCGATAGCCGAACCGTCCTTCCGTCTGACACGCCGCGGCGGCAACGGCGAGCTCGGGCGGGCCCGCACGCGGGCCGTCGAGGAGCAGGCGAAACTCCTCGGTCCAGATTTGTACGTTGCGTGCCATCGGCTTGTCGTAGAGCCCGATCACCTCGGGCGCGGTCGAGAACAGCGCCATGGTCACGTGATCGTTGCGCACCTCGACCGCGGCGTCCGGCGCGAGCGCGTCGTCCACGTGGCGACCGTGCTTTTCCCAGCGGTGTGAGCGGCGAACGTGGTGCTCCGGAACTTGGCTTCCCGGCATGCGCACCGGCGTCTCGTGCAGCCAGCCCGACTGGGGGATGCGCAACGCGTAGATGTGCTCGCAGCGTTCGAACAGGTGGAGGAGCGGGATCTGCATCGCATGGCGCAACTCGGCGGCGAGCGTGCGGTAGCCGGTCTCACCAAAAAAGATCAGGCTTGCCGGCGTCGGGATCAGGCGCACCGCGCCGGCCAGGTAGGCGCGCTGGAGGGCGGCCGGCAGCTCGGCAAACGGGCGAAACGTAACCACCGCCCGCACGCCGTCGAGCGCCTCGCCGTCGCCGAGCGTCGCCTCCCCGAGGAAGCCAGCAAGCGGCCCGTCGTCCCAGCGCGGAAACTGTCGGTCAGCGAGCATCGGCAGCACCCGCACCCCCGAGCGACGCAGGTCCGCCAACGCGCTTTCGTCTACCTGTAGCGTCCACGCCAGCAACCGGCGAAACGCGGCGCCGCCATCCGCGTTGGCGCCCACCCCCATGAAGCTGCGCCAGAAGGGGCGCGCGGGTCCGTCGTGGCTGGTGCCAAACAGCGTCCAGCGGACCCGGCCCTTGTCATCCTGCGTGCGCGATAGCGCCAGCGAGAGGATCACCGTAATCCCTTCCTCGCCCGTTGCGGTGCGCGCCGCGAGGTCGGTGGGCCACGCCGGGTTGCCGGTGAGCAGGCGCTTGGACATCTGGCACGGGCGACCGTGCATGAGGTGGTTGAGCTGCTCACCCACGTGGCGGGCGATTCGCTCGAGGCCGGGCGTGATCTCGAGTCGCTGCTCGAACTCGGACACGTTGAAACGCAGCGGGTCGCTTTCGGATCGCACCGACGCGTCGGGCTTCCCGCACGGCTTCCATCCCACTCGCGGTCCCGGCATGAACTCCGAGTAGGCGCGCAGCAGCTCGGCGCCGGCCCGACCTGATGCCTCCGCCTCCTCGAGCAGCACCTCCCACCCTTCACGCATCGTTACCCCCTCCCCATGCATCGGGTTCGGCGTGCACTTCCTCGCGTCCTGGAATTGAGATTCTAATTCTCTGGTGGGACACGCCGCAACCCGGCCCGGCGCTATGGTGCCGCTTCCCGATGGCGCCCCCGCAGGATCGGGCCCCGGCAACACGAAGGGCGAGGATTGCACCCCTCCCTCCGGCTTGGCTGCGTGTGGCTCCATCCGGGTCATGGCGGTACGGAGATTTGTGCCCTGAGCCATGAGAAACGGGCGGGGACAAGCCCTACGAAGCAAGCTGTCCGGACCCCGGATCCCACCCCCCCTTATCCGGCCTTTGCGTACCTTTCGTCCTCCCTCGCTCCAAACAAGAAGCGGGGCCTCGCGGCCCCGCTCTTCGTTCAATGTCTTGTGTTGTCCGGACCCCGGACCCCGGATCCCGGGCCCCTGTCTTGTCAGTACATATCCCCCATGCCGCCGCCACCTGGCATCGGCGGGTTCTTCTTGTCGTCCTCCGGGATCTCGCACACGAGAGCCTCGGTGGTGAGCAGCAGCCCGGCGATCGACGCCGCGTTCTGCAACGCGTTCTTGGTCACCTTGGCGGGATCGATCACACCCGAAGCCACGAGGTCCTCGAGCTGCATCGTCTGCGCGTTGTAGCCGATGTTGCCACCCTTGCGCCGAATGTCCCGCACGATCACCGCCGCCTCATCGAGGCCGGCGTTGTGAATGATCTGCCGCGTCGGCTCCTCGAGCGCCCGCACGACGATCTGCACGCCGGTGCGCACGTCGCCCTTGTGCTCCTTGAGCAGCTTCTCGACGTCCTCCTGGGCGCGCAACAGCGCCACGCCGCCGCCGGGGACGATCCCCTCTTCCACGGCAGCCTTGGTCGCGTGCAGCGCGTCCTCGACGCGGGCCTTCTTTTCCTTCATCTCGGTCTCGGTCGCCGCCCCGATCTTGATCTGCGCGACGCCACCGACCAGTTTCGCCAGCCGTTCCTGCAGCTTCTCGCGGTCGTAGTCCGAGGTGGTGTCCTCGACCTGCTTGCGGATCTGCTTCACGCGGCCCGAGATTGCTTCCTTCTTCTTGGCGTCGGAGTCGTCCACCACGATCGTGGTGTCGTCCTTGTCAACCGTGACCTTCTTCGCGGTGCCGAGGTCTTCCCACTTGACGTTCTCGAGCTTGATGCCGAGGTCCTCGGAGATCAGCTTGCCACCGGTGAGGATCGCGATGTCCTCGAGCATGGCCTTGCGGCGATCGCCGAAGCCGGGGGCCTTGACGCCGACAACCTGCAGCGTGCCGCGCAGCTTGTTGACCACCAGGGTCGCGAGCGCCTCGCCCTCGACGTCCTCGGCCACGATCAGGAACGGCTTGCCCTGCTTGGCCACCTGCTCGAGGATCGGCAGCAGGTCCTTCATCGAGGAGATCTTCTTTTCGAACAGCAGCACCTTGGCGTTCTCGTAGACACACTCCATGCGCTCGGCGTCGGTGACGAAGTAGGGCGAGAGGTAGCCGCGGTCGAACTGCATCCCCTCGACGATCTCGAGCTGGGTGTCCATGGTCTTGGACTCTTCGACCGTGATCACGCCGTCCTTGCCCACCTTGTCCATCGCCTCGGCGATGATCTTGCCGATCTCCTCGTCCGCGTTCGCGGAAATGGTGCCGACGTGGGCGATCGCCTTGCCCTCGACGGGCTTGGCCAGCGCGGTAATCGACTCGACCGCGCGCTTGACTGCGAGGTCGATGCCCTTCTTCAAGTCCATCGGGTTGGCGCCGGCGGTGACGTTCTTGGTGCCCTCACGATAGATGGCCTGGGCCAGCACGGTGGCGGTCGTGGTGCCGTCGCCGGCGACGTCGGAAGTCTTGGAGGCGACCTCGCGTACCATCTTCGCGCCCATGTTCTCGAGCCGGTCCTTGAGCTCGATCTCCTTCGCCACGGTGACCCCGTCCTTGGTGATGACGGGCGAACCAAACTTCTTCTCAAGAACGACGTTGCGGCCCTTGGGACCGAGCGTCACCTTGACCGCGTCGGCCAGTTTGTTGACGCCACGCAAGACGGCCTGGCGGGCATCCTCGGAATAGACGATCTGCTTTGCAGGCATGGTTGCACCCTTCCCTTACTTCTCGATCACGCCGAGGATTTCGTCCTCGCGCACGATCAGAAACTCGTCGTCACCCATCTTGATGTCGGTGCCGGAGTACTTGCCAATGAGGACGCGCTGCCCCTTCTTCACCTCGGTGGGGACGCGCTTGCCATTGTCGTCGAGCTTGCCGGGACCAACGGCCACGACCTCGGCCTCCTGCGGCTTCTCCTTGGCGGTGTCGGGGATGATGATCCCACCCTTGACCACCTCATCCTGCTCGAGGCGCCGAAGGAGGACTCTGTCGTTGAGCGGTCGGACGTTCATACTTGTAAACTCCTTTCTCTTTTGTTGTTAGTGTCTCTCGCTGGATTCGTGGCTAGCACTCTCCAGGTGAGACTGCTAACAGATTAGGCCGAGTCGCCGACCTTGTCAAGGGTTCGCGTTTGCGCGCTTGCGCCTGGAGTCCACGACTCTATCCGAGCACGCTTCGCTTGGGCCGCGGCGAATCCCTCCCAGCGCGCGCGCATGACCGCGCAACAACGCCCGCGCCGCCTGCCGCCCCGCCACACCGCCCCGTGCGACCCGGTGCCAAAGCGCGCGCAATCCGACGTAGCCGGTGTGGATCAGCGCAAGGTAGAGGCGGAACGCGAGCGGGCGGAACGGCCGCAGCCGGTTGGCCGCCGTGTACTCAAGGTAGAGCGGCGACCTCGCCGCCGAGCCCGTGCTCGCGCCGACCCGGTGCACGGCGGCCATCTCCGGCACGAAACGGAGCGCGATCGCGCGGCGGCGCAGGCGCAGGCAAAGGTCGAGATCCTCGTTGTAGAGCAAATACGCCGTGTTGAAGCCTCCCACCTCGCGCCATACCGCCGGATGGACTGCAAGCGCGGCACCAGGGATGAAGCCCACCCGCCGCGCCCTGACCGCGTCGACCCCCGAGGTGCTCTGGCGGACGGTCCCGGTGAGGAAGTTGACCCCTCCGCCCGCGTACCAGAGCCGACCACCGATACGGTCGAGGTAGAGCGGTCCGGCGGCAGCTCCGACGGCGGGGTCGTGCAGCGCGCCAAGGGCGGCGGCCAGGTAGCCGGGAGCGATCTCGACGTCGTTGTTCAGGATCACCAGCGCGCCAAACGGGCCCTCACCCAGCGCCAGCACGCCGCGATTAACGCCGGCGCCAAAGCCGGGGTTGTCGGGGCAGGGCAGCGCAACCTCGCCAGGGAGGAAGCTCGCCGGCAGCGTCCCGGAGTTGTCCACCACCACGACCGCGCGCTCGCTCACGGAAGGGTCGTCACGCAGCGCGCGAAGGCACGCAAGAGTGGGAGTCGGGTCGCCGAAGTGAACCACGACCACACCGACGCGAGCGGCCGGGGCTAGCGGAGCTCTCATTCCCACCCGGGCTCCGCGAATACCGCGCGCTCCGCCTGGGGCGGGTACCTCACCGCGAGCGCCGCGATCACCAGCGACCCCACGAGACCCGTGCTGCTGACGATAACCGCGACGCCTGCGGCTCCCATCAGCCCCCAGCGCGGGATCGCCAGGAGGTTCGCCGCGACCGCGAGGACCACCCAGGCCACGCGCAGCCACAGACCCCACGCCTGACGGCCACAGGCGGCGACCGCCGCGCCCAAAAGCATCCCAGTGCAGGCTCCCGGTAGGGCCCACGCCAGCACCGCGAGCAGGGGCACTGCCGGCAGGTAGGCCGGGCCAAACACGAGTCGAATGAGCGGAAAGCGCACGCACTCGAGGCCGACCGCCAGCACCACTCCCAGCGCTGCGCCGCCGCCGCCGAGCGCCATCACCCGCCCCACCCTCAACGCGCCTCGACCCGCCGCTCGCGCCATCGTTGGGTAGACCGCCACGGAGAGGAGCTGTGCGAGGCCGAGCAAACCCCATACCGGTGCGGACGCGACCCCGTAGCGGCCGATCTCTTCCCGCGCTACCCCGAACGACGCAAGCAGGAACGTATCGGCCCGCATCGTTACCTGGCTGGTAAGGGCCAGGCCGAGGAAGGCCAACCCTTCCCGCGCGAGGAATCCCGGCGTGACGCCCGCGGCACCCGATTCGGGAAGGCTCGAAAATCGCAGTTGAATCAGCGCCACTCCAGCCGCAGCCCCAAGCGAGAACGCCAGACCGGTCGTCCAGACTGGCGCGGTGGTGAGCGCCAGCGGCGCGAGGAGCAGCAACGCGGTCACGAGCTCCGCCCCGCGCCCGCTCACCTCCACGTCCATCCGGTCGAGCCCCTTGAACGCCGCACCACCGGTGACGAGCCAGGAGCGCAACCACGCGTACGGAAGGAATGCAAGCAGCGTCCAGCGAAGCGAGGGCTGCCTGACAAGAAGAGCCGCGCACGCCGCGAGCGGGACCGCGGCGAGCGCGAGGCTTCGCTGCCAGGCGCGCGCGGCATGGTAGAGCGCCACGGCCGCCGAAGGGCGCTTGGCCACCTCGCGGATAACCACCTCGATCTGCCCGGCGTTGAGCATCAGCATGAGCACGACCGCCGCGCCATAGGCGACGGTGAAGTCGCCCATCGCGGCTGGTCCCAGCCCTCGCGCAACCAGCACGCCGGCGCCGAACAACGCACCCTTGAGCACGACCTCGCCGCCGGCGAGCCAGGCAAGGTTGCGTGCCACCCGAGCGGTAGCCTCCCTCAACGTCCGGCCCCGACGAGCGCCGCGCTCAGCGTGCGCAGCAAGGTAACGAGATAGATGCCCACCGTGCGCTCACGGATGAAGTAAAGGTCGTATTCGAGCTTGCGCTGCTGCTCCGCCTGCGTGCGCGCGTACCGCATGTTCACCTGTGCCCAACCGGTGAGGCCGGGCGGCACGGCAAGCCGAAAGGTGTAGTAAGGGATCGTCGTCGCCAGCTCCGCCACGAACTCGGGCCGTTCCGGGCGGGGGCCTACCAGCGACATGTCGCCTCTGAGCACGTTGAAGAGCTGCGGCAGCTCGTCGACGCGGAGGCGGCGGAGGATGCGACCGAGCCGGGTCGCGCGGGGATCGTCCTCGGCGGCGAAAACGGGGCCGCAGGCTTCAGCGTCGCGCCGCATCGTACGCAGCTTGAACACACGGAACGTGCGGCCAAACTGTCCGGCCCGCCCCTGAAGAAAAAACACAGGCCGCCCGTCGAAGACCAGAACAGCCAGAGCGGCGAGCAACAAGACCGGCAGCGTAAGCGCCACCATCACCGCACCGATCACGACGTCCAGCACACGCGTGAGCCGATTGAACATCTCCCAGTGAATCGCGCCAAAACCGGGCTGGTGGAGGAACACGGCCGGGGAAAGCTCGGAGATGGGAAGGCGCCCGTCTAGCCACCCCCACAGCTCGCTCGCGACCACTACCGGAACCCCGGAAAACAGCAACGCCGCGAGGTCGGTTGCCAAATCAACTCCGGCCGGCTCGGCACCGACCAGCACGACAAGTTCCGCGCCGCACTCACGCGCGTGCGCCGCCACCGCAACCGGCGCAATGCCCGCCCCGTCGACCGGCGCCCAGGGCGCAAGCGGGTGGCCGCGCAGCTTCTCGCACATCGCCGCCACCTCTTCCGCACCGCCTACCACCAGCGCCCGCGGCCGCGGCCGCCGTGCGAGGCGATGCACCAGGACGGCGCGCACGGAACCAGCGATCAATCCCCACGTCACCGTGCTGATGAGGAGAAGGCCGCGTCCGAACCGCCAGCTTGGGATCAGAAAGGTGGCGACCGCCATCGCGGTCCCCCAGCCCGCGGCCACAACGACTACCCGTACCGCCACATCCCGCGAGCGGAGCAGTACGTACGGCTCGTAAAGCTCCGCCGATACGGCCAGCGCCAAAGCGGCAAGCAGCGCCGTGAGGATCATCCCTGGGTGCGCGAAAAGCTCGTGGAGCTTGGCGGGGCGGTCCGCGGGAATGAACCTGACAACGTGAGCGAGCCAGATCGACGCCGCGAGCGCGACTAGGTCAAAGCTCACGAGCAGCAGCCGCCATCGCGGTGTCGCCGGGACGAAAGTTGCCATCACGTGCTCCGCGCCGATGGTGCGCGGGAACGCCGCTGCTGTCAACGCCTCCGAGCTTGGGCCCAGGGGCCTGTCCGAGTAAGCGGGTGGGCCGCGTTGCTGGCGCCGCGGGGCGAGATGCTAGGCGCCGCGACGAAGGCGATGCGGACCCATCGGCGAGGAGTGGCAACAACGCAGATCGCCCCGCGCCGCCGCAACCCATGGGCGCAGGGGCTTGCGGGCGCATGCGGCGTTGCTCGTCGGCCACGATGGCTCCACATCGCCTGCCTCCTCGCGCCTTGCCTGCGCCTCGCAAGCCCCCTGCGCGCGACCCGCCCCATTACTCGGACAGGCTCCTATGTCCGGAAGAACCCTGCAATCCCCTCGACGACGCGCTCCCGCTCCTCCGCCCGGAGCTCGGGGAAGATCGGCAGGGCGAGCACCTCGGTCTGTGCCTTCTCCGCCTCCGGGAAGGAACCCTCGCGATGGCCGAGCGAGGCGAAGCACGGGGTCTTCACCGAGGTCTACTATC
>JBIOGJ010000040.1:0-44274 GCA_044447965.1 Thermoanaerobaculales bacterium | reverse complement strand
GATCTGCGGCGTTGCCGCTCCTCGCCAATGGGGGAACATTGCCTTCGTCGCGGCGCCTGGCATCTCGCCCCGCGGCGCCAGCAACGCGGCCCACCCGCTTTCCCAGACAGGCTCCTAGGCCGTGGCGGAGGCGCCCAGCTCCTTGATCCCTTTCAGGTAAAGGAAATAGCCAATGCCGGTAGCGAAGATGGCCATGTAGACCACGCTCGCCCATCCGAGGAGGCTCGCCTCCCGCATGCTGCGCACAGCGCCCTTCTCGAGAAGGAACGGGCTCAGGAGCACAGCGCCCACCACCCACGTAATCCAGGAAAGGTCGAGAGGGGTGTAGAGGCGACTCACCGGCCAGCAGAGCACGCTATATATCGCCCGTGCCAGGGCCGCACCAAGGGCGAGCGCGTCGCCACGGTTGGGGCCATTCGACACGAGCCGGACGAGCGCGCCATCGGACACAATCCACACCACCCCGAGGAAGCCGAGCGCAATGCCCGAGCTCTTCCGCCAGGTCAGACGTTCGCGCAGGAACACCACCGCCAACCCCACCGTCATCAGGCTGTCGGTTGAGATGATGAGCGAGGAGTTGCCGGCGCTCGTGTAGCGCAGGCTGTAATAGAACAGGACGTGGTAGGCGAAGATGCCGGTGAATCCCAGGAGAAACAGGATCAACAGACGCCGCGGCGCGAACGCACCTGGGGTGCTTGGCTCCCGGAACGCGAAGGGAAAGAGCGCGACGCTGGCAATGAGAAAGCGCAGGAACGAGGTCACCTCCGGGGTGAAGTCACGTACCGCGACCTTCCCGGCGATGAACGAGATGCCCCAGAGCAGCGGAAACAGGAGCATGAGCGCCTTGGTCTTCCGGTGTCCCGCCACGAGGCTCCTTCCGATCGCCAAGGATAGGCGGCATCAACGGCCTGCGAAAGGCCGCTCTCGCGTTTGGCCGCCGGGACGCCGCGTGGTCAACTGCCAGCGTTGTGGAACTCAGGCGCGCAGGGCCACGACCAGTTGACATTCCGCGCTCGGACGTGTAGCACTCCCTCATGGCCGAGAACGCCCCGGCGCCATCCACGCGATTTGCGCCACTCGAGCTGCCGCGCCGGCTTGCCGAGGCGATAGCGGGGATCCCGCATGGCCGCCTGCAAGTCAACCAACGTGGTGCCCAGCGGTCCGTGTGGTTTCAGGCGGAGAAGATCCGGGCCATCACTTCCTCCCTGGACGCCGAGCGCCTCGGCGAGTGGCTCGTGGAGCGCGGCATCGTGGATCGTCGAGCGATCCAGCAGGCGCTGTCCCACCGGCAAAGTGGTGAGCGCTTCGGCGCGGCTCTCGTCGGTCGTGGATTCATCGCTGCCGACCGTCTCGCCCAGGAGCTGGAGATGCTCACGAATACCATCGCCGCTCGCATGGCGTTCGAAGAAGGGGAGTTCCGCATCGACGCCGCCGACTTGCCGGACGACGCGCTGGGGATCGATCAGCCTCCGCTGACGCTGTTTGCGGCCGCACTTCGTCGCGCCCCGGACAGCGGCCAATTTGAGCGCCTCACTGGCGGGGGGAAACGCTGGGCGGTCTCCCCCCACGCCGCGACGGCGCAGGAGGACGACGTCACGCCGTTCGAGCGTTTTCTCTTGACTCGACTGACAGCACCCACGTCGCTCCAGGATGCTCGTGCGCTAGCCCCACAACAGGTGCGGGAGGTACCGCGAGCGCTCGCCTGCCTCGTACTGCTCGGTTTTGTGGCCGAGCGCACCACTGAAGAGGGCGGATCGCCAGCAACCCCTGAGGCAAGCGCTAAGCCTGAGTTCCCCCCCGCAAGTCCTGACCTCCGCGAAGTGCTCGAGAAGGTCGATCCTCGCCGCCCGGCACCCGCAGCGCAGGAAGAGGCTCAGCCCATTGACCCCGAAAAGGTCGACGAGGCGAAGCGCGAGGCATTTACCATGCTGGAGCGCGGTGGCGACGCACGCCGGGCACACAAGCTTCTCGCCGCAGCGGTGGAGATGGCCGCCGACCCGGTCTCGCTATGCACCCTTGCCGACCTGGAGATGGCCAACCCGTTGTGGCGCTCCAAGGCGCTCGATCGCCTCAAGAATGCGGTGACGATCGCGCCGCAATTCACGCAGGCCTGGCTCATGCTCGCCAACTACTGGAGCACCCGCGGCCAGCCTGAGAAGCAACGACGCTGTCTCCAGAGAATCCTCGCCTATGAACCGAGCAACGAGGGCGCTCGCCAGGCGATCGAGCTGCTCGATGCAACCCACAAGAACTAGACCCGAACATCTCGGTTGGGCTTGCCGAACCGAGTCGCCTCTGGCGTGACGACACCATCCGACCCGGCGGGCGACACCGCCGCCCCCGAGCAGCTCGGCACGAAGTTCGACCAGCTCCAGCCCTGAGCTGCTGACGCTCGGAGCTAACCATCGCTGGTTCACTGGCCAACTCCGGGTCGCGGCTGGAAGCCGCTCCCACCGAATCTCGAACGCGCGCCGTGGCGATTGCTGCCTAGGCGCGCCGCCGCCGTTGGGCCTATCGCAAGGCCCGCGAGCCGGCTACCGAAGCAGGGCCGAGGATGACGGCGCGTAGCCGCGCGGCCCGGATTGGGCCGGATGCAAGGAAGGCGAGGCCGCCGCGCCGGAGTGTGGCTGGAGGCCACATGAGGACGCGAGCGGCCCGAGTCTGACGCCGCAGACGGTCCGAGACTGGCCGCGCACCCGCCCCGCTTTCATGGGTTGCTGAGGAAGTCGGCGCAGGCCGCCAGAATGCGGCCCGTCGCCTTCCCGTCTCCGTACGGATTGTGCGCGCGGGCCATCGCGTCGTACGCCGCGCGATCGGTGAGCAGTCGGGTGGTCTCGGCGACGATTACTTCGCCGTCGGTGCCGACCAGCTTGACGGTGCCCGCAGTCACTGCCTCGGGGCGCTCGGTCGTATCGCGCATGACCAGCACGGGCTTGCCCAATGACGGTGCCTCCTCCTGCACGCCGCCCGAGTCGGAGAGGATCAGCGACGAGCGCGCCATCATCGCGACAAAGGGCAGATAGGCGAGCGGTTCGATGAGGTACACGTTGGGCGTCTCGCTGCGGCGCAGGATGCGGTTGACCGGCTCCCGCACGTTGGGGTTAAGGTGCACCGGATATACGAACGCTGCCCCGGGAAAGCGGCGCGCCAGCTCGGCGATGGCCTGGCAGATCGCCTCGAACCCCGCGCCAAAGTTCTCGCGGCGGTGACCGGTGATCAGCACGAGCGGCTGCCCCACGGCCCGGACCAGCGCATCGGGCAGCCCCGGCACCCGCGGAGGGTTGGCCTTGACCCGGTCGATGGCGAGGAACAGCGCGTCGATAACCGTGTTGCCAGTGACGAAGATGCGCGCGGGATCAACCCCTTCGCGCAGGAGGTTGGCGTGGTTGGTCTCGGTCGGCGCGAAGTGCAGATCAACGAGACGAGTTGTGAGCACGCGGTTGGCTTCCTCCGGCCACGGGGACTGCAGGTTGCCGGTGCGCAGTCCCGCCTCCACGTGTCCGACCGCGATGTGGTGATAGAAGGCCGCCAGCGCCGCGCAGAACGTCGTGGTGGTGTCGCCCTGAACGAGCACGAGGTCAGGCTTGCGCTCCCCGAGGTAGCGCCCGATGGTTTCCATCGCGCGAGCCGTGAGGCCCTCCAGCGTCTGGTCCGGCACCATGAGGTCGAGGTCGGTCTCGGGCACGATGCCGAACGCATCGAGGACCTGATCGAGCATCTCCCGATGCTGCGCGGACACGCAGATGTCGCACTCGAAGCGCGGGTCGGCGCGGAGCGCGAGTACGACCGGAGCGAGCTTGATCGCTTCTGGTCGGGTGCCAAAGATGACTGAAATGTTTCTCATTTCGGATCCATCTCAGCGGTCGTGAGACGCCCTCCGACTGCGCCGCGCCGGGGCGACCCGCCAGGCAGCTTTGCGGCCAGGCAACGCCGCGCCTCTACAGCCGTTCCCCGGTTTCTCCTCCGAGCCGCTAGCTCTCAACTCTCGACTCCTGCCTGTCGATTGCCGCCTTGAGGTCCCTTTCGACCATCATTCGCACCAGCTCTTCGAAGCCGACCCGTGGCCGCCAGCCCAAGCGCTGGCGGGCCTTTGCCGGGTCGCCAACCAGGTGCTCTACCTCGGTGGGACGGAAGTAGCCGCGGTCGACCTCAACGAGCACCCTCCCGCCAGGGCCGATCCCCTTCTCGTCCACGCCGCTGCCACTCCAGGTCAGCGGCAGACCGATCTGCGTGAAGGCAAGCTGACAGAATTCGCGCACGGAGTGCGTCTCACCGGTGGCGACCACGTAATCGTCAGGTTGCTCCGCCTGCAGCATCAGCCACATCGCCTCGACGTAGTCGCCGGCAAACCCCCAATCGCGACAGGCGTCGAGGTTGCCGAGATAGAGCCGGCTCTGCAGCCCGTGCTTAATCCGTGCCGCTGCCCGTGTGATCTTGCGCGTGACGAACGTCTCGCCCCGGCGTGGCGACTCGTGGTTGAACAGGATCCCGTTGACGGCGAAGATCCCGTACGCCTCGCGGTAGTTGCGGGTAATGAAGAAGGCGTACGCCTTGGCCGCCGCGTAGGGGCTGCGTGGATAAAACGGGGTACTCTCCCGCTGCGGCGTCTCCACCGCCTTGCCGAACAGCTCGGATGACGATGCCTGGTAGAACCGAGCGGAAAGACCCAGCTCCCGCATCGCCTCGAGCACCCGGACCGCACCGACGCCGGTGACCTCGGCGGTGTACTCGGGGACCTCGAACGAGACCTGCACGTGCGACTGCGCGCCGAGGTTGTAGATCTCGTCAGGCCGGACGACCTTGAGGATCTTGTTGATCGAGGAGGCATCGTTGAGGTCACCGTAGACAAGCTTAAGGCGGACGTCGGGCTCGTGCGGGTCCTGGTAGATGCCATCGATCCGGCTGGTGTTGAACGAGGAGGAGCGGCGCCGCATCCCCCAGACTTCGTAGCCCTTGGCGAGGAGGAACTCGGCGAGGTAGGAACCGTCCTGGCCGGTGATTCCGGTGACGAGGGCGCGCTTTCCGTTCCTGGGGGGCAGGTTGTGCATGTCCAAGTCTACCTCGGCCGAGGCGGCTGGGGGCTGCAGGATCCGGCGGGTGCAGTCGCAGTGCCGCTGGTTGCCGGTGCGCTTGCAGCCACACTACGCGAGCAGCCTCACGCGTGCAGCTCCACGACGTCACGATCGCGCAGCTCGAAGTCGCGCGCGACGCGCTGGCCATCGAGCTTGCCACCCCACACGCGTGCGAACTGCAGCTTCTCGGCGATCTCCCGGTGGACGTGCTCCGCCAGGTCGACCACCGTGCTGCCGCACGCAAGCACGAAGGGATCATGTTTGTCGGCGGGTTTCCCGGGCGGTTTCGCATACACCCGCACGAGCTGGAGCATGCGCCAGAGCGCGACCTTGAGTCCTTCCAGGCCGGCGTGGGTCGCGGTGGAAATGGGGAGGAACGGATACTGGCCGGCGTACAGCTCCTCGAGCACGGCAACGTCCTCCCGGCGGGCACGATCGGCCTTGGTGACGACCAGAAGGGTCGCAAGGTGCGTGTCACGCGGATCGGAGTCTTCGGGTAGTTGCCCCACCAGGTGGATGTGCGCGGCGGCGAGCCGCTCGCGCACCACCTCGACGTCTTCCGGCACCTCGGCGGAGGTCGGATCCATCAGGAGCAGGGCCGCGTCCGCGCCGTGGACGATGTTGGGTAGCCACGGCTCCAGGTGACCGGTGGCCACGGGTGGCATGTCCACGAGCTGCACGTGGACATCCTCGAACGCCATCATCCCCGGCTGTGGCCGGGTCGTCGTGAACGGATAGTCCGCGATGGCCGGCTCGGCATGGCTGAGCGCAGCGAGCAGCGACGACTTGCCGCAGTTTGGCGGTCCGAGCAGTACCACCTGGGCCGCGCCCTCCGGCTCGACTCGCACGACATGGCCGTGCTTAGCGGTTCGGCTCTCCTCCTCCTGGCGCAGGCGAGCGAGGCGGCGCTTGAGATCCGCCTGCATCTTCTCGGTGCCCTTGTGCTTGGGGATGGTGGCGAGCATTTCCTCCAGGGCAATCCGGCGCTCGGCCGGAGCCTGCGCGGCCTTCCACTTCGCCTCGGCCGCGCGGTATTGCGGTGTCAGGTTCGCCGGCATCCACGGCAATTGTAAACGCTGGTGGCGGCCATCGGATGGCCGGTGGCCGCGGAAGAGAACCATTAGCGCTCGAACCCGTTCCCGGGAGCGTGACAGGCGTTCCGCCACGTTACACTTGGCCGCGTGTTACGGTCGGGTCGTACACTCGAGGCGGCCCCGTTGCTGGCCGGTGCGCTCGCCATCGCCTACCTCGTGGCGATACTCGTCGGCGCCCCGGCGCTCGCCGGCGTGACCGTTCTTTGTGCCCTGGCGGGCTGCGGCGTCGCGCTCGTTCGCCGTCCCTCGCGCGCCCTCCGGCTTGGCCTCGCAGCGGTGGGAGTGTGGCTCGGAGTCGGCTTTGCCGGGGCGTTCGCGCTCTCCCACCGCCCCCTCGGCGGGTTTGCCTGGGTGCTGCTCGTCCTCTACCTGCTCCCGCTCCCGGTCGTCCCTTGGATCTACGCGCGCACCTTTCCGAGCGACCAAGAGACTGGCGCGCAAGGCGCACTGCGCACGCCCGGCAGTCCCTCCGAGGAGGCGCAATGACGGCCTTGGCCGCGCTGCTGGTGGTTGCGGCCTTCCTCGCGTGGTGGGGGGCGCGTCACACCCGCACCGCGTCCGACTACTTCGCCGCCGGCCGCCATGCCGGCGCTTGGCTGGTCGGCGTGGCCGGCACCGCCGCGGCCGTGTCTGCCTTCACCTTCGTCGGCGGGCCGGGGCTGTTCTTCGCCGTGGGGATCGGCTCGCTGTGGATCACGTTCTCCGCACCGCTGACCGGCGCCCTGCAGTGTTGGGCGGTGGGCGAGCCAGTCGTGGAGGCGGCGCAGCGCCACGGCATTCTCACGCCGCAGGAGCTCATCGGCGTGCGGTTCGGCGTGTGCGCACGGGCGGTCGCCGCGGTGATGATCGTGATCGGCTGCACCGCGAACCTGGCGGCGCAGGCACGGGCTGCGGCGGTGCTCGGCGAGGACTTCCTCAAGCTGCCCGGTGTACTTGCCGCCGGCGCCGCGCTGCTCGCCACCACCCTCTACACCGCGGTTGGCGGGATGCGCGCGGGCCTACTCGCCGACGCGGTCCAGGGTGCGGTCATGGCGGGCTTTGCGCTGCTGCTGGCGGCGATCGCGCTGGCGGCTGCCGGAGGACCCGCGGCCGCACTCGCGACGCTCCGGCACGCGACTCCCGCACTGCTGGGCAGCTTCGGACGGGTGGCGCCCGCCCACGCGCTCGCCTGGTACCTCCTGTTTTGTCTCGGCACCTGCGCCCAGCCGCACTATATCCAGAAGTTCTTCTTTTTGCGTTCGCGCGCGCAGTTGCGATTGCTCCCCGGCGTGCTCACGCTCGCGCTCGCCGTCACGCTGTCGGTTTGGCTCGGCGTCGGCGTGGCCGGCTCCGCCCTCGCGGCGCAGGGCCGCATCACCCTCGGCCGGCCTGATGACCTGGCGCCTCGAACGATGGCGCTTCTCGGCCCTGGCGCCGAGCTGCTCGCCGGGGTCGCGGTGCTCGCGGCGCTGATGTCGACCGCGGCGTCGTTCCTCAGCCTGGCGGCCGCCGCGGTCACCCGTGATCTACCTGCCGCTCTTGGTCGGCCGGAGCGCAGCCTGCGCGCTGCACGGCTCACCACCGTCGCGGTGGCGGTAGTCGCGGCGGCACTCGGCGCATCGAGTAGTCGCACCGTCGCGATCATGACCATCGCCGGGTGGGGTTTCTTCACGGCGGCGTTCCTGCCCATGTTCACGCTTGGTCTTGTGTGGCGTGGCGCTTCGCGCCGCGCAGCGGTGGCCGCGATGCTGGCCGGCGCCGCCGTGGACCTTCTCCTCGAGCCGTTGCGTGGCGGGCTCCCCGCCGGCGTCGAGCCGGGCCTCGCCGGCGCCGCGATCGGCATGCTGGTGCTGGTGCTCGGAGGCCTACGAACGGGCGCGAGCCAGGCAGCAACCGATGGGACGAAAGCAGGGACGCGCAGACTCGTTGATACGGCCGCGCACGCTGTCGGCCCCAAGGGTGCGCAAGCCTGATGCGAAGAGCGTCTCCACGCAGGCGAGCGGCGTCGCGTTGGAACGCCGATGCGCTCGACTGGCTGGTCGAGCGGCTCGCCGAGGTGCGCGCCGCGGTTCGCCCCACGACGTTGGCCGAGGTCGAGCGCAAGCGTGACCCGTTTCGCCTGCTCGTCGCCTGCGTGATCTCGCTCCGCACCAAGGATGCAGTCACCGCGCAGGCGAGCGCGCGCCTATTCGCGATTGCGACAACCCCGGACACCGTTGCGAGGCTGCCCGAGGTGCGCATCGCGAAGCTGATCTTCCCCGCCGGCTTCTACAACACGAAGGGCAGGCAGATTCGCGCCATCGCCCGTCAGGTGGCGACAGAGCACGGCGGGAGGGTGCCGCCGGATCGTGACGCGCTGCTCGCGCTCCCCGGCGTCGGCCGCAAGACTGCCAACCTCGTCCTCGGTCTCGGCTTTGGCATCCCGGCGATTTGCGTGGACACGCACGTGCACCGGATCTCGAACCGGCTCGGCCTCGTGCGGACGAAGACCCCGGAACATACCGAGCGAGCTCTGGAGGAAGTGCTGCCGGAATGCTACTGGATCGACATCAACGACCTGCTTGTGACGTTCGGCCAGCACATCTGTCAGCCGGTCTCTCCGTGGTGCTCGCACTGTCCTCTGCGCGAGCGCTGCCCCCGCGTCGGCGTGACCCGCAGCCGCTGACTCGCAGGTCGAGCCCTGACGCAGGCCCGTTCTGCCGAGGTTCTCCGGCCATGGCCGGACCTCGCTAGACGGTCCGGGCCGGAGCCTCGGGGATTCCGTCGCGACGCTTGCCCTCGGTGGGCTTGGCGGCGACCTTGGCGGGGCACTTCGTCTTGTGCAAGCCGAGGTAGTCGAAGACCAGCTCGCGCTTCATGAGCTGGATCGCCTTGGCCGGGTCCACGCCCTTGGGGCACACGCGCGAGCACTCCCCCGCGTAGTGGCAGCGCCACGGACCCGCCTCGCCGGCGAGCACCTGCTTCCGCGTCTCGAATCCCCCGTCGCGGGAATCGGCGTTGTAGCGGTGCGCCTGTCCGAGCGGCATCGGCCCGGAGTAAAGGGCGTCGGTAGCAAACGTCGGACAGGCGGCCATGCAACATCCGCACTTGATGCAGTAGGTGAACTGCAAGTACTCCTCCAGCTCGTGCGCCGACTGGACGAACTCGCCGGTGGGGTGCTCGCGTTCCTCGACGTCCGCGCGGATGAGGAACGGCTGGAGGTCCTGGTGGCTGCCAAACATAGGCCCTAGCTCGGGCACGAGGTCGCGCACGATGTCAAAGTTGGGCAGCGGCGCAACCACAACCGAGGTCGACTCGAGTTCGGTGATCTGCGTGTTGCACGCGAGGCGTGGCCGGCCGTTGATCAGCATGCCACAAGAGCCGCAAACGCCCATGCGGCAGGAAGAGCGCCACACCAAGGTCGGTGAGAGCGTCTCCTTGATCTTCCACAAGCCGTCGAGGACGGTCATGCCAGCGGCGTAGGGGATGCGGTACTCCTCCCAGTGCGGAGCAGCGTCCTGGTTGGGGTCGAAACGGCGAATGCGATACGTGACTTCCTTCATGGCTGGAGCGCTCATTTTCGTTCCTCACATTCCCTTCGCCAGCCTGGCGAGGTTGAAGCCCGCGATGGCGGCCCAGGTACCGTAGACGAAGAGCCCGAGCCCACCGAGGAGAAGCACGGTACTGACGCTCCGCTTCAGCCACACCGCCGGGTTGAGCTCGAACACGATGTTGCGCAGGCCGTAAAGGCCGTGGAAGAGCGCCGCGCCGAGAAGAAGCACATACGTCACCATAAAGCCGGTGCCCTTCGCTCGCGCCACGACGTTTTGCCAGTCGATGGGGTGGCCACCGTTCGGGTTCAACCCGGCGAAGTGGACGACCCCATCGAGGTGCATCACGGTCATATGCAGGCCGAGGAGGAAGAGGATCACCACGCCCGCGGCGAGGTGCCAAGTCCAGAGTTTCTGATCGCGCATCATGGCTTCCTCCTACTCCAGCACCCAGAAGTTCAAGGTGCCCATCACGGCCAGAACCGCCGCGAGTACGAGCGCGGCAATCGCGAGCGGCCGTTGGGTGTCGAGCGAGGTCTTGTACGGGTAGACCGGTTCGATCGGGCGGCCAACGCCGAACCCGAGCTCGATGATGCCGAGCCGAATGCCGTTGATCGCGTGGAACGCGAACGCGAGGAAGACGAGGTATTCGCCCAGCTTGAACGCCGGCCCACTGACGCTGCGCATCGCCCCTTCCCAGGACGCCTGGCCGAGCGCGCGCGAGGAGGTTACGACGATGTGGAGCAGGAAGTAGGCGAGCAGGCCAAGGCCGGTGAGGCGGTGCAACGTGTAGAGGTACCTCTCCACACCCCACCGTCCGCCGCCGAGCCAACCCCACAGGCCAAGTCGATTTGGATGTCCCTTCGTCTCAAGCATGGTTGCGTCTCCCGGACCCCCGACCGCGGTCCCCCAACCTCTTCGGTTCAGTACTTTCTCTCAACCGGCTTCCACGTGTTGATGGTCACTGGCTTGTGGTCGAAGCGCGGCGCGGCGCCGGTATGGAAGGCGAGCGTATGTCTGAGCCACTTCGCATCGTCGCGCGTGGCAAAGTCGCGGCGGGCATGCGCGCCCCTCGACTCCTCTCGCGCGAGCGCCCCCGCGACGGTGACCTCCGCGAGGTCGAGCAGGTTGACAAGTTCCAGCGCGTGGAACAGGTTGGAGTTGTACTTGGTACCCTTGTCGGCGACCGGCGCACGCGCCGAGCGCTCGCGCAAGGAGCGAATGGTGGCGAGCGCCTCTGCGAGCCTCTCGCCGGTGCGGAACACTCCGACGTTGCGGTCCATCGTCGCGCGCAGCTCGCGGCGCAGCTCGTACAGGTTCTCGTCGCCCTGCCGAGCCAGGATCGCGGCGATGCGATCCTGCGTCGCCTTGACCCCGGCTTCCGAAGGCGGGTGCACGGCGAGCTTGGGCAACGCCGCGACGATCTCTTCCCCGGTTACTCCGCCCCAGACCAGGCACTCCGCCGTGGAGTTGGAGCCCAGTCGGTTGGCCCCATGCAACGAGACGCACGCGGCCTCGCCGGCGGCCCAGATTCCCTCGGCGCGGGTCTTCCCGTTGATGTCGGTCTCGATCCCGCCCATCGAATAGTGCGCCACCGGGCGAATCGGGATCGGCGTGGTGATCGGGTCCAGTCCGAGGAATTTGATGCAGACCTCGCGAATCAGCGGCAGCCGGGTGTTGATCCGCTCGGCACCCAGGTGGGTGAGGTCGAGGTGCAGGTAGTCGCCCCACTCCGGCGAGGAGAAGCCGCGGCCCTCGAGGATCTCGGTGGTCTCGGCGCGGGAGACCATGTCGCGGGGGGCAAGCTCCATGAGCTTCGGCGCGTACTTCCCCATGAAGCGATCGCCCGTGTTGTTCCTCAAGTACCCGCCCTCGCCGCGGCACGCCTCGGTCATGAGGATCCCCGACGGGACCAGGCCCGTGGGGTGAAACTGGAGGAACTCCATGTCCTCGAGCGGCAGCCCGGCGCGGTACGCCATCGCCATGCCATCGCCTGTCACCGTCTGCGAGTAGGTGGTGAACCCGTACAGCGTTCCACCGCCACCGGTGGCGATGAGGAGCGCCTTGCCGCGCATCACCACCGTCTCGCCGCTCCCCGCGTGGATGCCGACGAGCCCGGCGAACCGGCCGCCCTCGATGAGGATGTCGGTGACGAAGAACTCGTCGTAGCGGGTGAAGCAGCGGTAGCGCAGCAGGGTGTCGTAGAGGGTCTGCATCTCGAAGAAGCCGGTCTTGTCGGCAGCCAGCGTCGCGCGCGGGAACGAGTGCCCGCCGAACGGGCGCTGGTCGATCCGCCCCTGCTTGTCGCGCGTCCACGGGATGCCCCAGTGATCGAGGAGCCTGATCTCGCCCGGCATCGCGCGCACGAAGCGGTGCACCACGTCTTGGTCGGCGAGGAAGTCGGAGCCCTTGACCGTGTCCCAGGCGTGCAGCTCGAAGGAATCGCCCTCCTCCGGGTGCAGCACCGCAGCGGTGCCGCCCTCGGCGCATACCGAGTGGGCGCGCATCAACTGCACCTTAGAGACGATGCCGATGTCCGCCTTGCCTTCGGTCCGACGCGAGATCTCCACCGCCGCGCGCAGACCGGCGAGGCCCGCACCGAGAATCAGCACGTCGTGGGTCAGCGTTTGGGTCATCGATGCCCTCCTCGAAACTGAGACGCCATAAAAACGAAGCGGCCGGGGTGGGAACCCCGGCCGCGGTGTAGCTTGTTGGTGCGATGCGGGCTCATGCCTTGCCCAAGTCCGCCGGCAGCTTGTTCATTTGCGACTTCACGTCGCCGGCGCTCTTGTGCAGCAGCGCTTTCTCGTCATCGGTGAGCTTGAATTCGAACACGCCCTCCATCCCCTTCGCGCCCAGTTTGCACGGCACACCGACGAAAACCTCGTTCAAGCCGAACTCGCCCTTGAGGTACACGGCACAGGGGAGGATCTTCTTGCGGTCCTTGACGATCGAATCCACCATCTCGAAGACGCCAGCGGCCGGCGCGTAGTAGGCAGAGCCGGTCTTCAAGAGCTTGACGATCTCGCCGCCGCCCTGGGCGGTGCGCTGCACGATGGCATCCACGCGCTCTTTGGGAAGCAGTTCAGTGATCGGTACTCCGCTCACCGTGGTATAGCGCGGCAGCGGCACCATGCTGTCGCCATGGCCGCCGAGGACCAGTGCGAAGACGCTCTCGGCCGAGACCTTCATCTCCATGGCGATGAACGCCCGCATGCGAGCGGTGTCGAGAATTCCGGCCATGCCGATCACCCGTTCGCGCGGGAACCCCGACACCCGGCGGCCGACCTCGCACATGACGTCGAGCGGGTTGGTCACCATGATCAGGATCGCGTCGCGCGATTGGCGCGCGGCGCGACCAACGCACTCGCCGACGACCTTGGCGTTGGCATCCTGCAAGTCGTCGCGGCTCATCCCCGGCTTGCGAGCGAGGCCGGCGGTCATGACGATGATGTCCGACCCTGCAGTCGCGTCGTAGTCGTTTGAGCCAACCACCATCCCGTCGTGGTGCACTACTGGCGCCGCCTGGAAGAGGTCGAGCGCCTTCCCCTGTGGCAGACCCTCCACCACATCGACCAGCACAACATCACCGAGGTGTCCCTCGGCGAGGCGGTGGGCGGTGGTGGCGCCGACGTTCCCCGCTCCGATCACCGTGATCTTCGGCTTTTTCATTGTCTCTCCCTCCTCCGTTGCTCAACGCTTGATTCGCCGTTTTCTCCCTGTGACACCCTTGACACAATACCACCGAGGCAGGCTCCCGACAATCACGCGGGTGCAAGGTAACGGCTCTTGCGTCAAGCCCAGGCCCTGGTGTATAAGGAGGCGGTTGCTGCTTTCGAAAGAAAGTGGGACTCCGGTCCCACTTTTTTTTCGGGGGTAGAAAGAGCATGGCACGGTTGCCAGGAGAGCTGCTGGCCAGGCTCGAGCGCCTCGCCTCCAGCGAGGGCGTCGAGCTGGTGGCCGTCGAGGTGGGCGGAACCGCCCGCAAGGTGGTCGTTCGCCTCGTGCTCGACCGGGAGGACGGCGTCACCCTCGCGCACTGCGAGTCGGTATCCCGCCAGGCCAGCGCGCTTCTCGACACGTTCGACCCTTTTCCGGGAGCGTTTACCCTCGAGGTCTCGTCTCCAGGGCTCGAACGAAAACTCTACAGCGACAGAGACTTCATCCGCTTTTCCGGACGCGCCGTTCGGGTGCGGATGCGACCCAGTTGGCCGGCACCACGAGTGATCGAGGGCATCCTGGAGGGGCGCGGGGATGGCTCCGTTCGCGTACGCCGAAGCGACGGCGACACGCGCGAGCTGCCCGAGGACGAGGTGTTCGAGACGCGTCTGGCGCCGCACATGGAGGAGCCCGCGCAGAATCCGCATCAACGGGGAAGGAAGTAGCCGATGAAAATGGAACTAGGCACCTTGATCCGGCAGGTCTCGCACGAGCGGGAGATCGATCCGGCGCGCCTCGTTGCCGCCCTGGAGGACGCGATCTCACAGGCGGCGCGCAAGCACTACCGCGAACGCGGCGTGCGCACGCTCATCGACCCCGAGACCGGCGAAATGACCTGTCTGCGCGTGCGCAAAGTGGTCGCCACTCCGGAGGAAGTCACCGACCCGACCGAGGAGGTTTTGCTCGAAGAAGCGCTCACGCTTGACCCCAAGGCCGAGTTGGGCGGCGAAATCGTGCTCGGCGAACTCGACACCGCGCAGTTGGGGCGCATCGCCGCGCAGGCGGCGCGCCAAATGCTCTTCCAAAGGGTCCGTGAGGCGGAGCGCGACAACATCTACAACGATTACATCGGTAAGGTCGGCGAGCTCGTCAACGGCATCGTCAAGCGCTTCGAGCGGGGTGACATCGTGGTCGAGCTTGGCCGCACCGAGGGCGCCGTTCCCCGCCCCCACCAGGTGCGCCACGAGCGCTACAGCCAGGGCGATCGCATCCGCGCGGTCATCGTAGACGTAACCAAGGATGCCAACAAACCCCAGGTCATCCTTTCGCGGACCGCGCCACAGCTCCTCATCAAGCTCTTGGAGATGGAAGTGCCGGAGATCTATGACGGCACGGTGATGGTCAAGGCCTGCGTGCGAGAGCCCGGCGAGCGGGCGAAAGTGGCCGTGGTTTCCCGCGACCGGGACGTGGACCCGGTAGGCGCCTGCGTCGGGATGAAGGGTTCGCGGGTGCAGGCGATCATGCGCGAGCTCAAGGGCGAGAAGGTAGACATCATCCCGTACAACCCCGATTTCGTTACGTTTGCGCAGAGCGCGTTGGCCCCTGCAAAGATCAACCGCGTGGCGTTGCGTGAGCTGACGGTCAAGGTGCCGATCACGGACACCGAGGGCAACCCGGCGCTGGACGAGGCCGGCCAGCCGCTCGTGCACGAGCGGACCGAGACGGTGCTGGACGTCATCGTTTCGGATGAGCAGCTCTCGCTGGCGATCGGCAAGCGCGGGCAAAACGTGCGCCTCGCCTCGCGTCTGCTCGGCTGCCGGATCGAGATCAAGAGTGAGGAGACGGTGAAGGACGAAGTGGCCGCGGCTCTCGCCGCCATGCTTCGGCAGGTGGAGGGGGTGACCGAGGAAGCTCCCGCCGAGCCCGAGGTGCCGGCCACGACGATTGACTACGATACGCACCTCCCCTTGGAAGAGCTGCCGGGGGTTGGCGAGAAGATGCAGGAGCGCTTGGTCGAGCATGGCTTCTCGCACGCCGGCGCGCTCGCCAACGCCGACCCGGCGAAGCTCATGGAAATCCCCGGAATTGGGCCCCATTCCGCCGCCAAACTGATCGCGGCGGCGAAAGCAGCGCTCGCGGCGCAACCCGCCGCCAGCCCCGAGGAGTAGAGCATGCCGCAGGTGTTCCGAGTGGGCGATCTCGCCCGGCAGATGGGCGTCACCGTCGAGGAGATGATCTTCAAGCTGCGCTCGATCGGGGTGGACATCACCAGTGCGGAAGCGACGCTGGACCTTTCTACCGTCCGCGACATCATCACTGGACAAACTCTGGTACGGCGCCCGCGCGAGGTGATCGTCCG
This sequence comes from Thermoanaerobaculales bacterium, assembly GCA_044447965.1. Taxonomy (GTDB): domain Bacteria; phylum Acidobacteriota; class Thermoanaerobaculia; order Thermoanaerobaculales; family Thermoanaerobaculaceae; genus DATIYW01. The sequence goes on along the minus strand of JBIOGJ010000040.1, from coordinate 28,580 downwards.
CCAGGGGACTCATGGCGCCGAGGATGCCAAGAAAGCGCAGGCCGCGCCTCTGGAACGCCCGAAGCGCCGCCGGCCCGGTCGCCACGCCGTCGGCCTCGACGAGGAGCTGCCCGACGAGGTGCCGAACCTGGCCGCAATGGCCGTGCCAGCCTCCGTTAAGCCTGCCGCAAAGACGATGGAAGAGGCCGAGCTCGGTGAGCTTCCGAGTGAAGAAGACGCTGCCACCGGGGCGACCGTCGAGGCGGCCGAGGTCGCTCTTTCGTCAGCGGAGGAAGAGCTGGCACCAGTCGTACCGATCGCGACAGCCGTCGCGGCCGAAGAGCGGCCCACCGCGAAGCCTAAGCCGATCCCCCAGGCGGAGGAGGTGCCCGCACCCGCCGCAGCGCCGCGCGCGCACGCCAAGGCTGCAAAGACGGCCGCAAAGGAGCCGAAGGCGCCTTCCAAGCCGTCCAAAGAGGGCAAGGAACCCAAGGCCGCTGCGAAACGAGACGCCAAGACTCCGCTCGAGGCGCAACTGCGGGAGCTGTCCGACGATGAGGTGCGCCAGCGCATCCTGGCGGCCAAGGTGGCAGCGGCCAAGGCGGCCGAGAAGCCGGCCGCGCCGGTGCGTGGCAAGTCCTCGCGCAAGGTCAAGGCTGCCGCAGACGCAGACGAGATCCGTGACCTCCTCGCGAAGTTCGAGGAGTCCAAAGTACGCGCGAAGGCCGAGGGTCCCAGCGCACCCCCCTCCGTGCCCACCTCACGCGGAGGCGGGCGGACATTCCACCGACCCAGGCGGGAGCGCGGCGAGGCGCCGTCTGAGGTCCACGTCCCGACCGTCTCCTTCCGCGACGGGCTCAAGCCGGAGGGGCCGGTTTACCTCTCCGAAGCGGTCACCGTGCGCGAGCTGGCCGAGAAGCTCAACGTGCTCGTCAAGGATCTGATGGCGTACCTGATCTTCAAGAAGATCCTCGTGACCGCCAACCAGGCGCTCCCCCAGAACCTCGCCGAGCAGATCTGCGAGGAACTCGGCATTGAAGCGATGGTGGTGAGCTTCGAGGAGGAGATCGACCTCCAGCAGGAGGGTGACGCTGAGAGCACGGCCAAGCCCGAGCCACGGCCACCGGTGGTGACGGTGATGGGTCACGTCGACCACGGCAAGACCTCGCTCCTCGACGCCATTCGCTCCACGCGCGTGGCCGCGGGCGAGGCCGGCGGGATCACCCAGCACATCGGCGCTTCCCGGGTCGTGCACAACGACAAGCCGATCGTCTTCATCGACACCCCGGGCCACGAGGCGTTTACCCAGATGCGGGCGCGAGGCGCCAAGGTCACCGACCTCGTCGTGCTGGTGGTAGCGGCCGACGACGGCGTGATGCCGCAGACCGTCGAGGCGATCAACCACGCCCAGGCGGCGCACGTACCGCTCGCGGTAGCGATCAACAAGATGGACAAGCCGGGAGCCAACGCCGACCGGGTCAAGCAGGAGCTGTCGCAGCACGGCGTACTCGTCGAAGGGTGGGGCGGCGAGGTGCCGGCGGTCCCTGTGTCGGCCGTCAAGAAGCAGGGGATCGACGATCTCTTGGAGGTCATCCTGCTGGTCACCGAAATGCAGGACCTCAAGGCGGTGCGCGACGGGATGGCGCGCGGCACCGTACTCGAAGCGCGCAAGGAGCGGGGTCGCGGCGTGGTCGCCTCTGTGCTCGTCCAGCAAGGCACGTTGAAGCAGGGCGACTGCTTCTTCGCCGGTTCGACCTACGGCCGCGTGCGCGCGATGCTGGACACGAATCGCAAACCGGTGCGCGCCGCGAAGCCCTCCGACGCAGTGGAGATCATGGGCCTCGAGGACATTCCCGAGGCCGGTGACACCTTCCAGGTGGTCGAGAACGAGGCGCGCGCACGCGAGGTCGCCAGCCATCGCCAGGCCAAGCAACGCGAGGAGCAAATGGGAGGCAGCCGCAAGGTGAGCCTCGAAGGTCTGATGGAGAAGATCAGGACCGAAGAGGTCAAGGCGCTCAACGTCGTCCTCAAGGCCGACGTGCAGGGTTCGGTCGAGGTGCTCCGCGACGCCCTCGCCAAGCTCTCCACCGAGGAAGTGGCGATCAACGTCCTGCATGCCTCCGCCGGCGCGATCAACGCCAACGACATCCTCCTCGCCTCGGCTTCGCAGGCAATTGTGATCGGGTTCAACGTCCGTCCCGAGCGTTCCGCCAAGGAGCTGGCAGAGCGCGAGAAGGTGGACGTTCGGCTCTACTCGGTCATCTACCACCTCACCGAGGAGCTGGCCAAGGCGGTTACCGGTCTCCTCCAGCCAACCTATCGTGAGGAGGAACTGGGCCGCGCCGAAGTTCGCGAGACGTTCCGCGTCTCCAAGGTCGGCACGATCGCCGGGTGCCGCGTGGTGGAGGGTGTCATCACCCGCTCCGCGAAGGCACGTCTGCTGCGCGACAATGTCGTGGTCTGGGAGGGGGGCCTTGCTTCCCTGAAGCACTTCAAGGACGACGTCAGCGAGGTCAAGTCCGGCTCCGAGTGTGGCATCAGTCTCGAAAAGTTCCAGGACGTCAAACCCGGTGACGTGATCGAAGCGTACCGCACGGTGGAAGTGGCACGCGAGGCGTGATGGACGACCGTGGTTCGTGGGTAGTCGCTCGTGGGTCGAAGGGACCGGGGCTGTGAGTGGAAAGGCCCCCTTGTTCGTAGCGATCGCGGACGTGGAGTTGCACTTTCCCGGCGCGCGCTCCCTCAAGGACAAGCGTCAAGACCTGCGCTCATTGATCGAGCGACTGCGTCACCGGCTCACCGTGCTCGTGGTCGAGAGCGATCACCAAGACTTGCACCAGCGCGCCGGCATTGCGGTCAGCGCCCTCGCCACCGACGCCGAGGCCGCGCGCGGCACGGTCGCACGCGCGCTCGACATCGTCCACGAGAGCTTCCCCGGGGTCGTCCTCGACGAGCACGTAGACCTCGTGCAGGTAAGGTAGGGAGATAACCGTGCGAGATGCGCTGGTGCGCCGTGAGCGGCTGGCGGAGATGATGCGCGAGGTACTCTCCGAGCTGCTCCTGATCGAGAGCAAGGACCCGCGCCTCGCTGGTGTGGTCGTGTCGGCCGTCGAGCTTTCCGGCGACCTCAAGGTTGCTCGCGCCTACTTTTCCGTCTTCGGCGATGAGGAGCGGGTACGCCAGGCCGGCGACGGCCTCGAACAGGCCAAGGGGTTCCTTCGCCGCGAGGCGGCTCGGCGCATGCGGATCCACAACCCGCCGGAGTTGGAGTTTCGCCGCGACAAGGGGTTCGAGCGCGCGGATCGGGTGCAGCGGATCCTCGACGAGATAACGGTGCACAGGGAACAGACGGCAGGTGAAAGTGACAGCGGGAACGAGACCGCTTCCGAGGGCGATGCCGGCCGTGAGGACGGTGATGCCTGACGAGACGCAAGACCCGCGAACGGCAGTGGAGCGCCTGCGCAAGGCCAAGCGCGTGCTAATCACTTCGCACTCGGCCCCCGACGGCGACGCGCTCGGTTCAGAGCTCGGGCTCGCGGAGCTGGCGGCGCATCTCGGCCTCGCCACAACCATCGTCAATCGTGATACAAACCCGGCGCCGCTCGCCTTTCTCCCTGGGATCGAGAGCGTTCAGGTGGCAGCGACCCTTCCCCCCGACCTCGAAGCTCGTTTCGACCTCGCGGCCGTCCTTGAGTGCCCGGGCCTCGACCGACCCGGCTTCGCGGGCCTCGACCATCTCCCCATCCTCAACATCGATCACCACCTCGACAACGCGCTTTACGGCGAGGTGAACTACCTCGACGAGGAAGCTCCCGCCGTGGGTGCGATGGTGCTGGCAATGGCGGAGGTGGTGGGCGCGGCTGTGAGCCCAGCCATGGCCACCAACCTCTACGCCGCCCTGGTCACGGACACCGGTGACTTTCGCTATTCCAACGCAACGCCACGCGCTTTCGCAACCGCCGAGCGTCTGGTTCGCTACGGCGCTCGACCACATGCCATCGCGGAGGCGCTTTGGGAGCACACGCCGAGTCGGGTCATTCGCCTCACCGCGGCGGTCCTGTCCACCCTCGAACTGCTCGCCGCCGGCCGGCTTGCCGTTGTGCAATGCGATCGCGCGACGCTCGCCGCCGCCGGTGCGGCGCCAGAGGACACGGAAAACCTGATCAACATTCCGCGCTCGATTGACGGCGTGCGCGTCGCAGTTTTCTTCAAGGCGTTCCGAGACGACGTCGTTCGGGTGTCGATGCGCTCGCGCGGCAACGTGGACGTGCAGGCGGTCGCGCGCGGCTTCGGAGGCGGCGGCCACCGTAACGCCGCCGGCTGTTCGGTCCGGGGAACTGTTGCAGAGGCGCGGGAGCAGGTGCTTGCTGCACTCCTCCCCGTGGTAGGGGCTTGATGATCAGCTTTGCGCATGGATTCCTACTGGTGGACAAGCCGTCAGGCCCCACCTCGCACGACGTTGTGCAGGCGGCGCGCCGCGCCCTGAAGGTACGCCGCATCGGTCACACCGGCACGCTCGACCCCGCCGCCACTGGCTTGCTCCTCCTCTGCATCGGCAAGGCCACCCGCCTCCAGCAGTACCTCCTGGCCTGGGAGAAGACCTACTGCGGCGAGATCCGCCTCGGCTGGGCCACCACCACGTACGACACCGAGGGCCAGGCGTCGGGACCGCCGCAAGCTGTGCCGGAGCTGACAGAGAGTCTAATGCGCGACCTGCTGGCTAGGTTCTCCGGCGAGGTGGAGCAGCTCCCTCCACCCTACTCGGCAAAGAAGAGCGGTGGGCGCAAGTTCTACGAGTTGGCACGCGCCGGGCTCGAGGTGCCCCGTGAGCCCAAACGTGTGAACATCCATGGGATTGCGCTGTCGGTTACCGGCGCGGACCGCCTCGGCTTCGAGGTGACGTGTTCCTCCGGCACGTACCTGAGGTCCCTGGCGCACGACATTGGCGCGACGCTCGGCTGCGGTGGCCACCTCGCGTCGTTGCGGCGCACGCGCATCGGACCTTGGCGGGTGGAGGATTCGGTCAGCGCGGAGCTGCTTGCCAACCGACCCGAGGAGATGGATCCGCGCGCCTTCGTGTCGCTCGCCGCCGCCTCGCTGCCGTACCCCGAGGTTGTGCTCAATCCTACGGCTCTCGACCACTTTGCGCACGGGCAAGAGGTTGCGGTGCGCGAGGTGGAGGGGAGCTTCGTTCCCGGCGAGCCGGTGGCGGTGCGCGATCGAACCGGCGAGCTGGTCGGCGTCGGCGCGACACTGGCCTTTCTCCCCCGTGCTCGCACCGTTAACCTGGCGCCGCGTATGGTGCTGGCTGAGCTTGAGACCTCGGCGAAACCGTGATATCGTATCCTACCTCCTTAGGCACTGGAGGAGTTACGTGGAGCAAGTGCGATGACTGAACGAGACTACGTTGCAAGCAAAGAGCACATCATCTCGGAGTACCGCCGTCACGAGCGCGACAACGGATCGCCCGAGGTGCAGGTGGCGCTCATCACCAAACGGATCGAGTACCTGACCGAGCACTTCAAGGCCCACGCCAAGGACCATCACTCGCGCCGTGGGCTTTTGATGTTGGTTGGCCAACGCCGGCGCCTGCTCGAGTACCTGCGACAGAAGGACGTCGCGCGGTACCGGGCGCTCATCGAGCGGCTGGGATTGCGCCGCTAGGCGCCACCCACCCTCGATCCATAAGGAGCATCATGGAAGTTATCGAGAGAGTTGAAATCGAAGGCAGAGCCCTGGAGTTCGAGACTGGAAAGGTTGCCAAGCAGGCCGACGGGGCCTGCTTGCTACGTTTCGGGGAGACGTTTGTCCTCGTCACAGCGTGCTTCCGCAAGGAATCGCGCGAGGGCGTCGACTTTCTCCCCCTCACGGTGGACTACCGCGAGTACACGTATGCCGGTGGCCGCATCCCGGGCGGCTGGTTCAAGCGCGAGGGGAGGCCGACCGAGAAGGAAATCCTCACCGCCCGCCTGATCGACCGACCGTTGCGACCGCTTTTCCCCAAGGGATGGACGCAGGAGACGCAGATCGTCGGCACCGTCTTGTCCGCGGATGGCGTCAACGACCCGGACATCTTGGCGATCAACGGCGCCTCCGCCGCCCTGCTGATCTCCGCGTGCCCGTTCGACACTCCCGTCGGCGCCGTGCGGGTCGGCCTCCTCGGCGAGCGCCTGGTCCTCAACCCGACCCACGAACAGCGCGCCGAAGCGGCGCTCGACATCGTGGTCGCCGGCACCGAGCACGCCGTGGTGATGGTGGAGGCCGGGGCGCGTGGGGTCAGCGAGAAGCAGATCTTGGATGCGATCGACCTCGCGCGCGGTGAGATCGGACGCATCATCGCTGCACAACGCCGACTCCAGACACAGGTCGGCAAAGCGAAACCAACCTGGGCACTTCCTACGCCACCGTGGCCGGAGGAGTTCGCCGCCGGCATCCGCGCTCGTTTCTCGCCATCCCTCGACACGGCGTTGCGGGTTCCCGGCAAGCTCGCACAGGGTGTGGCGATTGAAAAGGCCGTTGACGATGCGGCGGCCGCCCTCGCTGACGAGGAGCGCACCGAGAAGACGCCATGGGTGCATGCCATCTTTCACGAGATGGTGAAGGAGCAGTTCCGCGGTGCCGTTCTTGCCCACGGACAGCGGCTCGACGCGCGGGCATTCGATGAGGTTCGCAAGGTCACCTGCGAGGTGGGCCTGTTGCCGCGCACACACGGCTCCGCCCTCTTTACTCGCGGCGAGACACAAGCGCTGGTGACGTGCACGCTTGGCACGTCAGAAGACGTTCAGGTGATCGAAGCCCTCGAGGGCGAAAGCCAGCAGCGCTTCATGCTCCACTACAACTTCCCGCCCTTCTCGGTCGGTGAGGTGAAGTTCTTGCGCGGTCCTGGACGCCGTGAAATCGGCCATGGCAACCTGGCGCGGCGTGCCCTTACGCCGGTTATCCCGGGGAAGGACGCCTTTCCCTACACGCTACGGGTCGTCTCGGATATTCTCGAGTCCAACGGTTCCTCCTCGATGGCCACGGTTTGCGGTGGGACGCTGGCACTCATGGACGCCGGCGTGCCGATCTCGGCCCCAGTTGCCGGCGTGGCGATGGGCCTGGTATCCGACGGTTCGCGCCACGCGGTCCTCACCGACATCGCCGGTCAGGAGGACCATTACGGCGACATGGATTTCAAGGTCGCCGGCACCCGCGAGGGCGTGACGGCCCTGCAAATGGATATCAAGATCTCTGGGCTGCCGCGTGCGGTGATGGAACAGGCACTCGAGCAGGCGCGTCGCGGACGTCTCCATCTGCTCGACCTCATGCAGGCCACGATCTCCGCCCCTCGTGCCGAGATCTCTACCTACGCGCCGCGGATCATCACCATCACCATCGACCCGGACAAGATCCGTGATGTGATTGGACCTGGTGGCAAGACCATCCGCGCGATCTGCGAGGCCACCGGCGCCCGCATCAACATCGAAGATGACGGGCGGGTGGAGATTGCCACCGCCGACGAGGCAGCGGCGGAGAAGGCCGTGCAGATCATCGAGGGCCTCACCCGCCAACCGCAGGTCGGTGAGATCTTCGAGGGCACAGTCAAGCGCATCGAGGCGTACGGCGCATTCGTGGAGATCCTCCCCAATCGCGATGGGCTCCTCCACATTTCCGAGCTCGCCTGGGAGCGCACGCGTGAGGTGACCGACGTGCTCAAGCTCGGGGATAAGATCAAGGTCAAGATCATCGGCGTCGACACCAACGACCGCATCAAGCTCTCGCACCGCGCCCTGCTCCCTCAACCCGAGGGGTATTCCGCTGAAGCTGCTGGTGACGACCGTCCAAGCCGCGGTCATTCCGACCGCCCCGGCGGCCGAGGCGGCCGTGACCGAGACCGCGGTCCCCGTCGAGAGCACAACCGGTAACCGCGCCAGCCGTCTCTGCCGCGCCGCGACGAACCACCGCGAATAATCTGGCCTTGACCGGCCGCTCAACGGTGAAATCTCGGTCCATGACGGGCCACCGGTTCGGCCGGGCGGCCTTGGCAGGTACGCAACTGCCCCATCAGCGCCGTAGGCCCCCTCTCATCTTCACACCCTTTGTAGAGTCCCCCCTTGACTTGGTCGGAATCTGATCCTAGGCTATTGTTTGAGCAGCAAAACGGGAGGATAAAATGTCCTTCGAAAAGTTCGTCCCACCACGTAAACAGAAGCCGCCACAGGTCTCGATCAAGCGGACCGGTACCATCACCTTTGACAATTCCATCGCCGGCGTATACGGCCTCGGCAAGGCTGCCCACGTGATCCTCTACTTCGACTCGGGCAAGAAGCTGGTCGGGGTCAAGCCGGCCCACGACGGCCGCGAAGAGGGCGCGATGAAGCTCTCTCACCGCAAACGGGTAAGTTCCGTGCGGGCGCGCGCGTTCTTTGACACCTACGGGATCCGGCTCGATCGCACCAGCCGCTGCGCCGTTGCCCAGGAGAAGGAAGACGGCATGGTGGTGATAGATCTCGGCGAGGTCAAACGCAGGCGTGGTCCTCGCAAGAGGCGGCCCTAGGAGCCTGTCCCCGTCAGTGTTGGCACCCCGGGCAAAAGTAGGCTGAACGCCCGCCTGCGCGGCGGCGAACGATCGCCCGACCGCAGCGCGCGCATGGTTGCCCCTCGCGCCCATAGACTGCCAGCGCAACGGCGAAGTATCCGCCCTCGCCGTTCGCGTCCACAAACGAGCCATCGCTCAGCGTCGTGCCGCCTGCGGCCAGCGCCTCCTCCAGCACACTTCTGACCGCGCCTGACAGTCGTCCGATCCGGACGGCCGAGACCCGATTTGCCGCTCGCAGGGGGTGAATGCCCGTTCGAAAGAGCGCTTCGGCCGCGTAGATGTTTCCCAGCCCGGCAAGAACCGACTGATCGAGAAGAAGGTTCCGGATCGCGACCCGCGAGGCAGCGGCCCTTTCTCGCAGCACGGCCTCGGCCTCGAAGGCGAGAGGGTCCGGACCGAGGGCTGCCAGTGCCACGTGCGCCGCGACGGTTCCCGGTTCGAGCGCCAGCGCCGCACCGAAACGGCGCGGATCGATGAGGCGAAGCTCCACTTGGGGACCAAAGCGGAGGACCAGGTGCGTGTGCTTTTCGTGCGGCTCACCGGGACGAGAAAGGACGAGGCGCCCGGACATCCCCAAGTGGAACAGGACATCTGCGGTGTCGAAGCGAGCAATCAGGTACTTGCCGCGCCGCTCCAGCGCCAGCAGCCGTCCGCCCACGACGCGCTCGCGCCAGTGCCTCGGTTCGATTCCCGCCCGCAGCCTAATCCGATGCGCTTCCACCGCCACAACTCGCCGGCCGACGAGACGGGGCGCCAGCGACCGGCGCACGGTTTCGACCTCGGGGAGTTCAGGCACGGCCGGGGACGATAGCACGCCTCCCACCCATCCCGTTGCTTGGCGAGGTGCACGTCGTGGCTCGCCCGCTGCTGAGCCCAACAAGAGAATCGTAGATTCAGTCTAACATATTGATAATAATCTGGTAATGATACACGGCTGGAAATGCCGGTCAGTTCGTCGTGCGTCACCTAAACAAACCGCCCCGGAGCGTCGTATCACTGGATGAGCCTGGTTCTCCTCCTCCTTGCATCCGGCCCGGCGGAACATCGCCGGGCCGTGGTGCATCAGGGAACCGTGGCGGGATCGAGGGCGCCCCGCCAGTGGAAGCGACGCTCGCGTGTTACCGTACCTTCGTGCCTCCCGCCGACCGTCGAGTGCTTGCCGTCGCGGTCTTGCTCCTGGCTTTGGTGGGATTGTCCCCTGTCATCGGCGGGGATTTCATCGTCCTCGATGACCACGCCTACGTGACCGAGAACCCGCATGTCACCGCTGGGCTCACCTGGCCTGGCCTGCGCTGGGCGTTCACCAGCGTCGACACCGGCAACTGGCACCCGCTCACATGGCTGTCTCACATGGCGGACGTTGAGCTCTTCGGCCTCGACGCGCGTGGCCATCATCTGACCAATCTGCTGCTCCACGCCGCGAACGCCGTCCTGCTCTTCCTCGTCCTCAGCCAACTCACCGGCGCGCAAGCCCGTAGTCTCGCGGTAGCCGCATTTTGGGCCGTTCACCCATTGCGCGTTGAGTCCGTTGCCTGGGTGGCGGAACGGAAGGACGTGCTGTCAGCCTGCTTCGGTCTCGTGGCGCTCGGCCTCTACGTGAGTTGGGCACGCAGGGAGCGCCGGTCTCGCCTCTGGCTTGCCACCGCAGCGCTCGCAATGTCCCTGGCCAGCAAGCCAATGCTGGTCACGTTTCCATGCCTCCTCATCCTACTGGACTATTGGCCTCTGCGGCGCCTGCTCGGGTGGCGCGACAGCATTCGCCTCGTGCTCGAGAAGCTGCCGATGCTGCTGCTCGCCGCAGCGGCGAGCGGACTGGCGGTGGCAGCCCAGATCCAAGGGGGCGCCGTTACCGGCGCCACGGTCTTGCCGTTTTCCCTCCGACTCTCCAACGCCGTCGTGGGCGTGTGGCGCTACGTCGGAGCCACGGTCTGGCCAGTCGGCCTCTCGCCGCTCTACCCGCTGGCGGCCTGGCCCCCGATGGTCGTGACGGCAGGAGCCCTCGGTCTGGTCGCCGTGACGCTGGCCACCCTCGTTCTGCGACGGCGGCAGCCGGCGTTGCTGGTAGGTTGGCTTTGGTTCGTCGGCATGCTGGTTCCGGTGCTCGGCCTCATCCAGGTCGGCCGCCAGGCCATGGCCGACCGCTATACCTACCTGCCATCCGTTGGCTTGTTGATCGCCCTCGTCTGGGGCGCCGCCGATCTGTTGGCTCTGCTTCCCGTTCGGGCGCGGCGAGCGGCTGGATTGCTCACCGGTGGCGTGATTACTGCCGCGCTGGTAGGACTGACCGTTGCCCAAGCAGCACTATGGCGCGACAGCGTCACCCTGATGACACGCGCCGTCGCGCTTGCCCCCGCCAGCACGGATTGCTGGCGCCTGCTCGGGCTTGCCCGCCAGGACCGCGGCCAAAGGCGGGAGGCATTGGCGGCGTTCAGCCGCGCAGTCGAGGTGCAGCCTGATGAGCCGGTCGCGCGGCAAACTCTCGGCGCCGCGCTCGAGTCGGCGCACCGCCCGGAGGAGGCGATGGCGCAGTACCGCGAGATCCTCCGGCACCGCCCCGCTAACGCTGCGGCCGCATTTGCCACTGCGCGGGTATTGGCCATGCACCCGGATCCGAGGCACCGCGACGGTGCGCAGGCGTTGGAGCTGTTGGCGATTGCACAGAGAGGTCGTTGGCCATCGGCGGAGCTGTTGGCCGTGCGGGCCGCCGCCCTCGCCGATCTCGGCCGCTTTGACGAAGCGGTGGCCGACGCGCAACGAGCGTTGTCGCTCGCGCCGCCCCCGCTGCGCGAAAGCATCGAGGCAAGCCTCACCTACTTTCGCGCGCATCAGCCGTTGCCGGCCGATTCCGCCTTCGCTGTATTGCCCAACGCGCAGGTCCCGTGATGGCGCACCTCGGCGACGACGTGCGGATCACATGTAAAGGCCGCCCGACACGTTGATCACTTCGCCGGTGACGTAGGAGCCCGCGGGTCCGGAGAGGAAAAGCACGACCGCTGCGATGTCTTCCGGCGTGCCGAGGCGAGGGATCGCGAGGTTGGCAAGGAGAGTCTTGCGCTGCTCCTCGGTGAGCTTGTCCGTCATCGGGGTCTGAATGTAGCCGGGAGCGATGGCGTTGACGGTGATGTTGCGGCTTCCCAGCTCACGGGCGAGCGACTTCGTCAGGCCGATCAGCCCGGCCTTGGACGCAGCGTAGTTGGACTGCCCGGGATTGCCCATCAAGCCGACGACGGACGAGATGCTGATGATCCGCCCCTCGCGTTGCTTGAGCATGACCCTCACGACCGGCTGGGTCACGTTGAAGGCGCCGTCGAGGTTCACGGCCAGCACGCGCCGCCACGACTCCGGCTTCATGCGCATGAAGAGCTGATCGTCGGTGATGCCGGCGTTGTTGAGCAGGATATGGATGCCACCGAGATCGGCCGTGACCTTCTCGACCACTTGCTGGGCCTCCTCGCCACTGGTGACGTTGAGGGGATAGCCCTTAGCCCGGCCGCCCGCAGCAACGATCCCATCCACGACCTCCTGGTAAGGATCTGTCGGCAGCGACGTGCATGCGACCGCAGCGCCTTCGCGCGCGAGCGCACGGGAACACGCGGCGCCGATCCCGGTTCCCGCCCCTGTGACCAATGCGACTTTGCCCTCGAGTTGTCCCACGGCTCCTCCCGTCCCCGATCCGCGACTGACGGCGGACAAACCTGCAGCACACAGCTTACCGCGCGCTCAGCCCAATCCGTCGACGGCTGAGCGACCGGCAACTAGCGGCGATCAGCAGCCCGCGACCCTCAGGTACGCTTCCACCTGCTCCGCGGTGCCGACCTGCATGGTCTTGACCGAGCGTGAAATGCGACGCACCAGGCCGGACAGGACGCTCCCCGGACCCACCTCGACGAAGGTGTCGAATCCGTCCGCCGCCATACGCTCGACCAGCTCGACCCAGCGCACCGGCGCGTCCACCTGACGAACCAGGCCGACACGAACGGTGCCTGCCTCGCTCACGGGCACGGCGTCGACATTGTTGTAGAGCGGAACGGCGAGCGGTTGGAACACAAGTGCCGCGAGGACCGGCTCCAGCCCCTCGCGCGCAGGCACCATCAGTGGCGAATGGAACGGCGCCGACACAGGCAATGGGATGACGCGCTTAGCGCCCCGTGCGGCGAGCAGCTCGCCGGCCCGCGTAACCGCACCCGCATGCCCGGCGATGACGGTTTGTTCCGGGGCGTTGAAGTTGGCCGCGACGGCCACCTCGCCGCCGGTGCTCGCCTGCTGACAAGCCAACTCGACGGCGGCGCGATCCGGCCCGAGCACAGCAGCCATGGCGCCGACGCCGACCGGAACCGCCTCTTGCATGAGCTGGCCGCGCCGCCGCACCGTGCGCACGAGGTCCTCGAGGCCAAGCCCACCTGCCGCCCCGATCGCGCTGTACTCACCGAGGGAGTGACCCGCGACGCCGTCGCACCGTGCGCCGCGCGCCGCCAGCGCGGCGTGGGCCGCCAGCGAAGCAGTGAGGATTGCAGGCTGGGTGTTCGCGGTGAGCCTCAGTTGCGCCTCTGGCCCCGCGAAGCAGAGCCTCGACAGCGGCTCGCCCAATGCCGCGTCGGCGCGCTCGAACACCTGCCGCGCTTGAGGATACCGTTCGGCAAGGTCCTTTCCCATACCGGCAAACTGGCTCCCCTGCCCTGGGAACAGGAATGCTGTCTTCCCCATCTTTACCTCCAAGCTCGGCCGCCGTTGTGTCGGATACCCCGCACCAACGACCGCAAGGCGAGCACGCGCGTTGCCGTTGCTAGTCCCTCGCCTGCGCGGAGCGCTTGACCAGCGCGGAGGCGATCTCGTTGCGCTGGATCTGGTTGGTGCCCTCGTAGATCTGCAGGATCTTGGCGTCTCGCAGCATCTTCTCGACCGGGTAATCGCGCATGTAGCCGTAGCCGCCGAAAACCTGCACCGCATCGAGCGCCACTGCCATCGCCACGTCCGACCCAACGACCTTCGCCATCGAGGACTCCATCGCGAAATCTTCGCTTCCACCGTCGATGCTCCGCGCCACGGCGTAGAGCAGTGCCCGCGCCGATTCCACCCGCATCGCCATCTCCGCCAGCATGTGTCCGATCGCCTGGAACGCCGCGATCGGCTTGCCGAACTGCTTGCGCTCACTCGCGTACGCCACGGCAGCCTCGAGCGCTGCGGCGGCCAGGCCCACGCCTTGGGCACCCACCGCCACCCGCGCGCGCTCGAGCGTGCGCATGGTGACAAGGAAGCCTGCGCCTTCTCGGCCAATGCGGTTGGCCACCGGCACCCGCACGCTATCGAAGATCACCTCCCGAGTCGAGGAAGCGCGGATTCCAAGCTTGTCCTCACGCTTGCCAAACGAGAGACCCGGCGCATCCTTCTCCACGAGGAACGCCGATGCGCCTCGCGCCCCCCGACTTGGATTGGTCATGGCGATGACCGCGTAAAAGTCTGCTTCTCCGCCGTTGGTGATCCATTGCTTGGTGCCGTCGATGAAATACTCGCCGCCGCTGTGCACCGCCCGGGTGCGCATCGAGAACGCGTCGGAGCCCGCCTCCGCCTCAGTCAGGCAAAACGCTCCGATCCACTCGCCGGTAGCCACCTTCGGCAGTACCCGCGCCTTCATTGCGTCGTCGCCCGCGAGCAGCACAGGCAAGGTGCCGAGTGCGATTGCCCCGTAGGTGGTCGAGACACCTAGGCAAGCCCGCGACAGTTCTTCGGTGACCAGGCAGAGATCCATCATGCTGCCGCCCAAGCCGCCGTACTCCTCGGGCACAAACACACCCATCAGTCCGGCGTCGCCCAGGGTCTTGATGATGTCGCGAGGAAAGATCTCCTCGCGATCCAGCGTGGCGCGGGCGGGAAGGATCTCACCCGCCGAGAGCTGACGTGTGAGCGCGACAATCTCCTTCTGCGTTTCGGTGAGAAAGTGCTCCATCACTCCTCCTCAAAAGGATCGCGGGCGAGGCGAACCACCCGCGGGATCGGGGCTTTGGTTAGCTCACCAACGGAAGAGGTTTGCCGCCCAGGTCAAGCCGCCGCCGAACGCTGCCGCCAACACCAGGTCGCCACGCTTGAGCACACCGCGATCCGCCGCCTCGCGCATCGCGAGCGGGATCGAGGCCGAAGACGTGTTGCCCACCCGCTCGAGGTTGAGGTAGACCTTCTCGGGCGGAAGCCCCAACCGGTCGCCCACGGCGCTGATGATGCGGAGGTTGGCTTGGTGTGGCACGAACAGGTCCACCTGATCGATGGTCACGCCAGCCCCGCACAGCACCTCCTGGCACACCTCGGTGATCGAGCGCACCGCCACCTTGAACGTCTCGTTGCCGCGCATCTTGATGAACATCAGGCGCGCGTCGATGTTCTCCTGAACGTGTGACGGGTACTTGCTGCCACCGCCCGGCATCTGGATGAAATCCGCGTAGCTGCCGTCGGTGTGCCACGCGCAGCGCAGGATTCCCTCGCCTGCCGGGCAAGGCTTGAGCACCGCCGCGCCGGCACCGTCGCCGAACAGGATGCAGGTGGCACGGTCCGAATAGTCGGTAAAGCGAGACAACGTCTCCGCGCCGATCACCATCGCGGTGGAGACCTCGCCGTTGATGATGAACTGCCGCGCGATGTGCAGCGCGTACAGGAAACCCGAGCACGCTGCCGCCACGTCGAAGCACGTCGCCTTGGTCACGCCGAGCGCCGGCTGGATGATCGCGGCGGTCGCAGGGATGGGCTGTTCCACCGTCGCGGTCGCCAGAATCAATAGCTCGATCTCCTCCGGCGTGACTCCGGCATCGGCCATCGCCCGTCTTCCCGCCTCAATCGCGAGCGTCGCCACGCTCTCGCCTGGGGACACCACATGCCGCTCGCGGATACCGGTGCGCGACACGATCCACTCGTCGGAGGTATCGACCATTCGCTCGAAATCCTGATTGGTGAGCACCTTTTCGGGCAAGAACGTGCCGAGACCCGCGATGCGCGCCGTGCGCGCGTGTTCGTCATGCACGTTGTACCTCCTCCGCCGCGGACCGGCCGTGGAGCTCGGCGATCTTCGCCTCGATGTGAGGGATAACGCCCTGCGTCCCGTAGGCATGCGCTACGCGTACCGCGTTGCGGATCGCCTTCGCGTTCGATCGGCCATGACCGACCAAGCACGCACCCCGAACACCGAGCAAAGGGGCGCCGCCGTATTCGGCGTAGTCTGCCTTGCGGCGCAGCGCGGCGAGGGCGCCCTTGGCGAGGAGCAGACCGATTGCCGAGGTCGCCGACCGTCTGCCCTCGCGCCGAAGCATTGCGATGATCATCTCTCCGAGGCCCTCGGATACCTTGAGGACGACGTTCCCCACGAAGCCGTCGCACACAACCACATCCACGGTGCCGGCATAGACGTCGCGTCCCTCGACGTTGCCAACGAAGTTCAAGCCCGCGTCGCCCAACAAACGGTACGCCTCGACGGTGACTCGGTTGCCCTTGCCTTCCTCCTCGCCGATGGAGAGCAGCCCCACCCTTGGGTTCGTCACTCCCAGCACGGCCTTGGAGTAGAAGTGGCCCATGACCGCGAAATCAACCAGGTGATTCGGCTTGCAGTCGGCGTTGGCCCCGACATCGAGAAGAAGCGTCTGCCTTTCCAGGCCGGGCACCGGCGTGGCCAGCGCCGGCCGCTCGACACCCGCGATGGTGCCAATGATCACCTTGGCCGCAATCATTGCGGCGCCGCTGTTGCCGGCAGTCACAAACGCGCATGCTTCGCCGTCGCGCACCAGCCGTGCGGCCTCCGCGAGCGAAGACCGGCGCTTCGTGCGGACCGGTGCGGTGGGGGATTCGCCCATGCCGACCACTTCCGGGGCATCCACCAAACGGATGCCTCGCGGCGCACCACCAAGGTGAGCTAGGTGGCGGCGGAGCGTGGCCTCAGGGCCGACGAGTAACACGTCAAGACCAAACTGCCGGACCGCCTCGACCGCGCCCTGTACGGCCGCTGCGGGCGCGTGATCCCCACCCATCGCGTCGACCGCGACCGCTCCCGAGACCGGCTTGGCCATCGAGCTTCCGCGACTACGCGATCTCCTCGACGTGAAGCACCTGCCGCCCCTCGTACATGCCGCAGTGCGGGCACACGCGGTGAGGCAGCTTGGGCTGGAAGCAGTTCGGACACACCGACTGGGCAGGCTCCGCGAGGTGGTCATGGGCACGCCGACGATCGCGGCGGGCCTTGGAATGGCGATGCTTTGGGTTTGGCATCCTAGAACACTCCTCCCCGAGGCCTACTCGTGCGCGCGCCAGTCCAGCAACGGCGCGAAGCGGACGTCGGGTTCGTTCTTGGGGCACGCGCACGGCCCCTGGTTGAGGGTGGCGCCGCAGCGCGGACAGATTCCGCGACAGTCGGCGGTGCACAGCGGCTTCATCGGCACGGTGAGGGCGAACTGTTCCGCCGCCAGCTCGACCAGGTCAAGGGAAGGCTCGACAAAGAAGCGAGTCTCCAGGTCGTCGCGGCCTAGTCGGATTTCGTCCTCGCGGGGCGCGCCACTGGCAGGAAGAAGCTTGACATCGACATGTTCGGCGTATTCAAAGGGGAACTCCGTCAAGCAGCGTACACAACGAAGTCGCGCGGAGCCAGTTAGTGCTCCTTCGAGGTGGTAGCCGCGGGCGCCGCGCTCGATGCCGCCCTCAAACTGCACCGGACCCACCGCCACGACGTCAACGCTCCCGGAACCAGCCGGCAGCTCCAGCCTCTCCTGGAAAACCAGGGGCTCGGTATCGGCACGAGTGAGGTCAAGGCGAAGCACACGCTCCCCTTCCAGGGGACAGGAAGCATACCAACCGAGCCCGGATGAGTCAATCGGCGACGACCCACCTGGCGCCCAGGCAATGCCTGTGCTCGCGGTACGAGGTTCGCGTCTAGTGCCCGGATCGGTCCTCGTACGCAGGGCGTTTTGGGGTCACCGGCGGGTGAGCGACCAGGAGTCGGTTAATCTCCTGGATGGCGCGCTCGAGCTGAGGGTCGCCACCCATCGCCATCGCGGCGGGGTCATCCACCACGTCGATGTCCGGATCCACGCCATGCCCTTCGACGATCCATTTGCCGTCGGTCGAGTAGATGCCGAACGTCGGTACCGTGATGGTGCCCCCGTCGATCAGGTTCGGGGCGCCCGTGATGCCGATGAGTCCGCCCCAGGTTCGCCGGCCGACGAGGGGCCCGAGATGCGCCATCTTGAAGTAGAGCGGGAAGCAGTCGCCACCAGAGCCGCTCCAGCCGTTGATCAGCATCACCTTGGGTCCGGGCGCTGCAACTGGCGGCCACTGCCAGTCGTGCCCATCCCGGACAGCCCAGTAGTTGGTGACCGGGCGGTTGAGAAGCTCGATGAAGCGATCGGGAATCTGGCCGCCGGAGTTGAAGCGCTCGTCGATGACGAGGCCATCCCTGCCGAGCTGGCCGATGAATTGGCGGTACAGCTCGTCCTGGCCAGCCCGACCGGTGTCCGGAACGTAGATGTAGCCTACCCGTCCCGCCGTCGCCTTCTCGACCTTGAGACGTTTCTCATTGATCCACTCGAGGTTGCGCAGCCTCGCCTCGCTCTCCAGCGTCGTCACCAGCACCTCGCGTGAGCCGGAGAAAGCTGGCTTGTCGCTCACGGTGAGCATCACATCCTTGCCGGCGAGCCCATCGAACGCCGCCCAGGGGTCCATGCTCGTGTCGAGCTTCGCGCCGTTTACGGCGAGGAGGTAGTCGCCTTCCTTCACTTTGACGCCGGGCTCGAGCAGCGGCGAGCGCACGTCCACGTCCCACGGCGCACCCTGATAAATCCTCGTGATGCGAAACGCGCCGTTCTCCAGCGCATAGTCAGCGCCGAGCAAGCCCACGCCCCGCTTCTCGGCTTTCTCGAGGTCGCCACCGCCGCGATACGTGTGCGAGGAATTGAGCTCGGCGATCAGCTCCCCGAGCACGAAGTTGACGTCGTAGCGTGTGACGCAGTCCTCCAGCAGCGCGCCATAGCGCTGGCGCATCCCGTTCCAATCCACGCCGTGCAAATGCGGGTCATAGAACAGGTCGCGCTCGAAGCGCCACGCGTCGGTGAAGATCTGGCGCCACTCGGCGGCGGGGTCCACGGTCATCTCGAGCTCCGAGGTGGCGAGCTTCTTTTCCATCTTCTGATCCGGCTTGGGCTCGATGATCGCGTAGTCCTTCTTCTTGACGACGAGGATCTTCTCACCACCCGCCGCGATCTTGAACGCATCCGCGTCCGCGAGGACCGTCTTCTCTTCCCGTTCTTTCAGGTCGTAGAAGACGATTGCGCTCTTCTCCTCACCCGAGCCGGTGTTCGGGAGGTGGCGGTAGAAGAGCTTGCCTTTGAGCGCCTGCAGATCCGCGTACCTTCCCGGCTTCGGCGGCAGGATGACCGCGCGCGTCTCGAAGTCGGCCAGGTCGATCTTGACCGGCTCAGGCTTGGCGGCCTTTTCGTCTTTCTTCTCCTCCTTGTCGCCCGTCTCCGTCTCTGTCTCGCCGGCTGATTCCTCCTTGGCGGCCTTGTGGCCCTTCTTGCCTTCCTGGTCGCTCTTCTTCCCGTCCTTCGTGGCTTCGTCCTTCTTCCCCTCCTCGACATCATTGCGAGGCGCGAGCGGCGAGGCCACATCCACCCGCAACGGCACCGCCACCAGGTTGTCCGTGTTCGCGTAGATCCACGTCTCGTCACTGCCGTAGGCGGGGAGGAAGGTGCGGCTGGAAACGTAGTAGAGGTACTTACCCTCAGGGTCGAAGACGGGCTCGGTGTCGGCGTAGAAACCCGAGGTGAGCTGGCTGAGCTTCCTGTCCTGCGTGTCGTACACGAAGATGGCGTTGCTGCGGTTGGGCAGGTCCCGGCTGAAGGCTACCCAGCGGGAATCGGTCGACCAGCTCGCCGAAAAGCGCTGGAGGCTCCCTTCGAACATGTACTGGCCCTTGGTCAGGGGTGTCACCGTCCCGGTGGCCAGCTCACAGACACTGACCTCCATCGCCTGGTCTACGAAGGCAAGCTTGGCCGAGTCCGGGGACCAGAACAGTCGGTAGCGAAAGCCGGGCCCGAGCTTGGTCACGGTGCGCTCCTCACCGGAGCCGTCCGCGTTGCGAACCGCCAGCTCGTACTCGCCGGACCTGTCGGTCCAGTAGGCGATCAGCTTCCCGTCGGGGGACCAGGCGGGGTAGCGTTCGGCGATCCCGGAGGTGCGGGTCAGGTCGTAGGTTGGGCCATGCTCCGCAGGGAGCGTGAAGACATCGCCCCGCGCCTCGACCACGACACGCTTGCCCGAGGGCGAGAGATCGGCGTCAGTGACGAGGTCCGCCACCTTCTCCAGCCGAGGCTTGAGTGTGGCCCGGTCCGTGACGACTTCGATCTTGACCTCGTGGCTTCTCTCGCTGGCAAGGTCGATGAGGAAGAGACGCCCGCCTTGCTCGAACACAAGGTCCGAGGGGCCGATCGAGGGGAAACGGACGTCGTAGTCGACGAAGTTCGTGACCTGCCGCATCCGGCCGGTGGCGGTGTCGAGCGCCCAGATGTTGTTGCGCTTGGCAGCGTCGCGGTCGGAAAGGAAGTACAAGGTCGAGCCGTGCCACATGGGCTGGCTGTAGTTGGCGCCGTCGTCGCCGACCTGCTTGGAAGCGTGGGTTACGAGGTCGAACAGCCAAATGCGCGAGGTCCAACCTCCCCGGTACCGCTTCCAGGTGCGGAAATCCTGGGAGTTGGGCACGAACGCCAGCGTCTTGCCGTCTGGTGAGATCTCGCCGAACTCGCCGTAGGGCACCGGCAGCTTGGCGGGCAGCCCACCCTCCACCGAGAGCTCGTAGAGCTGGTTGAACCGTTGGCTGCCACTCGCCATGGGCGAGGCGAACAGGATGGTCTTGCCGTCCGGGTTCCAGTTCAACATTCGGTCGGGCGCCGGATGGTGGGTGAGGCGCTTGGGGATCCCTCCGCCGACCGGCATCAGGTAGATGTCCTCGTTCCCGTCGTAGTCGCCGGTGAAGGCGATCAAGGAGCCATCCGGCGAAAAGCGCGGAAACGACTCCTCGCCCGTCGGCGTGGAGAGCCGGACGGCAAGGCCGCCAGCCTTGGGCGCCACCCAGATGTCGCCCGCGTACACGAACGCGATCTGGCTGGCGGAGACCGCCGGCTCACGCATCAGCCGAGCGTCAATCGCAGCTTGAGCTGAGATCGCAAGGCTCCCGATACCCAGCGCAACCAGAGCCGTAACAGAGTTCCTCATCGGTTCCCCTCCTCGAGGTGTCTCACAACATCGGCAGGACATGCAACGCAATTCGCGACCCGGGCTTGGGGCCGCGGAGTCGGCCGAGGTTCCCGCCCGGCTGGAGTACGAACGCCCACCGCACGGGCGAGAATTGTGGTGATGAGATTGGCCTGGGATCTTGACCGGAAAGCACGTCAGCGCGCCGCGAGCGTCGGCACGAGCACGCCGATGGGTCGGCGGTGGAGCGCATCGGAAACCCAAGCGCCGATACCCAGCACACTGACGGTCAACCATGCCACCTCGCCAATGCCCGGCGCCAGCGACAGCACCGCCAGCGACACCAACGCGACGCCAGTGCGAGCGAGTTCCCCCCGCCAGCGTCCCGGGAGTGCAGACGAAAGCGCCTTCCCTAGCGCCCATGACACCCCGGTGATCCCGACCAGCTTGGCGACAAGGAACGCGGCGACCGCGAGCAGCACGCAGGCCACGCCGACCGGCGTGGCCGCGAGGGCGAGGGCGAGCAGCGCCACAACCAGCCACACCAGCACGGCGAGCACTCCCACCAGCGCCGCGCGCCAGCGCAGCTCCACGAGCCGTGCGCCCGTGCGCCGAACCGCCGCGGGCCGCAGCAGCAGGAGCAACGACCCAAAAACCACCCACAGCCCCGCCCGCACCAACTCAGCGCCCCAGGCAACACGCCAGGGGCCGTCCGGCCGCCCAGCGCCGCCGGCCAGACTAGCCAGCGCCACCGTCCGGCCGGTCACCGCGGCAACTCCCCGTACTTGCCCACCGAGAGCGACGACGTCGCCGTGAACCGCCGCGCCGCGTTTGAGCTCGACGCTCCCCCCGACGGCGACCACGTCGCCGACCACTTCGGAGGAGACGGTCACATCTGCGAGGAGCGCAACCACCGGCCCTCGGGTGGGAACATCGACCACCACGTGCATCCCCACCTGTGGCGACGCGGCGACCGCCAGTGATGCGGCAAGCAGCAGAGCGGTCACCGACGCGCTCCAGCCCTGCGCCGGCCCGCCATCGCCACCACCACCCAGCTTCCACCTGCGGCGGCAAGCGCGAGCCAAACCAACAGCCACGCACCGCTCGCGGCTGCGAGCACTTGGGCGAGATCCGCACCGCCCTTTGCGGCGGCCACGGCATCGAGCCCGATCGACGCAAGCTTGGCGAGGAAACCGCCAGCCACGCCTGGCAGGGACGCGACCTCCATCTGCGCAGGCACACCGCCAAGGAGCACGAGGCCGACCACCACGAGTGCGAGCCCCGCGGCGAGCGGGAGCCACGCGTTCACGGTGCGGCGCTGCCACGGAGCGGGCGATAGCGCCGCCATGATCCGCTCCACGTCGGCGTCGTCCGCCGGCCGAGGCACCACCTCGCCGAGTAGGCCGAGGAGAACAGCGTGGCAGCGGCAGGAAGCACAAGCTGCGAGGTGCGCGGACGCCTGGCCGGTCACGCCACCGGTTTCCATTTCCAGCGTTCGACGCACCTCAGCGCAGCTCGCGTTCACTCCCTGCCCCCCACTTGCCCGAGGTATCCACCCAGGGCCTCCCTTAGTACGCTATGCGCACGGAAAAGTTTGTTCTTCACCGTTCCGAGCGGTAGTCCTTTCAGCTCCGCGATTTCGTTGTAGGAAAGCCCAACGAGGTGACGGAGCGTGACCAACTCACGGTACGCATCGGGCAACCGGTCGATCTCGCGCGAAAGCGCATCGGCCAGCTCCTGGTTGGCCAGCTCCCCGAGCGGCCCGCGTCGCAGATCGGCCGGGTCGAGGCGCAAGCTGTCTCCCTCGTCGTCCTCACCGAGTTCGAGCGAGACCGTCACCTGGCGCCGGCGGCGGAGGTAGTCGATCGCAACGTTGTGCGCGATACGAAACAGCCAAGTCGAGAAGCGAAAACGTTGGTCATACTGGTCGAGGTGGCGCCACGCCCGGATGAACGATTCTTGGACGAGATCGCGAGCCTCGTCCTCGACCGGCACGATGCCCAGCACGTACACCCGGAGCTTTGGCTCGTAGCGACGCACGAGCAGCGCAAAGGAATCCTCATCCCCCGCCCGCACGCGGGAAAGCACGACCGCATCGTCGTCTGGCACGGCGGCCAGTGTATCTCGACCCGAGCCCGACCCGCTCGCTCCGTCCGCCGCATGCGGATCCTCGCGTTCTTGCTCATTAGGCGCCCCGCGGAAGTAGCTTGTGAAACTTAGTGCAAAGTCGCGCCAAAGGTGTAGAATGCAGACTCGCGCGGCGGGGTAGGGCTGACAGCAAGGGTAGCCCTGGGCGCCCGCCGATCGGCTTGCCGGGGGGGCGAGCCAAACCAAGGAGAAGAGCCGATGGCAGGGATCAATGCGTTTGAGATGGCACAGCACCAGTTCGACGAAGTAGCCGACCAGCTCGGCCTCGACGCGGGAATGCGCGCGATCATGCGCAGGCCTTTGCGTGAGTTCCACTTTCGTATTCCGGTGCGGATGGACGACGGTACGCTTAGGGTGTTCGATGGCTTCCGGGTCCAGCACAACGATGC
The DNA here is from genome assembly GCA_044447965.1 of Thermoanaerobaculales bacterium. GTDB lineage: Bacteria > Acidobacteriota > Thermoanaerobaculia > Thermoanaerobaculales > Thermoanaerobaculaceae > DATIYW01. The sequence continues at coordinate 5,273 of JBIOGJ010000040.1, read as the reverse complement.
CCGCGGACCGTCGAAGGGCGGCATTCGCTGGGCTGCCAACGAGACCATCGACACCGTACGCGCCCTCGCCACCTGGATGACGTGGAAATGCGCTGTGGCCGACATCCCATTGGGCGGCGGCAAGGGCGGCGTCATCGTGGATCCCGCCACGCTTTCCACCCCCGAGAAGGAGAGGTTGTGCCGCGGTTGGGTAGATCAGATGTGGAAGAACATCGGGCCGCGCATGGACGTGCCCGCCCCCGACGTAGGTACCACGCCGCAGATGATGGCCTGGATGATGGACGAGTACTCAAAGCTGCGGGGCGAGTACACCCCTGGTGTGATAACGGGCAAACCGCTGGGCGCCGGCGGCTCCCTCGGCCGCACCGAGGCCACCGGCTACGGGGTGATCTACACCGTGCGGGAAGCGGCCAAGCACCTCGGCCTCGATTTGAAGGGCAAGAAGGCCTCGATCCACGGTTTCGGCAACGTCGCGCAGTACGCCTCGATCGGGTTTGCCGAGATGCTCGGCGGCATCGTGGTGGCCGTCGCGTGTTGGGACCGCAACGACAAGACCTCGTACACCTTCTCCAAGGACGACGGGATCGATCCGCACTTCCTGATGTCGATCACCGACCAGTACGGCACCATCGACAAGGCAAAGGCGAAGGCGGCCGGCTACCAAGTCGAGGACGGCCTGGCCTGGATCGGCAAGGACGTTGACGTGCTGATGCCCTGCGCGATCGAGGGCGTGCTCACCGCCGACACCGTCGGCAAAATCGGCAAGCGCGTGAAGATTGTCGCCGAGGGCGCCAACGGCCCGACCACGCCGGAGGCGGACGCGGTCATCAAGCAGCGCGGGATCTTCCTCGTCCCCGACTTCTTGTGCAACGCCGGCGGGGTCACCTGCTCGTACTTCGAAAGCGTCCAGAACGACATGAACTTCTCCTGGTCGAAGGACGAAGTCCTGCAACGCCTCGACGACAAGATGACCGTCGCCTTCAAAGGCGTGGCAGAGCTCGCGAAGCAGAAGAAAGTGTACATGCGCGATGCTGCCTACATGGTTGCCATCGACCGCGTCGCCACCGCCATGAAGCTGCGCGGCTGGGTGTGACGGAAGACCTTAGGAGAAGCAGGCTTCAGCAGAGACAGGCGTCAGGTAGATCGCACGACAACGGCGGAGCCGATTTCATACTGAGCGGCGAATTGGCTTCCAGTTCCCCGGGCAAGCTGTTTGCTAGCATGGGAACGCGATGGGACTGGGTACCGGCATCGTGCTCCTGCTCTGCGGAGTTGCCCTATCGGCCTTCTTCTCCGGGACCGAGACGGCGCTCACCGCACTCCCCTTCTCGCGCGTGGTCGCGCTGGCGCGCGGCAGCCGCCCCGCCCTGCGCTGGGCGTGGCGGCGATGGCGTGTGCGGCCGCACCGCGTCCTCGTCACGCTGCTGGCAGGAAACACGCTGGTCAACATCGGCGTCTCCGCGGTCGCCACCTCCGCGGCCGTCCGCCTCCTCGGCGACCGCGGACTCGGCGTCGCCATCGGTGTCACCACGTTCGCGGTGCTGACCTTCGGTGAGGTGACGCCGAAGACCCTTGCGCGCGCCAACCCCGAGACGCTGTGCCGCGCCGCCATCCTTCCCGTGGCCGCGCTGGACTGGCTCGCCACGCCGCTCACCGTGCCGCTTGTGGGATTCTCGCAACTGGTCGCGAGGCTCACGCGCGTTTCGCTCCAGGCCACGCCGGTCGCGACGCGCACCGAGGACGTGCGTTTCCTGCTCAAGCTCGCCCGTGAGCAGGGCCACGTCTCGGAGCTGCAGCACGGCATGCTGGAGGCGGTGCTGCGCCTCGAGGGCACGCAGGTGCGGGAGGTCCAGGTGCCGCGTACCGACGTCGTGTTCCTCCGCGACACGGCTAGCCGCGAAGAAGTCCGGCGCCGCGTGGCCGAACTGGGCTACTCACGCTACCCCGTGTACCACGAGCGCGACGACAACGTGGTCGGCATCCTCCTGGCCAAGGACCTGCTGCGCTCCGCAAGCGAGACGGGACCGTGGACGAACCTGCTACAACCCCCGTTGTTCGTGCCCGAGAGCAAGCAGGTAGTCGAGCTGCTGCGGGAGATGCGCGAGGCGCGGACGCACATCGCCGTGTCGGTCGACGAGTACGGCAACATCGCAGGTATCGTCGCCCTCGAGGACCTGCTCGAGCTCGTTGTCGGCGACATCGAGGATGAGTTCGACACCGGCGGGCCGGCGTGGCGCGCCGAGGGCAAGGGCCGCTGGCTGGTGCGCGGCGTCTTCCCGCTTGAGCGTCTCTCCCGACTGACCGGGACACCTCTCGAGTCCATGGAGTACAACTCGGTGGCCGGCCTGGTCTTGGAGCTCGCTGGCAAGGTGCCTCCGGTCGGCGCTCATTTTCAACTTGGCGGACTGCGGTTGGAGGTCGTCAGGGCTTCCGCGCGTCGCATCGAGCAGGTGCGAGTCAGCCTTTCGCCGTCGGGGTAACAACCGGCGCCGGTGGTTCCCGGCCGGACAGCACCGCGAGGACGTTGTCAACCGCCAAATTCGCCATCGCCGAACGTGCGGCCAAGGTCGCCGAGCCCACATGAGGCAAGAGCACGACGTCACGACGGCCGAGCAAACCGGGATGGACGACGGGCTCGTGCTCGTAGACGTCAAGGCCGGCGCCGCCCAAATGGCCGTCCTCCAGCGCTCCCGCCAGAGCAGCCTCGTCAATCACTTCCCCACGGCTCGTGTTGATGACGAAGGAGCCCTTGGGCAGAAGGTGGAGTCGGCGCGCATCGAGAAGGTGCCTGGTCGCCTCGTTCAGTGGGCAGTGGAGAGAGAGGATATCGACCCGGGGGAGGATCTCGTCGAGAATGGGAACGAACTCCGCGCCGGAAGCCTCCTCGGCGGGAACCGGCTCCCGATCGTGGTAGCAGACGCTGACGGCGAACCCAACCGCCCGCCTTGCCACGGCGCGCCCGATCCGGCCCATACCGACGATGCCCAGCCTCCGCTCCTGCAGTCCGGCACCGAGCATGAAGTCGGGTTTCCACCCCAGGAAGCCACCGCCGCGAAGGACGCGATCACCCTCGACGAGGCGGCGCGTGACGGCCAGGATCAACGCCCAGGTGAGGTCGGCGGTCGCTTCGGTCAAAACGTCCGGTGTATTGGTGACCCACACGCCAGCGGCGCGGGCGGCCTCGGCGTCGATGTTGTTGAATCCCACCGCGACGTTCGCGACGATCTTGAGGCGGGGACAGCCAGCAAAAACAGACGCGTCGACGTTGTCGGCAAGGAGCGCGATGAGAGCATCAGCGCCGGCAGCGAATTCGACCAACTCGCGGCCGTCCAGTGGCGATCCGCCCGGATGCACGCGGACGCCGTGAAACTTGGCCAGGCGGAGAAGAGCATCCCCTGGCAGCGCAGAGGTGACGGCAACAGTCCCCACGGAATGCCTCCCCATGCCAGCCACTGACTCGACGCAGGCCAAGCGGCGGGCCGCTCGCGTGCCGACATCGTAGCAGCGAGCCGCGCCCGCCCGTGGAGGCCGGTCGCCAAACCGAAACGAAGCCGAGGTGAGGAATACCCTGCGCAGACGCATCCGTTGTCGGGACGCGTGAGTGTCGATGCGGCAGCCCGGACGGCTGGGCGAACGTCCCGGCTCAGACGAGCGCAACGGTTGGGAGGGGCCTCCTATCCGCGGTCGGGGCAAAAGGAGTCACGCGATGAAGACGTTCGAGCAGGAGATCGGCGAGCTGGAAAGCGAGTGGAAAGGTGATCCCCGGTGGAGCGGCATCCGCCGCAACTACACCGCCGAGGACGTGGTCGCGCTCCGCGGCTCGGTCCGCTTCGACCTGCCGATCGCAAGGCACGGCGCCGAGCGGCTCTGGGAGCTGCTCGGGACCGACGGCTACATCCGCACGTTCGGCGCCCTCTCCGGCGCCCAGGCGACCCAGATGGTCAGGGCAGGACTCAAGGCAATCTACGTTTCCGGCTGGCAGGTCGCCGGCGATGCGAACCTCGCCCACCAGACCTACCCCGACCAGAGCCTCTACCCGGTCAACAGCGTGCCCACCCTGGTCCGCCGCATCAACAACGCGTTCTTGCGCGCCGACCAGATCGAGTGGAGCGAGCACCGCCGGCGCGTCCGCGATTGGATGGTCCCGATCGTCGCCGACGCCGAAGCGGGCTTCGGCGGGCCGATTCACGCCTTCGAGCTGATGCGTAGCATGATCGAGGCGGGCGCGGCCGGCGTCCACTTCGAGGACCAGCTCGCGGCGGCGAAAAAGTGCGGCCACATGGGGGGCAAGGTGCTGGTGCCCACCGCGCAGTTCATCCAGACGCTAAACGCCGCTCGCCTCGCCGCCGACGTCCTCGACGTGCCGACCCTTCTGGTGGCCCGCACCGACGCGCTTTCCGCCACGCTGCTCACCTCCAATATCGACCCCAAGGACCACCAGTTCCTCACCGGCGAGCGGACCGCCGAGGGGTACTGGATCGTGCACGAGGGCGCCGAGGGCGAGGTCTTCCGCGGCCTCGAGTACGCGCCGTACGCCGACATCCTCTGGTTCGAGACCTCCAAGCCAGACCTCGCCCAGGCCCAGCGCTTCGCCGAGGCGATCCACGCCGCCTATCCCGGCAAGCTGCTCGCGTACAACTGCTCGCCCTCGTTTAACTGGAGGAAGAACCTCGATGACGCGACCATCGCGAGCTTCCAGAACGAGCTGGGCGCGATGGGCTACAAGTTTCAGTTCATCACACTGGCTGGGTGGCACCTGCTCAACTACTATACGTACGAGCTCGCGGACGCCTACCGCGACGAGGGGATGACGGCCTACGTCCGGCTCCAGGATGCCGAGTTCGCGGCGCAAGCTGCAGGTTACACCGCCACCAGGCACCAGCAGGAGGTCGGAACCGGCTACTTCGACCGCGTCCTCAACGCCGTCACAGCGGGCCAGGCTTCGACGGCAGCGTTGGCAGGCTCCACCGAGACCGATCAGTTTTGAACTGGACGTGACCGGCTGATACCGAGTTCACGACCGTCGTAGAGTCTTCATGTCATCCCGAGGGGACCGAAGGATTTGATGTTGTCTGTTTGGCATGTGGTCCCTGGGGCAAGCAAGAAGCAGATTCCTCCCCTCGCTGTGGCTTGGGGTAGGCCGTAAGCTCACTGAGATCCTCGGAATCTTCATGGGTCGCGGCGCACCCCGGACCCTGAAAGTCCGGAACTTTCCGAACAATTGCCTGCGCGCCTGCCGCGCGATCCCTTCGTTGTGGACCTTGGACGGGTGG
>JBIOGJ010000039.1:15000-45225 GCA_044447965.1 Thermoanaerobaculales bacterium | reverse complement strand
GGGTTTAGTTGGTAGGGCACGCACTCCGCCACAGCTCTTTCCCGCCGTCACTGATTCATTACCTTGCGGGAGCGTCCGGCCTTTGGTATCCAGTAAAGCACGGCCAACCGGCCCACAACGGGCCGCGCCGCCGCAACATCAGATAAACAGCTATGAAGACAAATATTGCCAATCTCGCGGGCGTGGTTGCCCTGAGTGGATCAATCGCCCTGGCCTCCGTCGCCTTCGCCCCCCAAGGCCCGCGACGCTCCGATGGGGTGAGCTTGGCCCGGGAGCGTCGAGCATAGCGGCCCCATGATTGGCCCTTGGCACGGATTTCGCTTGTCAGTTAGACTGCAACACCGCCAGTGCCTGAGGAGGCGGAAAACAACAGCATGGGTGAAGTGGTCGCCGCAGCATACCGCGTCAGTTTGCCGGGGGTCGGACGCCGTTTTGGCAGCAAAGCACCCACGAGAGTTCCGGGCCCCAGGCACGGCGCGGGGGGCAGGTAGGCCAGCCACCCCACAGGAGAGCAATCATGAGCAATGGAAGCAGAGTGTGTTTTGTCCTGGCGGCCACCCTTCTCGCGGGCACGCCACTCCACGCCGCCGGGCCGGCCGCTGTACCGTCCGCCGAGGCGGCCATCCGCCGCGCTTGCGACAGTGTGGGCGGTCTCGACGCGTTCCGTGGGCTGGGGATCCTCGAGATCCAGGTCAGCAGCGAAGAGGTGACCCAGGACGGGCACACCAGCAACTGGCACACGAATCTGTTCTTCGGCGCGCCGGGCCCTCTTCCAGGTCGCTTCGAGCTACCCGACACGAACGTGGTGGCCGGGGACGACGGTCAGGGCGGCTGGGCAGTCGTCGCCCAACGCGCCGATGCCCGACCCAGTACCACGTTCATGGTCAAACGCTCGCTAGCCACGTACCTCTTTCCCCTCCTGCTGCCGTTCTCATTGACCTGGGGGGACGTGAACGTCGCAGAGGTGACCGCGGCGACCATCAACGGCAAGCCGGTGTGGCAGCTCTCGGTAGTGATGCCGCACACGTTCTTCGACACGTCCCAGATCGCGACCAACTGGAAAGTGGCCCTCGACCGTGAAACGTTCGCGGTCGTGCGTGTCGAAAGCCCGGCCACGGACATTGGCAAGGGTGTCACCGCGGACGGCATGCGCTTCTCCTGGCACGGCGTCGTCAAGCTCGGCGACGTGCGCTTCGCGGATGAACTGCGTCTGACCGGGCTCGATCAGGAAGGCCGAGAAAAGACCCACACGCGGCTGGACCACCTCAAGTACCGCCAGATCCCGGCCAGCGAAGCCGCCAAGTTGTTCGCCAACCCGATCCCGCCCGATCAGCGGCCAAAGCCGATCAAACCCCAGTTCCCGTCCGTCCCTCCCCGGAAACCGTGACGCTCTTGACAACCTCCCAACGTTTCGCCGGTAGACTAAAGCACGGTTGCCGGGAGGCGGATATGACTTCTAAGTCCCTTACCACGGTGTTGCTAGTCGTCCTCGGGTTGGCAGTCGGCTTGGCTCAGGCCGAAGCCCAGCCCGCTGGGGACCACGTTACCAAGGAGCTTCAGGACCTCAAGGACGCCCAAGCCGAGCTAACCCACCGGGCGGACGAGCTTGCCAAAGCAATTGACGACGTCACCTGGTTCGTGCGGCTCTCCGACGTGGCTACCGTCGACAAGTGGCGCATCGCCGGGCCGCCGCCCGCCCACCCAACCACCCCCACCGCGGCGGGCGCAACGAACCCGGTGAAGTTCTACGTCTACACCTTTGTCCCGAAGAACCGCAGAGACGGCGAAAAACTGCCACTGCTGGTCCTGCCTCACGGCGGTGTCCACGCCGACTTCACCACCTACCACGCTCACATCATTCGGGAGCTGATGGCGCAGGGCTACGTGGTGGCGGCGCCCGACTATCGAGGCTCTACCGGCTACGGTCGCGACTTCTACGAGCAAATCGACTATGGCGGACGCGAGGTGGACGACATCCACGCCAGCGCGCAGTGGGCGCTCGATACCTTCGACTTCCTCGACCGCGCTCGCGTCGGCTTGGTCGGCTGGAGCCACGGCGGGCTGATCGTGCTCATGGAAGCGTTCGCCCACCCCAAGGACTACGCGTGCGTGTTTGCTGGCATGCCGGTTTCCGACCTCGTGATGCGGATGGGTTACACCGGCCATAGCTACGAGGACGACTTTTCCGCCAAGTACCACATCGGCAAGACCGTGCCCGAAGACATTGCCGAGTACAAGCGTCGCTCGCCGGTGTGGAACGTGGACAAGCTCGCAGTTCCACTCCTCGTTCACACCAACACCAACGATGAGGACGTCAACGTCATCGAGGTCGAGCACCTGATCCAGGCGCTCAAGGCCGCGGACAAAAAGTTCGAATACAAGATCTATCAGGACGCACCGGGCGGGCACAGCTTCGACCGCATGGACACCCCGGCGGCGCGCGCGGCGCGCCACGAGGCGTGGCAGTTCCTCGCCCGTTATCTCAAGCCGCCGCACCCGCCAAGCTGATCGCGGCGCGGTGGGCGTCGTGATGGTGATGTCCCTCACTCTGCGCCAGACCCTGGGCACGACCTGGCAGGCGCGGCTCGAGCGCGCGGTGGTGCACGATGTCTGGGCCGGTGGCCGCGTCGCATCGCTGGAAGCGTTGCTCGCCGCCGCCCAGACAGCCGAGCAGCGTGCGCAGGTGCAGGTTAGGATCGCGACACGGCAGACGCCCGAGGCCGCGACAAACTAGCGCTCAAGCCGATGTTAGACTCCACGCCGTGGGCAAAGGTACTCGCCGCCTTACGCCGGTGCTGGTGCTGATGCTGGCGGCCGGCTGCCGTCGCGGACCGGTAGGCCTGGCCGTGGTCGGGGGTCGCACCGTCACGGTCGACGAGCTCTCGAGCTACGTCAGCGCGCAGACCGGCCGGGAGCTAGCCGATGTTTCCCCCGATCTTGGCGGGGCGCTGTTTGAGCGTTACCTCGAAGACGCCGTGGTCCTGGCCGCCTCGACCGACCCTGCCGACCGCGAGCTCCCCGCACCGCTGCGCAGCGCCCGCGCCCGTGATCTCCTGCCCTCGCTGTGCCAGCCCCCGCCGCAGCCCACCGACGCACAGCTCGAAGCCTACCAGGCCAAACATCCCGAACCCAGCGCTCACGGTGATCGACTTCGCTTGCGTCAGTTGATCTTGCCTGACCAGGCGGCGGCGCGTAGGGCGCGAGAGCGCATCCGGGCCGGCGAGGACTTCGCCACGCTCTCGCAGCAGCTCTCCCGCGCTCCGAACGCCGCCGAAGGCGGACAGATCGGTTGGATTGAGCGCGGCCACCTGCCACCCGAGTTCGAGGCGGCCGTGTTTGGGCTTGCCCGCGGCGAGGTCAGCGACCCGGTGGCGAGCAACGCGGGCTGGCACGTCTTTCAGGTCGTTGACCGCCTCCACGCAGGCGCCGGCCCGGACCCGCTCGCGCAGGAGCGGGCGAGGACCGAGCTCACCGCCAAGCTCGCCGAGGAGGCACGCCGCAGGTGCCTTTCCACGCTGGCGGCACGGGTTGGCGTCAGGGTAGACTGCGTTGGTGCGACCTTTGCGTGTCGCAATCCGTTTGAAGGGCAACCATGAGCCGAGCCAATTTCATTGCGATCTCCGCCCTCGCTCTCGCCGTCGCGGCGCAAGCTGCCGATCGACGCTTGATCGAGGGCATTGTCGTCCGGGTCAACGACCGCATCCTCACCACCGCAGAGATTCGGCAGCGCGCCGCGGAACGCGCGGCGGAGACTAGCGTCGCGATACCTCCGGCCGCCTATCCGGAGCTGGTCCAGGATGCGGCTGACGAGCTGTGCCTGCTCGAACGCGCCGCGGAGCTCAAGCTCGAGGTGGGCGCCGAGGAGGTCAACACCGCGATCGCGCAGCTCCGCGACCAGAACCACGTCGCCGACGACGCCGCATTCGACAAGTCGTTGCACGCGATGGGGCTCACCATCGACCAGCTCCGTTCCCGCGTCCGCGATACCATCCTGGTCAACCGGATCCTCTCCAAGGAAGTTGGGACGCTGCCGATCACCGAGGAAGAGTTACGTCAACGCTACGAGCGCGAGAAGGAGACCTTCCGCATCCCCGAACGCGTGCACCTCGAGCATGTCGTCCTACCCCTCGCGGAGGACCAGAGCGACGCGGCCGCCAAGCTTGGCCTCGCACGGAGGCTGGTCGCGGCCGCGCGGGCCGGAGGCGAGTTCAAAACCCTGGTGAAACAGGAGGTGGACGCGGGCCATGGGAGCGGGGGCGACCTCGGTGTGGTGAGCCTTGCCGATCTCCGGCCGGAGGTGGCCAAGGCCGCTTCCGGTCTTCCACCCGGCGGGGTCTCCGACCCATTTGAAAGCCCGGCGGGCGTGCACGTGATCCGCCTCATCGAGCGCATCCCGCCCACCTTCAAGCCGTTCGCGGACGTGTCCGAGGAACTGCGACAGCGCGAGCTCGCCGATCGCTACCGGGCTCACCTCTCGAGCGTGGTCGAGGAGCTCAAGAAGCGCTACGTGGTCGAGGTGCACCCCGAGCTGATGGGCACTGCGCCCTAGCAGTTGTCATGCTGGCGTGCCAGCACCACGGAGAATGAAGAAGGAACTTGGTGGGAGCGGCTTCCTGCCGCGACCAGTCGGCCCTCGACAGCCTTGCTCGGTCGCACCTGGAAGGTGCTCCCACCAGCTCATTTTCGGAGCAGCCTGTCCCCTCCCCCCAATCCCTTGACAGCCGTGCGCCGCCGCCTCATCATGGCGGTGGACCAAAGTGGAGCGAAGTGGACCGTCGTGGCCCACGCTCCGCAGCAGTGACTTGCGGAGAGGAGCAATGGAGACGTTTCGCGGCAGCTATCAGGCTACCGTCGACGACAAGGGTCGTCTGAAGCTGCCCGCTCGCCTCAAGGGCCAACTCGAGCAGTGGTACGGCCCCCATGTCTTTATCACCTCGATCGGTCCCGCCGAGCTGCGCGTCTATCCCCTGCCGGTGTGGGAGGAGCTGGAACGTCGCTTTATCGCGCGCCCTTCGATGGATCCGTTGGTCCAGCGCCTGCTCGAGCACGCCAACTACGGCCAGGAGGATGAGGTGGATGCGCAGGGCCGAGTGCTGATTCCGGTGCTGCTGCGCGAGGTGCTCGCCGTGGCAGGCGAGGTTGTGGTCTCAGGCCGAGGAAGGTTCTTGGCGGTAGTCGCCCGCGAGCGAGCGCAGACCGAACTGGCCACGGCGTTCACCACCGAGGAGCTGGCCGCACTCGCCGCTCTGGAGCAGTGATGCCCAATGTCGCCCGCGACTCACCAACCCGTCCTGCGCCGCCAGGTGATCGAAGCGCTCGCTCCCGCGCCGGACGCGGTGATCGTGGACGCGACCGTGGGTTTGGGCGGTCACGCTCGCGCGTTGCTGGAGCGAGAGCCGACCTTGCGCCTCATCGGGCTGGACCTCGATTCCGAGGCACTCGCGGTGGCGGGTGCGGTGTTGGCGCCATTCTCCGCGCGTGTCACGCTGCTCGAGGCCTCGTATTGGAACATCGCGGAGATCCTCCACGGTCTCGGCGTAGACCACATCTCGGGGGTGTTGTTCGACCTCGGGGTTTCATCGCTGCAGTTCGACGCCCCACAGCGAGGATTTGCCTTTCGCCACGACGGCCCCCTCGACATGCGGTTCTCTCACAGCGGCCCGACCGCGGCAGATCTCGTAGCCACGGCGCAGGAAGAGGAACTGGAGCGCATCGTGCGCGACTACGGTGAGGAGCCGCGCGCGCGCCGAGTGGCGAGGGCGATCGTCCGCGCGCGCGAGGCAGCGCCCCTGCGCACCACCGGCGATCTCCACCGGGTCGTGCTGGCGGCGCTCGGCCGCGCCCGCGGCCGAATTGACCCCGCCACGCGCACGTTCCAGGCGCTGCGCATCGCCGTCAATCACGAGCTCGACGGCATCGCGCCCAGTCTCGAGCAAGCGGTCCGTGCACTCGCACCTGGTGGCCGACTGGCGGTGATTGCGTTCCACTCGCTGGAGGATCGCCTGGTCAAACGCACCTTACGTCGACTCGCCGGGCGTTGCGTGTGCCCACCCGGCAGCTTCGGCTGCACCTGCAACCCGGAACGACTGCTCGATCTCCTCACGCCGCGCCCAATCGTGCCGGACGCCGAGGAGACTGCGAGCAACCCACGGGCGCGCTCGGCCCGCCTGCGGGTGGCCGCGCGGAGGCACGTGTGAAGGTGGCGGGGTATCAGCCGCGCAACAGTTGGCTGCACCGCCAGCTCGACCAGCGTTGGCACCGCTGGGTGTCCTGGTGCCTCGCTGGCGCCGCGGTGGTCAGCGCGGTAATGGCGGGGTTCGTCGCCCCCCGCCAGGCCACGTTGCGCATGCGCTACGAAATCGCCCGCCTCACCACCGAGGTTGAGAAGCTCGAGGGCGCACAGCGCCAACTCCTGCTCGAGCGCGAGGCACTCACCTCGCCCGCGGCGTTGGCTGCAGAGCTGCCCTCGCTGGGACTCACGCCCGTGACGCGCGACCGTGTCGTGCACCTCACCGCAGCGGGCGAACTGGTGGGGATCACGGCGAAACCCACGCCGGCGTCGCGCCGTTCGCGCGCCGTCGCGGAGGCACCCTGATGGTGAATGCCTTCCGACTCCGTGCTCTGAGCTGGGCCCTGCTCGTCTGGACCGCAGTGATCGCCGCGCGACTCGTGCAGATCCAGGTGATCGAGCACGGAGCGTGGAAAGCGGAATCAATGCGGCAACGAGAAAAGACCATCGAGGTTGAAGCTCCCCGCGGCGAGATCTGGAGTCGCGACGGGCGCCTCCTCGCGGGTTCGCTCGAGCGCGTGGCGATCGTTGCCAACCCGCGCAAGATCGTGCGCGAGCGCTGGCCGGCGGTGGCGAACGGCTTGTCGCCCCTGGTCGGTATGCCACCGCAGGCGATCCTCGCGCTGTTCGCCGAGAGGGACGGGTTCTTCTACCTCGCGAGGGATCTCGGCCCTTCGGTCGCCGACGCCGTGACTAAGCTCCGCCAGCGCGGAGTAGGAACCTTACGTACCGAGAGGCGCGTGTATCCGCTCGGCTCCCTCGCCGGCCCGACGGTCGGGTTCACCAACGCCGACGGTGCCGGCCAGGCCGGACTCGAGGCCACCTTTGACCGCACCCTCCGAGGCGTGCCGAGCCGCTACCGCATGCTGCGCGACGGCAAGAGCTCGCCCACGCTGCTGGACCTTCGGTTGGAAACGGCAGGTCGGCCCGGGCAGTCGCTCGTGCTTTCTCTCGATGCGCGGGTGCAGGAGGTCGTCGAGGAGGAGCTTGCCCGCACCCTCACCGAGACCGGCGCCAAGGGTGCGACAAGCGTGGTGATGGACGTGACCAACGGAGAGCTGCTCGCCCTCGCCTCGCTCCCCTCCTACGACCCTGGTCGCTTGGCGGATTCGCCCGCGCAGTGCCGCCGCAACCGGGCGGTCGAGGATGCGCTCGAGCCGGGCTCCACTTTCAAGCCGTTCGTCGTCGCCGCGGCGCTGCTCGCCGGCGCGCTCTCTCCCGGGGAGATGGTGGACTGTTCGGGTGGTGGCGTCCAGGTCGCCAACGTGTTCATGCACGACCACGCGCGCTACGGTCTCCTGCCGGTACGTGAGGTGCTCGCGAAGTCGTCAAACGCGGGTGCGATTCGCATCGCGCTGCGGCTCTCCGCCGCCCAGCTCGACACCACCATCCGCGCGTTTGGCTTCGGCCAGCCGACCCAGGTGGAGCTGCCCGCGGAGACGCGGGGGATCTACCGGGCGCTGCAAAGCTGGACGGCGGTGTCCCGAGCCGGCCTTGCCCTTGGCCAGGAGATCAGCGTGACGCCGATCCAGCTCGCCCAGGGGTACGCTGCAATTGCCAACGGCGGTCTCCTGGTTCGCCCCTCGCTCGTGTTCGAGACTCGCGACCCGCAGGGCCGGCTGGTCACCCCGCGCCACCCCACACCCCAGGTGCGTGTGCTCCCGGCCGATCTCGCCGCCAGCCTCGCAGGCATGCTCGAGGCGGTCGTCGAGGAGGGTACCGGCAGGAGCGCCGAGGTGCCCGGCTTCCGCGTCGCCGGCAAGACCGGGACCGCGCAGCGTGCGTTTGGCGGAGGGTACGGCTCAGGCCGACATGTCGCGTGGTTTGCCGGCTTCTGGCCGCAGCCCGCGCCGTCCCTCGTCATCGTCGTGTGCATCGACGAGCCACACAGCAACTACTGGGCCGCCGAGGTGGCCGCGCCGGCGTTCGGCCGCATCGCCAACCGTCTCGTCACGTTGCTCGGGTTGGCGCCCACCGAGTGGGGGCGCGCGTGACCCTCGCCGAGCTCGCGGCGGTGTGCGGGGCGACCCTGCGCGGGGACCCGACGACGGTGGCGTCGGGCATAACGCACCGCGCTCAGACGGTCGAGCCCGGCATGGTCTTCGCCGCGCTCCCGGGCCAGCGCCGCCACGGGATCGAGTTCGCCGCGCAGGCGTGCGAGCGGGGTGCGGTCGCGATCCTCTCCGACCGTGACCCCGGGGGCACGATCGGCTGGCTCGCCACCGCCGCGCCGCGCCACGCCACCGCGCTCGCCGCCTGGGCGCTCGCCGCCTGGCCGCATCGCCGCCTCAAAATGATCGGCATCACCGGCACGAACGGCAAGAGCACCGTCGCCGACCTGCTCGGCCGCATCGCCGCCGCGGCCGGCGAGCGCCCCGGCGTGTTCGGCACCCTCGCGTACGCGTTACCGGAACGCAGCGAGAATTCGGCTCGCACCACGCCGGAAGCCGCCGACCTGGCGCCCCTGCTCGCGGAGCTGGTTGCGAGCGGCGGCACCGTGGCCGTGATGGAGGTGTCGTCGCACGCCCTTACGCTCGAGCGCGTCGCCGGCCTTGAGTTCGACGTCGCAGTGTGGACCAACCTCACCCGCGATCACCTCGACTTTCACCATGATCTCGAGGAGTACTTCGCGACCAAGGTGCGTCTCGCCGATCTGCTGCGCCGCGACCCATCCGGCCGGCGCGTGATCGGCGCCGACGACCCGTTCATGGCGCGGCTGCTGGCCGACCCGCGACCCGGCGACGTGAGCTTCGGCCTGAGCGACGCCTGCTTGGTCGGGGCACGCGAGGTGGTGGCGGACCTGTCGGGCACCAGCTTCGTGCTTCGCCTGCCCGGCGGGGACCTGCCCGTGCGGCTGCCCCTGGTCGGACGGCACAACCTGCGCAACGCCCTCGCTGCGGCTGCGGCTGCCTACGCCCTCGGCTGGCCGCCTGGCGCGATCGTGGCGGGTTTGAACACCGCGACGCCACTCCCCGGCCGTCTCGAGCCGGTCGATGCGGGCACGGCGTTTCCCGTCTTCGTCGACTATGCCCATACCCCTGATGCGCTCGAGCAGGTGCTGCGCGCGTTGCGCGAGATGGGCCAGCGGCGCGTGGCCGTGGTGTTCGGCTGCGGTGGTGACCGCGATCAAGGCAAGCGTCGCCTGATGGGCGAGACGGTGGGCCGCCTCGCCGACGTGCCCATCGTCACCTCCGACAACCCGCGCAGCGAGGACCCGTTGGCGATCGTCGCCGCGGTGATGGAGGGCGTACGCGCTTCCGGCAACGCCCGCTCGCTCGCCATTCCCGACCGCCGCGAGGCGATCGCCGCGGCGCTCTCGCTCGCCGACGAGCGCTGCCTCGTGCTCATCGCCGGCAAGGGTCACGAGACCGAGCAGATCTTCGCGGACCGCACCGTACCGTTCGACGACCGCCAGGTGGTGCGAGAGCTCGCGCGGCGGAGGAAGACGTGATCCACGCCACCACCCTCGAACTCGCGGCCAAGATGGGGGCGAGCCTGCTTGGTTCTGGCGAGCGGATGGTCGAGGGCGTCGCGATCGATTCGCGCGCGCTCACGCCGAGGAACGTGTTTTTCGCCCTGCGCGGCGCACGGGTGGACGGGCACGAATTCACCGCCCAAGCGATGGCCGCCGGCGCTGCGGCGGCCGTGGTAAGCCACAGCGTGCCGCTTGATCTCCCACAGCTCTTGGTCGCCGACACGCTCCACGCCCTCGGGCGGCTCGCGCGGGTGGAGCGGGCCGCCGCGCCGTATCGCCTCGCTGCGGTCACCGGCTCGATTGCGAAGACCACCACCAAGGAGTTTCTTGCCGCCCTCCTTGCTACCATCTTTCCGGTCGGCCTCACGCACGGCAACCGCAACTCCGAGACCGGCTTCCCGGTCGAGCTGCTGAACCAGCCGGGCGGCATCACCTGGATGGTTGCCGAGCTCGGCATGAGCCACGCCGGGGAGCTCGATCGTCTCGGCGTGATCGCCCAGCCCGACGCGGTGCTCTACACCGTCATCGCCCCCGTCCACCTCGAGTTCTTCCCCAGCATCGAGGCGATCGCCGTCGCCAAGGCCGAGCTGATTCCACACCTGCGGCGCGACGGTCTGCTCGTGCTCAACGCCGCCGACCCGAGGGTGGCCGCGCTCGGCGGCCGTTTTGCAGGCAACGCCGTACGGTACGGGCTGCCCGGTGGCTCCGATCTCTGGATCGAGCGTTACGAATCGCACGGCCTCCTCGGTGCGGCCTTTGCACTCGCCGGACCGCTCGGCCACGCCGACATCGAGTGGACGCTCGCGGGCCGCCACCAAGCCGACAACCTTCTTGCCGCCGCCGCGCTCGCGCTCGCCATCGGAGTGCCGCCCGCCGCACTCGCGCCTTGCGCCGCCGACTTGCGTCCCGCCCCACGCCGGGGCGAGATTCACCGCCTCCGCGGCTCCATCACGGTCGTGGACGACAGCTACAACTCCTCCCCCGAGGCCGCCAAGGCGCTGCTCGCCTTGCTCGCCGTTACGCCGGGCCGGCGGGTCGCGGTGTTGGGCGAGATGCTGGAGCTTGGCGCCAACGCACCCGAGCTGCACCGCGAGGTCGGACGGCGCGCCGGTGCCGTCGCGCAACTCGTGGTGGCGGTCGGCGGCGATCCGGCCGTGGAACTCGCACGGGCCGCCAACGGAACCGAGGCGCACCACGTCGCCGAGGCCGGGGCTGCGCTCGCACTCCTGCGCTCGCTCGTGCGGCCCGGCGATGTGGTGCTCGTCAAGGGCTCACGCGGGATCGGGCTCGACCGCGTGGTTGACGGTCTGCTGCGGGAGGGCTTCTAGCGTGCTTAGCGGGAACGAGTCCTTGCGCAGCCGTCACGTCTCAACGGGAGTGAAGGAGGTGAGCGGCGAGCGGCGACCGGCTCCGCCGGCGTCGCGAGGGGGGTTCGGGGGACGAGGTCGCGGAGGGCGGGCGGCGGGCGACCGACCCCCCGACACACGATAATGCTCTACTGGCTGCTCTATCAGCTCCGCGGCGTGTGGACCCCGCTCAACGTATTTCGCTACATCACGTTCCGCGCCGCGATTGCGATCCTCACCGCGCTTCTCATCGGCGTCGTCTGTGGTCCGGCGCTGATTCGGGCGCTGCGCCGCCACCAGATCGGCCAGGCGATCCGCGAAGAGGGACCCACCTCGCACCGAGCCAAGGCGGGAACACCAACGATGGGCGGGCTGCTCATCCTGGCGGCAATTTCGATCCCCATCGTGCTGTGGGGTGACCTTGCCGAACCCTGGGTATGGGTGGTGACGCTGACCACGCTCGCGTTCGGCGCGATTGGTTTTGTCGACGACCTCCTCAAGGTCAAACGGGGAAAGAACCAAGGGCTGTTCGCCTGGCAAAAGCTCGGCCTCCAGGTCGTGGCAGGCCTCCTCACCGCCCTCGCGATCCGTCAAATCGCCGGGACCAGCCCGCCGGCCGGCGAGCTGATCGCTCCGTTCTTCAAGAACGTCCACCTCGACTTGGGCGTCTTGTACGTGCCCTTCGTCGCCCTCGTGCTGGTGGGCTCCTCCAACGCCGTCAACCTTACCGACGGCCTCGACGGCCTGGCCATCGGCTCGATCCTGTTTGCCTCCGGCACATACGCCATCTTTACCTACCTCGCGGGCAACACCAAGATCGCGAAGTACCTGCAGATACCGTATGTGGCCGGCGCGGGTGAGGTGACGGTCTTCTGCGCCGCGATGATGGGGGCGTGCCTCGCCTTTCTCTGGTTCAACTGCCACCCCGCCGAGGTCTTCATGGGCGACGTCGGCTCGCTCGCGCTCGGCGCGGCGGTCGGCTGCACTGCGGCCATCGCCAAGCAGGAGCTGTTGCTCGTGGTGGTCGGCGGCCTCTTCGTTGCCGAAGCGATCTCCGTGATTCTCCAGGTGGCGAGCTTCAAGGCCCGCGGGAGGCGGGTCTTTCGCATGGCCCCGCTCCACCATCACTTCGAGCTGCTGGGTTGGGCCGAAACCAAGGTGGTGGTGCGCTTCTGGATCATCGCCGTCGTGTTCGCACTCATGGGCCTGGCAACCCTCAAAATCCGATGAGCAGGCCCAGCTCCCCCCACGCTCTCGTCGTCGGCCTCGGCGCATCCGGGGTGGCAGCGGCAAAGCTCTTGCTGCGCCAGGGGTGGCGGGTGACGATCAACGACCGCGCGCATAAGGCCGATCTCGAGGTACATCTTGCCGAGCTGCCCACCGGGGTTCTGCGCTCGTTGGGTGGCCACAACCCCGCGCTTCTCACCGGGACTTCTTGCGTGGTGGTTTCGCCGGGCGTGCCGTGGGATCTGCCGCTCCTCGTCGAGGCGCGCCGGCGCCGCATCGAGGTGATCGCCGAGGTGGAGCTCGCGGCGCGAGCGATGGCCAACACGCCCATCGTCGGCGTGACTGGCTCCAACGGCAAGACCACCGTGACCTCGCTGATCGGTGAGATGCTGCGCGCGGCCAAATGGCGGGTCGGCGTTGGCGGCAACATCGGTCTCGCCGCGGGCGAGCTTGCCCTTGCCGATCCGTGGGACGCGGTCGTGCTCGAGCTGTCCTCGTTTCAGCTCGAAGGCTGCGTCACGTTGCGACCGCGCGTTGCGTTGCTGCTCAACATCTCTGCCGACCACCTCGACCGCCACCCCACCATCGCCGCATACCTCGCCGCGAAGCTGCGCGTCTTCGCGCTGCAGCACCGTGACGACTGGGCGGTACTCAACGCCGACGACCCCGCCCTCGCGGAGCTCGAGCTGCATTCGCAGACGGTCCGTTTCTCGCTTGCCCGCGCCGCTGCCGAGGCGCACCTTGCGGGCGATACGCTCGTTCTCGACGGAGCGCCGTTGCTGCACCGGGACGAGCTGCTCTTGCTCGGCGAGCACAACGTCGCCAACGCGCTCGCGGCCGCGCTCGCCGCCGCCAGGATGGGTGCGAGCCGCGAGGCGATCGCCACCGCGCTCCGTACCTTCCGGGGCTTGCCGCATCGCCACCAGGTCGTCGCCGAGGCGCACGGTGTGCGGTTCGTCGACGACTCCAAGGGCACCAACATCGGAGCGACCGCGGCCGGCTTGGCGGGCTACTCCCCCGGCAGCGTGCACTTGATCCTCGGCGGGCTCGGCAAACGCCAGGACTTCCGCGAGCTGCGCCCGGCCGTGGCCGGGCGGGTGGCGCGTGCGTACTTGATCGGCGCCGACGCGCCGGCGATCGCCGCAGCGCTCGTCGACGCGGTCCCGATCGAATCTTGCGGCACGCTCGAGGTGGCCGTAGGACGGGCCGCAGCCAACGCCACGAGTGGTGACGTCGTGCTGCTCTCGCCGGCTTGCGCTTCGTTCGACCAGTTCGACAACTACGCGCACCGCGGCGACGAATTTGCCCGCCTCGCGCGGGCGCTCGCAGGGGACCGCTGATGCCGCGAACGCGCCAGATCGATCGCGTTCTGCTCGGCGCCACCATGGTCACCGGCGCGATCGGCGTGGTCATGGTCGGATCCGCGTCCGGCCCGCTCGCGCGCCAGTACTACCACCTCCCCGAGTACGAGTTCGCGCTCCGCCAGTTCGTTGCACTCGTGCTCGGCATCGCTGGGATGCTAGCCGCGACTTTCGTGCCGCTCGATCGCCTCCTCAGGCCCACCCTCGCGCTACCGCTGCTGGGCGCAACCTGGCTGGGCCTGATCGCCGCCTTCCTCCAGTCGTCGGTGGCCGGTACCCACCGTTGGCTGCAGCTTCCGGTCTCCTCGCTGCAGCCATCGGCAATCGCCAAAGTAACCCTGCCACTCGCGCTTGCGGCCCTGCTCGCCAAGCGCGTGGCCAACCGGCGTGAGCGCACTCGTGTCGAGCGCCTCGCCCTCGGTCTCGTGGCGGTGACGGTCGGCCTCGTGTTGGTGGAGCCCGATCTCGGCTCCGCGGTGCTGCTCCTCGCGGGAGCAGTGGCGCTGCTCCTCCTCGCCGATGTCCGCTGGCGTCCCCTCGCGGCGCTTGCCGGCGTCGGTGCGGTGGTGTTCGTCATTGCGATTGCGGCCAAGCCGTACCGCATGGAGCGGCTGCGCACCTTCTTCGGCGGCACCAGCTACCAGGTGCAGCAATCGCTCATTGCCATCGGCAGCGGCGGCCTGGTCGGTCGGGGACCGGGAGAAAGCCTGCAGAAGCTCTTCTTCCTGCCCCAGCCCCATACGGACTTCATCTTCGCCGTGCTCGGCGAGGAGTTCGGGCTGCTCGGCGCGGTGATCACTCTGGCCCTGCTCGGCACGGTGGTGGCGCGCGCCCTGACCGCTGCACGTCACGCCCCTTCCCTCGCGGCCGGCCTGCTCGCGAGTGGGCTCGGCGTCACGCTGGGCGTACAAACGCTCCTCAACATCTCGGTGTGTCTCAAACTTATTCCGGCCAAGGGGTTACCTCTGCCACTGTTGTCTGCAGGTGGCTCAGACGTTGTCCTCACCCTGGTCGCGGTCGGGCTCCTCTTGAACGTTGGCAAGGAGGGTGGGTGAGCACGGTGGTGATCGCCGGCGGCGGCACCGGAGGCCACCTCTTCCCTGGTCTGGCGGTAGCCATGGAGTTACGGCAGGCAGGGGTCGAGATCACCTGGCTCGGCGCACGGCGCGGCTTGGAGGCGACCCGCATTCCGGCGGCTGGCTTCCCGATTCGCCTGTTGGCGGTGACCGGTGCAGTGGGACGGTCGCCACTCGCGAGAGTCGGCGCCGCGCTGCGCATGGCCCCGGCCGTGCTGCAGGCGGCGGCGTTTCTGCTCCGGCGCCGGGCCGGGGCGGTGCTCTCGCTGGGGGGCTACGCCTCGCTGCCCGGCGCGCTCGCCGCCGCCCTTCTCGGCGTGCCGGTGGTGCTCCAGGAACAAAACGCGCGGCCGGGCGTGGCCAACCGTTTCCTCGCCCCGTGGGCAAGCGCGATCGCCTGCGGCTTTGCCGAGGCGGTCGCCGCGTTTCCCTCTCTTCCCGCGCATTGGACCGGCAATCCGGTTCGCGCCGAGTTCTTCGCGGTGCCAGCGCCGCCTCTTGACCCGCTCGCGGTGCTCGTGATGGGCGGCAGTCAAGGCTCGGCGTTCCTCAACCGCGTCATGCCGCTCGCATTTGCTGCCAGCCCCGGCGCTCGGCCACGCATCCTCCACCAGGCAGGACCGCGCTGGGAGGAGGAGGTGCGGCAGCGCTACGCCGAGGCCGGCGTCGCCGCCGAGGTGGTCGGCTTCCTCGAAGAGCCGGCGAGGGCGCTCACCCTAGCCGCCCTCGTCGTCGCGCGTGCCGGTGCGCTTACGATCGCCGAGCTGGCGGCGGCGCGCCGTGCCGCGCTTTTGGTCCCATTCGCCGCAGCCGCGCATGCCCATCAGCTTGCCAACGCAAACGCATTGGCAGCCACCGGTGCGGCGGAGGTCGTCGAGGAAGCGGAGGCCACTCCGCCGGCGCTCGCGGCGGTCCTGGCGCGCCTGCTTGCGCAGCCGGAAGCGCTCATCCAGCGCGGTCAGTCCGGCGGCCGCCTCGCGCGCGCCGATGCCGCCACCGCGGTCGCGCGAATGGTGCGTGAAGCAGCGGGCGGTGGCCGATGAACCTCGGCAAGGTGCGCCACCTCCATTTCGTCGGCATCGGCGGCGTGGGCATGTGCGGTCTGGCGGAGCTGCTCCACGGTGAGGGCTTCACGGTGTCGGGGTGCGATCTGGCGGCAAGCGATGCGACGGCGCGGCTGGAGGGGCTCGGCATCCACGTCGCGCAAGGTCATGCCCCAGCGCACCTCGACGGCGTACACGTACTCGTGGTTTCCTCCGCGGTGGCGTCGGGCAACGCCGAGGTCGACGCGGCGCGCGAACGCAACATCCCGGTAATCCGCCGCGCCCAGATGCTCGGTGAGATCTCGCGCCTGAAGTGGACGGTGGCGGTGGCCGGTACCCACGGCAAGACCACGACCACGTCGCTGTCAGGATTCATCCTCACCCGCGCCGGACTCGATCCCACCGTGGCGGTGGGCGGCAGGATGCACTTTCTCGGTGCGCACGCCCGGCTCGGCCGTTCCGAGTACCTCGTCTGCGAAGCGGACGAGTTCGACCGTTCGTTCCTCGCGCTCCATCCCGCCCTCGCCGTGATCACGACGATCGAGGCGGAGCACCTCGATACCTACGGCACGGTCGAGGCGATGGAGGACGCCTTCGTTGAGTTCGCCAATCGGGTGCCGTTCTACGGCGCCACCATCGCCGGTCTCGACGACCCGGGCGTGCGCCGCCTGCTGCCTCGGTTTTCCCGTCGAGTCGTCACCTATGGGCTCTCCCCACAAGCGGACGTGCACGCACGAGCGGCCCGCTACACCCCCGCCGGTGCTACCTGCCGGGTGGTCGCGCACGGCGACGAGCTGGGCGAGCTGACGGTGTCGCTGGCGGGCCGCCACATGCTCGCGAACGCGCTGGCGGCGACCACCGCGGCGCTCGAAATCGGTGTGCCATGGGCGGAGGTTGCCTCTGCCGCCGCGGCGTTCACCGGCGTGGCGCGTCGGTTCGAGCGCAAGGGTGAGCGCGACGGCGTCGTGCTCGTCGACGACTACGCCCACCACCCCACCGAGGTAGCGGCCACGCTGCAGGCCGCGCGCCAGGCGTTTGCCGATGCGCGCATCGTGGTCGTGTTCCAGCCGCACCTGTTCTCGCGCACTCGCGACTTCGCGCGCGCCTTTGGCGAGGCGCTCCTCGGCGCCGACGTGGTGCTGGTCCTGCCGATCTACCCGGCGCGCGAACGTCCGTTGCCGGGCGTCACCCACGAGCTGGTGGTCGCCGCGGCGCGTGCCTCCGGCCATCGCCGCGTGCTGGCCTGCGAGTCGTTCGCCGACGCCCGGGAGAAACTCGAGGAGGAGTTGCACGCTGGCGATGTCCTCCTCACCCTTGGCGCCGGCGACGTGGTGCGCCTCGGTGAGGCTTGGCTCGCAGGAGGCGCCCCGTGAGCGGGCCGGTTCGCCACCGTCGGCCCTGGCGGCGCCTCGCCCGCCGCTCGGTCCCCGTCGCACTGGCGTGCGCCCTCATCGCTACGCTTGCGATGGCACTGCAGGTGCGCGAGGTCCGCGTCGCAGGCACGCGCCGCTTCCCGGCATCGCAGGTGGAAGCCACGCTGCGCGCGGCGCTCGGCACGCCGACGATTGCGGTCCGCGCTGACCAGATGCGAACGATCGTGCGTCGCATTCCGTGGGTCGCGGATGCGACCGTGCGCGTGTCCCTCGATGGCGTCGTGAGTTGTACCGTGAGCGAGCGCATGCCGACCGCGGTAGCGCGCGACGGGGCGACTGCTGCCCTCGTCGATGCGGAGGGCCAGATCCTTGGTCCGAGCGAGGCGGGGGCGGGGCTGCTCGAGATTGACGGCTTCGCCTCCTTCCCCGAGGAACGCGCCGCCCTGCTCGCGGCCGTGCCAGCACTCGAGCACGGTTGGGGCGACCGGCTGCAGCGCGCCGAGCGGATCGGGCCGTGCGATGTTGCGCTCCATTTCGCGGCGTCTGGCCCGACCTTGATCGCGGACCCCGCCGAACCCGCGGCACTCGGCGTCGCTCGCCGCGTGCTCGCCGCGTGGGTCGCCGCCAACAAGCTCGCACCCCAACGCCTCGACGTCCGGGTGGTGGGGCGGGTCGCGGTGCTTCCCGCCCCTCCTGCCGCCGCGGCGGAGACCTCCTGATGGCCCCCTCCGACCGTCTCCTCGCCGCTCTCGACGTTGGCAACGAGCGTGTGCTCGCCCTGCTCGCGGAGCTCGACGAACGCAATGAGCTTGTCATCCGCGGGGTGGGGCTCGCGCCCTCGAGCGGGGTGCGCGCCGGCCAGGTGGTGCAACTCAAGCCCGTGGTCTCGGCAATCAAGGCGGCGGTCGAGGAAGCGGAGCTGATGGCCAGGCTCCCGGTGGAGCGGGTGATCGCGTCGGCGGCGGGGATCTTCGTCTCTGGCCGCCTCACCCGCGCGGCGATCTCGCTCGGCAGCCGCGCCCGTGAGGTCACCCCGATGGACCTCGAAACGCTCCACGAGGCGGTCCGGCGCCAGCCCCTGCCCAGCGGCCATACGGTCTTGAACGTGGTCTCGCCCACCTACTCGCTCGACGACCAGGACGGCATCCTGGATCCGCAAGCGATGGTGGGCCGCCAGCTCGCGGTCGACGCCTACGTGCTCGCCTGCCAGGAGAGCCCGGTGCGCACGCTGGAGAAGGCGATCAACGAGGCCGGCATCGAAGTCGAGGAGTTTTACTTCTCGCCGGTGGCGGCCGCCGAGGCGACGCTCACCGCCGACGAGCGGCGGTTGGGGGCGGTGCTGGTGGATATCGGCTACGGCAGCACCGGCTATGCCGCGTATTCCGGCGACCGGCTGCTCGCCGCCGGCTGCTTTCCCATCGGCGGCAACAAGATCAACGACGACCTCGTGCACCGCTTCCAGACCACTACGAAGGGCGCGGAAACCGCCAAACGCCAGGCCGGCACGATGCTGCTCGCCGACGTCGGCGAGGAAGAGACCATCTCGGTTCCCACCATCGAGGGCCGCGGCAGCCACGTCGTTTCCCGCCGAGAGCTCTGCAAGACGGTCCGGCTCCGCATGCAGGAGACGTTTGAATTGATCGCCGCCGAGGTGTGGCGGCAGATCCCGCCGGACGCGCCGTGCACCGGCGTGGTCCTGTGCGGCGGCGGTGCACACCTCGAGGGCCTCGCCGCCCTCGCCGAGGAGGTCTTCGTCAAGCGGGCGCGCCTCGGCGAGCTCGAGGGGGTGGCCGACGCCACCCACCTGCTGTCGAGCTCCGAGCTGCCCTCGCGCTCGCCGGCGGTGGCGGTTGGGCTGCTCGCGCACGCCCGCAGCATGCGGCTTCCCTCCGCGTTGCCGGTGGTCCGAGGCAAGCGGAGACGGGACAACCTAATCCTGCGATTGACACGCAAGATGTTTGCGAAAGGGGAGGTGGAACGTGATCACGTTTGACGATTCGAAGGGCAGGCCGGCACCCGCAATCACCATTGCCGACGAATCCGCTCCGGCGGTGCTGAAGGTCGTCGGCGTCGGGGGCGGGGGCTGCAACGCCGTCAACCGCATGATTGCCGCCGGCATCAAAGGGGTGGAGTTCATCGCGGTCAACACCGACGGCCAGGCGTTGCGCGCCAGTCGGGCCGGCATGCGGCTGCAGCTCATCACCTCGAACGGCCGTGGCAAGGCTCTCGGCGCCGGCTGCGACCCCGACGCGGCGCACAAGGCGGCGCTCGATCGCACCGATGAGCTCATCGAGTGCCTCGAGGGCGCCGATATGATCTTCATCGCCGCCGGGATGGGCGGAGGCACCGGCACCGGCGCCGCGCCGGTGGTGGGCAGCCTCGCGCGGGAGGCCGGAGCGCTCACTGTCGCGGTGGTGACCAAGCCGTTCACCTTCGAGGGCTCGCGCAAGGCGCGCATCGCCGAGAAGGGCATCGAGGAGCTGCGCAAATGCGTCGACACCCTAATCACCGTGCCCAACTCGCGCTTGCTCCAGATGGTTGGGCCGCAGGTCTCGGTCGAGCAGGCGTTCCAGCTCGCCGACGAGGCGCTGCGTCACGGCGTGCAGGGGATCTCCGACATCATCAACGAGACCGGCGTGATCAACCGCGACTTCGCGGACGTGGAGACGGTAATGCGCGGCGGCGGCATGGCGCTGATGGGTGTCGGCACCGGTGCCGGCGAGCACCGTGCGATCGAGGCGGCACAGCAGGCGTTCTCGTCGCCGCTGCTGGAAGAGACCTCGCTCGAGGGTGCGCAGCGGGTGCTGGTCAACTTCGTCGGCGGACCGGACACCACCATCGCAGAGATCAACGACGCCGCCGAGTACATCGCCAAGCGCTGCTCTCCCGACTGCTTGTTCCTGTTCGGCTATGGGCAGCGGGAGGAGCTCGCGAACGCGATCCAGGTCACCGTCGTGGCCACCGGCTTCGGCGCCACGGCAACCGAGCAACCCAGCCGCGCCGTCTCCGACCGCATTGCGATCAAGGAGCAGGCGCGATCGGAAAAGACGGCGGACTCCGTCAATCCGTTCTTGCCAGCGAACCTGCCCAGCGACTACGGCGTCAACGTGGGGAACTTCTCCGAGTTCGACACCCCGACGTATCTGCGCCGTCAAATGGATTGAAACCGGGGCTAGGGGTTCGGGGATCGGAGCTCGAATGAGAGGCCAACCGCCAGGCACAGAGATCTGAGAAACGCAAAGCGATATCATCGGCTCGGGGCGCCACCCACCTCCCGGCGCCCCGGGCCGCTTCCTTTTCTCGGCCGTCTTGATGACCCACGGCACCGACGTGTCTCCGGTTCTTCTCGCCCGTCGGCTGCTGCCCCCTCCTCACTCGCCCGAACAACCATATTGTGTGTCGAAGTTTCTCTATGCGACGCGAACGGTGACAACAGAACGCAAACGGCAAAGACAACATCGTGTTTCTTGGTGCCCGTCGGGTGCGGCGGCTCTCGGCCCTGGCTCGCCCCCACTCGCTGCGGGCCGAGACTCCTTCGCGCACGACCGAGCAGGGACGGCCCACGGTGGGGCCCCTCGCTGTCCGCATGAAGCCGCGTCAGCGACACCCCACCGCGGTCCGCCCGCTCGGTTCCCGTGCGCTCCGCAGGAATGCCGCAGCGCACCCGACGTGCGGAGTCAATGCCCCCCGCCCGGTCTCGCTCTTTCTCGACTGCAACCGAGAATGATGTTGTACCTGAGGAATTGGGCGTGCGGGGGACGGGTGGTGGTTGGGAGGGTGGAAGGGCAAACCGCCCGTCGGGTGAAGCGGCGATCACTCCGGAGGCAGCGGGGACCCGGCGCGCGGATCGGCGCCGGGGAACGCTGGCCCCGAGCGAGCGTCTTGTGTGAGCGAGGGGAACAGCGAGGGTCACGGCGGCGAGGCGCGCTGCCGGGTCGCGGCCGGAGGAGTTTCGGCGCAAGGCGAGCGGGGGCGAGCCCGCGCCGAACTGCCGCGAACCCGACGGGCACAAAGAAAACGTTGTGAGAGAGTCGTGGCCCGTGGTTACCTGGTCGCGGCGGGACGCCGCTCCCACGGAGGAGCTGAACCAGCTCGCCCGCGGTAGGTGCGCGTGTCCGCTGCGCGTGGGGATGCGCCAGGCCCGAGTGGCCGCGAACCCGACGGGCAAGAAGAACGAAAGGCTGTCTCTTCCTCTTGTGGCGGCACGAGATCTTCCGCTTCGCAACGGGGGCCTGCGGCGCCCTGTGCCGGAGGTATGAACGCAGAATGCACGCACGGGTGCGCTCACGCGCCAACTCAGGTAAGCTCTTGTCCCTGCACCGCGGAGGAGCGATGAGCATCCGGCTGTTCATTACCGGCGGCACGTTTGACAAGGAGTACGACGAGATTCACGGCAAGCTCTTCTTCAAGGACACGCACCTGCCCGAAATGCTCAAGCTCGGGCGCTGCCGCGTCGACGTCAAGGTGCGCACGTTGATGATGGTGGACTCTCTCGAAATGACCGAGGCAGACCGCGACCTCATCCTGGCCAATTGCCGCCGCGCCCACGAGGAACGCATCGTCATTACGCACGGCACCGACACGGTGGACGACACCGCGCGCGTTCTCGGGGAGGGGATCAAGGACAAGACCGTGGTGCTCACCGGCGCGATCGTGCCGTACGCGTTCGGCTCCTCGGATGGCCTGTTCAACCTGGGCAGCGCGATTTCGCTTGCGCAGTGCCTGCCGCATGGGGTCTACATCGCGATGAACGGCCGCTTCTTCACCTGGGACAATGTGAAGAAGAACCGAACGCTGGGGATCTTCGAACCGCTGCGCTGAAACGGGATGCCGGCGCCCGCCGCTGCGACGAGCCCGGCGTAAGCGGAACGGCCTCGGTCAAGAGGCAGGGGAGGATCGGTGATGCGAGCAATGCGGATCAGCATGATGTGGGCACTGACTCTTGCGTCCGGCGCGGCATGTCTGGCACAGCCCATCCCCGAGATGCGCCCCTACAGCACACCGACGACGCAGGCAGCCCAGGCGCCATCGATGGCTTCGCCCGCGCAGCCGCCGGCACCCAGGCTCGCCGAGGCGGTCATCGGCTTGCAGATCAAGTACGTGCGCGACAGCGCCGAGTACTCCACCTTGATGGCGCAGACCTACCGCGTCGCGGCCGACGCCGTGGGCAGGGCAAAGCAAGCGCTGCCGACCAGCGCCACCTGGGCGGTCGTGCTCGACATCGACGAGACGGTGCTCGACAACTCGGTGTATCAGCTCGAGCGAGCGACCTACGGCATCGGATTCGACAGCGGCTCGTGGAGCGCCTGGGTCGAGCGAGCGCAAGCGCCAGCGGTGCCCGGAGTGTCAGACTTCCTTGCGGCAATGCGGCTCGCCGGCGGGCGTGTTGCCTTCATCACCAACCGCGCCGAGGCGATGCGCGTGGCGACGATCCGCAACCTCGCCAGCGTGGGCGTGTGGAGAGAGGGTGACCTGCTCTGCCTCAAGCAGCCAAGCGCCGGATCATCGAAGGCAGCCAGGCGGGCGGAGCTCCGCGATGGCAAGGGGCAGTGCGCATGGCCGGGCAAGCCCGCGAGGGTACTTGCCTACCTCGGCGACCAGATCGGCGACTTCCCGGCCGTCGGTGAGGAGCCCGGGACAAGCTGGGCGGAGGCGTTCGGCTTGCGCTACTTTCTCTTGCCCAATCCGATGTACGGCGACTGGACCTCGCAGGTCACGCGCTAGGAGCGCGGGCGACCGTGGACGGTGACGGAGCTTCGCGCGGTCAGAAAACACGAAGGGCCGGGAGCGTTCCCGGCCCTTCGGGGAGACTTCGCTACCTTCCCTGACTACTTCTGCTGCTGGTTCTTTTCCCGCATCTCCTTCATGGAACGCATCAGCTCCGGGTTGTGCACCCACTCGATGCCCATCTCCTCGGGTTGGCCGAAGAGTTCTGGGTGGATGTAATAGCCGCGCTCGTTCTCGGGCTTGTCCACTTCCACCTGAATGCGGTGCGCGTTGGCGTAGGCGTCCTTGCGGATGCCGGTGACCTGCCACGAGACCTTGACGTAGGGTTTGTCCGTCTTGACGGTGAACTGGTTATTCTCGATTTCCCCCGCCACGATCGCCTGGGCAAACTGGCCGATGACGGTGAGCTGGTAGCGGAAGTCGCGGTTCAAGGCCGAGAAGTAGTCCGGCATGGTGACGGTCGCCTGGCCGATTCCATCGGTAGTGACGTTGCCGTTGTAGATATTCATCATGTCAGGGCTCTCGACCGAAACATGGTAGAGGTACTTGTTCGCCGGATCGACCGGGTGATCGATCATGAAGGACTTGGTGCCGCCTGTGAGGGTTCCCGTGAGGTGCACGTCGCCGCTGAAGTAGCCGGCCGGCCCGGGCGGCGAGCCATAGGCAAATCCAATGATCGCCGACGAGTTGGCGCCACTTGAGCCCAAGCTGATGCCCTGCACGCCATACCTCGTCACGCTCATGCCTGACACGCCCACGGTGTTCTTGCTCGTGCCCAACACCCCTTGGCCGTCGGTGCTGTCGCCCCAAACGCCGCCCCGCCGGTTGGCGTCATAGGTACCACTCGCGGCGCCCTGCACGCCAAGAACGCCGTAGTAGCCGACGCTGTACCCGCCGACACCGTAGCCGCCGTTGGCCCACCCGTACACGCCGGCGCTGTTCAGATCGGTCGATTGCGTTTGCCCCCACACGCCGGCCGTCTGGCCCGAGGTCGCGTGGGCCCAGCCGACGACGCCGCGGGCGAGCGTGGTCGTCGATTCCGTCTGGCCCCAGACGCCGGTCGATGCACCGGTGGTCCCGGCGGCCCACCCCTGGACGCCGATGGTGTTGAGGGTCCAGCCGGCCACGCCCCATCCGCTGCCGGTGCTCTGGCCCCAGACCGCGGTGTCGGTCGAGGTGATGCCGTGAATCGCGCGGCCGGCGCCGGAGTTCTGGATCGTGAAGAGGTCCGTCAGCGCTGCGGACGACGCCGCGCCACTGAACGGCAGCGTCAGCCCGCCGCCACCGCCGGCTTGCCAGACGAGGTTCGTGCCGTCGGTTCCCAGCACTTGACCCGCGCTGCCACCGCTCGCGGAAAGGTAGCCCTTGGTTACGCCGCCGATCGCCAGGCCGAGCGGGTTGCCACCCGTGCCATCGCCGGTGAGGGTGCCATCGTGCGCCACGGCGGAAATGCCAAGGGCCGAGGCAGGGAACTGCATTTCGAACGTGGTGCCGTCGGTCGAGGTGTTGGCCACGCCCGAGCCCACCGCGACGATCTTGCCGCTCCCGGAGGTCACTTCGACCTTCAGCCGCAGGTTGGTCGAGTTGACGGTCGGAATCAAGTTGTCAATCGGGTAATAGCGCGACTCGAACGGATCCGTGGGATAGTCGGTGGGGCCGCCCGCGACGCTACCATCTCCGTTGTACGCCGTCACGCGCACATTCACGCTGTTGCCGGTCGTCTCCACCCAGCCGAAGGAGTAGCGAAACATCCCACTGGTGACCGGCGTGTTCTGCGAGACACCAAGGAGTTGTGTCGACTGCCCCGCGCCGATGGCGAACGAGGCCGGAATGCCGGCGTAATCCTGCCCCGTCGTGCTCGCGTCGTTGCCGCTGGCCGGCAGGTTGTACATTCGGCAGGTGACCACGACATCGCTGGTCGAGACAAAACGCAGCGCACCCCACTTTTGGAAACCGAAAAGGTCCTCGATGATGCTGCTCGAACGGAACGTTTGTCCGGGGCCGACGACCAGCGGCGCGTGCGGTGGCGTGGGGTTGGACACATCGCGTTCGAGAAAGTAGACGGTAATGTTGGCCGTTGACGCCCCCGGGTTGTAGACCCAGACCAGCGTATGCCAGTTCGACGAGAGCGCCCCTGGCCGGTTGCCAATCGACGGCAGGACCAAATCGGTGCCGGAGAATCCGGCGAACGCAGGGATGACAACCATGGCCACGACCACGGCAACTACGCCCACTCTCCACCCTGAACTGCTGCTCATTGGCTCCTCCTTCGTCTCCGCCCCGTGCTCGAATGAGCGCGGGAGCACTCTGTCGAAGCGCTGCGCGACCCGCCCACTCGTGCGGCCTTGCACCCCGACGATGCACTGCGTTCACCCCTAGCGAGACCCAAGAAGGCTACCACATCTAGAGACATATATTGTGTCGCATGTCACCACGTTTGCCCCAACGGTTGTTTGTCGCGGCGCCCAAATGCACGGCACCGGGGCCCTCGCACGGCACATCCCGCGGACCGCGCCAGTGCGGACGATTCCCCCGCCGCCGATCCAGGCTACACTCCCGGGTGACGGAGGTCATGATGCCGGACGATCGCAAGGTCATTTACGAGTTCAAACGCAACGCCGAGGAGACGCTGCGCGTTTCGCTTTCGACCTTCAAGGGGCGCACCTATGTGGACATTCGCATGTTCTATGAGAACGCCAACGGCGAGCTGGCGCCGACCAAGAAGGGCGTAACCATTACCCCGGAGCTGTGGGACGAGTTCCGCGCCGGAGTGGCCGCGGCCGAGTCCCTGCTGCAGGAAAAAAATCTCTGGCACCCCACTGCGCCGGCGGAACCAACGTAGAGGTTTCCATGCCGGTCCGCGGCATCAAGGACAATGAGAGAAAACCTTGGTGGGAGCGGTATCTTGCCGTGACCGATCGGCTCTCGAGGGCTTTCCTCGGTCGCACCTCGAAGCTGCTCCCACTGGCTCATTTTCGCAGCACCCTGGCCGGGAAGGGGACCGCGATGCCAGCAATGCGGCGCCGCGCCGCCAGCCACGGTGAGGGAGAGCCGCGCGGACGTCTCTCCCCCTTCGTGTTTTCAGCCCTGCTTTCCCTGTCGATCGGTTCGCTGCTCTTCGCCCAGGCCCCCGGCGCCGCCCCGGGGCGAACGCCGCCAGCCGACGCGGTGGTCGCGCGCCTGCGCGAGGCTGCCCGCACTGACCCGCTCGCGTGGGAGCGCCTCTCCTACCTGTGCGACCGCATCGGGCCACGTCTTGCCGGCACCGCGCCGTTTCTCCAGGCGGTGCGGTGGGCCGAGGGCACTTCCCGCCAAGACGGCCTCGACGGAGTCCACCTGGAGCCGGTGACGCTGGAGGTCTGGGTGCGCGGCCGTGAGCGCGCCGTGATGACCGCACCGGTCCTGCACGAGCTGCCCATGCTCGGCCTCGGCGAGTCAGTCGGCACGCCTGGCGTTGAGGCGCCGGTAGTGATGGTTCGTTCGCTCGAGGAAGTGGGGCCCCAGGTCAAGGGCAAGATCGTGCTGTTCAATCCCGTCATTGCGCCTGAGGCAAGCGGCGGGGCACGCTACGGGATCTATTCGCCCCTGCGCACCCACGGGCCCTCGCGCGCGGCCGCCGCCGGAGCGGTCGCCGCGCTGATCCGGACGGCGCCTCTCACCTCGCTCGCAACGCCGCACACGGGCACACTCGAGTACGACCTCGATGCGCCCAAGATCCCTGCGGCTACGATCCCCATGGAGTACGCGGAGTGGATCGGTCGCCTGGTGAGCGCGGGCGTGGAGGTACGGGTACGGCTAGAAATGGACGCGCACTCCGTGGGCAACGTCGCAACCGCCAACGTTGTCGCCGAGGTGCGTGGCATCTCGGCGCCCGATGAGATCGTCCTGATCGGCGCCCATCTCGACTCCTGGGACGTGGGCCAGGGCGCCCAGGACGACGGCGTCGGGGTGATCCACGTCATCGAGGCGATGCGGCTCATCCACGCGCTCGGTGTCGCGCCCCAGCGCAGCATCCGGGCGGTGCTCTTCGCCAATGAGGAGCACGGCCTCGACGGCGGGAAAGCGTATGCCGCGGCGCACGGCGCCGAGCGCCACCTCGCGGCGGTCGAGAGCGACGCCGGGAGCGGGCCGCCGCTCGAGTGGACCGCCTCCGGCACCCCGCAACAACTTGCATGGTTCACTACCGCGTCGCGTGCGACCGGCCTCGCGCTCCGCCACGGCGGGGGCGGCGCGGACATGTCGCCGCTCGCCCGTGCCGGCGTTCTCACCGCCGAACTGCGGGTCGACCAGCCGCGCTACTTTGACGTGCACCATACCGAGGCCGACACCCTCGACAAGGTGGACCCACAAGCGCTGCGCGACGACGTGGCGGCGCTGGCGACGCTCGCCTGGCAGCTCGCGAACGCCCCTGCGCCCTGAACCGCGCCTCGCCACCCCGGGTCAAACTGCAACGAATCTACTCAACCAAGGAAATGAAACGCAAGTTCAGCTTGTGCTTAATTTGCCGTGTGATTCGCGAGATTGACGATCACGTGACCGTCACATGTCCTTCTTCGTTGCTGTGTGACACCCGCGGCGTGGTGTGACGGGTCATGGCGGGGTCGGTTGGATTCAAGGAGGAGGTGCGGTACGTCCCTTCTGTTCGAGTGCACACCCTGCAGGGTAACTTCACGCTTGATCTCACATTCACGTTCGCTCCCGTCGTGGGCGGAGTTCCCCTGCACCCACAGCACGCATCAGCACCTGCTTGAGTGCCCACACCTGTTGACCCAAAACCAGAAAACTGGTCCAGGGGAAAGTTGAGAGATCGGGTTTCTCGTGGTCTTCTGGCGAGGCGCAGAGGGGGAACGAGATGCCGAGGCAAACACACACCGAGGAGCAGATCATCGCGGCGCTGCATCACGTGGAAAGCGGGGTCGCGGTCAGGGACGTGTGCCGGCAGGCGGGGATCAGCGAAGCCACCTTCTACACGTGGAAGCGGCGGTACGGTGGGATCGGGATCAGCGAGCTGCGGGAGTTGAGGCAGTTGCGCGAGGAGAATGCACGATTGAAGCGGCTGGTGGCGGATCTGAGCCTGGACAAGCACATCCTGCAGGATGTGCTGGCAAAAAAAGTGTGACGCGGGTGCGGCGCAAGGCCATTGCCGAGTGGGTCCAGGGCGGCTTCCGGGTCAGCGAGCGCCGGACATGCCGCATCCTGGGTCTGTGCCGGAGCACGAAGCGGTACGTGGGTCGAAAGGACCCGCAGATTGCCTTGCGACAGCGCCTTCGCGAGCTGGCATCGGTGCGGGTGCGGTTTGGCTACCGGCGGCTGACTGTCCTGCTCCGGCGGGAGGGGTGGAAGGTCAATGCGAAGAGGGTCTACAGGCTGTATGCCCAGGAGGGTTTGACGGTGCGGACGAAGGTGCGGAAGAAGATCGCGCGGCGCCGGCCGGTCATCGTCGAGGTGGCCACTGGGCCGAATCAGCGTTGGAGCATGGACTTCGTGGCGGCGAGGCTCGAGGATGGGCGGCCATTTCGGATCCTGACCGTGGTGGACCGGTACACGCGGGAGTGTGTGGCGATCCAGGGGAAGCGCCACATGGGTGGCGACGACGTGGCCTCGGCGCTTGATGGTGCGATCTCCGGGCGTGGCAGGCCAACCTCGATCACCGTGGACAACGGCAGCGAGTTCGCGGGGAAGGTGATGGACGAGTGGGCGTAGCGGCACGGCATCCAGCTGGCCTTCATCCGGCCGGGGCGACCCACAGAGAACAGCTTCATCGAGAGCTTCAACGGCCGCCTGCGGGACGAGTGCCTCAACGTCGAGCTGTTCGGCTCGATAGGCGATGCGACGCGGCTGCTGGCGGCTTGGCGCAACGATTACAACCACCAGCGGCCGCACAACTCGCTCGGCGATGACACGCCGGCCGCGTTCGCCGCGAAAGAGCTCGAGGGCACTGTGCCCTCGAGGCACGAAGAACGACCCGCCGGAGAGGCGGGCTTGCTTCAGTGTCTAAACTGAGAAAGTTGAGGGCGCCAAACGCCGGCCAGATCGGCAAGGGAGGCTTTCCGAGGTCCCGGTTCTCAACCTACAGTTGGGCCAGTTTTCCGGGGCGGGTCAGGAGCACTACAGCTTGACGCCAAGGGGACACTACACTACCTCGATGGAGTTTGTCGACGGAAAAAGCGAAAGCCCCACGGTGACCCATGGGGCTTTCATACTTCCCGGCGGCGACCTACTCTCCCGGACGGTTACCCGCCAAGTACCATCGGCCCTGAGAGGCTTAACTTCCGTGTTCGGAATGGGAACGGGTGTTTCCCTCTCGGTATGGCCACCGGAAAAACTGCCAAAATTCACAACTCAATCGGGATCCAAAACTGGCACGCAAGAAGAACGGGTAAAGTATGGTCAAGCCACACGGCCGATTAGTACGGGTCAGCTTCGCGCGTCGCAGCGCTTCCACCTCCCGCCTATCAAACTGGTCATCTACCAGAGGCCTTTAGGGGCTTACGCCCGGGACACCTTATCTTGGAGTTGGCTTCCCGCTTAGATGCATTCAGCGGTTATCCCTTCCGGACACAGCTACTCGGCGCTGCCGCTGGCGCGACAACCGATACACCGGAGGTCCGTACGTCCTGGTCCTCTCGTACTAAGGACATCTCTCCTCAAGTGTCCTACGCCCACACCAGATAGGGACCGAACTGTCTCGCGACGTTCTAAACCCAGCTCACGTACCGCTTTAATCGGCGAACAGCCGAACCCTTGGGACCTGCTTCAGCCCCAGGATGCGATGAGCCGACATCGAGGTGCCAAACCCCGCCGTCGATGTGAACTCTTGGGCAGGATCAGCCTGTTATCCCCGGCGTACCTTTTATCCGTTGAGCGACGGCCCTTCCATACGGGACCGCCGGATCACTAAGCCCGACTTTCGTCCCTGCTCGACTTGTAGGTCTCGCAGTCAAGCTCCCTTGTGCCTTTGCGCTCTGCGGCTGGTTTCCAATCAGCCTGAGGGAACCTTTGGGCGCCTCAGTTACAGTTTGTGAGGCGACCGCCCCAGTCAAACTACCCACCTGCCATTGTCCCCGGGCCGGATTCACGGCCCTAGGTTAGAACCTCAGAGCAGTAAGGGTGGTATCTCACCGACGGCTCCACCGAGGCTGACGCCCCGGCTTCACAGCCTCCCACCTATCCTGCACATACAGCACCAAGGTCCAGTGACAAGTTGTAGTAAAGGTGCACAGGGTCTTTCCGTCTAGGTGCGGGTAACCGGCATCTTCACCGGTACTACAGATTCGCTGAGCCCCCCGTGGAGACAGCGCCCAGATC
>JBIOGJ010000039.1:0-10000 GCA_044447965.1 Thermoanaerobaculales bacterium | reverse complement strand
CGGCGAGCGCAACGAAGTTGCTCCCCCGTCCCGACAGCAGCAGCGCGACTCGAGTCAGATCGGCCAACCACCCTCCCGGCATCCCGTGTCTCGTGGCGCGCCTTCCGGTCGGAACCGATTCGAAAGGGCAACGGGCATATCGGGCCTCCGTCGAGGAGCGATCAACGAGCCGCAGTCCCCCGTCGCCTCAGCCACGGCGCTTACTCACGAACTGAACGCCCTCGCCCACAACGGCGCGGCCGATCACCCACCCCGGACCATGCGAGGCGAGCGCTTCCAAGACGCGCCCGAGCTCCGGCGCACCGACCACGAGGATCATCCCCACGCCGAGGTTGAAGGTCCGTCGCATCTCGTCTTCCGGGATCTCGCCGGCCTCGCGGATGAGCCCGAACAGCGGCGGTTCGTCCCACGAATCGAGCCAAATCTCGGCGCCCACGCCCGTTGGGAGTGCGCGGGGCAAGTTGTCCGGAATGCCACCGCCGGTGATGTGCGCCGCGCTCTTGATCAGCCCAGCATCGAGAAGTGGGCCGACTGCATCCAGGTAGGAGCGGTGCACCGCGAGCAACGCCTCCGCCACGGTTCCACCGATCGCGGGTAGGTTACTATCCACTTGCCACCCAAGGACGTCGAAGAAGACCCGACGTGCGAGTGAGTACCCGTTCGTGTGCAGCCCCGCAGAGGGCAGCGCCACGAGCAGGTCGTCCGCAGCCACTACCTCTCTGCGCAACAAGCGGTCGCGACCGCAGGACCCGACGATGAAGCCCGCGATGTCGTACTCGCCTGGCCGATAGAACCC
This sequence comes from Thermoanaerobaculales bacterium, assembly GCA_044447965.1. Classification (GTDB taxonomy): domain Bacteria; phylum Acidobacteriota; class Thermoanaerobaculia; order Thermoanaerobaculales; family Thermoanaerobaculaceae; genus DATIYW01. Next base: position 9,204 of record JBIOGJ010000039.1, on the reverse strand, counting down.
AGGCATCTCCGCGGTCTCGCCGCCGAGCAGCGCGCAGCGGTTCGCGCGGCAGCCGCGTGCGATTCCCGCCACCACCTCCACCGCGACCTCGGGTTCCAGCTTGCCGCTCGCGAAGTAGTCGAGGAAGAACAGCGGTCGCGCCCCCTGGACCAGGATGTCGTTGACGCAATGGTTGACGAGGTCCTCGCCCACGGTGTCGTGCACGCCGGCCATCTGCGCGACCTTGAGCTTGGTGCCAACGCCGTCGGCCGAGGCAACCAGGACCGGGGCGTTCGGGTTGTCGGGCTCGAGGGTGAACAGCCCGCCGAAACTCCCGATCTCCGAAAGCACACCAGGCACAAACGTGGTCTTCGCCAAGCGCTTGACCTCGGCGAGGGCGCGGTCCTGGGCGTCGATGTCCACGCCTGAGCCGGCGTACGTCAGCGAGGGCCGATCCTTGTTCTCTTTCATGCCTGGCCATGATAGCCGTGATCGCGGACGCATGATCCGTGATCGGTGATCGGCGGTTTACGGTCAGCCCCAGGCCAGCTCGAAGAGCTCGGTTGCTTCGCGCCAATAGCGGCTGCCTCGGGTAGGCTGACGCCCCGCTTAGCGATCGTCCTTCGCCACGGTTCCTGGGCGATCGCCTTCGTCGAGCACGCGATAGTTGCCGGAGAAACACGCGGTGCAAAAGTGCTGCGGCGGCGTCGCCAGGCACGAGAGCATGCCCGGTTCGGAAAGGTAGCCGAGCGAGTCGGCGCCGACGAAGGCGCGGATCTCCTCAACGCTCTGGTTGGCCGCAATGAGCTCCCGCCGCTGCGGGGTGTCGATGCCGTAGTAACACGGGCCCGTGGTCGGCGGCGAGGAGATGCGCAAATGGACCTCCTTGGCACCCGCTCCTTTGAGCATCATCACGATCTTGCGTGAGGTCGTACCGCGCACAATCGAGTCGTCGACCAGCACGATCCGCTTGCCTGCAACCGCCGATCGCACCGCGTTGAGTTTCACCTTCACCCCGAAGTGCCGGATCGACTGGCGCGGCTCGATGAAGGTGCGGCCCACGTAATGGTTGCGAACCAGGCCGAGAACGAACGGCAGACCCGACGCGCGAGAGTAGCCGAGCGCAGCGGGCACGCCGGAGTCCGGCACCGCCACCACGGCGTCCGCTGCGACCGGATGCTCCTCGGCGAGACGCTCACCGAGGCGCTCCCGCACCGCCCCCACGGTCTCACCGAACACCTCCGAATCGGGCCGGGCAAAGTAAACGTGCTCGAACACGCAATGGGCGAACGGGCCGCTCGCAACCGGACGCACGACCCGCGGCTCCTCGCCGGCCAGCTCGACGATCTCGCCGGGCCGCACCTCACGGACGAACCGCGCCCCAATGAGGTCGAACGCGCAGGTCTCCGAGGCGACTACCCACGCCTCCTCGAGACGGCCGAGCGCCAGGGGGCGGAACCCATGCGGATCGCGCGCGGCGAACAGCCTGCCTTCGCACAAGACGGCCAGGGAGAACGCCCCGATTGCGGCGCCCACTGCCTCCCCGAGTGCCGCTTCAAGGCTGGCCGCGCGGGAGCGCGCGAGCAGATGGAGGAAGACCTCGCTGTCGGAGGTGGACTGGAAGATGGCGCCCTCCGCTTCGAGCCGCTGCCGCAAGCGCACCGCGTTGACCAAGTTGCCGTTGTGAGCCAGGGCGATCTGGCCGCGGTGGGTCTTGCCCACGACCGGTTGAGCGTTGACCAAGGCCGAATCACCGGCGGTGGAATAGCGGACGTGGCCCACGGCGGCGAAGCCGGGCAGCTCGGCGAGGCGTTCCCGGTCGAAGATGTCCGCGACGTAACCCATCGCCTTGTGGTGGTGCATCGTCTGGCCGTCGAAGGCGGCAATCCCAGCCGACTCCTGACCCCGATGCTGCAGCGCATAGAGACCCAGGTAAACAAGGTTGGCTGCGTCCGGATGGCCGAGTACGGCGCAAACGCCGCACTCCTCATGCAGCTTGTCGTCGCCGCAGCTTAGTACTCCCGGTCGGAAATACGGCGACGTACCGAGAACTCCGATGCGCCGCGCCCGCAAGGCGCGCGACTGAGGTGTATCGGCAGGTGATACGCCGCATGGAGCGCAACGCCGCGCGCGCGGATGCAGCGGCGTTCGAATGCCGGCGTATTTCCGTCCGGGGGTACTTAGGATTCCAGCCATGCCAGCGTTCCCTCGGGGACAGCCGTGAGCCTCGCGACCTGCTCGGAAAGGAGCGCTTTCCGCCCTGCGATGATGGTCAGCCGGCCCCCACCTGCGGCACCCAGCCGCGTCAGCGCCATCCCCTGGCAAGCGCGCGCAAGCGCCGCTTCCCACGCCGCCGGCACAGCCAGGAGGTACCTCGCCGACCACTCGCCAAAGAGCACCCGGGAGAGCGGCACGCCGGTTGGTACCTTCAGCTCGGCCCCCACCGTTCCGCTACTCATCGCCACGGCCGCCACCGCGAGCCCCCCGTCCGAGACGTCCTTGGCCGCCACCAGGCCGAGCCGCACGAGTTCACGCACCACGCCGGCGGCGCGCAGCTCCTCCGCGTAGTCGGGCGTTGGGATCGGTCCCGCCTCCAGGCCGAGCACGAGCTGCAGGTAGCGGCTGCCCCCAAGCTCACCCTCGAGAGGCCCGAGCAAGTAGATCGCGTCACCTGCCTCCCAGCGGCCGCGCGGCCGGTGTCGCACCTCGGGTACCACACCGACCATGCCTACCGTCGGCGTGGGCAGGATCGCGTCGCCGGAGGTCTCGTTGTAGAAGGAGACGTTACCGGAGACTACGGCAATCCCCAGCCCGTGACATGCCGCCGCGAGGCCCTCGACGGCCGCAACGAACTGCCCCATCACGCGCGGGTTTTCCGGCGAGCCGAAGTTAAGGCAGTCGGTGACGCCGACCGGCTCGGCACCGACACAAGCCAAGTTGCGCATCGCCTCCGCCACGGCTTGCGCCGCGCCGTTGGCCGGGTCCAGGCTGCAGGCGAAGGCGTTGCAGTCCGTCGTCGCGGCCAGGCCGATACGGGTGCCGGGCACGAGCACCAGCGCGGCATCCTCGCCAGGTCCTACCACCGTTGCGGCGCCCACCGACTGGTCGTACTGCTCCCAGATGCGGCGCGCACTGGCCAGCGGCGGCGCCGCCAGCAACGTATGCAGGTCAGCGGCCCAGTCGCGGTCCGCGAGCGCGGGCAGCGTCACCGGCGGCGCCGGCGAAGGCGGCTCCCAGGCCCGCTCGTAGCGCGGCGCTTCGTCCACCAAGGGCGTAACGGGGAGGCGAAATGCTTCCGCGCCCTCGAAGGTCGCGAGCACCTCGGGCGCGGCGATGACGAGGCCGATCTCGACCGCGTCTAGGCCCCAACGGCCACAAACCTCGAGCACCGCCGGCACGCTCTCCGGCGTCGCCACCAGCAGCATGCGCTCCTGCGACTCGGAGAGCATGAGCTCGTACGGCGTCATGCCCTGAGCGCGCGCCGGCACCCGCGAAAGGTCGAGGGTGAGCCCGCAGCCCGCGCGTGCGGCCATCTCGAACGCCGAGGAGGTAAGACCCGCCGCTCCCATGTCCTGCAGGCCGACCACCAGGCCCTTCGCCATCAGCTCGAGGCAGCACTCGATGAGCAGCTTCTCGGTGAAGGGATCACCGACCTGGACGGTGGGCCGCTTCGCCGTGGCCGCCTCGTCGAACACGTCGGAAGCCATGGTCGCGCCGTGAATCCCATCCCGGCCCGTCTTGGAGCCCAAGTAAACGACCCGGTTACCGGGACCGGAGGCACGCCCGTAGAAAATCGCGTCCGCCCGTGCCACCCCTACACACATCGCGTTCACGAGGATGTTTCCGTTGTAGCTCGGGTGAAAGTCCACCTCGCCACCGACCGTGGGCACACCCACGCAGTTGCCATAGTCGCCGATCCCTCGCACCACCCCGTCGACGAGGTGGCGCATGCGGGGAGCGTCGAGCGCTCCGAAGCGCAACGAGTCGAGGAGCATGATCGGCCGCGCCCCCATGGTGAAAACATCGCGGAGGATGCCTCCTACTCCCGTCGCCGCGCCTTGATATGGCTCGATGAACGACGGATGGTTGTGCGATTCCATCTTGAACACGGTCACCCAGCCGTCTCCGATGTCGACGACCCCGGCGTTCTCCCCGGGGCCTTGCACCACGCGGGGCCCATGGGTGGGGAACTTGCCCAGATGCGCACGCGACGACTTGTAGGAGCAATGCTCCGACCAGAGCGCGGCGAAGATCCCCAGCTCGGTCAGGTTGGGCGTACGCTTGAGCGCGGTCAGGATCCTGCCGTACTCCGGTTCGGAAAGGCCGTGCTCGAGGGCCAGCTTCGGCGTGGCCGGCGCATTCCAATTCATGCCGCCTCCACCAGCGCACGGATCAATGGACTGCCGTCTTCGCCGCCGAGCAGCGGGTGTACGCGCCGCTCCGGGTGAGGCATCAGGCCCATCACGTTCCCCGCCGGGTTCACCAACCCCGCGATCGCGTTGAGAGCGCCGTTTGGGTTGGCTGGCGCATCGAGCCCACCCTCGGCGGTGCAGTAGCGGAACACGACCACTCCCGAGGCTTCCACCTCCTCGACCGCGTCCGGTGCCGCAAACCAGTTCCCATCCTTGTGGGCGATCGGCAGTCTAAGGACTTGGCCCTGGCGCAGGCGGGCCAGCAAGGGTAGATCGTCGCGCTCCACGCGGATGCCCACCTCGCGGCAGATGAAGCGCAAGGTGCGGTTCATCAGCATCGCGCCCGGGAGCAGGCCAATCTCCAGCAGCATCTGGAAGCCGTTGCAGATCCCCAGCACGGCGCCACCCGCTTCCGCATGGGCGCGCACTGCGGCCATGACCGGGGAGTGCGCTGCCATTGCACCCGCCCTCAGGTAGTCGCCGTAGGAAAACCCGCCGGGGAGGATCACTGCGCCGCAGCCCTTGAGGTCCGCGTCCTGATGCCACACCGGTACCGCTTCGCCACCGACCACGTTCACCGCGGCCATCGCGTCGCGATCGCAGTTGGAGCCGGGGAACACGATCACCGCGACCCGCGGCCTTCGCCTCCCCACCCAAGAAACCGGGGCCCGGGCTCCGGGCATCGTCCGCGGTTCACCCAAAGAGGCTCTGCCAACGTCGGGAGCGCCGCTCCCGACCTTACCCTCCCCGATCCCCGGCCTGCTCATGGCAGCCTTACCTCGAACTCCTCGATCACGGTGTTTGCCAGCACCTCGCGGCAAGCCTCTTCAACCCGCGCGCACACCTGTTCGCGGTCACTGCCTGTGACCTCAAGCAGCATCAGCTTACCCACCCTGACGTGCTCCATTTCGCCGTAGCCGAGCTCGGCCAACACGCGCCGGATCGCCTCACCCTGCGGGTCAAGCACCTCGTCCTTGAGCTTGATGCGAACCTCAACCTGCATAACGTCCTCCGACCACCCGCCCGCGTCTTCGAGAGCGCGGGTCGTGACCCCCCATTCCGCGACCGCACCTCAGCGCCGACGCGACGCGATCGCCCTGGGCGCCTCGGGCTCCCCATCGGCGAACAACCGGAGCTGCCCGGAAAGCGGCGCGGGCGGGCCCACGGTCACGACCAGCGGTGCGTCTTGACGCGCAATCGCCAGGCTCACCCCCGTCCCGGCGAACACCGATTCGAGCTCGGCCCGCACCATCGCGGGCCGGTTGTTGGTCTCCGACAGGTGCATGCCGACGACGAGCTCGAGACCCCCGTGCATGAGGCCCTCGAGCGCCTCGCGCGCTTGGTCATTCGAGAGGTGGCCCGTGCGGGAAAGGATGCGCTGTTTGAGCGGCCATGGATAGGGGCCCACCCGCAGCAGGTCGCGATCGTGGTTGCATTCGAGTAGGAGCGCGTGACACCCCTTCAGGGGCTCGCGCAGCGCTGCGGTAACCACGCCGGTGTCGGTGGCGATCCCTACGCGCTGTGCGCCATATGAAACCACCCAGCCCACCGGCTCGCGCGCGTCGTGGCTGATCGGTACCGGTAACACCTCAAGTGGTCCCACCCGCACGGCTCGTCCCGCGAAAAGCACCTGGGCCAAGCTCGGCCTACTCGCCATCCCGGCTGCGGTTCCGGCGGTGGCCAGTACCGCCACGTCGTGGTGGCGACGGAAAACCTCCAGGCCCTTGACGTGGTCGTCGTGCTCGTGGCTGAGGAAGACCGCCCCAACGCGGCCCGGAACAAACCCCGCCTCGGTCGCGCGGGTCACAAGCTGCCGGTACGAGATGCCGCAATCGAACAGCACCGTGGTCCCGCCCGCCTCGACGACGAGTGCGTTGCCGCCCGAGCCCGAACCGAGGATCCCGAGCCGCACGTCACACCCCGGTGGAGCCAAACCCACCAGCACCGCGTTGCGTGGCAGGAAGCTCACCTCGCTCCACGAAGCACGCTTTTTCCACTGGCGCAACGACGAGCTGCGCGATGCGGTCTCCCCGCTTGATCGAACACGGCTGACTGCCGAGATTGACCACGATCACCATCAGCTCGCCGCGGTAGTCGGCGTCCACCGTGCCGGGCGCATTGGCGACCGTCAAGCCTGCGCGCAGTGCAAGGCCCGATCGCGGCCGGACCTGGACCTCATACCCCGGGGGAACCGCGAGCACCAAGCCGGTGGGGATCGCCCGCCGCTCAAGCGGCTGCAGCACGAGATCCTCGGCGGGCGCGGCGGCGACGTCGGCGCCGGCTGCGCCGGGGGTCGCGTAGCTTGGCAGGGGCAGGCCTGCTCCGTTGGGCAGGCGTTGCACGAGCACCTCGATGAGACGCGCGCTCACGCCACCCTCCGCTCGACCCCCGCCGGCAGCTCGAGCGCTTGCCGCGGGCCACAGACGGCGCCGGCGAGCAGGTCCAGCTTCGTCACGCCGGCGGCGAGCGCTCGCACGCGTTCCGGGCTCACCTCGGCCAGTTCCCTGCACACGCGAGCCGCGTCGAAGCGCCGGGCGCGCGCGAGGTATTCGCCGGCGAGTGCATCCATCACGGCCTCGGTGCCTTCCGCACCGAGCGTGACGCCCGCCGCCAAACTTTGCTTGGCCAAGCTCACCTCACCATCGCTGATCTCGCCGGCAGCAATCTCCTCGAGGATGCGCAGGACCCCATCCCAGCATGCGCGCGCTTGCCGCGCCGGCGCCGAGAATGAGACCTCCAGCACGCCAGCCACTGAGGTGGCATACACCGAGCTACCGACGTCATAGACCAGGCCGAGGCGGTCGCGCAGCTCGCGGAACAGGCGGCTCGCGGCGCCGCCTCCCAGGAGCTGGTGCAGCACCCCTAAGGCGAGAATCTCGGGGTGATCGGCCGGGAGCGCGGGCAAAACCAGGTTTGCGTAGATCTGCTCGAGACCCTCGCGCGCCTCGACGACCACACCGGGGCGCCAACCCGGAGGCGCCAGTTTGGTGTTGACCGCTTCTCCTCTGGGCAAATCAGCGAGTCGCGACGCTAGGAGTTGCTCATCGACGGGGCCGGTGGCAACCAAGAGCAGGTTGTCGGCAGTGAAACGGGTCCGGTGGAACTGTGCGAGTGCCTCCACCCTCAAAGCGTCGACTACCTCGCGCCGGCCCAGCACCGGCCTGGCAAGTGGGTGGCTCCCCCAGCACGCCTGCAGTGCCTGCTCCGCGGCGACCTCGGCCGGCGAATCCTGGATGAGGTCAAACTCGGCCGTCACCACCCGGCGCTCCAGCTCGACCTCTTCCGGCAACAGCCGCGGCACGAAAACTGCGTCCAGCACGAGACCAAGAGCCTCGCCGAAACGGTCTGCCGGCACATGCGCGGTCACCGCGCAATCCTCGCGCGTCGTGAAGGCATCCACCGCACCGCCGAGCGAATCGATCGCTTCCGCAATCGCCTCGGGCGTGCGATCGCCGCAGCGACGCAAAAGAAGGTGTTCGACCAGATGCGTGATTCCGGCGGTCTCCTCCGCCTCGTGGGCAGAGCCGCTGCGGATCCACGCGCCCACCGCAACGGTGGAAGCCCCCGGCACCGGCTCGACGAGGAGGATAGGACCCGTCTCCATGGACGCGACAGTGTACCAGCCCAGCGTCGCCCTCGGGGCGGTCCTTGCCTTGCTAGTGGAGCACGGTCTGGCTACTCGCGTGGCGCTACTTCGGCACGGTCGGGTTGGGTATGGGGACAGGCTGCAGCACGGGTCCGAAGGGGTGGGTGGGATCGAAGACGAACTTCCAGTCGCAGTAATTCGTGTGCCCATTCCAAATCTTGATCGAGTCATCGCACACCCGCGAGCGCACCCCGACGATCGGCCCGACCGCCCCTGTGCCGGGTTGCCCAGGGGTGCCGGGGCCAGGCGTCGGGGTCGGTGATTGCCCAATGCCTGGCGTGGGCGCGGGCCCCGGGCGGGCACCAGGTCCGCCAATCGTCACCCCCTCACCCAAGAAGACCGGGATCCAGTCGGTCTTGCCCGTCATCGGGTCGGTCCAGGCCTGGCGCAAAACGCGGGGTTTTGCGGTGATGAGCTCCGCCAGCGTCATGGGATAGCGTCCATTACGGCCCTTGAACAGGCGGATCGCCTCCACCGCCTGGCCACCGCGGAAGATCAGCTCGTCTTCCTTCTCGCGCCGCGCCTGGAAGCTGGCAGTCTCAACCGCCACGGTGAGGAAGATGGCCATCACCGCCATGATCACCATCATTGCGGCGAGCGTAAAGCCTCGCTCCGCCAGCCATCGGTCGTATGTGCCGTTTCGCGGTTCGGAAGCACCAGCCGCGAAACCGTCGAGGTGGTTGCCGTCCCCGAGGTCTGGCGCTGCCTGTGCACCGATGACCGAGTCGTTGCTCATCGGGCCGCAGGTTGTTAATGGCGGGACAGCGAGCACGGCTCTCCTACCACTCCGCGTACTTCGTGCCATCGAGCGCGACCTGGTCAGAGCCGGAGTGCACGTCAATGATGCCTGGGCTGGTCTGCCCCTGCCCCTCCTGGGTGTCCGGGGATTCTTCCTCATAGGCCACCACCCAGGTGTCTTTCGAGCGCGTCAGGGGGTCGACCGGCATGGAGCGCAGGTAGCCCAGGCTGACCATCTCGTCGAGAGATGTTGGGTAGCGGCCACGGTCGGCGTGGAACTGATCGAGGCACGAGCGAATCGTAAAGAGATCCTCGCGAAGAGCGGCCTCCCTCGCGCGCTGGGGCGCCGTCCGCATGGCCGGCACCGCGATGCTGGCAAGAATGCCGATGATAGCTACTACCACGATCAGCTCGATGAGGGTAAAGCCC
>JBIOGJ010000038.1:0-45330 GCA_044447965.1 Thermoanaerobaculales bacterium | reverse complement strand
GGGGATGTTCGGGCCGGGGGCGAACCTCGCGGAGCGGCTGCTCCATGGGGTGGCGCCGAGCATCGAGGTCGAGCACGCGCCGGGTGTCGGGCTCGAGTGGGCGCTCATCGTCCTCTCGGTGGCGGTGGCGGTGGGCGGGATCCTGCTCGCGAAGCGCTTCTACTTCGGGCCGGAAGCGTTCGTGCGGCCGCAGCGTCTGGCCGAGCGGTTCCCCAATGCCTATGCCGCCGTCGCCAACAAGTACTACGTCGACGAGGCGTACGACCGGAGCGTGGTGCGCCCGCTCGCGGCGGTCGCGCACTTCTCCTGGAAAGGCATCGACACCGTCCTCATCGATGGGACCCTCAACGCGTGCGCGTTTTTCACCGAGATCGCCGGCGACCTGCTCCGCTTCGTGCAAACCGGCAACGTGCGCAACTACGGCCTGCTGGTGCTCGCAGGGGCGCTGGCCGCTGCGCTCTGGCTGCTGCTCTAGGGGGTGACGATGCCGACCGGTGCCCTCCTCTCCGCCGTCGTCCTCACCCCCGGGATCGTGGGATTGCTTCTCCTCTTTGCGCCGCCCGGCGCCGCGCGTCTCCACCGCTGGGTGGGGTTGCTCGCGTCGCTCGCCACCTTCGTCTTCGCCCTCCTCGCGTGGTCGAGCTTCGATGCCGCCAAGGCGGGGTTCCAGCTCACCGAGGTGCGGCCGTGGCTACCCAGCCTCGGGGTCAGCTACCGCCTGGGGATGGATGGCGTCTCGTTGCTCCTGGTCCTGCTCACGACGCTCCTGCAGCCGGTGGTTTTGATCTCCTCCTGGACCTCGATCCACGACAAGGTCAAGGGCTATGTCATCTCGATGCTGCTGCTCGAGACCGGCATCCTTGGCGCGTTCCTCGCCACCGACCTGTTCCTCTTTTACGTCTTCTGGGAGCTGATGCTGGTCCCGATGTACTTCATCATCGGCGTTTGGGGCGGCGAGCGGCGCATCTACGCCGCGGTCAAGTTCGTGCTCTTTACTCTCTCCGGCTCGCTCCTGATGCTGGTCGCGATCATCTACCTCGGCTTCCTGAACCACACCCAGACGGGGACATGGTCCTTCGACTATGGCGACATGCTCAAGCTCGCCATCCCGACCGGCGCTGGCTTCTGGCACAGCCCGCAGATGCTGGTGTTCGCGGCGTTCGCGCTTGCCTTCGCGATCAAGGTGCCGATCTTCCCGCTCCACACTTGGCTGCCGGACGCGCACACCGAGGCGCCTACCGGTGGCTCGATCATCCTCGCCGGCGTTCTCCTCAAGCTCGGCACGTACGGGTTGCTGCGCTTCAACCGCCCGCTCTTCCCGGAGGCGTGGCGCCAAGCGACGCCGTTGTTCATCGCGCTTGCGGTGATCGGCATCGTCTACGGCGCCCTCCTGGCCTGGGCGCAGAAGGACATGAAGAAACTGGTCGCGTACTCGTCGGTCTCACACATGGGATTCATCGTGCTCGGCCTGTTTGCCGGCACGGTGGCCTCGACACAAGGCGCCCTGCTGCAAATGGTCAACCACGGCCTATCGACCGGCGCCCTGTTCTTGCTCGTCGGCGTGATCTACGACCGCCGCCACACCCGGCTCATCGAGGACTACGGCGGACTCGCGAAGGTGATGCCGCTGTACACCGGAGCGTTCCTGATTGCCACGCTTGCCTCGATCGGACTCCCGGGACTCAACGGCTTCGTCGGCGAGTTCCTGATCCTGACCGGGTCGTTCACGAGCCATCCCACAGCGGTGGCGATCGGGGCGACCGGGATCGTGCTGGGGGCGATCTACATGCTTTCGCTTGTCCACCGCGTCTTCTGGAACCCCCTCCAGCATGAGGAGAACCGCTCGCTGTCGGACCTCGCCTGGCGCGAGGTGCTCGCGTTCGTCCCCCTGGCCCTGTTCATGTTTTGGATTGGCGTGCACCCCCAGACCTTCCTCTCACTGACCGAGACCGCTGTTCGCCGTCTCATCGGAGGTTGAGCGTGAACCCGAGCGACCTTGCCGCGGTCTACCCCGAGATCCTGCTGGTGATGGTCGGGGCAGCGCTGGTGTTGGCGGACGCGTTCTGGCCGCGGCTGCGGCCGAGCTTTGGTGCGATCGCGGGCGTCGCCGCAGTCGCCGCGCTCGCGCTGCGCTGGATCGAGCCCGCGCCCGGGAGCTGCTGGTCCGGCGCACTGGTGGTGGATTCCCTCGCCCGCTTCGTCGACAGCTACATTCTCGCCGCCCTCCTGCTGGTGGCGGTGATGGCAGGGCCCTACCTTGCCCGGACGCAATCCCGCTACGGTGAGTTCTACGGCCTCCTGCTCTGGGGCGCGGTTGGCGCCATGACGATGGCCAAAGCCGACCATCTGGTCGTCGTGTTCATCGGCCTCGAGCTGCTGTCGATTTCGCTGTACGTCCTCAACGCGTTTCACCGCAACAGCGGCATCTCACTCGAAGCGGGCTGGAAGTATCTCGTGGTGGGCGCGTTCGCTTCGGCGTTTTTGCTCTTCGGTATTGCTCTACTGTACGGCGCGACCGGTACCTTCTCACTGCGCGCGATGGCCGAGGCGGTGGCCCGCGAACCGCTCGCGGGCAACGTCCTTGCACTGACGGGCCTCGCGCTCGTCCTTGCTGGGGTGGGTTTCAAGCTCGCGCTGGTCCCGTTCCACGCCTGGGCGCCCGATGTCTACCAGGGCGCACCAACGCCGGTCACCGCGTTCCTTTCGGTCGTGCCCAAGGGCGCGATGCTGGTCGTGCTGGCGCGGATGGTCGCGTTCGTGAGCCCTGGTTTGATTACCCCCCGCTGGCTACCACTCCTCGCGGCCGTGGCAGTGGCGTCACAGACGCTGGGCAACCTCGTGGCCATCGCCCAGCGCGACATCAAGCGGCTCCTCGCCTACTCGGGCATCGCGCACATGGGCTACGCGCTTGTCGGCGTGGTGGCGTTCGGCTCCGACGGGGTCACCAGCGTCTTGGTCTACCTCGCGGCCTATACCTTCATGAACATCGCCGCGTTCGCGGTGGTGTCGGCATTCTCCGAGAACGAGGAGGAGCCCCACCTGATCACCGACCTTGCCGGCCAAGGCTGGCAGCGGCCCGTCCTGGCGTTTGTCCTCGCGGTCTCAATGCTGTCGTTGGCGGGGATTCCTCCGACCGTGGGATTCGTAGCCAAGTTTCTGGTTTTCCGCGCCGCGGTTAACCAACACTTGGTGTGGCTCGCAATCGTGGGCGTGCTCAACAGCCTCGTCTCAGCGTTCTTCTACGTTCGGGTGATATACTATCTGTACATGAAGCCCCTACCGCGTCGCGCCCCAAGCTATGCCCAGCCGTGGCCGGTCAAGATCGTTGCCGGCCTTTGCACCCTCGGCATCATGGCACTGGGCGTTTTCCCGGGTTGGCTTCTCGCCGCGGCGGCGCTGGCTGCCGGGAACCTCGTGAGGTGATCGATGGCGTTCAAACGGTACATCCCGGTCGAGAGCATCTCGGAACTTACCATCAACCGGCTGTCGGTCTACCTGCGCTGCCTGCAGCAACTCGAGCTGGAGGATGTGACGACGATCTCGTCGCAGGAGCTTGCCGATCGTTTTCACCTCAACTCCGCGCAGATTCGTAAGGATCTCGCGTACTTCGGCGAGTTCGGCATCCGTGGCGTTGGTTACAACGTCGCCCAATTGCGTGAGCACCTCGTCAACATCCTCGGGCTCCACGAGGAGCGCCGCGTGCTCGTTGTTGGCGCCGGCAACCTTGGCACCGCCCTATCGCACTACTCGGGTTTCAACACCGGTGGCTTCCACATCGTGGCCATCCTCGATTCCGACCCCCACAAGGTCGGCAAGCGGGTGCCCGGTGGCTTGGTGGTGGAGTGCGTTTCTGATTTGGCCGGCATTGTGAAAGAACGGAAGGTGCACATAGGCGTCATCACCGTGCCGGCGCAGTCCGCCCAGCGTGTGTTCGACGACCTGGTCGAAGCCGGGGTGCAGGCGGTCCTCAATTTCGCTCCGGCGCAGCTCAAAGGCCATCCCGAGGTCAAGCTCAAGCATGTGGACTTGAAGATCAACCTCGAGCTGCTCTCGTTCTTCCTCACCCACGCTGCGCGGATGGCATCGATCGGCTAGAGACTCGGGAAAACCTAGGGCGTCGCCCCGCTCCCGCCTGGGCTCCCGCCGGTTTGGCCGGCCGGTTTCTCTTCCGTCCCAAGCCCGCTGCCCACAGATGAATTGAGCTTGATCGACTTGACGATCGCTTCGAAGTCGGGGCGGACCTTCTCGAGGCTTGCCTGCTTGCAGGTCGCCGTCAACAAGAGCAGCTTCTCGTTTGGCCGCGAAACCTGGTATTGCATGGTGACGGTCCCAGCCACGACGCCCTCATATTCCACGTAGAGCGCCTGGACCGATCCAAGGTCCCGGCTCTCGCACTTGGCGATCGCCAGTTTCCGGCCTGCGTACTTCGCGAGGAGGTCGGGGTAGGCGTCACAGAGCTCGCGGACCTTCCCCGGCTCGGCCGGCGTATGACCGCGCTTGACCATTACGTTCATGTTGTCGGCGAACGACTGGTCGCTCGTGGTGCGGTCGAAGAGAACCTCGATCGCCCCTCCTTCGACCTTCGCCTTGAGGTCCGCGAGCACGCTCGGGTTGATGTTGGCGAACTTCGCGTCCTGCGGATTGGCCAGCGCCGGGTTCTCCGTGATCGCCTGTTTGGTCAGCACCAGCCAGTTGTCCGGAATGTCGAGCGTTAGCCCAAACGAGCTTTGATACTCCTTCGCCTGCCCCGCTGACGCCCAGGCGAGCATCAGCACCATCCCTGGCACCAGAATCGTTCTGCTCATCGCTTCCTCCACCGGACAAAGACCAAGCCCCAAGACACCGCAGCCCGCCCTCGTCCGTTTGAGCCATAAAGGCCTTCCCACGTCGCCGATCTCTTGGCCCGCTACGTTACAAAGCGCAGGTGACCCCGTCGGTATTTCCGAGCGTTCCCAAGTCAACCGGCCGTGGCACTCCTCACGAGGAGGCCATGCCTGCCTGCTTTGGTAGGGCGTCGAGGTGGCTGGTAACTGCGGCCAGGCCGGGCTGGTGGCCTCTGCCGTTAGGTCTTGCCGACACGGTGGCAACGGGCGGTGACGTAGAGGTGAAACGCCGACGGATCACTTGGGGGTGCGATCTCGAACTTGAGGTCCACCCGATCGCCTGCCAGGTCGTCGTAGGTGAGCCGATACCGCGGCACTCCGGGCGCCGGCTCGCTCAGGAATACAACGCTCCTCCCCTTGCCGGCCGAGGTCACTTGGTAGTGGATGACATGACCCTCGCCGTCGAAGAAGATCGCCGCCAGACCAGATTGGCCGGGCTCGGCGTAAACGATCATGAGGTCGTCATGCTGAAACGCGGCGCGGTCCTCGGTCGCTGGGTACTCCGCAAAGCTGCGGCGCACCAGGATCTTCCCTCCCAACTCGAAGCGGAACGAGTACTCGCCACTACCCGAACCCGGCTGGCCTCCTCCCTCACCCGCCCAATCGCCAACCAAGAAGCGCATGTCGGCCCATGGATCCCGGGCAACCTGGCTCGCGCCCGGGCCGTGCTCCGCGGCACCAGCCGGCGCCGCAATCGCGACCGAGACGAGAGCAACCTTCCATAGCCCAGCGAGCAGACCGCGTCTTGGCGACATGGCTGACTCCCTCCCGCCTCGGTAGGCCTGAGCGGGCCCCACCGGGGCCACGAACTCCCACCCACCTGCTTGGGTCGCGGCGGCCGCGGCCGCCACAGGACCTTGCCTCACTCCCCCCCGTGCTGGGTCGGCGTATTCGCTGCCGGTGATCCAGCGGCGCGCTGAAGGAGGTCCTGGAGCCGCCGAATCACCTTGTCCTGCCGCCCCTGGATGGTCGCGATCTCGGCCCGCACAGTCTCGAGAAGCTTCGTCTCGTCACCCTCAGCAGGCGGCTTCTGCTGCTCCTTGTCGAGCTTCTCGATCTGCGCGCGCAGGGTCTTCAACTGTGCCTCCAAGAACTGCCGGGCCGCTTGATCTCGCGCGACCAACAATTGGCTTTCGAGATCCTGCCGCGCTCTGTTTAGTTCGACCGCGAGCAAATGTTCGTCATCGCGCTGGCGCTGAGCCGTAAACAACCGGCCCACCTCCTCGCGCACCGCCGTGAAGAGCTGCCAATCAACCCCGAGCGAGCGCGCTGCCTCGCGCTCGGCAACCGTCAACTCCTGGACGCGCGCGAGGACGTCACCACCGTGCGCCTCGACGTCATCGAGTGCCTCCTCCAGGTTCTGCAGCGCCTTTTCCTTGACCGCAAGGTAGAGCCTGATCTCCTGCGCAGTAAGCGGCGCAGCATGCATGGATTCCACGCCCGCCGGAGATGGCGTTGGGGTTGGGTGGCCGCCGGGTCCCCCGCAGCCGACAAGCAGAGCAGCGAGAAGGAGCGCCGGGGTCCAACGCAGCCGCGTGCATCCCACGCCGGGAGCCTACCACCTTCCCGCGTAGCCGCAAGACCAGCTACACTGGGCCGGAGCGATGAGCACGGTCAAACGGATCGGGAAGTACGAGATTGCCGAGCAGATCGGGGTCGGGGGCTTCGGCATCGTCTACAAGGCGTGGGATCCGTTTATCCAGCGGTGGGTGGCCCTCAAAGTCTGCAACGCGAGCGATCGCGAAGCGACCCAGCGCTTCTTCCGCGAGGCTCAGCTTGCCGGGGCTTTGCAGCATCCCAACATCACCCTGATCTTCGACTTCGGCATGGAAGGCGAGACCCCATACTTTGTCCAGGAGTTCCTTACCGGTACCGACCTCGACGAACTGTTGGCGACCGGCAAGATGACGCTCGACGCGATGGTCGCCATCCTGCTGCAGGTCTGCACCGGGCTTGAGTTCGCTCACTCCCGCGGCATCATCCACCGCGACATCAAGCCGGCCAACGTGCGGGTGATGGAGGACGGCACCATCAAGATCATGGACTTCGGCATCGCCAAGTCCCTCCAGGCTGAGTCTACTTTGACGCAAACCGGCGTCGCCCTCGGAACGGCTGGCTACCTGGCTCCCGAGCAGCTCTCTGGCAAACCCCTTGATCCGCGCACCGACATCTTCTCGCTCGGCGTCATGGCGTACGAGATGGTCGCCGGCGCGCGTCCGTTCGCGGGGCCGAACCTCTCCAACGTCATCTACCAGATCCTCCATACCGAACCGGTACCACCTTCGCGGCGCAATACCAATTGCCCAGAGAACCTCGAAAAGGCCATCCTGAAAGCACTGGCCAAGGAGCCGGCCGATCGTTTTGGCAGCGTCCGCGAGTTTGCCGAGGGGCTGAAGCAGGTCTTCGCCACGCTCCCGCGCCGCGGCGCCGGTCGGCCCGCCGAGACCACCACCGCGATGGTGCGCGAGGAGCTGAGCCGACTCGCTGGCACCGCTACGAGTCCTCTCACCGCAGCCACCGAGCTCGCCGTTCGACCCCTGGACCACCTCCCCACCGACGCTGGCCGCCCGGACCTGCCACGACGGCGACGCTGGCTGGCAGCCACTCTTGTCGGGGTCGTCGTGGTTGGCCTGGGCGCCGCTGCGTGGTGGTACCTCACCCAGCAGGCGTCCGGTACCAGCGCTGCGCGTGTCGCAGCCACGGCGCCCACCCCGGCGCCGACGGTGGCTCCGCCGACACCCACACCGATTCCGGCGCCGACCGTCGTACCCACGCCCGTCAAGATCGCCGTCGGGCTCTTCGTCGATCCACCCTCCGAGATCGACGTGGACGGCAAACCGCTCGGCAAGGTACAGTCGACTCAGCTCTCGCTCCCCCCAGGGAAACACACCATCCGGCAGCGCATCGCCGGCTATCGGGAAAAGGCAAGTGAGATCGAGGTGACCGCTACGACCCGACAGTTCACCCTCCGGCTCCCGCCGTTCGGTATCCTCTCGGTGGTCAACGACCTCGGCGTGCCGGTGCAAGGGGCAAAAGTGTTTCTCGACGGCACCGAGCTTGGCGAGTTGCCGATGCTGGAAAGGAAGGTCGAGGCCGGCAGGCACGAGCTCATGGTCACCTGGCCCGACGGCGGTCGGATGCAGGAAGAGATCGACATTTCTGCCGGCGAGACCGTGCCGCGCGCTGTCCGGCCCGGCAGCTAGCACGACAAAGCGCGCGGCAGCGCAGAGCCCAACCTAACCCCAACTCCTCTCGACAGGATAGAATCGCATCATGAGATCGCGAGCCATCGCTCTACTGGGCGCCCTGCTCCTGGCAGGGATCACTTGGGCGCAACAGGATCCGCTGGCCGATGCGACGGCAGCCTACCGCAAGGGCGAGTTCCGCAAAGCGGCAAAACTGTTCGCCAGCGCTGCCGAAGCTGAAACTGACACTGCCAAACGCGCGGACATCCGCGTCAAGCTGGCGTGGACTTACTTCGCGATGAAGAACAAGTCGAAGGCGGAAGAGGCACTCGCGGCGGCCCTCAAGGACTCGCCACAACTGGAGCTGGTCCCCGACTACTACACCGACGACTTCCTCGCCCTTTTCGCCCGCGTAAAGGCGAAGCCGGCCTCTGCCCCGAACACGCCAACTTCCGGGGCAGCCACCACCCGCGCACCGGCCTCTGCCCCCACGATCTCGCAGCTCCGCCTGCGCCTCGCCCAAGCAGCGGACAACAACGTCGTGGAGGCGATCCTCACGGACCTGCAACCCCTCGAGGCAAGTGCAGCGCCCAATACCTTGCCCGAGGTCTTGGAGATCAAGGTCGAGGCGCTCGAGCGCCTCGGCAAGACCAATGACGCCCTCGAGCTACGGGGAAGGATCGCCGCGCTGCGGGCAGCCGCGCAGGCATCGCCCGGGACCTCCGCGGTACCGCTCGAGGCCTTGCTCGAAGCCCGACGGCTTCTCGCCACCGGCCATCCCGAGGATGCGGTGTTCCTGTTACACGGCGTGCTCAGCGCGCAGCCCTCCTGTGTACCCGCGCTCGAGGTCCTCGCCGACGCGCTTCTCGATGCCGGCAAGCTCGACGAAGCGTTCAGCGCGCTCAAAACCGCGCTGCTCGGCAACGAAAAGCCCGACCTGCTGCTCTCCCTCGGTGAGGTGGAGATGCGCCGCGGCCACCTCGCGGGCGCCCGCGACGCGTTCCGCCGCGTGGTCGAGATCGATCCGGGCAACGACCGGGCCTGGGCGGCGCTTGGTTTGCTCGCAGCAAGGATGGGCGACATCGCTGCAGCGCGGGAGACGCTCGACAAGGCGCTGCAAGCCAACGGAACGTTGTTCGAAGCTCGCGTGGTGCGCGCCGAAATCGCGCTCCTTGAATCCCAGCCGGCAGCGGCACTGCAGCACATGGAACGGGCGCTGCAGATCAGACCCGACGACCCATGGGCGCTGGGTTGGCAGGGGATGGCGCTGCTCGCCGCCGACAACGCCAACGCGGCACTCGAGAAGCTGCGGCCCGCGGCGGCGTCAAGCGGGCGCTTCGCCCTGCCCCTCGTCGAGGCGCTGCGCCGAGCTGGCAAGACTGATCAGGCGCTCGCGGTCCTGTCCTCGATCAAGGCCACCGGGGCGGAGGCCAGCACGCTGCGCGCCCGTTGCCTGCTTGACGCGGGCCGTCCCGCCGACGCGGAATCGGTCCTGAAGGAAATCCTTGCGACCAACCCGGACGACGGGCGCGCCCACTACATGCTCGCCGCAGCCTTGCACGCGCAGCGTCGCTGGGCGGAAGCGGAGCAAGAACTCAAACGGGCGAGCACCCTGTCCGGGGCACCGGCGGACGTGAAGGACGCGCTGGCTCGGGTGGAGGCGACGCGTCTGGCTCAAGAGCTTCTGGATCAGGCGCTCACTCCGCCCACACCGGCTCCGTCCCGGTAAGACGCCCGACCAGATCCGCGATCACACGCGCTGTGGCGCCCCAGACACGGTCGCCGTGGTAGTGGAACATCGGCGACCTGATGACCTCGCCGTCGACAAGGAGATCCTGGAACTCGACGAGCTGTGGGTTGGTCAGGGTGCGGAACGGAATCTGCACCACCGATTCGATCTCGTCATCCGAGGGCGTGATCTTGAGGGGAAAGGGCAGCGCCCCGACCACCGGCGAGATTACGAACCCGCTGGGCGTCCACACGTCGTCGAGCTGGCCCAACACCATCACCGTGGCGGGCTCGAGGCCGAGTTCCTCATGCGCCTCGCGCAGGGCAGTGTCGATCTCGTCCTCGTCCGCCTCCTCGCAGGCGCCGCCGGGAAAAGCCATCTGCCCGGCGTGATGCGGTAGCGCCTTGGCGCGGCGCGTAAGCAGCAGCCATAGCTCGCCCAGATTGACGTAGACCGGCACCAGCACCGCGGCGCGTGTGAGTCCCTCCTCGGGACTGCGCCGCCGCACCGGCCGCGCAGTCAACCGCCGCTCGACCTCCTCAAGCCACATGTCCAGCAAGCTCTTCCACCGCCGCGAGCAGCCGCTTCGCTGCGTGCTCCGGTGCGTGGCCGCCTTCCTCCCAGGCGCGCCGAGCCGTCGCCCTTGCGCGCCGCCGCGCCTCGCGATCCCCGGCTAGCCAGGCAATCAGCCGCACCAGATCGGCGACCCCGGCGCGCCCCGGCGTGACGCGGAACGCGGCATCAGAGGGAAACTCGAGGAACTGGCGGAACCCCGCCACCGCCACTGGCGTCCCCGAGGCGAGAAACCGCAGGGCCGCCGCAGAGCTTTCCCCCGCGGTTGGGTAACGCGGCACCAGCCCCAGATCGGCGGCGTGCAGAATCCCTCCGAGATCCGCACTGCTGGCGTAGCCCCACACCGTCACACGCTCCTGCAGTCCCACCGCCGCCACCATGCTCGCGAACGAAGTGCCCTCCTCGCCCTCGCCCACGATGACCACACGTGCAGCCACCCCAAGCTCATCCAACGCGACCAAAGCACGCAATACCGTTTCGAGTCCCTTCGCGGGCGTGAGGAAACCGAGGTGCGCGACCAGCAGCTCGTCATCTCTCGCCCCCAGACGACGACGCCACGAGCGGCGATCGCCTGCGGGCAGCGCCCCCACCGCGAGCGGCACCTCCCGCACCGGCATGCCAGGACACGCCTCGGCAACATCCTCGGCCGCCTTGCCGTTGTGCACGATCACCGCGCTCGCGAAATGGAGGTACGCGCCCCGCGCGGGGAAGAGGAAGGGATCTAGCCGCGCGGCGTACCCCCAGCGACGGGACGCTGCAACAGCGGCGCCGGTCGCACCGTGGGCGGCAGTCAGCTCGGCGCCGAAACGCTGCCAATCGCCATCGTCCGCCGCTTCTTCGACGAGAAGATGATGAAGCACCGAGTCGTGCAGCACGACGGTTCCGCCAAAGCGGCGCAGCCGCCGTGCGATCCAGAGGTGGTAAGGGTTGTTGCCAAGGTGCAAGAGCGGGACCACTCCCTCCAGCGCGGGAGCATCCCACGCCGCGCGAGCGAGACCGTCGAGCCAGGGCGCTGGCTCGGATGGCCGCCAGTCGGGAGGCTCGAGCAAGGTCACGTTGGCGGCTCGCGCCAGGTGCGGCAGGAGCTCGGCCGCGTAGTCGGCGACCCCCGAGCGCGTGGGAGGGAGCGGGGAGCCCCAAAGGAGCTGCGGGCGGTGGTCGGTCGCCCGTCCGCTAAGGGGCTGGTCGCTCGCCCCTGCCTCGCGGGCCATCCTTCGTGTCGAGGTGCGCCGCGAGCTCAAAGCCGGCTACTCCGATGTCGCCGCTTGGGCCTGCTGCTTGAGGTACGCCTCGATGAAGCCGTCGAGGTCGCCACCGAGCACGCGGTCGGCATCCCCCACCTCGTGACCGGTGCGCAGGTCCTTGATCATTCGGTAGGGCTGGAGCACGTACGATCGGATCTGGTTGCCCCAGGAGATGTCCTTCTTCGGTGCCCCAATTTTGTTGAGCTCCTCCTCCTTCTTGCGGCGCTCGAGCTCGAATAGGCGCGCCTTGAGGACCTTCATCGCCTGGGCGAGGTTCTTGATCTGCGAGCGCTCGTTCTGGCAGCTCACCACGATGCCGGTGGCGAAGTGGGTGAGCCGCACCGCCGAGTACGTCGTGTTCACGCCTTGGCCGCCGGGCCCGGAAGAGCAGAAGCGGTCGATGCGGATGTCCTTGTCGTCGATGACGATCTCGACCTCGTCGTCCACCTCGGGGTAAATGTGCACGGAGGCGAACGAGGTGTGGCGCCGTCCCTGCGCGTCAAACGGCGAGATGCGCACGAGGCGGTGAATGCCGCTCTCCGCCTTGAGGTAGCCGTAGACGTACTCCCCCTTGGCCAGCACCGTCGCGGACTTGATCCCCGCCTCCTCCGCGTCTTGCACGTCGAGCACCTCGGCGGCGAAGCCGCGCCGCTCGCACCACTTGAGGTACATACGCAGCAGCATCTGTGCCCAATCGGCCGACTCGGTTCCGCCGGCGCCCGGGTGCACCTCGAGGTACGCATTGTTGCGGTCGTACTCGCCGGTCATCTTGGTCTCGAGCTCGATGCGCTCGAGCTTCGGCTCGACGCGTGCGAGCAGCTCCTGCAGCTCGCTCTCCCCGCTCGGGTCCTCCCGGACCAGCTCGACCATTACCCCGATCTCCTCCGCGGCCTCGGCGAGGAACTTGTCGTTGGCGAGCTTGGCTTCGAGGGCGCGCTGCTGGCGCATCACTTCCCGGGCGTGCTCCTGGTTGTTCCAGAGATCGCTGCGCTGGCTCACTTCGGCGAGCTTGGCCAGCTCGCCGGTCAGGCGCGGCGCGTCAAAGATACCCCCGCACAGACTCGAGCGTGCTGCGAACCCCCTGCGCGTGAGCGATCAATTCGTCAAGCATCTTGCGACCCCCATTTTGGCGCCGCTTCCGATCGGGGCAGCAACTAATCTCGATCTCGCCGCGCGGCCCCGAGGATGATAGCACCCGCGGCGAGGACGACCAGCAGTGTGCGCAGCGCGCCGCCGTAGCGCGCGGCCGGAGTGACTCCGCTTCCGGGCCGAACCTGGGCGGTGATGAACCCTTCGCGGCCGAAGTCGAGCCGCGCGAGTACGCGGCCGTACGGATCGATGATCGCCGAGATCCCCGTGTTGGCCGCACGAACGAGGTAGCGGCGGTTCTCGGCGGCGCGCAAGATCGCGAGCGCGAGGTGCTGGCGCGGCGCGGCGGAGTTGCCGTACCAGCCATCGTTGGTAATGGTGGCGAGCACCGCCGCGCCGTTTTCGACCTCGCGCGCGTAGAGCGACGGGTACGCCACCTCGTAACATACGGCCATGCCGATGCCGCCCGCCGGGCCCGGCAGCGGCGCGGTGCTCTCACCAGGAGTAAAGGAGCCCACCTCACGCACGAGCGCCTTGAGGGCCGCAAATCGGCCCGCGAGCGGCACGTACTCGCCGAAAGGCACGAGGTGGATCTTGTCGTAGCGCCCCGGCAGCAGCCCGGCCGGCGAGAAGCTGAACACCGAGTTGAAATAGGTGTCGGGGCCCGCGCCGAAGCCGATCGAGCCAACCGTCAGCCACGTGCGGGTCTCGCGCGCGAGCGCCTCGATCGCGTCGCGGTATTGCCCATCGCGTTCGACCCAGCGCGGCACCGCGCTCTCCGGCCACACCACCCAGTGCGCGCCCGCGGTGGCGCCCTGGCGCGTCAGCATCCAGACGCGGTCCTCGATCTCGCGCTCGCTGTTCCCCCCCCAGCGCATCTCGAGCGGCACGTTGGGCTGCAACGCCGCGGCCTTGACCTCCGGCCCGGCCGGCTCGAAGCGCGGCGCCAGAAGCCCCGCGACAATCCAGACAACGAGACAGAGCGCAAGCCAGATGGCGCCGCTCGCCCTCCGCCCTCGCGCCAACAGCGACTCGAGCGCGCTGCCAGCCAGGAGCACCAGGAGCGACAGCCCGGCCGCCCCGATCACCGGCGCCGGCGCAAGCAGCAAAGGAATCGGCGTCAGAACCGCCGCCGCGGGATTCCACGGGAAGATCCACGGCGGGAAGCGCTGCACCTCCTCGAACGCGGCCAACGCGAGCGGCAGTAGCCACACGCCCCAGCGCCTGGGCGCTCGGCTGGTGGCCCATCCAACGATCCCCCAGCCCAAGCCAAGGATCGCCGCCATCAGCACGAGACCAACGATCGCGAGCGCCAGCGGCAGGTGGCCGTAGCGATGCAGCACGATCACCACCCACGCCACCGCCACCAGCCATTCCACGAAGCCCGCGAGCCAGCCGAGGCGGAAGGCGCGCCATCCGTGACTGCCCTCGATCCCGCGCCGCAGGAGCCCCGGCACCACCAGGACCAGCGGCGCGAGTGCCGGCCCCGGCAGCGCAAGCGCCATCGCCAGGCCCGCTCCTGCGGCGAGCAGCCAGCTTCGGTATCGCTCGAGCTTCATCTGTGAAACCGTAGCAGACGAGCGTGGCTACCGCTAGCCGGAGCCGGCCTTGCGGTCCCTGGCCTCGCGGATCGAATCAATCGCGCAAGAGACTGAGGATGTAGCCCGAGACCGAGGAGGCTACCGGCGCACGGCGTGTAGCCGCGCCGCGGAGATTGGGCCAGATGCAAGGAAGGCGAGCCGCCCGCAGCGGAGTGTAGCCCGAGCCTACATGAGCATGCGAGGCGGCGCAGCCTGACACCGCAGATGGTTCGATATCGGCGGCGCACAGAAAGCGAGTGGCGGGGTCACCGCAGGGCGCTACGTCGCGACGCGGAGGAATGCTTCCTCGGCGTGGTAGGAAGAGCGAACAAACGGGCCGGCGATCACCTCGAGGCCGAGCGAGCGGCCAACCGCTTCCAGCTCCGCGAACTCCAGCGGCGTCCAGTAGCGCACCACCGGCCGCTCCTTCCCAGTCGGCCGAAGGTACTGGCCGATTGTGACGACCTGGCAGCGGACAGCCGCGAGGTCACGCAGCGTCTCCTCAACCTCCGTGCGTTCCTCGCCGAGCCCGACCATCAGCCCCGATTTCCTCACCATGCCGCGACCGCGCTCGGCCACGCGCGAGAGCACCTCGAGCGCCCATCGGTAGCGCCCCTGCCGGCGCACGATCGGGTAGAGCCGCCGCACCGTCTCAATGTTGTGGTTGTAGACGTCAGGCCCGGCATCGACCACCGTGTCCACCGCCGCCGCGTCGCCGCGGAAGTCGGGTGTGAGCACTTCCACGGTGGGTTTCGGATCGAGTTCCTTCAGGGCCGCGATCACCGCCGCGAAGTGCGCCGCGCCGCCGTCGGGTAAGTCGTCGCGGTCCACCGAGGTCACCACCACATGCTTGAGGCCCATCGTCTGCACCGCGCGGGCGAGCTCGGCTGGCTCGCCGGCGTCAATCGGACGCGGCCGGCCATGGGCGATCGAGCAGTACCGGCAGGATCGCGTGCACACGTCGCCCATGATCAGGAACGTCGCGGTGCCACGGGAGAAGCACTCGCTGCGGTTGGGACAGCGCGCCTCGTCGCACACCGTGTGCAACCGCCCGCGGCTCATCACGCCGCGGATCTCGTGCAGCTCACCGAGGTTCAGCTTGCGCTCGCGGATCCACACCGGCAGCGAGGCGGAGCTCAACGCCTCCTCCTCACGACGAGGCCGGCAAGGAGCACACCGATCCCCACCGAAACAGCCGCGGCCTCGACAATCGCGATGTTGGGTTTCCTCTCAGACACCACGGTCTCCAGTCTTGCGCGCTGGACGCCTACTCGCCGGCCTTCACGACGAACGCATCCTTGAAACCTTGCGCCTGCAGGCGAGCGGCGACACGACCGGCGCTCTCCCCATCGGGAAAAGGCCCGACGCGAACCCGGAATTTCCCGTGCGGCGCGGGCTGTACCACGACTTGGCCCGCCGTGAACCCGAGCGCCATCACGTGCGTTCGCACCCCCTCGGCCTGGTCCCGGCGCGAGAGCGCGGTGGCTTGCACCCAGCGCTCGGGCGGTTTCGCGACGGCGATCACCGGCCTGGCAGATGCCGCCGGCGCGCCCGTCGCAGCCGGCAACGGTGTCGGTTTCGCGGCGGCCGCTGGCGTCGGAGCCGCGGGTTCCATCGTGGCAACCGGACTCACTGGCGTTGGCGCTGCCGACGCGGCCGTTGCCACCTGGGCGACCGGCGTGGTGGGAGCGGGCGTCGGCAGCGTGCCGGCCACGCCAGTTGGCACAGCGGACGTTGCGATCGTCGGTGCGGGCGCGGCTGTCGGCGGCAAGGGCGCCGCGGCAATGTACTCCTGCGGTGGCGAAGTGGGCTCAAACCACCGCACCGCGACGCCAAGCCCAAACGCCACCGCCAGCAGCAGGATGACGGCTGCCACCCCTGCGGCAAGCTGCCGGCCCGTGATGATGATCTCGAAGTACCTGCTCATCGTGAGGTCCTGCGCGCGCTTGGCCATACCGTCGCACGCTTGGCGCGTTCAGCGTTTCCCTCCCCGACGGGAGGCAGGTCCCGGCTCGCAGCTCGGCCGCGCGCAGTCAAGGTGCTGGCCATTTCGCGGCGCTCGCGAAAGCCTACTTGGCCGGTTTCATCATGTCGAGGAACGGCTTGATGGTGTCGATCGGGAGCGGGAACACGATCGTCGAGTTCTTCTCGGTCGCGATCTCGGTCAGAGTCTGGAGATAGCGCAATTGCAGCGCGGTGGGCTGCTTCTGGATCACCTCCGCCGCGTCGGCAAGGCGTTGCGATGCCTGGAACTCGCCCTCGGCGTGGATCACCTTGGCGCGCTTCTCGCGCTCCGCTTCGGCCTGCTTGGCCATCGCGCGTTGCATCGACTCCGGCAGGTCGACGTACTTCACCTCGACGTTGGCGACCTTGACGCCCCACGGATCGGTGTGGCGGTCGATCACCTCCTGCAGCCTCTGATTGAGCTTGTCGCGAGCGGAGAGGAGCTCGTCGAGATCGGCCTGCCCGAGGATCGAGCGCAACGTGGTCTGGGCGATTTGCGAGGTCGCGTACACGTAGTTCTCCACGTCGATGATCGCGTGCACCGGGTTGACCACGCGGAAATACGTCACCGCGTTGACCTTGACCGAGACGTTGTCGCGCGTGATCACGTCCTGCGGCGGGATCTCCAGCACAACCGTGCGCAGGCTGACCTTGACCATGCGCTGGATCGGCCAGAGCACGAAGATGATCCCCGGCCCCTTCGGCTCTGCGTCCACCCGACCGAGGGTGAAGATCACGGCCCGCTCGTACTCGTTCAGAATGTTGACCCACTTGAAGAACAGGAAAATAGCGAAGATCCCGAGCAGTATGAATCCTACGGGAAGTTGCGGGGCCACGGTCGCCTCCTACGCTCCCGGCCGGGGCTTCTCCGCCCCCGCCGGCTCCACTTCCAACCGCTTTCCATCGACTCGCACCACCCGCACCGCCGCGCCGGCTTGCAGCGCAACGCGCGAGGTGGCATCCCAGTACTCGCCGTGAACAAAAATCTTGCCGTCGGGCTCGAGCGCGATGGCCACCTCGCCCAACTCGCCGATCATCCCCTCGGTGCCGGTGATCGGCTGCCGCTTCTGTGTCTTAAGCACCCGCGTCAGCAGGAAGATTACCACGAAGGCCACCGCCAGCGCCGTCGGAAGCACCACCGTGAGTCCCACGCGCAGCGCCGGAAACGGCGACCGAATCAGCATCAGCGAGCCGAGGATGAAGCTCGCCAGGCCCGCGGTGGTCAACAGCCCGTAGCTCGCCACCTTGACCTCCAAGATGAAGAACACCACGCCAAGCAAGATGAGCAGCACGCCCACGTAGTTCACCGGCAGCACGGAGAGCCCGAAGAAGGCAAGCAAGATGCTGACGCCCCCCAACACACCAGGAAAGACCGCGCCCGGGTGGGTGATCTCGACGTAGAAGCCGAGCAGTCCGAGGAGGAACAGGAGGTACGCGATGTTCGGGTTGGCAACCACCGAGAGTACTCGGTCGCTCAAGGTAAGCGAGATGAACACCAGCTCCGGAGCGTCGAGCGTCAGCTTCTCCTCGCGCCCGTCGAAGCGTCGAACCATCCGCCCGTCGAGTTTTCGGAGCAGCTCGCCTCGGTCGATCGCCACGAGGTCGATGAGCTTGGCGTCGAGCGACTCGCGTTCGGTCCACGACAGGGATTGCGTTACCGCTTTCTCGGCGAGGTCGGCGGGCCGGCCGCGCTGCGTCGCGAGGGAGCGCACGAGCGCTGCCGCGTCGTTGGTGATCTTCTTGGCCAGGGTGCGCGGGAGATCGCCCTGGCCGCCAACGGGGTGCGCGGCGCCGGTATTGGTGCCCGGCGCCATCGCCGCCACGTCCGCGGCCATGACGAGGAAGAACCCGGCCGAAGCCGCTTGAGCCCCCGATGGGCTCACGAACACCACCACCGGGCGGCGGGCCGAGGTGATCGCGGTGGTCATCTGGCGCAGGGTGCCGACCTCCCCCCCGGGCGTGTTGAGCTCGAGGATGGTGACCGCGGCGCCGCTCGCGTCCGCCGCCTCCAGCCCGTGCTGCAGGTAGCGCAACGAGGCGGGCTGAATCGAGTCGGATAGGGTTAGAATCACCACGCGCTGACTCGACCAACCGGGTGAGGCCAGGGCGAGGAGGAGGCTCACCGCGAAGCAGATGCGCGAAACCACGGCACCCATCTTAGAGCCCACCCAAGCCGCCCGCAAGGGCGCGTTGCGCGTCTCCGAGGCGGCGCTCCTGCTCTTCCTCGCCGCGATGACGATCGTGGCCTGGCTCCACCCAACCAGCGTGCCGATCTCGGTACGTAGCTCGTATGTGAGCACCGGCGTCCTCTTCGCGGTGGCGGCGCTGGCGCTTGGTGACCAGCGCCACGGCTGGCGTTACTGGGCACGCGAGCTACTCCCGGTTCCGCTCGTGCCATTCATCTTCTTAAACCTCGGACGCCTGATCCCACTCCTCAACGCGAAGACGTACGACCAGGCGCTGCTGGACGCTGACCGGGTGGTCCTGGGCCCGGAGGCCCAGGCCGCGCTTTATCGGTTGCCGCTGCCGGCGTGGTGGTCGGACGTCCTCACCGTCGCGTACTCCTCGTACTTCTTCCTCGCGATATCTCTTATGATCGCGCTTATTGTCCGTCGCGACCCCAATCTGCCGCAGGTGGCTGCCGCGATCGTCATCACGTTCCTGGTCTCGTATGCGGGGTACTTCGTCGTGCCCGCGTATGGGCCGCGCGCCACCGTGGCGCTAGCCCGCTACTGCTCGCTTCCGGCCGGAGTTGTGGGTGACCAAATGCGCGACCTGCTCGACCAGTGGGAGAAGACCAAGACCGACGCGTTTCCCTCCGGGCATACCATGGTCACCCTCGCGGTGCTCTACTGCGCGCGCCGGCGCTTCCGTCCTCTCTACCACGTGCTGCTCCCAATCGGAACGCTGCTCATCGCCGCCACGGTCTTGCTCACGTACCACTACGTCGTGGACGTCCTGGTGGCGATCCCGCTCGCGGCGGCCAGCCTCGGCCTTGCCGCGCTGCTCGCCGGACCGGTAGCAAAGCGCGAGGCCGTCCCGATTCCCCCGCCGTCGCCCGTGACGTGAGGCGCTCGTCCCAGGCGTGCATCTGCTCAAGGAAGCCGTCTGTGTGCATGGTCCTTGATCGCACGCACGATGGCATGGGTGGCACTGCGCAACTCGGCGCGGGTCGGCGCCCCTCCCCCCGCGTAACGGCTGCGTTCGTGTGCCTCGATCAGCCACGATAGGCCGGCCGTCACCGAGGGGTACGCCGTCGTCGCCCGGAGGGCGAACTGCCTGGGGGTCGTCCCCGGCGAAACAGCGACTCCAGCCTTGCACGCCACCGTCACCACGCGATCGAGCGCGCGTGTGATCGCTGGCGCACGGGGTTCATACCCGGCCTCGACCTTGCGGCGCAGGTGCCGGGTACGCCAAAGCACGATGCCTGCCGCGCCAATCAGGGCGAGGGCCAAGGCTCGCTTGACCAGCGCCAGGCCGTTCCTCGCCACGGCCTCCACCAGCCGCCGCGCGGCTTCCACCTGATCGGCGAGGGAGAAGGTCAAGACCCAGCGGTCCCACACCGTGCTGAGCTGTTCCCACCTCAATCGCAGGCCGGCCTCGGTCTCGCTGCCGCCAAACCCGGGCCGGCCTTCCAGCGGGGTCGGGTCGAAGACCTGCCAGTGGCCCGGGCGGTGGAGGGACGCGCCAACCGTGGCGCCGCCATCCCCCACCTCGCTCCCGGTCAGCGATCTCCGGTCCGTCTGCCTATCGTCGATCCACGCGAGGACCCAGGCGTGGGCGTTGCTGTCGCGCACCACGAAAGACCCATCGCGCGACCAATCTCCGCCCGCGAATCCAGCCTGAAGCCGCGCCGGAATCCCCAGCGTGCGCAAAAGGAGCACCATGCTCGAGGCGAAGAACTCACAGTGCCCCTCACGCGAGGAGAACAGGAACCAACGCACGGGATCCTCACGCAACGGCGGGTGGACGGACAGGGAGTACCGGTAGTTGGTCTGCAGGTGCTGCTCGATGATGAGCGCCGCGGCGAGCGTGTTGGTGGTGCTCCCGATCATCTTGCCGGCAAGGTCGCGAAGGTCGCTCGCGTCCGACGGCAACTCCAAGTCGTTGCGATCCGGCGGCGGCTGCTGGACGTGCACGGGGTCGAACCGTGCCTCGTACCGTAGCGGCGGATCGACGGCCTGTGGCCGCAGGGTGCCAGAGGAGTCCCGCGCCACGACCACGCCGTCCGGCAGCTCCACCGAGACCGCCCCGAGCGGGAGGAAGACCGTGCTGGGATCCGCCTCGATCTCGATCGCGGCGCGGCGCAGGTCGCTGGAGGTAGGCGCCGGCACGAGCACGATCGGATGGCCCCCGCGTGCCGTGATCAGCGCCCGCTGAATCCGTCCGTCCACCCACGCCCCGCCGCGGTAGATGCGCATGGTCGCTCCTGCCTCGAGCAGCAAGTCCGGGCTAACGCGATCACGGTTGGTGCCGGGAAAGGCGATACGCATGACCACTCGGCGCGAGAGCTTGATGTCGCCGATCTCGTTCAGTGCGATGCGGTCACGGAAGCCGCTCACCGCCCCGCCGCCAAGCGGCGCCGCCGCAAACGGCGAGCGCAGGCGCGGCAGCAACACGAACACCGGCGCTGCCACCATCACCGCCACTGCGACCGAACCCACGATCAGGCGAACGGGCGGCCAGGCACGTGCCCGTTCGCCGCCCCCATCTCGCTCCGCGAGCGAGATGGTCACCAGGCGCCCCCCCGCTACCACCACGTACGCGAGCAACCCCAGGAGGTACGGCACCAGCGAGAGATCGGTCGAGGAAGCGATCCCGGCTACCGCAACGACGCCCAGCATCGCACCGGTGAGAAAGCCCCGTGAGCGCTGGGCGCTGCCGGGCAGACGCACCGCGGTCACCAGCACGCCGAGGTGCGCCAAGGGACGAAGCAAGCCGTACTTGTAGCCGCCACCGGCAGCAACGACGGCGACGAGGATGGCGGGCGCGAGCAGGTTCTCCACCCACGGCCGCAGCGGCGGCAGCGGCCGCCTCGCTGCGAGGACCAGCCCGGCCACCGCAACGAAGGCGGCGAAAAAGGGCCAGCTCGCCACGCCGGTGAGGGGCAGCGGCAGGGCAACCAGCAGCGCGAGGCCGGCAAACCACCGCTGCCGCTCCAGCCCTGCTCTCACCGCGGCTCCGCGAGTCGGTATACCGCATCGCTGGCAAGTAGGGCCGGCAGAGGGTCCTCTCCCGGTCCGACCGGCTCGACGAGCGCAAGCTGCTCGAGCACCTGGCGCGCGTGGCCGGTCCCCGTGCCGGGCGGCGTGACCGCACCGCCCACCACCAGACCCACCGGTTGGCCGCGGCGCAGTTCGGCAAAGGCGGAGGAAAACACCTCGCTCACGAGGTTTTCGAAACGCTCGCGCAGCAGCGTGCTGTCGCGCCTCGACAACTGCCGGTCGAGCGCGAGGTAGCGCACGGGCACCGCAGTCTCCCGCCTCTCCATGACGATGATGCGCTGCTGCCGCGCGGTTTGCTTCCAATGGATGTCGCGCGTGTCGTCCCCGGGGCGAAACTCCCGCAACTGGTCCACCTCGCCGCCCCGGTGCCCGCGCCCGCGCGAGGTCGCCGTCGCCCGTCGCGTCAGGCGCGCCCAGCGGATCACCCCGACCCGCACGCGGCGCGGGTAGACGAGCACCTCGTCCGGCTGCGTCCAGCGCACCGACTTGACGAAGAAATTGAGCGGCAGGCGCACCTCCACCACGACCGCGGGCAGGCCGCGCCGACCGCGGCGTCCAAACATGGTCAGTAGCGTCACCTTGGTGGTCCCGCGCGGGGGGACCCAGCCGACGACCACGTGTCCCGGCATTCCTTCCAGCCGGCATACCACCGTCGCGGCCGGCAGCCAGGACGAGAGGTTGGTCACGGCCAGCGGCAAGGCGACCGGAGCGCCCGCGAACACCTCGGGCGGAGCCGAGAGGCGCACGCGCAGTCGGCTCAGGGTATGGCGGGAGAACGCGCCGGACGCCACGAAGGCGCCCATCGCGAGCGAGAGCAGGAGATAGAGCGCATTGTTGCCGGTGTTGAGCGCCGCAACGCCGAGCAGCGGCACCGCCAGAAGGAATGCCCAGAACGCGCCGGTGGGCTTGAGCGTGAACCCCGGGAATCGGCGCGCGAAAAAACGCCGCGGCCGTTGCGAGACCAAGCGCCCGGCCGACGCGTCGCTCGCCTCCGGTTCGCCGGACCACGCCACGCCGATGCGCGACGCCGCCATCACAACGGCACCGGGGTGGTCTCGACGATCTCCCGAATCACCGCCCGCTCCGCCTCGCTCCTGCTCCAGCCTTCGCCGGTTTCACCGCCCGCCAGCATCACCCGGTGCGCCATGGCGGGCACCGCGAGCCGAGCGATGTCGTCGGGGATCACGTAATCGCGGCCCTCGACCATCGCGAGCGCCTGGCAGGCGCGGTGCAACGCGAGCGCGCCGCGGGTCGAGACGCCCAGTGCAAGCGCGGGGTGGCGACGCGTTCGGTGCACGAGCTCGAGCTCGTGTGCGAGCAGCGCCGGCGCGACTCGGACGTTGCGCGTGCGCGCTTGGAGATCTAAAAGCACGGCACCTTCGAGGGCGGGCACGGTCGCCTCCAGCTCCTCCTCCACGCCGCCGCGGCGCAGCAGCGCCAGCTCTTCGTCGGGGTCCGGGTAGCCGAGCGAGATGCGTAGCAGGAATCGGTCAAGCTGTGACTCCGGCAATGGATAGGTGCCAAGGTATTCGACGGGGTTCTGGGTGGCGAGAACGATGAACGGCTCGCGCAGCCGATACCGCGTCTTTTCCACGGTGACGGTCCGCTCGTTCATGGCTTCGAGAAGCGCCGCCTGCGTCTTGGGCGTGGCTCGGTTGATCTCATCGGCGAGCAGCACGTTGGTGAAGATCGGTCCGGGGAGGAACTCGAACTCCCCTTTCTCCGCCCGCCATAACGAGACGCCGATGACGTCGGAAGGGAGCGTGTCGGAGGTGAACTGGATGCGCGAGAACGCGAGGTTGAGCGAGCGCGCGAGCGCCTGGGCCAGCGTCGTCTTGCCCACGCCCGGCACGTCCTCGATGAGCACGTGGCCGCGCGCGAGGAGCGCGGCGATGATCCAGTCGATCGCCTCGTCCTTGCCACGAATGACACGCGCGACCGAGCGTTTCAGGGTCTCGAGCCGATTGATCACTTCCGCCGCTTGCACGCTGCACCCCTTCCGACCAAGGTATACGGCCAGGCGCATATTTCGTCGCCGAGCCGCGCGCCAGGGCTCGCTACCCGCCGAGCCGCGCTGCCATCGCCGGGTCGAGCAGCACGACGAGCGCACGCTTGGCGGCGAGTGCCGTGCCGAGCAGCTCTCCCAGACGCGGGAGATCGGCGGTGGCCACCAGCAGCTCGACGCCGAGCAGGAACGCCCGCACGCCGTCCTTGGTAGCGAGGTCATGCCCAACCAGCGCGACCACCAGGGAGCGCCGCAGCATGGATGGCAGCGCAGCAATCGCCGCGATGTGCTCGGCATCGCCGGCATTGCCACCGTAGCCGACCACGGCTGCCACCGTCCCTGCCTCGACCTGGGCGCGCAACTCGGCCAGACTCTCCGCTGCGACGGCCTCGAACCCCGCGGAGGCGAGCGCGCCGAGGGCGCTCTCGACCTGGAAGATGCCGCCGCTCACCACCAGCGCGCGCTTCATTTCTGGGCCCCTCGCACGTCGAGAAGCCGCAGCTCGAGTTGGCTGGGCAACACCGCGTATTCTCCCGCGGTCTCGATCTCCAGCTCACCCGCGCGCACGCGACGCTCGAGCTCGCGGTCGAAGCCCACCTGCCCATCGCGCTCGCCGTCCCGCAGCACATCCGCGAGCGCCACGGAATCCAGCGCACCCTCCGTGAGGTGCGTCGTGGTGGCGCGCGACGACCGCCACACTTCGACCACCGGGCGCCGGCCGTCGGGGTGCGGAAGCAGTTGCTGCGTGAACGACCATCGCAGCACCCTGGCAAGGCGCGCGCGCGCTTCGGCCCGTTCTTCCCCGGGCAGCAAGCCAAGGAGGCGCAACAGCGAGGAAGCGGTGTCGACGCCGCGCAGCGAGGTGAAAACGAGGTGGCCGGTCTCCGCGGCCTCGAGCAACAGCCGCGCCTCTTCCGCATCGTGCGGCTCGCCGACGACCAGCACCTGCGCCGCCTGCCGAAGCGCGTCACGCATGCCGGCCGCCAACGATGGCGTGTCCGTCCCCACCTCGCGTTGGTTGACGGTCGCCATGTCATGCTTGTGCAGGAACTCGATCGGGTCCTCAACCGTGACGACGTGGCACGGGCGCGAGGCATTGACCTCGTTGAGCATCGCGGCAAGGGTCGTGCTGCGGCCCGAGCCCGCCGGTCCGTTGACCAACACGATTCCATTGCGCTCCCGGCACGCCTCGCTGGCCGAGCTGGGCAAGCCAAGCTCCTCGAGACTCGGCACCCGCTCGGGAATGTTGCGGAGCGAGATCGCATACGTGCCACGCTGCGCGAACACGGCGACGCGGAAGCGGCTTACCTTGGGCACCGAGTAGGCGAAGTTGGCGGCGCCCTCCTGACGCACCCGCGTTGCGGCGATGGGGGGCGCGGTGGCGAGGAGGTGGAGCACCACCGCCTCGGTTTGGTACGGTGTCAGGCGCTCGAGGCCTGCCATGCGCAGGCGCACCAGCGACCCTTCCACGCGGACCTGCGGAGGGCAGCCCACCGCCAACAGCACGTCGCCCGCCTTGGGCGCCGCAGCCATGATCGCGCCAAGGAACTTAGGCAGGTCGAAGTTGAGCACCTGGCAAGTATAGCCGTCGCGTCGGTCCCGCTACCGCGCCCGGAACCCGCAGGCGCGCGCGGGCCGCGCAGCGTCGCCGTCCCGGCGCCGGCCGGCTCGGGTTCGAGGGCTCTGTCTTAGCGTCTTGTCTGGGACGTCTTGAGGTACGAGTCCAGTGCACTCGCAAGTTTCTCGAGCTTGGCCCTTACTTCACCAGCGTAGCCGGCCTCCGTGATGGGCTCGGGGTTGCTTTTGAAATCCCCCCACTGGCCGATCCAGTCGTCGAACGTTAGCCGTTCGCGCCCATCCTCGATCTCAGCGGTGATGGTGAAGTCGCATGGGATTGCGGCGCCAATCTTGTTTGCGAACTCCGTCCGACCGTGCCCGATGATGGTCCGGCCACTGTCGGTGTCTTGGGTTTCGAGCTTCGAGGAGGGGAACGTGTTCAGCAGCCACGCGATGGTCTTGGAGGACAGGGCCTCCTTGTTCATACCGGGTACGTCGATCACCAATCGGAGCTCGAGGTCTTCCGACTTGGCTGGCGTCGTCGTGGTGCAGCCGGCGAGAACGACCAGCAACCCAACCACAGGAACGAATCTCATCGCGCCTCGCTTTCCGGAACCAACACCGCTGACTCACCTTTGAGCAGCTCTCTCGCTTCCCCCAGTGCAAAGGATGCTCCGAGCGGTTGCTTCATGCAAGCCCGCGCAGTTGATCGCCCGGCAGCGCGATTCGGACGTTGGACGCCGCGGAGCATGTCTTCTTCGCGTGAACGTGCGGCATGTTCAACGGCTTGCTCTCGCCGAGGCGGCACTCCTCCCCTCGTGGTAGCATCCGTTCAGGACCTAGCAAACGCACTCCGGGTTGGACGATGGTGGAGGGGAGATGGCGTGTTCATGGCAGCTTGTCGCGTTTGGCGGCCTCGGTGCTGCCGGTGCGCCGACCACCGGTCTCCCGATCACTCTCGCGCGCTGAGGGCCGCACGCGATGCCATATACGTTCGTCGAGATCGAAGCGAAGCGGGGACGGCGGATCGTGCTGCTATTCGTCACCCTGCTCATCGTCTACCTGGCCGGGGCCCTGCTCCTCAGCCTGGCGCTGTTCTTCCCCGCGATACCCTTCGTTTCGCTGTTTGCGACACGCGGCGGCCAACCGGCGCATGGGCTGCTGCACGGCCTTGGGCCGCTTCTCGTCGTGTTCGCCGTCGCGGTTGGGGCCTGCCTACTGCACTGGTCTCTGTCGGTGCGGGGCATGGTCCGGCGCACGCTCGGCGTGATCGGCGCACAGCCGCTCGACTCGAAAGACTGCTACCACCGGCAACTCGGCAATGTGGTTGCCGAGGTCGCGGTGGCGACCGGCGGCCGGAAGATCGAGGCGGTGGCCGTCCCTTCGCGTTGGATGAACGCGTTCGCGGTGGCGGATTTCGAAGGCCGCCACGTGATCGGGATATCCGAGCGACTGCTCGTGCGGCTCGACCGCGCCGAGCTCGAGGCGGTGGTCGGGCACGAGGCGGCTCACCTCGTCGAAGGGGATTCGCTGCTCTCGACGGCGTCGTGCTCGATGGCGGCGGTGTGGGCAGGGCTATTGCGCACGATGGTTCCCGACGGGGATGATGCGCGTGAGACCTTCGCCACCGCGCGGATCGCCGGACGCGTCGGGCTGGTCGTCGCGGTGGTGGCGATGATGCGTGGCCTGACGGTGCTGCTCAACGCCTGGATCTCTCGCGAGCGCGAGTACCGGGCAGACGCCACCGCGGTGCGGCTCACGCGCGATCCGCTCTCGCTCGCACGGGCGCTGCACGCGATCGCCGCCGGCCCGCAGCGGAGCTTTCTCGCCGAGGAGGAGCTGGCGCCGCTGTTCATCGTGGATCGCAGCCGCCGTGGCGGGGAGGCCGGCGCAGCCGGGCTCTTCTCCACCCACCCGCCGGTCGAGCGGCGGCTGGCGGCGCTCCTCGGCATGGCGCACGCCGGCCCGCAGGCGCTCGAGGTGGACGCCGTGCGGCCCGCCCCGCCCACCGACGTGGTGCTTGGTTCACCCGCGCCGCCGCAACGCTGGCTCGCCCTCGAAGGCGCGACCTGGCGCGGGCCGTTAACCGCCGCCGAACTGGTCGCGCTGCCGTGGTTCGGGCCGTTCACGCCGGTCTCGCCGAGTGAGCCGTGGCTCGCGTCCCCGGCGTGGGAGCATGCGGAGATCAACCGCCTCCTGAAAAAGATCGACACGCCGCCCTCGCACCCGGGCGGCTGCCCGGCGTGCGGCGGGGCCCTCGCCGAGGTCGCGTACGAGGGCGTGCCCTTGCACAAGTGCGCCGGCTGCGCCGGCCGGCTCGTCACGCACGAGCGCTTCGCCCGCATCCTGGCGCGCGGGGAGCCGCAACCTCCTGCTGAGGTGCACGCGCTTGCACTGCAGCTCGTGCGCGAGCGCCTCGCCCGCGGTGCGGGCCGCCGCCCGCCGGCGCCGCTGGCGGCCGAGGGTCCGGCCCGGCGCTGCCCATCCTGCTCGCGGGAGATGGTGCGTTTCGCCTACGAGCCCGTCCTCCCCCACCGCATCATGATCGACCGCTGTGACCCGTGCGGACTCCTGTGGTTCGACGCCAAGGAGCTCGAGGTGATCCAGGACGTACTCGCGATCTTCGGGGATTGAGCCCGGAAACCTCGGTTGGCTTCTGCTGCCAGCGCTGCGCCCCTGCCATCGTGGCTTGCGAGCGCCCAGGCGACCAGGTTGCTTGTTACCATACGGCCGTGTCGGGTCCCTCCTCGGCCGCGTTGCCTGTTTCCCGGCGGCGCGAGCAACGGCTGATTGCCGCCGTCTTCGTCCTCGGACTCGTCATTTCGCTCGTCATGGCAATGCGCAGCCAACTCGGCGGCGACCAGCTCAACATGCTCGCCCGTGGATGGCTGCTTGCCGAGCGCGGGACGTGGATTCCGTACGGCCTGACCACCTCGGCCAACGGCAAGGCCCCGGGAGGCCTGACCAGCCTGCTCGCTGGGCTGCCCCTGATGGTGTGGCGCGACTACCGCGCGCCCACCCTGTTCGTGCTCCTCGCCCACGTCGTCGCGTACCTGCTCCTCGACGGCGCGCTTCGACGCGTCCTCGCGCCGCGGGAGCGGCTGCTCTTCGCCCTGCTTTACTGGCTCAACCCCTGGCGCCTAGTCCATTCCGCCTTCCTCTGGAATTCCAACTGGATGTTCTTTTTCGGTGCCATCCACTTTTGCACGGCGTTCGGCCTCCGCCGTCGGCCCAGCTTCGTCATCTCCGTGCTGCACGTGCTTGTCCTCGCGGCCGCCCTCCAGACCCACCCTGCATTCGTGATCCTCGTGGTCGCCTCCGCGCTGCTCGTCTGGCGCGGCTTCGTTCGGCCGAACTGGGCGGGTGTCGCCGTCGGTGCCGTTCTTGGCGCCCTGGCGCTCGTGCCTTGGGCTCTGGCGATGATCCACCACCCCTCCCTGATTCCCGGCGGCAAGGGCTTCCCGCTGCGCGGCCTCATCTTCGTCTTCCCGCTCGCCCGCGGGGTGCTCTACTGGTTGCGCTACCCCTCGCTTTCATATGGCGGCACGATGGACGAGTTCGATTTCTCCCGCCTGCTCGGCAGCACCGACACCATCCTGGGACCGGCGCTGCAACTGCTCCTGCTCGTGCTCGGGGTGGTGAGCGTGCTTCTCCCGCTGCGCGCGAACGCGTGGATGTGGCGGTCAAACCGACACCGCGCCCTACTGCGGCCGGGACCAGCGACAAGCGATCGTGTCTGGCTGCACGGTGCCGTGGCGTGGACCTTCGTCGGAGCCTTGATCTCGTATGCCGTCTCGCCCACGACGATCATGATGTGGCAGGGGTTCTCGATCATGTACGCGTCCGTACTCACGATCGTTCTCTTCCTCGGGGCGCTGCGCCGCAGCCGCTACGCGCCGAGGGTGGGTTGGCTCGTCCGCGCGGTTCCGGCGATCTTCGTCGTCGTCCTCGCCGCGATGACCTTCGGCTCACCGATGTTCCGCCGCGGCGGGCGCGAGGCAGCGACGATCGCAGTCCGTTGTGACCACCCGATGTACAGCGATCTCGGCGTTTTCGCGCACACCTCGGTGCACGTCGATCCCGCCTCCCCGTGGGAGCCGGATGTCTTCCGGTCGGATCCGGCGCAAGGTCGCTGAGCCTCGGGCGCCGTGGAAGCCGAGACCGGAAGGCATAACCAACCGGCGGGCTTCCGCCACTGAGATCGGATTGAGTAACAGGAGCGTGGCGAGGCGGACCCTTATCTGGACGCCTTGGCAGGACGGGCCCACCGCCGAAGCTCAGTGCCCGCCGCTGGCCCGCACCTGGAGGCCGGGAAGCCTTTCGAGGAACGGCACCGGCTCGTCGGTCTGGAGGAAATCGAACCCCTTGCCGAGAAACTCGGCGGCATTGGTCAGCTCGCGGGGGTCGGCCGCGGCGGGGGCCATGAGGTTGCGGAACGCTTTGATACCGTGGGCATGGAGTTGGCGGTCGAATTCGGGATCGATCGCATCGGGGTGAAGTATCTCGGGCGGGCGGGCGAAAAGCGCGCTCACCTTCTCCGCATCGCCCCAGTTCTGCGCCTTGGCCATGACCATCATCGCCGGGTACTTCAGTCGCATACGGGCCGTCGTCTTCGCCAAGTCGTCCGATATGGCGAAGAAGATGACGTCGTCGAAGGAGCCTTGCAGGGCAATCCACTCGGCCGCCTGCTCGATGACGTCTACGTGGAAGCGCAGATCAAGGACCGCTTTTCCCCGCGACAGCGCGTAAATCTCCTCAAAGCTCGGCAACGCCTCGCCGTTCGCCAGCAGCGCCCGACCAAGCTCAGCGGCGGTGAACTCCTTCACGTCTCCCCGCATGGAAGTGGTGCGGTTCAGGGTAGGGTCGTGGAGGACGACGATCCGGCCGTCGGCCGAGTGGCGAAGGTCGATCTCGACGATGGGGACGCCCGCCCCGATGGCCGCCCGAACCGCCGCGCGGCTGTCCTCGGGCATCCCGAATCCGTTAGCGCGATGGGCAACGACGAAGCTCGGTCGGCAGCCGGGGTCGCGGATGCAGCGCGCAATTTCCGCCGAGCTCCACGACATCGGCCCCAGGGCTGAGGCTCGTCCGAGGCCGAAGACCAACAGGCCAACCGCGAGGGCGAGTGTGCGCCGCTTCATCGAGCGCATTGTAGCTGGTCGCGGCCTCAAAAACTGCCGGTTGCTCTTGGTGAGGGTGGGCCGGGGGCCGCGGTCGGCTGGATGCCGGGTGTCCCCTGGGCGGTTGGACCTTGGCCAGCGTCGGGATCACATTCGGGAGCGCGATCGGCCTGGGGGTGTGGCTCGCATCGCTCAAAACTCGCAACATGGATTACCTCATGCAGGTTTTGTTGGTGGCCCAATAGGCTCCCCCGTCGGTTGGCAGCTTTCTCGCGCCACCTCTCCGAACGTCGGTAACCCCCCCGGGTGCGGCGGAATATTCACCGACACTGCCATCGATATCACTGATGTGGCTCGACAATTCACGTTCCGCGCTGAGACAGACGGGAGGTCGCCGTGGCCAAGACGCCGTTGCCTTTCAAATCCATCCGTCTGAGCTCGGCAGGGCGCTGGATCGTCGCCTTGCTGGCGCTCGGCATTCCGGTTCGGTCTCAAGCGACCAGCGCGGCGACCCTTTCGCTTCACCTCGGAGGCTTTGACTCCGAGGATCGCGCCCTCACCCTTGGGCTCGTTCCCGCGCCGCCGTCCCCGCTCGGCCTAGATCCGGACGCCGGCGAGACCACCCCGTTCGGTCCGTTTGAGGCGGTCTCCAAGGGTAGCGCCGAGGCCGCGGGCCCTGCGGGCGGCGTGCCTCCGCGAGCGATGCCTTCGCTGGGAGGCTTTCCCCAGCGTGTATGGCAGGATTTCACCGTTCTGGCGACACGCCCGTTGAGCTTCGACACGCGGGACTGGACCACGCTGGCCATGGGCGTGGGCCTAGTCGGTGTCGCCGCCGGCTTCGACAACCGCCTGCGGGACACAGTGCAGGCGCACAACAACCCGAGCACGCGCAGCCTTGCCAACCGGATCCGGCCGATCGGGAACTGGGCAGGGCTGGCCGCGATGGGCGTCCTATTTGGCGCCGGGGAGCTTTTCGGAAACGCCAACTTGGCGGCAACCGGCGCCGACGGGATCGAGGCGAGCCTGTTCGCCGGCGGGATCATCACGCCGGCGTTCAAGGAAGTGGTCGGCCGCTCGCGGCCGATCAGCGGGGCCGACAACGACCAGGCCCGGCTCTTCTCGGGAGGTCAGTCGTTCCCCTCGGGCGAGGCCACCGAGGCGTTCACCCTCGCCGCCGTCGTCTCCTCGCACACCGATAGCCTGCCTCTGCAAGGGCTGTCCTGGGCGCTCGCAGGTCTGGTCGGGTGGGAGCGCATGCAGTTGGACGCCCACTGGGCCTCCGATGTTGTCGCCGGCGCGCTCATCGGCATCGTGGTCGGCAGATGGGTCAGCGACCGCGGCCGCGCCGAGATCCCCGACCACCCCACATTCGCGATCCAACCGGCCGTGGGCACGAAGGCGCTGGGCGTAAACGCCACGCTATCGTGGTGAGCATGACACCGGCTCGGGGCAGGGCCGATCTGAACGGCTTCCCGATTCCGACTGCCGTAGTATTGCGCGAGCCGGACCGGATTGCGTGACACCAGACCAGGCTCGGATGACCGATGACCGCCGGAGCAACGAGCGCCGCGAACGACGGCGCGAGCTGATCGCGTTGCTCGTGCTCGGCGTCGTGGCCACGGCACTCTTCGCGGCCACGTCGCTCGACATCGCGGCTGCGAGGATCTTCTACCGCCCCGCGGCCCTCAACCACTGGCCGCTCGCGAAGCAACTGCCGTGGTCCGTGCTCTACGGCGCAGCGCGGTGGATCGCCTCCTCGCTCGTCCTGGCCAGCTTCGCGGGAATCGTTGTCGGGTACGCGCGCGAGCGGCCGGCGTGGCGCCGGTACAGCGTATTCGTCCTTCTGTGCGTCGTGGTCGGACCGGGGATCATGATCAACGGCATCTTCAAAGATCACTGGGACCGTCCCCGGCCGCGGGAAATCGTCGAGTTTGGTGGACCCTTGCATTACGTCCCGGCGCCGCTCCGAGGCGAGGGCGGTGGATCGTTCCCTTGCGGCCATTGTTCCGTTGGCTTTCTCTACGGCGTCGGCTGGTGGATCTGGCGCCGCCGCCGTCCCCCCCGCGCAGGGGCATCGCTGGCAGGGGGGCTGATCGCCGGCAGCGCGTTGGGCCTCGGCCGCATGGCGGCAGGCGGGCACTTCCTGTCGGACGTCGTGTGGTCGGCACTCCTCCCGTTCGGCGTCGCGCACGTTCTCTACTACTACGTCCTGCGCATCCCGGCCCACGAAGCGCAGGAGGACGGTGCCACCGGCGCAGCCCCTCCACGAGTTGGATTGCAGCGCGCAATGATGCTCTTGGCCGCCCTCGGCGGAACGGCAGTGCTTCTGGCGTTGTTCGTCACCCCTCACGGCACGCAGCTTGCCACCGAAATTCCGCTCTCCACGCTGCCAAGCGCACCGCGGATCGTCGAGGTGGCCGCCGACACTGCTGACGTCGAGATCGTGCTCGTCGACTCGCCGGCGACTCAGGTCTCGGTGGCGGGCGAGCTGCACGGCTTTGGCCTGCCGACCAGCCGCATGGAGACGCACGTGGCATTCGACGCGGAGCCGGTCCCTACACTGCGCTACCACATCGAGCAACGCGGCTGGTTCACCGACCTCAGTGGCTCGCTAATGATTCGCCTGCCGGCCGGGAGGTTGGAGCGACTGATCGTGAGAATCGCTCGCGGCAACATCAAGGTGACCGATCTCACCGGCGCCGGCATCGTCAGGAGTGGCACGTTGCAGCTCGACCTGCGCACCAAGTCGGGACGTGTGCAGACGGCGAGCGTCCATTCCCCTTGACCACAAGAGGGAGTTCACTGCAGCGCGTCACCACGACCCCGCCCGATGCGTACCTGGCAGGCATACCGACAGGCAGCGCCTCCCAGCGCGAGCTTTCTCCCCCGAAATCAGATTGCACCACGGATGTGGAGTGGCGCCCGTACCGGAGCCAACCAGCCATTCCCGGTGCCTTTGCTCGTCCTCCGTTGACATTTCCTTGACTTTCACCCGCTGCGCTGGTTTACTCGGAGGCAGTCAAAACTGGCACTGAAGGGGGAGGTCATGATTAGATGGAACTCGTGTCGTAATGTATCGAGGGCGCGCCACGTGGCTCGACGCTCGTCCGAACAACCAATCGGGTCAACAGCCGGGAAGGGGCTGCGAAGGCGGATTGCCGCAGCGCTATCCGTCGCCTCACTGGCGCTCTTCGCGCTTGCGCCAGGGCTCTCAGCCGGCCAGGCCGTGAGCACGATGAGCGCCAGTGCGGCGCGGCAGATCCAAGCGCTGCAGGCGGAGAAGGCGGCACGAACGCCGGCGCAGCTCAAGATGGACTCGCAGCTCGTTTACGCAGTCAAGCTACATCGCAGTGACACAACCCTGGCGGCCGTTCCGGGCCTGAGGCCCGGGGTCGAGGTCAGCAGTGCTGGGATGACGCTGGTCGACATCACCACGACGCTGAACGCCGACCTCAAGGGCTTCCTCACCAGCATCGGCGGGAGCGTCGTGAACCAGCTCGACCGTTCAACGCGGGCCGTCGTACCGGTCTCCCGGATCGAGGAGATCGCCGCGCGGGTGGACGTGCGCTGGGTCATGCCGGCTGCCAAGTACATGGTCAACACCAGGCCCCGTTCCGAGGGCGACGCCACCCACCGGGCGAACTGGGCGCGCACAGCGTCAGGCTTCACGGGCAGCGGGGTGCGGGTCGGCGTTCTTTCGGACTCCGACGACTTCCTCGCGACGCTCCAGGGCAGTGGCGACCTGCCCGCCACCATTGCCGCCGCCACCGCGGGGCCCGGATTCACGGAGGTGACCGGACAGGGGGGGCACACCGCCACTTCCACCGGTGAGGGGAGCGGGATGATGGAGATCGTCTACGACCTTGCCCCCAACGTGCACCTCTTCTTCGCGACCGCGGACCCCACCCTGCAGCAGTTTGCGACCAATATCACCACGCTGGCTGGCCCACCCTACAACTGCGACATCATCGTTGACGACGTCACCTACTTCGTCGAGACCCCGTTCCACGAGGGCGACAGTGGCGCTCATTCCACCACGCACGCCGCCGACGTCATCCAGGCGGTCAACACCGTCGTGGCAGGAGGCAAGCTGTACTTCAGCTCGGCCGCCAACGACCAGAACGAGGACCAGGGGCAATCTGGCACCTGGGAGGGTAACTGGGCGGACGGCGGAGTCGCGCCACCTGCGATCGGCGGGACCAATCACGTGCTCAACTTCGGCGGTGGCCAGACCTACGATAACGTAACCTATCAGGGATGCGGGGCCGGTGGAACGCACAGTTGCGTCACCCTCAACCTCTGGTGGGCCGATCCGCTCGGAGGCTCCAGCAACGACTACGACCTCTACCTCCTCAGTTCGACGGGGGGCTCCGTGGTCGCCAGTTCGACCAACCCGCAGACAGGAAGCCAGGATCCTGAGGAGCACATGTACCTCGATCTCGGAACCTCTCCGCCCGCTCCGCCCTTGCGGGTCGTGGTCCTCCAGAAGAGCGGAGCCGCGGCAAGGTTCCTCCACCTCGGCACCAACCGCAGCCAGCTCTCGATCAACACCAGCGGCGCAACCCGCGGCCACAACGCGATCGGTGGGATGTGCGTTGCGGCCACCCCCGCGTACTTGCA
The DNA here is from genome assembly GCA_044447965.1 of Thermoanaerobaculales bacterium. Classification (GTDB taxonomy): domain Bacteria; phylum Acidobacteriota; class Thermoanaerobaculia; order Thermoanaerobaculales; family Thermoanaerobaculaceae; genus DATIYW01. The sequence continues at coordinate 10,516 of JBIOGJ010000038.1, read as the reverse complement.
TACCACGGGTTGCGGGGGAAGCAACGGACCCTGGCCGAATCCGTTCAACTCAGCCAACGTGACGGAGTGTTTCAGCTCCGACGGCTTGCGGCGCGTGTTCTTCGACGCCGCCGGCAACTCGATCGGTTCGACTGACCTGCAAAAACCCGACTTCACGGCAGCCGACGGGGTCACCTCGGCATGGGTCATCGCCGAAACCAGCGGGTCCAGCACATACTTCTTCGGCACCTCGGCGGCGGCGCCACACGCGGGGGCGATCGCGGCGCTGCTCAAGTCGGGAGGGTACGGTAACGCAGCGATTCTCAATGCGATGAAGACGACCGCAATCGACATCATGGCTGGCGGTTTCGACCGCGATTCGGGCGCTGGCATCGTGATGGCGGACAAGTCCGTCATCTCACTCGACCCGTGCACGCTCACCTGCCCAGGCGACGTCACGGTACCAAACGATACGAACCAATGCAGCGCCGTGGTCAACAGCTACCCGGCGGTCGGCACTGGCGGGGCGTGCGGCAATGTCAGCTTCGTCCCACCAGCGGGTTCGACCTTCCCTGTCGGCACCACAAAGGTCACCGCAACATCCGAGTCGGGCTCGACCTGCACGTTCCACGTCATCGTCCAGGACACGCAGCATCCGACCATCACCTGCCCGGCCGACATAACGGCTCAGTTCACGGACGGCACCGGTGCCACCGTGACCTGGCCCGACGCGGTCGCGACTGACAACTGTCCGGGCGTGAGCGTGAGCTACAACCCGCCCAACGGCTCACACTTCACGGTCGGCACCCACCAGGTCATTGCCACCGCCACCGACGCTTCCCTCAACACCACCACGTGCACCTTCAATGTGACGGTCATACCGCCCATCCCCACCGCGTCGCCGTGGACGCTCCTCGGCCTTGCCGGTCTGATCCTCGCGGTTGGCTTGTTCGTGCTGCTGCGGTTGAAGCAGGGCAGCTAGCCGGAACGGTAGTACGCGCTTCTACGGAGACGGGGCTCCTCGCGAGCCCCGTTTCATTTGCGCGTTGGACCTTCATTCCCGGCTCGCAGCAAGCCTCCGCGACGAAGAACGGCCGGGGCCCGAGGCCCCGGCCGTGTGGTTCCCGTAGCTAGGAGGTGCAGCGACTAGTGGCGACGCTTCAGGTAGAAGACACCCAGGCCGATCAGCGCAGCAAGCATGGCGAGCAGCCCTACGATCGACAGGGTCGGGATGAACGCAAGCACGAGGAACGAAACACTCACCGTGCGCGTACCGGCGTTGGTGCCGTCGCCGTTGATGTCGTAGTGGATCGTCCCGGTGTTGGTTACGGTCGTACCGGGGGCCGTGGACGCGTTGATCGTGGCGTTGATCGTGATCGTGACCGAGGTATGCGCCGGGATCGCACCATTCCAGTGCACGGTGTTGGCGCCGGTTGTAATGGCGCCAGAGGACGCCGTAGCGGAATTCAAGGTCAATGTCGCGGGCAGCGGGTCGACGAACTCGTCGCCGGTGCCGTCGAACTGGTCGTAGTTCGAGTTGTTGGTCAGCACGACCTGGAACTGGACCGGGAAGTTCGGATAGAGGAGACTGGCGTACGTGAGGATCGTCTTCGTCCCCGTGACGTCGGAGGGAGACACGACCGACGCCGAATCGGTCACGTCGGTGGTGTTGATAGCCAGTGCCGTGTTCGTGCTGCCAGTCGTGACGCTGGTCGAGTTGTGTAGGATCGTAATCACGTTGGGCGCCGTCACCCCAATGTAGATGTGCACGCCGGGGCCAACGGGAAGCACACCGGTGCAGGTGACAAAGCCCCCTGAACCGACTGCCGGTGTCGTGCAGCTCCACCCCGTGGGCGGCGTGATTGAGGCGAAGACCGTCACGTCGTCGGTGACGGTCACCGCGTAGGCGCCAACCGGCCCGCCATTGGTCACGTGGAGGTCCCAGGTCAGGATGCCGTTGGCGAGCACGGGGTCAGGTGAGTGCGTCTTCGTGATCTGCACGTTCACCGTGCACGCGGGAAGAAAGCGCGCCGAGCCGATGCGGGTGGCGGAGTTTCCTCCACTATCGATGTATTCGTTGGTGAACCAGAACGTGCAGTCGTCAACCGGATCCACCTCCACCGAGCTGTAGTCGCCCCAGCGCGCGCCGCAGGTAGTCTCGCCAGGGTTTGGTGTGCAGGACGCGAACACGCCGGGACCAGTGAACAGCGTTGCCTCGGATCCCAGCGTGCCGGCTCCATCGGTCACGAGCCGGCCGTTGTAGCGGACGCCAGGCTCGAAGCCCACGCTCGAGCTCGAGTCGCTGTACTCGAGTGCCATGTTGCCGAACTGGTCGGTCGCGAGATGGCCCAGCCAACGGTGGCTCGAGTCTCCGTTCGCGGTGGTGCCCGACTGCACCGGCGCTGCAGCGATGACGCCTCCGGTGACGTCGAACTGGTACCACCGCGTGACGCAGAAGTTGTTGGGACCGTTGACGGTGTGCAAGCCCCACAGCGACTCCGTGCCGCCGAAGTTGCGGTACTGGAACTGGTACATCAACCGCGGGCCAAGCGTGTCAAGCACCATGTTCGAACCCGGCATCGGTGGCGCTACCGTGGGTGCTTCGTACGACGGCACGGTGACGTCGTTGGGGCCCGTGAACGTCGAGTTGGCCGGAATCGCAAAGTCGGAGTGGAACTTGTAGATGTGGATCTTCGTCGAGGTCGCCGGCGGTGTCAGGTAGTCGGCGGCTCCGAAGAAGTTCACTCGCCCTGCCGGCGGCGCGCCATTCGGGTTGGTCATGTTGGTAGGCACCATGGCGTAGACGCCGCCAACGTCGAAGCTGATCGGGGTCATCGGGTTGCCCGCCAGCATCGCGGTGCGGTCGAACGCCCAGACGCGGACGGTCTTGAAGGAGGAGTGCCAGATGTCGCCTGGCTGGCAGCCCGGGACCGGACACAGCACGGTGTCGTACATGTCGGCCATCATGTAGTACCCGTCCGGCCACACGCCGAGCTTCGGATAATCGTTGAGCCACCGGTTGGTGAGCTCGCCCGCTCCTGCGTTGCCGGAACCCACCGCATAGAAGTTCCACCCGCCGGCGATTGGGTCCGAGGTCTTTGCCACGGCCAGGCATTCGGTCCAGGGTCCGACATTATCGTCGACTGTGGAAAGATCGGTGATGATGAAGCGATCGACTGCCGCATCGTAAAGCGCGACCGGGTCGCTGCGCTGTTCCGTGTCGCACGACGTACCGGTGTTACCCGCCGCGAAGAAATTCGCGAGACTGTTGCTGTACTTCAGCGCCCCGGTTCCCTTGTCATAGATCCCCAGGGTCAAGTTGGTGGTCTGAACGTAGTACAGCTTGCCCACCGCGCCGTTGTCGTCGGGCGGGCCACCCCCCGTGTTGCCGTCGAAGTTCTGGTACCCAGTCGGCGCCAACGCGTGGACATGGATCGCGGGGGCGACGCCTCCGGACGTCACCGGCGTGGTTAGAGGTACCCCCTGCGGTCTTAGGAACCAGTCCGGCACCCGTACCGGGAGGCCTTGCTTACCGCCCTGACCGGCTCGCGGCGGTGGCAGTGTCCGCAGGTCCTTGAGCATCACTCCCGGTTTGATTACGGGGCCTACGTTCGGTCCCGTGATCGTCTTCTCGCCGACCGTGCGTTCCGGCGGCGCGCTCCGCGCCAACGGCGGAAACGCCAGCGCGAAGGTCCCCAACAATGTCGCTACTCCAACGGCGACAGATCTTTGACGCATTCTCTCCCCCCCTTTTTCTGTCCGGCACCGCGCGAGAAATCCCGCTCCGAGGTCGAACAATCCGAAAACGCCCGGTACTTGGTCGCAGGGACTCGTATTCCTGAGCTGGAGTGTGATCTCACGCAGCGGCGCTGTCAACAAGGGCACGCAAAACGCGGAAACAACGGTGCATCCGAGGCCTAGGACTGCTTCGACCTGCTGCCGCGACCAGGTGCTGTCACCAAAGGAGGCGGGACCGTTGCGACCCACCGGCGAACGACCGCCGCCACCGTGCCTCGTATCAATCGCCTGATCGAAGCAGCACGGCCCCGCGCAGCGCGCGGACGACGATCAGTCCGGGGATCGCCACTTCGCGGTGCGGCGGCAGCTCCAGTATCACGAGGGCGCCTGGTGCGAGCACGCCACCTGACACCGCCGCGGTCAGCGCCGCGGGACCCAGCTCCCACGCCGCGAACGGTGGGTCGCACCAGGCGATCTCGCAATGCCACCCCCGCTCGCGCAAGGTGCCCACGGCGCGCTCGGCCGGGCGCACGATCAGCTCCCAGCGCTCCGGCGCCACGCCGATGGCGGCGAAGTTGCGACGCACGAGCGACGCCGCGCCAGCCGCCTCGTCCACGAGCACCGCGGTGGCGGCGCCGCGCGAGAGCGCCTCGAGCGAGTTCACCCCGCTGCCGGCGAACAGGTCGAGAAAATTCGCCTCCTCAAGGTGCGGCGTCAGAACGCCGAACGCCTGCTCTCTCAGCGCATCAGGGGTCGGTCGCACCGGCGAACGGGGGGAAGGACCAGCGATCCGCCGCGACGCCCACTCCCCGCCGGTGATCCTCACCGCGATACCCGCCGAACCGCGGCGCGGCGCAGGTCGCCCTCCGCGATGAACTGCAGCGCCGGACCGTCGCCGATCTGCACGCCCACCACGAGGTGATCGCCGGCGTCGAGCAGCTCGAACACCTTGACCACCCGGCCATCCTCGAGCTGCAGCCACTCCCCGACGGCGGGCCGCCAGGCGCTGAAGTCCTCCCTCGTCACCGTGTCGCGGCTCAAGCGTGCCTCAAGCGCGTCGAGCGCTCCCATCACCCGTGCCAGCGCGAGAGACGGCGCCGCCAGCACGGCGAGCTTGACGGTGAGCGGCTCCTTCCCCGCTGGGGCCAGCCGTAGCTCGATCGTGCCGGTGCCCGGTCCTTGACCGACCGCAGCGAAGCGCGCGATCTCCGGATACGACTCCTCGACCACCTGCGTCACGACCTGCAGCTCGGCCGAGCTGAGGGTCTGCCGCAGCACTTGCTTGGCCTCGCCGGTCCGCTCGCGGGCGAGCACGGCCACGCCGTCGCGGAACACGGACACCCTGACCGTTTGCCCGCCCATCGTGATCACCCGCTCGACCACGAACGTCGGCGGCGGGGCAGCAACGACCAGAGCGAGCACCGCCGTCGCGATCAATCACCACCCCCGAGCTCCCGCGCAACCGCGAGTGCGAACTCGAGCGCGTCCTCGCGATCGACCTTGCCGTCGAGGACGGCGGCGCGCGCCTGGCGCACCGCCGCGCCAATCGCGGGGCCCGGCGTGACTCCGGCGGCGCGCAACTGTGCGCCGGTCACCGGCGCGGGCGAGGGCAGCCAGGTGGTGAGCGCGTGACGCAGCAGGCGGCGCTCCTTCTCGCTCGCGGCCGCCATCGTGACCACGACGAGCGCCGGCTCGGTGCGCTCAACCGCGCCCACGACATCGCTCGGCGTCGCGTCCTTGCGGCTCACCACCGCGAGGAGCTGTTCGAGGCGCGGGAGCGCTTGGCGAACCGTGGCGGCGTGGCGTCCGGAGAGGGCAAACGCACCGACAAGAGCATCGCCGCCACCCTCTCCTGCGCGGCTGGCGAGCGCGCTCAAGAAGACCAGCCAGCGTGGCCCGGCGTAGACCTCTTCGAGCAGCGACCAGGCCAGTACGGCCTCCACCTCGTGGAGAAAGCGGCGCAGCGCCACGCTCCAGGTCACCACCTTGAACACGGTCGCGAAGACACCGAGGTGCTCCAGCTCGGCGAGTGCCTCGACCGGGTGTCCCTCCTCAAGCAGTTCCTCCACCTCGTCGCGCAACCGTTCGGCGGAGAGCCGACCGAATACGCCCTCTGCGACCGCGACCCGGACGAGGTGCTTCGTCTCCGCCGCGATTTCAAAGCCGAGCCTGGTGGCAAAGCGGACCGCCCGGATGGCGCGGGTGGGATCATCGAGGAACGAGAGGGAATGGAGCACGCGGATCAAGCGGCGCTCGAGGTCGCGCTGCCCGCCGAAGAAATCGAGGAGATCGCCGAAGCGTCCCGGCGCCAGGTTGATCGCCATCGCGTTGATGGTGAAGTCGCGCCGGTACAGGTCCTGGCGCATCGCCGAGGTCTCGACCTCGGGGAGTGCGGCCGGCGAGCGGTAGAACTCGGTGCGCGCGGTGGTCACGTCAAGGCGCAGGTCGTCGAGAAGGTGCACGCCCGCGGTGAGGAATTCCTCGTGGGCGTGGAAGTGACCGCCGAAACGCTCCACCAGGCGCCTGGTCAGCTCGACGCCGTTGCCCTCCACGACGACGTCCACGTCCTCGAGCGGGCGGCCGAGCAGCACGTCGCGCACCGCACCACCCACCAGGTACGCGCGCTCACCCGCTGCGTGCGCCAGCTCACCGGCTGCCGCAAGCACCTCGATCAGCCGCGCCGGCAGCACCCGGCGCAGGTCCCGCTCGACGTCGTGGACCACCAGGCGCGCGCCCGCCACTCGTCGGTCCACTCGCGCGCCCTCCGCGAGCTGCCGTTCGTAGAGGCGGCGGAAGATGTCCATTCGGGTGATGATTCCCCACCCGGCCGGCAGCCGTACCACGACGAAGCGGGTCTGCGTCTCCATGAACAGGTGCTGCACCTCGTCAAAGGGCGCGTCGGCGCTCACCTCCGGTACGCCGGGGCGCATGGTGGTGGTGATCGGCCGCTCCCCCATCCCGCCGGCGAGCGCGTTATCCAGGATCTGCCGGGTGACGACGCCGATCAGCTTGCCGTCCTGCTCCACCGGCATCGCGTTGATCCGCAGCCGCACCAACCGCTGCTTGGCCTCGCTCACCGACAGGGTGGATGGACACGTGTGCAGGTATGGCGTGGCGAGCTTGGCGGCGGTCCAGATCGCGCCCACCATCTGCGCGATCTCGCCCAGGAGCTGCTCGCCGACCTCAACCGCGCTGCGCCCGCGCAGGCGCGCCGCGGCCGCGGTGGCGTGGCCGCCGCCACCCATGCCGGCGAGCAGCTTGCCGGCGTTGACGCCGGCAAAGGCGGAGCGCGCGATGACGACGAGCTGCCCGGGCGCTTCGAGCAACGCGATCACCACCGGCAGATCGAAGATCTCGGCATAGCGGTGGATGACGTAGGCTGCCTCCTCGACCTGCTCGCTCGGACGCGCCACGGTGATCACCACGCGCACGCCCCCGACCTGATGCTCGACCGCCCCCTCGACGAACTGGTTCAACAGCTCCAACTGCTCGGGCTCGAGCGGCCGAAGGACGTAGCGCCGCACCCATTCCAGCCGCGCTCCCGCCTCGAAGAGCCAGGCGGCGGCGCCAATGTCCGTGGCGGTGGTGTCGGCGTAGGTGAGTCCACCGGTGTCCTCGTAGATCCCCATGAGCAGGAGCGAGGCGGTCAGGCGATCGAGAGCCACCGCTCGTCGCTTGAGCTCTTCCGCTACCACCGTGCAGGTGGCCGCGACCGGCGCAGTGAGGAGCTCCGCCGCAGGGATCGCGTCGCCCGACTCGGGATGGTGGTCGACCACCCGCACCGGGCAGCCAGCCTTCGCGATCAGTTCGCCGACTTCGCCGAGCCGTCGCCACGACGAGCAATCCACCACGGTCGCCTCGCTGATGCGGGCGCGGCGCAGCTCCCGGACGCGGATCTCCGGCAGCTCCACCTGCTCGGCGGCGAGAAAACGCCGCACCGCGGCCTCCTGCGAACCGGGAAAGACCACCCGCGCCCCAGGCACAAGCAGGAGCGCGCCGGCCGCAGCGCCAAGCGCGTCGAAGTCCGCGCCGAGATGCGTGGTGACAATGTGCACGGACTGAGTTTACTGCCGACTGCCCTGCCGCTCACCGTGCCCTCGCGCGCCGAAATCCGGCAGGCAGGAATTTCTGCGCGCTGGGCTATCCTTGAAGCAAACGCGTCGAGGGGAAAACGGGAGGGCGCATGAGACGAACGGTGCTGTGGGGGTTGGCGTTGGGGTTGGGCGTGGTGGTGGCGTGGGCGGCGGAGGAAGGCCCCCTTTCGTATGCTCGCGACGTGGAGGCGCTCGTTGTCAAGGCGTGCGGCGACTGTCACGGTGGGGACAAGCCGAAGAAAGGGCTCGATCTCTCCAAAGGGACTGGCTATGGCCATCTTGTGGGTGTGAAGAGCCAGGAGGTTCCGACGATGGACCTCGTGAAGGCGAGCGATCCGGCCGGATCGTACCTCTGGCTCAAGGTCACCCACACCGCCACCGAGGGCAAGGGGATGCCCCGGACGCTCTTTTCTGCGAAGAAGCTCTCGCAGGACAAGCTCGACCTCATCCAAAAGTGGATCGCGGGCGGCGCGCAGCCTTAACGCGCGAGCTTTCTCACACAAACGGCCGGCCGAACAGGCCCGCGGTGATCGCTGCGGCGCGCTGCCAGCGCGGCAGCTCGACGCGCCGTCTGAAGGCGCCGACCGGATCGCGGGCGACACGATCAAGCACCCGTCGATAGACGCCTCCCATCACCCGGACAGCGATGCGGGCGTCGGGATGGATCGCTCGCGGCAGGGCGTTGGCGGCCTCGAAGTGGCTGCGTGCACGGGCGCACTCGAACGCCATCAGCCGGCCGTACGCGGCGCCCCCAGTGCGGCGTTCGGCGAGGTCCGCCTCTGAAACGCCGAACCGCGCGAGCTCATCGAGTGGGAGGTAGATCCGTCCCCGGCCGAGGTCCTCGCCAACGTCACGACAGACGTTGGTGAGCTGCAGTGCCATCGCGAGATGGCGGCCGAGCGCGTGAGCGTCCGGGCGCCGGGCGCCGAAGATCGCGAGGGAAATGTCCGAGATCGTCACCGCGACCAGCTCGCAGTAACGCTCCAGCTCGGCAAACGTCGCGTAGCGGCTGCGCTCGAGGTCCATCCTGCAGCCGTTGATCAGGCCGATGAGGGCCGCTTTGGGGATGGGGTAACGCTCGAGTGCCTCGCAGAGTGCGCGCATGGCGGGCGTCGAAGGCTGGCCGCGGAAGGTTGCTCCGATCTCGTGCTCGTACGCGTCGAGGCCGCGCCGCACCTCGATGACATCGGCGCCCAGGCTCTCATCGACGATATCGTCGGGGATCCGGCATGCGGCGTAGGCGGCGTAGACGGCGCGCCGCTTTGCGGGCGGCAGCAGGCGGAACCCGAGCGAGAAGTTCGCGCCGCGCCGGTGTGCGATGCCACGGACGAGCGCGTGGCCTCCGTTCATCGCTCTCTCCTCCGACACCAGGTGCAGACCGGCCCGTGACGGCAGCCCCGGCGCTCGCGCCAAGCCATCATCGCGAGTCGAGCAGCCACATCCTTGGCGAGGCTCGGCCGCTGCAGGCGGAGGAGAAAGCGCCGAAAGTCCCCGCGCGCCGCGGCGGCGCAAAAGGCGGCGAACCCTCGCCGGCCGAAACGCTCGTAAACGAAACGCAACGTGATCGTCGTGCGCATCGGCCGCAGTAACGCGCCTTCAAATCGTGTCTCGTCCAACTCGCCGATGATCCCCCCGGCCACGAGCGCCGCGCTGCGCAGCGCCAATCGGTTGCCGAGGCCGAAGAGAAAGTCCTGCACGCCACCGGCCTCGCCCACGTACCACCGCCCGTCCGCGCCGCGGAGTCCCGCCGGGAGGTAGAAGTTCATGAACTGGCCGCCCTCGTGCTCGGCACGCACGGCGAACTCGCCGAAGACCGCACGGAACCGCGCCCACGCCGCTTCCTGCGCCTGGGCCAGCGAGTGCACGCGCCGCACCTGCGCGGCGCCGAAGGTGGCGTGGCCGCCGAGGCAGAAGAGGTAGGCGTACCCGGTAGGCGTCACACGCGGGTCGAAGAGCACGGCCACCGTATCGGGCAGGTCCGAGGCGAACACGAGCTCGCGCGCCACGCCGTCCGCCTGACGCGGCCCGGTGGCGACGACCTCGGCATCGCCGGGCGCCTCGCACCCCTCACGCAGCACGACGCCGGCATCGATGGCCCGGCGGCGGAGCCAGACGTCCAAGCTCGTCGGGTCGCTCCCGCGCCTGATGAAGTAGGCGAATGGCGTGCTGCTGCCGATCTCGTAGCGCCGGCCAAACCCGTCGAGAAAAACCGCCCGACACGCCGGGGTCGAGGGAAAATCGGGCTCGAGCCCGAGCTCGCGCAGCTCGTCGAGCGCATCGCGCTCGCTGCTGCCGTTTTCCAGCACCTGCCAGCCGCCGGCAAACCGCCCTCCCCCACCGACCCTGCGGTCGAACACCTCGACCGCGATGCCGCGCCGGGCGAGCAGCACCGCAGTAGCCAGGCCGGAGAGCCCTCCACCGGCGATGCGGACGGTCTGTGGCACGAGCGGATTGTACAGGCCACGCCCATGCTCCCGCGCGACCGCCCTCGGGCCACCGCTTGGTCGGCGCGGAGCTAGGAGCCTGTCCGAGTAAGCGGGGGGGGCCGCCCCATTACTCGGACAGGCTGCTCCGAAGATGAGCCAGTGGGAGCACCTTCCAGGTGCGACCGAGCAAGGCTCTCGAGGGCCGACTGGTCGCGGCAGGATGCCGCTCCCACCAAGTTCCTTCTTCATTCTCCGTGGTGCTGGCCCGCCAGCATGAAT
>JBIOGJ010000037.1:0-46235 GCA_044447965.1 Thermoanaerobaculales bacterium | reverse complement strand
TGGGTGGGCGGCGAAGGGAGGGTGGGTGGCAAATTCGCCCGTCGGGTGACGCGGCGATCGCTCCGGAGGCCGCGGGGGACCCGGCGCGCGGATCGGCGCCGGGAAACGCTGGCCCCGAGCGAGCGTCCTCTCTCGCGAGGGGAACAGCGAGGGTCACGGCGGCGAGCCGTGCTGCCGGGTCGCGGCCAAAGGAGCTTCGGCGCGCTGCGAGCGGGGGTGAGCCAGCGCCGAACTGCCGCGAGTCCGACGTGCAAGAGGGAACCGTTGTTCGTGGATGGCGGGTAGTGGGTCGCGGAAGGGTCGAAACAACGGGGGTGGTTCTTGGTCGTCACGCCTCGCGAAGATCCTCGGCAGCGTTCAGAACGGATTCCCGAACGAAAGGAAGAGCTCGCCGGGGGACTCCACCACCGAGTACGGCGGCGTACCGATGCGCAGGCGCTTGAATTTCCAGCCGTACTCGAGGCGGAACGGGCCCACCGGAGTCTCCACCCGCAGACCGGCGCCCGCGCCCCAGCGCAGCTCGGCGAAGTTAATCTGCCGCCACGCCTGCCATACGTTGCCGCCATCGAGGAAGACGTTCGCACCGACCGGTCCCCGCACCGGAAAGCGCCACTCCAAGCTGGTAAGAAGCTGGCCAGCGCCGCCGGACGGCACCAGCGTGCAGCTCGTTGAGGTCGAGCCGACGGCGGGGGGCTGGCAATCGATCGTCTTTCCTGGGATTCCCAGCATGTCCGTGGAAAAGGCACGTTCCGACACGCGGCCACCGCCGAAGAACCGCACCCCGATCGGCAGCAACAGGTCGTCGGGGGTACCGGCGACGTGGTTGTGCGGCTGGATCGCGCCGGCGCGCAGCGAGACCGCCAACACCCCACCTCGCGCGGGAGCAAACGCCGCAAGCGAGGCCGTCACCTTGTCGAAGGTCGCATCCGCGCTAAGCGCCCTGAACGCGTTCTGCCACGCCAGGGAGGCATAGAGCCCGCGCCGGGGCGTGAAGAGATCGTCGCGCGTGTCCCATTCGAGGATCGGCGAGATCGACGAGATCGCGAGGTGTTGCTGCTCGCGCTCGAGCTGCGACAGGATTTCGGGCGGCGCCGTGGGCTCGACGATCTGGTACTCGTAGCGCAGTAGAAGTCGGAGAGGCCGTTTGAGGCGATCCCCTAACTCGATCCAGCTTCCCCGCTCCGCCAGGTCGTACGTAGTGAAGTGCTCCTCGGTCCGATACACCGACACCCAGGTTGGAAAACCCAACACGCCGAGCCGATTGGGCTCCCGGTAGTCAACCTCGAAGCGTTGCTGCTGACTGGACAGCACGGTTTGCACGGAGAGGCTGCGTGCGGCGCCGAAGAGGTTCAATTCGGACCATGAGAGCAGGACGCGTACCTTCTGCTCGGTGTCGTAACCGAGCCCAAAGGAGAGCGCTTGGTCGGGACCCTCGTCGAGGTCGAGGAGGAGACCGCGCCTGGTCCCGGCATCCTGGCCAGGGATTGGGCGCAGATCGGCGCGCTGGAAGATGCCGAGCGCCAGCAGGCGGCGTTGGGCGGCCAACCTTTCGGCCGGTCCCGCCAGATCGCCCTCCTTGATTCCGACCACCTTGTCCACGATGCCGCGTCGCGTGCGCACGAGGCCGGAAGCCACGATGCGCCCCACCACCGCCGCGATGCCGGGTTGGGCGCGCAGCACCTCGGCACAGACTCCGTTCGCACAGTCGTGCGTGGCCGTCACCTGGGCATCGGGGTAGCCGGCCTCCTGGATGGCCGCTTCCAGCGATGCGCGAGCCTGCTCCTCGCCTGCCTCGCTCCACGGCCCGCCACGGGTGAGGGCGAGGCGTGGCGCCTTGACCTTGACAGGCACGCCTTCGATCGCCAGCTCCCCGACGACCCGCCGCTGCCCCTCCTCGACGGGGAACTCGATCACCACCCCCGCGCCCTCGGGCACGATGCGCGGCTCGTCCACCTTGGCGTCGACGAAGCCCGCCGCGCGGAGCGTCCCCAACAGCGAGGAGGCGTCCGCGGCGAGCGTGTCGTCGTCCACCGGCTCGCCTCCCCAACGCCAGAAATGCCCCGGACGGGCGCCGACCTTTTCGCGTAGTTGTTTGGTGGGGAGGGAATGTGCGCCGGGGAAGCGCACCGCAATGATCGGCGTGAGCGGCCCCGGCTTGATGGTCAGCCGCAATAGGCGGGGGTCTTTGGGACCACTGATTTCGGCGTGTACTTGCGCGAGCAACCGCCCCTGGTGCTGGAGGTACATGCGTACCCGGCCCTCGGTGAGGTCGATGGCCGCCTCTGCAAACGGCTCGTCACCGAGCACAAACGGCAAGGCTTCCTCTTTGAGCGATTTGTTGATTCGGATTCCCTCCACTTGCAACTGAAAGGCGGGGCCTCGGACCGTGGTAAAGGTCACTTGAGCCCCATCGGGGTGCACAGCCATCGTAGGAGTTTCAACCTCCGCCTCCCAGAACCCCGACCGCCGTATTTGTTGAACCAGGCGCCGCCGCGCTGCCTCGATGTGAGAGCTGCTCAGGCGCTGGCCAACCGCCAGCCCGGTTACCTTGAGGAGTTGTGCCTTCTCGAGCCCAGCGCCGGGCGCCAGCACTTCGGCGAGGACCAGCGGCGTGCCGAGCTTGCCCTCGATCGCCACGGTGACCTCGCCGCGCGGCACGTCGAACTTCAAGTCAGGCATAAGCTCGGCCTGCGGGTAACCATCCTCGACCAGGTCCTCGTGAGCCTTCTCGACTGCCGCCTCGAACGATTTGACCCGAAAAGGCGCGCCGGCATGCAGCCCAAGATCGGCGTTCACACGCTTGCGGGCACGTCGCGGCAACCCCTTGACCAGCAGCGAACGCACCCGAGAAACGGGTTGGACGTGGACGAGGAGAGTGTCACCCGCCTCGCCCTCCACGATCTCGACCCTGACGTCTTCCACGGCGCCGGTCGCCATGAGCGCCTGCACGCCGGCGCGGATCTCGGCGCGCGAGAGCCGGCTTCCCTCGCTGATGCCAAAGGCTCGCCGAAGCTCCCCAGGCCCAACCGCGCCGGGCGCGTCGAGAACTACCTTGGCCACCGGCGCCTCGCCCCAGGCGAGCGCCCCCGCCACGAGCAGAGCTAGTAGCGGAGCTGCCACTTGATGTCCAGCGCGTAGGAGCCGTCCACGTCGCGGTCGGCCTCCAGGTAGATGCCCTGGCCAAGCAGCCAACGACTGGTCACGATCTCCTCCCGGTTGGCGGCGAGGTTGGTGGAAAGAGTGACGGTCCAAGCATGGGAGAGTTGTTTGACAACCGTGAGCCGCGCGGTCGGGCTGCCGCTGGTGGTGGCCGCAAAGGGGTCGACTCGCAATTGGTCGACGTCAAGCAAGGTGCGCGCACGATGGGTGACCGCGTCCGTGAGTTGGTCGGTGAGGAACGAGGACGCCACCGCCCCCGCCTGCGCCTGGCCCGCCTGATCCGCGCGTCTCCCGACCGAGAGCAGGGAGACGATGTCCATGTCCGGGAGAGGCGGGTTGGACGTGAAGGTCGGGATGAGGCGGTCAAGAGTACCGACCAGCCCGACCGTGATATCGAAGGTCTGCACCGTGGTGTGCGCGAGCAGGTCGAGTCGCGGCTCGAACCGCTGCGGATTGGAGAACGTGACGATACCCCGGTCGAGGTCGTAGCGAATCCCCGCCAGCTCCAGCTCGCCCCCGGCGAGCGCTTCGAGGCGCCCGAACACGCCGTAGCGTGCCGTCGTGCCCACGACCCGCACCGCGCCGCGCATCACCAACCGTGCCAGCGGGGTGTCGATCTCGAGCGTGCCAGGTACGTCAACGCTGAGGTTCAGCGCCATTGGCGAGCCCTCGGTTGCGCGGGCGCGCTCGGGAGACAGCAGCTCTTCGAGGACCAGCCGTTGCAGGTTGACCGCCCGGCGGTACACGGTCCTTTGCAGCACCGCCTTGCCGGTGAGCGAGAGGCTGTCCAGCCCGCCGACCAGGCGCGCCTCGCCGGTGAGGCTTGGCGCGAACCCAGCAATAAGCGGCCAGTGCACCGCGGTCAGATTCAGGCCGAGATCGAGCTGCAGGGCGGGCGACAGGATGATCCGGCCATCGGCAATGCCCTCACCCCCGAGGAACGAGAAACCGACGCTGACCAACCGGACCGCCTCCGGGTTGAGCTCCAATTCGCCCGAGACGCGCGTCACCGGCGCGGGCAGACCGGGCAAGTGCAGTGCGCCATCGGTAACCTTCGCCACCCCTTCGAAACGCGGCGCGGCGTCGGTGCCGGAAATCTCGCCGAGAAGCTCCACGCGACCGGACGGGCGAGCGTCGCGCCAAAAAAGCAGGCCCAGGAGCGCGGCAGGCACCTCGCCTGACACATTGCCAACGAGCGTCCCGTCCGCGTTGCGCCCGCCGCGCACGAACAGCGTCGATCTGGGGCCGACCACGGTCGTCCCGTCGAGCTGAATGGCGCCGCCTTCGATGTGGAATCGCGCCGGCGCCTGGAGGGTGGCGCGCTCCCCCTCGACCTCGACCTCCAGCTCGCTGATCTCGCCATCGAGGATTGCCGGTCGCGGCGGAGCGAGGCGGAGTTCTGCCGCGGCGGTCATCTTCCCCTCCACCGGCACGGCCGCACCGCCAAGGTCCTCGGTCACGCGCCGCCACGACTCGACGCCGAGTTGCAATTTGCCGCGGAACTCTCGCCCCGCGCGCTGTAGCTCGCCGGAGAGCCGCCACGCTTGCGGGCGCACGAGGTCGACCCGAAGGGCGCCGCTGGTGAGCTCGATCTCGCCTTTGGCGCCGTTGGCACTCACAATTTCAAGATGGCCAGCCGGACGGTCGAAGGGGAAAGCCCCGTGGAGCGAGCAGTCCAGGGCGCCGCCTACCAGGCGCGCGAGCGGCGGCGAAACTCCCTCCAGCCCGAAGCCGGAAAGCTTGGCGTCAACCTCGGCCTCGCGGCGGGTCAGATCCACGCGGGCAGAGGCGGCGAAGGGACCGACCCGCAGGTCCGCGACATTTACCACCCCGTCGGCGAGCGACACGCGGCCGCTCCCCTCGCCGAACGCCACCCCTGCAATGGCCACACCGGCGAGTGAGAGCCGTGCCTCGGCGCGCGGCGCCGCAAGCGACCCACCCAACGTGCCGGCAAAATCGACCTTGCCCGCCCAGGGGGCACGCACCCCGCCCCATGCCATGACCCGTGCAAGCGGGATCCCCCTGCCAGCCAGGACAAGATCCAGCGCGTTGCCCGCACCGTAGCGCAGCTCACCCTTGCCGTTGACACGCCCGGGGCCAACGAAAACCTGACCGGAGTCGACCGCCAGCACACCCCTGCCCGCCCGGAACGAGGCCTCCAGACCGTCCGCCGCGACCGGACCGAACGCGACCGGTGCGAGCGCGACCTTGCCGTCGACGATCAGGTCCGTGAACGGCCCCCGCAACGCGATATCGAGGGCGGCCTCGCCGCGCAGCTCGGTCGGAACCACATCGGTGCCGATCCAGCCGCGGAGGAGCCGGCCGATCGTCGCGATCGGCACCTTCTCCCCTTGGACCCGCCAATCGGGCAGCCACGTGCCGAGAGTCAGGCGACCCTCCCACCGTACCGGGGCGCCCGCCAACGTGGCGGTCTTGGCGGAGATCTGCAACGCCCCATCATGGGCGAGGGCCACCACCACACGCCCTGCGGCAGGAACATCGCCCTCCTCTGCCTGGAGGTCGGCGATGCCGGTGCCGACACCGAGCTTGAACTGGGTTCCGTCCCAGGCGACGTCGCCGTTGAAGTGAAAACGCGCCGCGAGACCTGCGGCGTCGACGCCGATGTAGCGGAGCAGCCCGGCAAGGCCTACGCCTTCCCCTCGGGCTGCGATCTGGTGACGCCACGGCGGCCCGAATCCGGCCAGCCGGTAGGACCCTTCCAGCTCGCCGCCGGCAAAGGTAGCGCGCCGCAGCGATGCATCCAGGCCATCCGGCGAGATGTGTGCCTCGCCATCCACTTCACCGAAGGGGAAACCGGCGACGCTCACGCGCGGGCTCGTAACCGCGACATCGATGCGAAAATCCTGGGCGGCGACGCGCGCGCTGAATTGCACGCCCACCTCACCGTCGAGTCCGGCGCCGATCCGCAAGGTTCGCTCCAGGGCGGCGAGCTGGAAGTGCGCGTTTCCAGCCGCGCTCACCGTGCCGGCAGTACTCTGGGCCGAGCCCTCGATGGCCCACCCTTCGCCGTGCGCCCGCAGCCGTCCGACCTGCCAGCCTTGTGGCGTCTTCTTCCCCCACGCTGCCAGGCTGCCGGAGATCGGCTCCACACCTGGCGCGCTCAGGGTGAACGCTCCGAGCTGAATGACCGCGCTGTCCACCGGGTTACGGGGCGTTCCGCTCCAGCGCAGCTCGGCGCCGTTGGCTCGCAATGAAAGCCCACCCGGGAGCGCGAGGTGTTCGACCTGAACGTCGTCCATCTCGAGTTGCCGCACCGCCACGTGCAACCAACTGCCCCCGGTTGTTGCGGACGACGGGGGCGACTCCACATCGAGGTGGACACCTTTCAGACGGACCAAGTCGAGGTTGAGTTCGCGGCTGGCGATCCGCACCTCGCCAAGGAAGACCTCGAGCGTCGCCACCCGCAGGGTGGGCCGCTCGACGGGGCCGACCTCCAGCCCTGTCACCACGAGGCGTAGCGGGAAGAGGAAGACGCGCGCGTCGCCAACGCGAGCCGGCTGCGCAAGCGCAGTCGTTACCTTGCTGGCGACCTCCCGCGCGAGCCACGCGCGCGTCCTGGGCCAGTCGAGGGCGCGCATGCCCGCGGCAAGGAGGACGGCCAGAAGGGCCGCTAGCGCTAGTACTCCAACCACGGCCCGGGTCAGAAGACGGCGCCGCGCCACCGCCTCACCCCTCTCGCTCACCCCATTTGAGCTTCTGATGGAGAATGGAGAAGAAGCTCGCGTGGGGGTCGCGGATCAGCGATAGCGGCTCTGCGGCGGCCGCCACTCTCACCCGTACGCCCGGAGCAAGGGGGACACCCTGCTGGCCGTCCAGTGTGAGGAAAACCTCCTCGTCGCCGTTCTCGACCCACACCTGCACCCGCCGATCGATCGGCACGACGAGCGGCCGGTTGGACAAGGTGTGGGAGCAAATCGGCGTGATCAGGATCGCGGCCAAGCCGGGGTGCACGATCGGCCCCCCGGCCGAAAGGTTGTACGCGGTCGAGCCAGTCGGCGTCGCGAGAATCAGTCCATCCGCGCGGTAGCGCGACAGCAGCTCGCCGTCAATTTCGACGCTGAAGGTGAGGATGCGCGCCAGCGTCGCCTTGTTGATCACCGCGTCATTGAGGACGAGAAATTCGCGTCGGTCGTCGCCGACCGCGACGGTGACGTGGAGCCGGTCCCGCCGCTCCACCACGACGCGCCCCGCGAGGAGATCACCCACCAGGCCGAGTGCCTGCTCGCGCGTGTGCTCGGTGAGGAAACCGAGCGTCCCGAGGTTGATCCCCGCAACCGGCGTGGTCTGCGGGCAACCGCGCGTGACGGAGAGAAACGTGCCGTCGCCGCCAAGCACGACCACGGCATCGACGTGCCGGCCGAGCTCAGCCCGCACCGGGCCAGGCGCCACGCCCAACGCCGCGGCCGACTCGGCATCGACCACGCCCTCGACACCGAAGCGGGCCAGCTCTGCGAGGATCGACCGGCCAAGCGCCACGGCTTCCGGACTGGAGAGCTTGACGGCAACGCCCACCCGTCGGGGTGGCTGGACAGATCTCCCAGCCTGCATGCGGTCATTCTAGCCTGGACTGGTTCCCCGAAGGCTCGAGGGCTCTCGCGCGGTCAGCGCGCGCCCGCGGCAGACTGCTGGAGCAGCTTAGTGATCTCGCCTGGCTCGGGAAACCGTTCGCTCTCGTGCTTGGAGAAGACCCGCTGTCCATCCACCTCGACATCGAAGACACCACCGGCGCCCTTCACCAGCTTGGCACTCACACCCAATGATTGTTTCAGCTCGGCCGCCAGACTGGCGGCCCTCGGTTGGTAGTTTCAAACCACGCAATACGTGATTTCCACCTTCATCATGCCCTCCGCCGCCGATCCTACGCTTACCTCGAAGCTAACGGGTATCGCATCTCCCTCATTTCCAGGTTGCCCGCGGCCCGTGGAAACCACTCGCCAGCTAATCAGCGGGTCGGCTCATGCAAGAGACAAGTTGAGGCCAGGTGCTTGCTGATGACCTTTCGTACCTCACGTGCCGACTGGCCGTTCTTGCTGATTAGCCGAGTAGCTCACTCTGCTGAAGGTTTGTCCCTCTATGGGCGCGGAGGGAGCTGCGCGAGGAGCCCGGCTCGACGCAGCGCATCGAGGTCCGGATCCATCGCGAGGTCAAGGCGGTCGACGCCGTACTGGTCACGCGCGCGGAGCAGCCAGTCGGTGGCGCGTGGCGCATCACCGACGACGGCCCACCCCGCGGCGATGTTGTAGGCAAGCGTTCCCAAAGCGGGAACGTTGCCTTGCCGCCACCCTATGGCCGCGTCCGCAAGCGCTTTGCGGGCGCCTTCTTCGTCGTGCAGCCCCGCAAGCGCGCGGGAGAGCGCGAGAAACACCCCGGGGTCCGCGTCACGTGCTCGTGCCAATGGCTCCAGCACCACCCTCGCCTCCGCGTAGCGCCCGAGACCGACCAAAGCCTCGGCGCGAGCTTGAAGCAACGAGTCGGCGCCCGGTTTCTCCGCCAGGCCCCGCTCCGCCTCGACCAGAACGCTCTCCCACTGGCGGCGGCGCTCATCGTCCCAGCGCAGGAGCGAGGCCCAATACTGCGCCAACTCGTGAGCGGCCAGCGGCGGGGCACCGGTGAAATCGAGGTGCTTGCGGATCGCGCGCCGCAACGTCTCGCGCGCCTCCGGCGTGCGGCCGAGTTGCTGCAGGGCGCACGCGGCATAAAGTACATAGCGGTACCTGGTGGGGAAGCGCTCCTCTCCCGCAGCCGCGGTCACGAGCACCTGATCGAGGCGGCCAGCGAGAAGCTGAGAGAGCGCGAGCTCCTCATGGGTTGGGCTCCAGTCCGGGCGCCAGCCAGCGGCGAGCAGCTTCTCGAGCAGTGGGATCGCCTCGGCCGGCCGGTCTTGAAACCGATACACCTGGGCGGCGCCAAACGTCAGCTCGCCGCTGCCCGGGAAGAACCTGCGCGCTCGCTCGAGCGCCTCGAGGCGCCTCTGGCTGTCCTCGGAGACCGTTGCCGCCACCTCCTCGATCACCGTGGCTTCCCTCTCGTCCGGATGAGGAGAGAGGCGTTGCGCTTCCGCCGCCTCCTGATGCGCCTCGGCGAAGCGGCTGGTGGCTTTGGCAGCGAGCGCGAGATAGAGGTGGACGGGCCAGAAGTCGACATCGGCCGCGAGCGCGCGCTGCAGCGCGCTCTTCGCCTCCGCGTAGCGCGTGCGTTCGAACAGGCGGATGCCATCCCTGAACGCGCGCGCCGCCTCGACGTTCCGCGTGCGGCGGACGAGAAAACCGTGGAGAGGATCGCTGCGCTCGAGCTCGCGCGACACCTGCTCGAGCTCCAACAGCGAGGTGAGCGTCTCGGCAACTCGCGCCGCGCTCGCGGTCGCTGCCTGAGCATCAACCGGCTGCTCGACGACTCCGAGCAACGAGCCGCCGCGCGTGTCGGTGACCGTGAGGCGCGCCCGCAGGCCCTGCGGCTGGCGCTCCACCGCACCCCCCACGCTGACCTCCGCCGCCGGGACACTGACCACGACGAGGTCCTTCCGGGAGCTGACCGCCCGCAGCATCTCGCCGTCGAGCGCCTGCAGCAGGCCGAGCGGCGCGGCCGAGGCCGGCGCCGGACGGAGTGGGACCAGCGCTACCGCGAGTCGCGAGTCGGCGTTTGCTGTTCTCGTCTCGCGCGCCGGGGCCCTCCGCCAGGCGAACAGCACGGCGGCGAGCGCACCGGCTAGGAGTAGCACGACCCCCGCGGCCCAGAGCCATCTCCTCGTCGGCAACGTGTGCGGCGGCATTGGCGCCCGCATGTCGCGTGCAACCTCGGCGAGCCACGGCCGCTCTCCCCGATCGGTGCGTAACGACCGCTCGAGCAACGCGCGGAGCGCTCGCGGGGTCTGCGCCGGCAATCGACTCAGGTCTGCGTCGCCGGCGAGCACCTTGCCCACGACCTCGGGTACCGTCGCACCCGCGAAGACCCGCGTCCCCGTCAGCATCTCGGCGACGCAACAGGCAAAAGCCCACACGTCGCAGCGCTCATCGCAGTCCTGGCCGCGCACCTGCTCGGGCGCCATGTACGCCGCCGTGCCGATCACCACTCCGGGGTCGGAGAGCTTCTGCGTGATGTCGATGCTCCGCTCCGGCGTTTGGGGCGGCCGGAACCTCGCCAGCCCGAAGTCGAGAATCTTCGCCTGGCCCTGGAGGGTGATCATGATGTTGGCCGGCTTGAGGTCGCGATGGATCACACCGCGAGCGTGCGCCGCAAGGAGGCCCTCGCCCACCTGCCGAGCCAGCTCGAGCGCCTCGACCAGAGGGAGCGGGCCGCGCCTGAGGCGCTCGGCGAGCGTCTCGCCTTCCACCAGCTCCATGACCAGGAAGTGCACCACGGCCGGAGGTGGTGCGCCGAGTGCGGCCGTGTCGTCGGTGTGCGCTTCGCCCAGCTCGAAGAGGTGCGCGACATGCGGGTGGTTGAGCGCCGCGAGCGCCCGGGCCTCCCGTTCGAAGCGAGCGACGCGCTCGGGCTCGACGGCGAGCTGCTCGGGCAGCACCTTCAGGGCCACCTCGCGACCAAGGCGTAGATCGCGCGCGCGCCACACGTCGCCCATCCCGCCCCTGCCGATCAGCGCGAGCAGCTCGAAGTGCGCCAGACGGTTCCCTGAAGCCAGCATGTCTCTCCGATGATAAGCCGCAGGACAAGCCCGCGTCGCGCTGAGCCCGGACCGACCCCAACTCCCCTTGGGCCGTCCCTACTCGGATCGTTCGGGCAGAGTCTGCGCCGGGGCGGTCAGTCCGCCCTCCATTTCGCGCTCGGTTACTCCCTGGAGGTGCTCGCCGAGGCGTCCCGCCAGCTTCTCCGCCTCCTCGAACTTGCGCTGCGCGTTACCGAGGTGGCTCCCCACCAAGCGGAACGCTTCACCGAAGCGTTCGAACTCGCGCTGAACCTTGCCCAGCTCGGTGAGGATCTCGCGAGCGCTTTCCTCGACGTGCATGCCCTTCAGCCCCATCGCGATGGTGGAGAGGTAGGCAAAGAACGAGTTGGGCGACACCGGCACGACACGGCGGGAGGTGGCATAGGCGAGCAACGAGCCGGCCTCGCCGAGCGCCTCGTCGCGCACCACCACCTCGTAGTAGACGTTCTCGGCCGGGATGTACATCAGCGCGAAGTCGAAGGTGCCCTCACCGTAGCGGATGTACTTGTCGGCGATCTCGTCAATCCGCCCCTTCACCGACCGCTCGAATTCACGTCGCGCGCTCTTGCGCGCCGCGTCGTCCTCCGCGCCGAGCATGCGCCGCAACGCCTCGAGCGGGAACTTGGCGTCCACCGGCACGAGGCGCCCGCCCAGCTTGATCACCGCGTCCACCACCTGGCCGTCGCTGAAGCGGTGCTGCACTGCCCACGCCGAGGGGGGCAGCACCTGGCGGAGAAACTCCTCGAGCTGCGCCTCGCCCAAATTGCCGCGCAGCTTGGGTGCCTTGAGGATTCCCTGCAGCTCTTCGATCTCGCGGCCTAACGCTTCCATCCGCGTCGCCATCTGTGCCACCTGGCCGAGCTGCCCCTTCAACTCGCCGAACATCTTGGTGGCGCCCTCGAACTGCACGCCAAGCTGCCGCTGCGAGGTGCCGAGTTGGGTGTTGACCGCCCCCACCAACCCTTCGAGCTGCGCCTGCAGTGTCCGGCGCGCCTCCTCGAGACCCGCGCGCAACGCCTCGCTGGTGTTGGCCTGCCCGCCCTGCACCTGCTGACCGAACTCGCCGAGACGCTGATGGAAGCGGTCCACCACCTCGGCGAGCTGGCGACCGATCTGGTCGAGTGAGTCGCGTTGCGACTGCGCGAGCGCCAGCGACACGCGCCCCAGCTCTTCGCGCATTGCGCGTTCCTGGCGCTGCGAGCGCGCGAGCGCAATTGCGACCAGCACCCCAATCAGAACAACCAGGACTGCGACCACAAACAGCCATAGCGTCATGCTTCGCCTCCGGGTCTCGCCTCGCCGCGCGGCTGCCCGAGCAACTCACGCACCTCTGCCTCGGCCGCCAGGGCCAGGACGCGCCGATCCGCATGCGGCGCCAAGATCGGCGCCCCGAACCGCACTTCGGCGCGCACCGAGCGGTAGGAGGCGAGGCGCAGCACGTGCGTGATGAAGTTCTCACCGTGGAACCAACCGATCACATCGAGGTTCGCCGCCGTGACCGGCTCGCCGTCCAGTTCGAGATAGCGAACCGCCGTAGGCACCACCGGTGCGCCGGCATCCACCGCCGCCTGGAACAAGCCGCTGCGAAAAGGGAGCAGGTCGCCCGCGCCAGCGGAGGTCCCCTCCGGAAACCCGAGCACAGTGGCCCCGGCGACCAGTGCCGCGGCCACCTGCGCCACGCCCCGCGCGCCAGCCCGCACCCGCTCTCGGTTGATGAAGATCGTCGCGCCCGAAGCCGCGAGCGCGCCGAACATCGGCCATCGCCGCATGTCGTGGCGTGCCGCAAACACGCACGGGAACAGGCCCCCGATCGTCACCACGTCCGCGTACCCGTAGTGGTTCGCCACGACGAGCGAGCCGACTGGGGGCAGCGCACCAACCGTTCGCACGTGGATGCCGAGGCAGCGCTGGCCGACCCTCGCCCACCGCGAGTTGTGCGGCGCGTTGCGCCGCCAGCGCTGGGGGAACGGGGCCAGCACCGCCCGAATCGCCCGCGCCACGACCAGCCAAGAGCCGACCGCGAACACGACCAGCCGCCACACCGCGCGCAGCTTGGCGAGCCGTGCCATGTCGCACTTGTACCACAATCCCGTGCCTCTGCGCCCAGTCGACACCTGTCCAGCTCGCCCAGCGCTGCGTACTGCCGAGTCTGGCCAAGGAAATGGTCCGAGCCTCGCAACGCTAGGGGTGCAACGTGCGGACGAAGTGCTCGGCAATGCGCGAATAGAGGTGGATCCGCGCCGCCCTGGCCTCGATGCCGTGCTTGAGATTGGGGTAGACCTGCAGGTCGTACGGCTTGCCGGCCTTGTAGAGTTGGTCGACGAGTGCGAGGGTGTTGGCGAAGTGCACGTTGTCGTCGCCGCTGCCGTGGATGAGCAGCAGCGCGCCGCCGAGCCCGGCCGCCTGGTTCACCGGCGACGAGTCGCGGTAGCCTGCCTCGTTGCCCGCCGGCAACTTGAGGTAGCGCTCGGTGTAGATGGCGTCATACATCCGCCAATCGGTCACCGGCGCCACCGCCGCGCCCGCGGCAAACATACCCGGCGCGTTGGCGAGCGCGTAGCAGGTCATGAAACCGCCGTATGACCATCCCCAAACGCCGATGCGATCCGCGTCCACGTACGGCAGCGAGCGCAGGAAAGCCACGCCGGCAAGCTGATCCTCCAGCTCGACCCTGCCGAGACGGTGGAGCAGCACGCGCTCGAACTCGCGCCCGCGTGCCGCCGAACCGCGGTTGTCGAGAGAGAACACCAGAAAACCCTTGCTGACAAGGTAGAGATGAAACAGGGCGTTGCGCCGGCCCCAGGCGTCGGTCACCAACTGCTCGTGCGGGCCGCCGTAGACGTACACCACCACCGGGTAGCGACGGCGCGGGTCGAAGCTCGCGGGCTTCATCAGGGCCGCATGCAGCGGCGTGCCGTCGGCGGCCTTGACGGTGAGGAACTCCAACGAGCCCAGCGAGGACGGGTCAAGCACCACCGGCTGCACCGGTGCCACGGTCCGCAGCGGCTTGCCGCTCGCGTCGAGTACCCGCATCGTCGGCGGCTGCATCGCTCGCGACCAGGTGTCGAGGATGAGCTTGCTGCCAGGTGCCACCTCAACTGCGTGTGTGCCGTGCTCGGGGGTGAGGCACTCGAGGCCCGAGCCGTCGAGGCGTACGCGGTAGAGCTGACGCTCGAGCGCACCTTCCTTGGTACCAACGAAGAGGACAGCGCCATTCTCCTTGTCCACGCCGGCGACCCTCGTCACCACCCAGTTCCCGCTCGTCAAGGCCCGCAGCGCCCCGCCCTGATCAGCCAGGTAAAGGTGGCCAAAGCCGCTGCGCTCGGACCACCAGATGAACCGCCCATCGGACAGAAACCGCTGATCATCGTGGAGGTTGACCCACGCGGCGTCGGTCTCAACGAGGACGGTGCCGGTCCTGCCGCTGGTCAGGTCTTCCCGCACCAGCTCAAGGCGCGTTTGCGGGCGATCGAGCAGCTCGTACCAGAGGGCGCGACCGTCCGGGTACCAGCCGAAGCGCGGCAGGTAGGTGGCGTTCGGTGCGTCAAAGTGCTGGGCGCGATGGATCAGTTGACCGTCTGAATCGGGCCGGACCGAAACGGTCGAAAGGCCGACGACTGGGAGCGCATCGCCCGGAAGTGGATACTGCTGCTGCTCGGGGATCGGATGAAGGGCAAGCGGATCCACGATGGGAAAGCGTGTCACCTTGGTCTCGTCCAACGTGATGAACGCGACGCAGCACGAGTCCGGCGACCAGACGTAGCCGGTCGGCTTGCGGTCCGCCAGCTCCTCCTCGTACACCCAATCGAGCTTGCCGTTGAGGTGACTCGCGTCGCCGCCCTGCGAGAGGCGCACTTCGCGGCCGGAGGCGAGCTCGAGGGCGAAGAGGTCGTTCTCGCGCACGAACGAAACCCACCTGCCGTCGGGCGAGAATTCCGCCAGCTCCTCCTCGGCCCGCGTCGTGGTGAGACGCCGCACGGCATGAGTCGCGACGGTAAAGACGAAGAGATCGCCTCCACCTGTCAACAGGAGCGAGTCGCCCGCGGGCGACCACTGGTAGCCGGCCAGCTTGGGCCGCACCGCCTGGTCGCCTCCGCCAGCGCTGGCCAGGTCGGCATCGGCCACCACCATGGTCCTGACACCGGTGGCCGCGTCCTCGATCCACAGCGAGGCACGCGCCTGATTGCCCTCGCCTTCGCTGGCAAGGAACGAGAATCGCGCGCCATCGGCAAGCCAATGCACCTCGCGCGGCAGCACCCCATCGAGTGGCGGCTCGGAGAAGATCCGTTCCACCGTGAGCGGAGGCTGGCCCGCAAGCGCGGCGGGCGCGAGAAGCAGCAACCACACGAGGACTCGGCGCATCGCGACCTCCCGGGGGAGCCGAGGAGCTCCTCCACGGGAAACTCCTAGCCGGTGCATGATAGCCCGCGCTTGACGCTTCGCCCCTCGCACGGGGACACTGCAGGCATGCCGGAAGGCCGCAACGAGACCTGGCGTTGGCTGCTGCTTGGCGCCGCTGCGCTCGTCTTCCGCCTCGGCGGCGCGTTCCTCCGGCCGCCCTGGCACGATGAATACTTCACGGCCTGGGCCGCGAGCCTGCCCTGGCATGACCTGTTGGCCGCGCTGCGCGTCGATTCGGGACCGCCGCTGCTGTACGCCCTCGTCAAGCTCCTCGTCGCCGCTGGAATGAGCCCGTTGGTGGCGGCGCGCGGCGTGCCGGTGATGGCAGGCACGGCGGCGGTCCTTCTCGGCGCGGTGGCGGCGCGCCGGGCGTTCGGCGCTGCCGCCGGGTGGTGGACGGGAGCGCTGCTCGCGGTGCATCCGCTCGCGGTGGCGTGGTCGTGCGAGGGACGCGCGTACGCACTGCTGCTCGCCGCGGCGGCCTGGGGTTGGGAGCGACTCGAGAGGCTCGCCGACCGGGAGCGCGGCGCGATTGGACTTGCGCTTGCCGTCGCGCTCGCCTGCTGGAGCCACGCGTTTGGCCTGGTGTTGGCGGGAGCGCTGGCAATCGCCGCGCTCACGCTGAGGGGACAGCAGCGGCGGATCGCCCTGTCGGCGGTTGCGGCCGGGCTCGCAAGCCACCTGCCGTGGCTGCCGGTCGCACTCGCGCAGCCTCCCGCGGCCACCGCGTGGATGCGGGAGGCGTGGCAGGCGTTGCCGACCGCCGAGCAGGCGCTGGCCCCGGTTCGATTGCTCGCGACGGTGGCGCCGTTCGGCAACCACACGAACCTTCCCTCCGTCCCGCTGGCAGCGCAGATCGTCGCCGGGATCATGTGCCTCGTCTTGCTGCTGGCCAGCGCCTCCTCGCCGCGCGGATGGCTGCTCCTGCTCCTGCCCGCGGCGGGCTTGACCGGCCTCACCTTCCTTGGCCTGCCAGCGTTCTACGGCGGGCGGGGCGAGGCGCTGTTTCTCGTGCCATTCCTCGTCCTCCTCGCCTCCGCTGCGGTCAAGACGCGCACGTTGCGGATAGTCGCGGCGCTCCTCGTCGTCGGCGGTGCGACCGTCTCGGCCGTCGCCCTGCGCGACTGGCAGCAGCGGCCGCCGAGCGGTGAGGCGCGCCTCGCGGCGGCCATCCGCCAGGCGTCGCCGGCCGGCGGGACGATCGTCATCGGTGGCTACTGGCGGCTCGGTTTCTGGTACCACCTGGGCGAGAGCCGCGGCCGCTTCACGCTGGTCAACTTCCCGGCCGAGGCCGCCGCGCACCCCGGCTGGTACGACCCCACGCTCGATCGCCCGGCCCCGACCGAGCTCCGGGAGCTATCTGCCTTGCTCACGACGAAGGCGCCCCGGACGACCATCGTGCTGAACCCGTCATTGCCAACTGCTCGCGACCTCGGCGAGCTTGCCCACGACCTTGGCCTGCGCTGGGCGCTGGCGGTCCCAGGGGCTGAGCTGTTCCTCCCCGGCGGATCGGCCACCTCGCCATGACGTGAGCTACCGATCCCCGCTGCCAGCAATCCGGCGGATCGACCACCTGCTGCCCACGAGCGCCAGAACTACACCAGTGGAGGCGGCCAGCGTGGCTCGTTACCATGGCCGGCGGAGCGTGCCGCCGTGTCAGCCTTCCCGCGCCACAACCACAGCCAGGCCACGAGCGCGACGACGCTGATACCGGCGCCGGCCAGGCTCTCCGGGAGAGCCACCTGCACCGCCGTGACGGTGTGGTGGCCAGCCGCGACAGCCACGGAGACCAGGCCTTGCGTGGGGTGCCACGGCACCAGGACGGCGTCGACGCGCACCCGCCACCCGTCGTCGGCGAGGAGCGGCAGCATGAGGAGTCCGGACGTCTTCCGGTCGAGTTGCCAGCTCCAGGTTCGCGGCCCGGAGGAGTTGGGAACGGGCAGTTCTTGCCGCGCGGCCGGTGCGGCACGCAACGCCTCGCCGAGGTCCACGCCACGGGGCAGCATGGGCGGGGACGACGGCAGGATCGGAGGGACGCCGTAGCGTGTCGCCGCCAGAGCGGCTTGCGACGGCGAATCGCTCGGACGAAGCGGCAGGCCAGGATCGAGTCGCGGCGCAGAGGTGAGCGCCAATACCATGGGCAGGATGAGAAGCGCGCCAGCGATACTTGATCCCCGGCCGAACTTGCCGTCAGCGAGCGCGACGACCACCAGAATCGAAGCGAGACCGAGCCAACGCCAGGGGAACTGCAGCAGTGCGAAGCCCGGCAGCGCTTCCCAAACCGGACGGGCCAGTGGCGTCGCGAGCAGCACTGCCGCGACGGCGCCGGCGGCCAACGCGCGGGGGCGCCCCGGCATGGTGATGAGCACCGCCGCGGCGGCGAGCGCGGCCATTGCCACCAGGACCATGTGGTGGTTGAGGGCAGGAGCAGGGTCCGTCGCCGAGAAGAGAAAGCGCTGCCGCCAATCCGACCAACCGGTCGAGAACACCCCGGCCTGCACTCGGCGAAGTCCCAGCACGGCTGGTAACCACGACCACGCCGCCAACCCGAGGCCCAGGGCAAGGGTGCCGGCGAGCGCAGCCGGTCGGCGACTGCGCGAGAGCGCATGCGCCGCGATGACGATCAGCCCAACCATGTATCCGACCAAGAGCTGCGTGGCCAGGATCACACCGAATCCGACGGCGCCGCCAAGCACCTGAGAGCGCGTCGCGGGTGCAGGCGGCAGAAGGCTGTCCATTACCCAGGGCAACAACGCGACTGCCCACGCTTCCTGCAGCGCCGCCCGCTCATGGAGGGTGACGAGCAGATAGGGAACGCTTGACCAAACGACTCCCAAGAGGAGTGCTTCGCGCAATCGCCTGCCACGCCGTCGAGCGATGGCGAACATCACCAGTCCCGCCACCGCCGGAATGAGCGCTGTGGCGAGCGATGTGGCGGTCACCGCGTCGTCGAGCAAGAGCGCGAACGCCGCGCCGAGTGCGAGCGAGAGCTGCGGCCGCGCGCGTGGCTCGGGCCCGCCGAGCCCGGCGTTGAGGTCCGGATACCAGGATGGAAACGGCACCCCACCCCGCCAGCACCGCGCCTGCTCCAGGGCGTACATCGCGTGGTAATACGCATCGTCCCCGCCAGGCGGGCCGAGCAGGACCGGCGCCGCGCCGACGCCGAGCCCGACGAAGGCTACGATCAACGCCGCGCCGAAACGTCGAACCCCAGACTCACGTGGCATGAACACCGCCAGCGGACCACCCTCGCCGACGCGTCGCGAGAATCGTGAGCACCGTGGCGACCGCCAAGGCGAGCCCCGCGCGAGACAGCGGATTCCCCACCCAGCGCGCGACGACTCGGTGGTGGCCTGGGGGGAGCCGCACGCCGACCACACCCTCTGGCGCCTCGAGCGCCGTCTCGCGACCGTCGACCGCGACGGCCCAAAGGGGATAGTCGAGCAGCCTCAGCTCGACCAGAGTTGGCGCGCCAACGTCCGCCTCGATCTCACGGCGTAGCACACCCCAGCGCACAACGTGAACCGAGTCGCCCGGCGCAGCCGGGTTGAGGTGGACCGTGCCTCCGCCAAACCTGCTCAGGTTGGACCCGAGCCACGCCCATGAGCCCGGCCGGTTCTGCGCCGCATCCACGACCCAGGGGTTCCCGCCGAACGCTCGATGCACCCGCGCCCCCAGCTCCTGCCAGTCCATCGCTGCCGTCAACCCCGGGTCGTGGACCACCGGCTCGGGGTGGTAGAAAAGCAGCGGAGCGAGCATCACCGCGACCGCGGCCGCGCCGGCGGCCTTCCTTAGCCCGGCCGCGGCGGGAGTGGCGGCAAGTATCCCCGCCGGAAGCAGCCAGCGCCAGGGAAACTGGAGCAGTTGGAGCGGCGAGTGAATCCGCCAGAACCACGCCACCAGCGGGGAGGCGAACACCACGCAGCACACGATCAGCGCCGCTCGCGTCGGCTCGCGACGCCACCAACCACCCACAAGCAGCGCGACGAGTAAGGCGACGGCGCACCAGGTCAGCCAGATATTCATCTCGAGGTTGGGCGCCGTGGCCGAGGCGAGCACGTGTCGATCCGGGCGAAAGAAACCACCGGTGGTGGCCTCACGATTCGGGATCATGGAAAACTCGTTGGCAAGCGGTAGCGTGTACCAGGCCGAGATGCCCCCCGCCACGAGCGCCGCCAACGCCAGGCGCCGCAACTGCTCACCTCGGCGTGAGAGCGCCACCGCCACCAGCATGAGGATGCCGGTCATCACCGCCGAAGGCGCATGCACGAGCCACAGCACCGCGGCGATGATGCCGTCGCGCACCGGCGCCACCCGGTTCGCCAGGCTTGTCTCCAGCAGCCACCACACCAGTGGCATCGCGTACACCTCGGAGAAGGCGCTACGCCCGAGCACGTCATGGACCGCAAAGGGGGCGACCATGATGAGCCCCCACTCCACCACCCCTCGCCCGCGCCGGATCCGCCACATCAGGAGGAGCAGAAGGACACGGCCGAACAGCGCGAGCGCGCGAAGCCCGGAACCCGCGTCACCGGCAGCGAGCCCGAGCGCGCCGGCGAGGAGGGTCCCGAGGGGACTGTACAAGCGAATGCCCGGACTGCCGAACCCCGCGTTGAGGTCGGGGAGCCAGACGGGCAGCACGCCGCCCGCCAGGCAGCGCATCACCTGCTGGGTCCAGAGCAGGTGGAGGTAGATGTCGGGTCCGGTGGGCACGAACGGGAGCGCACGTGCAGCAAGGAGCGATACTAGGAGCACGAGGCCGATGAGTGCGGTCCACCCGACCCTTCGACCCAGCCGAGGCCGCGCTGCCCGGGCACTGAGGTCGCGGTCTCGCGTTGCGACCCGCGAGACAAGTCTTGTTGCAGGCACGCTAGCCCATCCGGGACGCGCGGAACCAGGTCACGAACCGCTCGATTCCCTCCTCGATCGGCACCTTGGGTTCCCACCCCCACAGCCGCTTCGCCTTGGCAACATCGGCGTAGGTGATCGGCACGTCGCCGGGCTGCAGCGGCAGCGCCTCGATTTCCGGCGTCGTGCCAAGCGCAGCCGCGATCAGCTCGATCAACCGTGAGAGCGTCGTGGTGCGCGAGCCGCCCAGGTTGACGATTTCGAACGGTGCGGCCGCATCCAGCGCAGCGACCACACCGGCGACGATGTCGTCAACATACGTGTAGTCGCGAGCGGTCGATCCATCGCCGAAGCGCGGCACGCTCCGGCCGTGCGCGAGCCGCTCCGCAAACAGGTAAATGGCCATCTCCGGACGCTGGCGGGGACCGTAGACCGTGAAGAAGCGCAGGCAGGTGACGCCAAGGCCGTAAAGGTGGTGGTACGTGTAGGCCATCAGCTCGGCGCCGCGCTTGGTGGCCGCGTACGGCGACACCGGACAGGTGATCGGGTCCTCCTCGGCGAACGGCAGCTTCGAGTTGATGCCGTACACCGAGGAGGTGGAGCCAAACATGAAGGTGTTGGCCTGCGCCCGCCGTGCCGCCTCAAGCAGGTGGAGCGTGCCCAGGCAGTTGACTTGCTCGTACAGCGCCGGCTCGCGGATCGATGGCCGCACGCCGGCGCGCGCCGCGAGGTGAACGGTGGCCGAAACCCCGTAGCGTTGGTATACGTCCATCACCAGGGCCGCGTCGCGAATGTCGCCTTCGACGAGGCGCCAGCGGGGATGGCGCTCGAACGGCTTGACGTTCTCCCGTTTGAACGCCGGGTTGTAGTAGTCGTTGAAGTCGTCGAGACAAACCACGTCGCACCCACGTGCGAGCAACGCCTCGCTCAAGTGGGAGCCGATGAATCCCGCGCCTCCAGTGACCAGAATCGATCCCATACATCACCCCGCGGCAGCGTCGTACCACCCTGCCGGCCGTACCGTCTGGCCTCGATGGGATGGTAGCAGGCATAGCACCGACGCGGTTGGTATACGATAGCGCGATGGTGGAGCCGGATTACCTCATCTGTCTGGATTGCGAGACCCCCGTATATGTGTTCGAGTGGCGTGCGGGCAAGGCGTCCGAGGTGCTGTGTCCCGTCTGCGGGAACGAGGATCCCAGCAACTTCGCCACCGAAGACGAGATGGAGGAGATGAGTCAACCCGAAGACGACGAGGACGAGGATTAAGCGCGCGCGGCCAGCAAAGGTGCCGCCCGCGGACGCAGGGAGATGCGGGAATGGTACAGATCCTGACCGGGCCACGGTTGGCCCGAGCGCTTCGAGCGGGCGCGTTGGCGGTCGCGCGGGAGCAGGAAACCCTCAACCGCATCAACGTGTTTCCCGTCCCCGACGCGGACACGGGAGCGAACCTCGCAGGGACCTTGCGCGCTGCTGCCGCCGCGCTCAGCACACCACGCGGGATCACCGTGGGCCAGACCGCACGAACAGCCGCGGATGCGGCGCTCGACGGTGCACGCGGCAACTCGGGGGCGATCTTCGCCCAGTTTCTCCATGGGCTGGCGGAGTCGATCGGCAACCGCGTTCACGTCACGACGCACGAGTTCGCCGCCGCCGTGACCCGAGGGTCCGACGCCGCACAACAGGCGCTCGCGCAACCGGTGGAGGGCACGATCATCTCCGTGCTACGCGCGTGGGCGATCGCCTTGGAGGAGAGCAGCTACCGGCGTCACGACTTCGCCGAGCTGCTCCGCCACGGTCTCGATCGGGCCCGCGAGGCGCTCGCCAACACCCCGAAACAGCTCGCCGTGCTCGCGAGGCACGGCGTGGTCGACGCCGGCGCTCAGGGCTTCGTTTTCTTCCTTGAGGGCGTGTCCAGCTTCTTCGGCGATCGCCGCGCGGCCAGTTGGCGCAAGGCCGGACTCTCCCTCGCCCAGCCCACGCCGTTCGCCGCCGCCCACGCGGAGATCGATCTCACCTACCGGTTTTGCGCCGAGGGGCTGCTGGTTGGCGAACGGCTCGACCGCAAAGCAATCGCGCGGTCCGTCTCCCCGCTCGGTGGCTCGCTGGTCGTGGCCGGGGGCGGTTCGAGGTTGCGAGTCCATCTGCACACCAACGAACCGCAACGCCTCTTTGCCACGCTCGCCGAGCATGGCACCGTCGAGCGCACCAAGATCGACGACATGGTGATGCAGCAGCTCGCCGCCCAAGGCGCCAGGATCGCGTTGGTGAGCGATTCCGCCTGCGACATGGCCGAGGCGACCGCGCACGCCCTGGGCCTCGTGCGTGTGCCGCTGTCCATCAGCTTTGGCGAGGACACCTTCATCGATGGGGTCGATATCACCCCGCCTCAGTTCTACCAGAAGCTCGCTGCCGCAGGCGTGATGCCCAAGACGTCCCAACCTGCAGTCGGTGAGTTTCGCAGCGCCTTCGCAACCTTACTCGCGAACCACGAGGCAGTGGTCTCGCTGCACCTCTCGGGTGGGCTATCGGGCACCTTCCA
Source organism: Thermoanaerobaculales bacterium (assembly GCA_044447965.1). GTDB lineage: Bacteria > Acidobacteriota > Thermoanaerobaculia > Thermoanaerobaculales > Thermoanaerobaculaceae > DATIYW01. Next base: position 23,604 of record JBIOGJ010000037.1, on the reverse strand, counting down.
GGCGGCAAAGGCGGCTGCCGAACAGGTGGACCCGACCCGCATCCGCGTGATCGACACGGGCCAGGTGTCAGCCGCTCTTGGCGTCATCGTCGAGGCGGTCGGCGAGGCGCTCGCCGCCGGGCAGGGCCTCGACGACGCGGCGGCCCTGGCGGAACGTGTGAGCGCCCAGACTGCGTTGTTCGCTGCCCTGCCCTCGCTGGAGATGGCTGCCCGCGGTGGGCGCGTGAGTCGGCGTCTCGCCTGGATTTCGCGGGTCCTCGGGCTTGTTCCCATCCTTACTATGCGCGATGGGAAGGCAGTCAAGGCCGGGATTCATCTTGGTTTCGCCGCCGCCTTGCGCGGAATGGCACGCCGGGTGGCCAGGTTTGCTCAGGGTGCGCCGGCGCGCGTGGTGATCGCCCACGCGAGCGCGGTAGGAGCTGCCGAATTCCTGGCCGAGAGGATTTGCCAGCGCCTTGGGGTGGTCGACATCCCCATCGTCAACCTCACCGCGGTGTTGGCCGCGCATACCGGCGCGGGTGGGGTTGGGGTCGGGATTCGTCGGCTTGAGTGTTGATCTTGCAACCCGGCATGGCGCCGGCTAAATTCATGGGGGGGTCGGCAGACCGGAGGCACTACCCCTGCGAGGGAGGACCGCATGGCTCGACCGGATTACCTCATCTGCCTCGAGTGCGAAGCGGAGGTCGAGGACTTCATTTGGCGGGATGGGGAAATCCGCAGGGCGGCCTGCGAGGTGTGCGGAAACACCGACGCAGACGCTTTTTCTCTCCCCGAGGACTTTCAGCAGGACCTCGCAGCCGACGAGGACGAGACCGACGAGGACGAGGGCAGCGAGGGCGACCAAGACCTCGCGGATTACAACGAATACCCTGACGACGAGGACGAGTAGCGCAGGGCGGGATGAGCGCGGCCTCAACCGGCGATAACGGCGGTCGCAGTCTGCTCGCCGTGGGCGTTCGAGCCCCGCAATCGCGTAGCGCCGTCAGCGCCGAGGACGGGGAGGAGGCAGCACCTTCACGGCTTCTCCATCGGGGCGCTCAGGTCAATCCGCCTCGCTACTGCGAGGAGCCGCATCACCATCGCGAGCTTGCTGCTGTCCGGGGTCGCCTGCCCAGGCACGAGCAGGAGCCAGGGCAGGTCGGGCGTCTTCAGCGCCACCACTCGCCGGTGGCCGAGCGAAAGATCAAGCCCCTCGAGGTTCGTGCCCATCCCAGCACCGTTGCGCACCACTGACACGCACCCTGGATCGTCGAGCACAGCTTTGACCTCGCCGTGAGCGGCGGCCACGACCACCTCGTCCCCTACGCACTCGAGCACCGCGGCGCCCCGCATGCCAACCTGCACAACCAGCCATTCCACCAGTGCCGCGAGCGCGGCCTCGCCTTCGTTGCCCCAGCGCGCGAAGAGCCAGTCGAGGTTCTCCTCGACGAGCCCTTGAGCACGATCGCTGGTAGGTGACTTCGCATCGCCTGGCGCCGGCACGACACGCGTCGCGATACCGGGTGGCACGGCCAATCCGGCCCCCAGCGCGGCGCCGTTACCCGTTGGCACACCGTTGCCGCGCGCGCCAGCCTCCGCATCTTCAGACCCCCTCGATGGCGGGACGAGCTGCGCCAACACCGAGGAAAAGCGGACCGCGTCCCCGGCCCCGAGTTCCGCCTCCCTTATGCGCTTGCCGTTGACGAACGTGCCGTTGGTGCTGCCCAGGTCGAGGAGAAGGGCCCGGCCGTGCTGGCAGGTAATGAGCGCGTGCGTGCGCGACACGTCGAGGGCGCCGAGGCGCACCGCGCAGTGGGCTGCGACGCCGACCAGGAGCTCGGTGCCCTCCTCGATGGTGAAGCGCTTTTCGCTCCCATCAAGCAGAACCAGTTCTAGCATCCCTGTTAGCCCTCCACCTGCAGTGCTGGCGCAATTGCGACCGGAAACGCCGACGCCGGCCCGAGGCCTCGCCAGTTCTTCGGTAAGCCGGCAAGCTGTGTCTTCGCTAAACTACGACTATCGTCGAGAGTTGGCAATTCCGTGGTCAGCCGCCCGCGCGTGACCCACGGCTCAAGCAGGGGCTCCCAAGGCCCCGGCGCGGGACCTTGACCGGCCGGAGTCACGAGGTCCTCGAGCATCTCGCCCGAGTCGGAACGCCGGCGCCAGATCTGCTTCGGACCGGGCCAGTTGCGCTTCGCGGTCGAGCGTTTGGCGACGCCGCGCAAGCCCTTGCCCGGTTCCTCCACCGCGACGAGCTTGTACACCGCTTGGAGGTTCGGGACATCCGCCGATGTCACCAATCGCGTGCCGACACCGAAAGCGTCAACCGGCGCGCCGGCGCCGAGAATGGCGGCGATGCGCCACTCGTCGAGGTCGCCGCTCGCGACGATGCGGACCTCGCGGCGACCCTGGGCGTCGAGGATGCGACGGCATGCCGTCGCGAGCGCCGTGATATCGCCGCTGTCGAGGCGGATCGCGACGAACCCAAGCTCGGGGTCGGCAGCGGCTCGCTCCACTGCCGCGATGGTGTCGAAGGTGTCGACGAGCAGCACGGTCCGTCCTGGAAACGTCTGCGCGTAGGCGCGGAAGGCCTCCTCCTCCCGGGCAAAAGCCAGGACGAAGGAGTGGGCCATGGTGCCCGCAACGGGGACCTGCAGGCGACACGCGGCCCACACGTTGGAGGTGGCGTCGAGCCCTCCGAGATAGGCGGCACGCGCGGCCCAGCAAGCGGCTTGCGGCCCGTGGGCGCGGCGCGAACCGAAATCCACCACCTCGCGCTCGCCCGCAGCGAGACGGATGCGGGCCGCCTTCGAAGCGACCAGGGTGGAGTACGACACGGCCGCAAGGAGGTAGGTCTCGGCCAACTGCGCCTGCTCGATCGGCGCTTCCACGCGCAGCACCGGTTCCCCCGCGAAGATCACGGTCCCCTCACGCACACCCCAGACGTCGCCCGTGAAGTGCAAACGCCGGAGCGCCGAGAAGAACTCATCGCCGAGGCCCGAGAACGCGGCCAGGCCTCGGAGTGAGGCGACCTGGCGCGGCGGGAAGCGGAGCCGAAGCAGATAGGCGATGGCGGGTTCCAACCCCGCCGCGATCAGGAAATTGCGTTCGGGGGGGAGACTACGAAACCACAGCTCGAAGACGCCCCGCACGCCGCGCCTGCTGCGCCGGTATGCGGCCAGCATGGTGAGCTGGTAGAGATCCGTGACGAGCCCGAGCTCATCGTCGTCTAACAGCAGGGGGTCCGGTTTTCGCATGCTCGCTCGTTCATCCTCCGCGCCTCGGCGACCATCGCTCGCGCCCGCCGGTGCGCATGGACTCCCGGGGCGTCGCTACAATGATCGCATGCCTGACGGGTTCCTGCCGGTACGTTTGCGGGTGCGCTACGCCGAGACCGACCAGATGGGCGTCGTGCATCACGCCGTATATCCGGTCTGGTTCGAGGTAGCTCGCTCGGCATTCTCGCATGCGGTGGGCGTGCCGTATTCGGACTGGGAACGCCGCGGCTACCTGCTCATGGTGGCCGAGGTCGCGTGCCGCTACCGCCGCCCGGCGCACTACGATGACGAGGTCGTCGTGTGGGTGAGGGTACGTTCCGTTGCGAGCCGCCGCGTGGTCTTCGAGTACCAGGTTGAGAACAGCGCGGGGTCCCTCCTTGCCGAAGGCGAGACGTGCCACGTGGTGGTCGATCGGGCCACGGGTCGGCCCGCTACGCTCCCGGCCGACCTCCGAAAGTCGCTCAGCCAACCACCGCCCTCGCCCACCCCCGACACGGTCTAACGCTGGCCACAAGTCCGCCGCGCACGAACGCGCTCGGTGTCGGCCACCGCCACGGTGAATACGGGCCGCGCTACGGGGCACCCGGGGCGCGCATCCCCGCGAGGGCGAATACCCGTTCGGGGAAGACCCACACCCAGAGCAGCAGGGGCAGCGTGAAGGTCACCGGAATGTCGAAGAAGTAGCGAAGACCGCCGTAGACGTTGCGGGCAAAATCCGAGTAGGTGGCGCGGCTCCAGGGGCCGAGTGAGAACGCCTCCCAGTACTTCGTGTGCCAAAGGAGCCCGAGCACGTGCGAGAGCGCCAGGACGAGAAGCGCGAGGAGCACGCGCCGCCATGCCCCGCCGCGAAACCACCGTGGCAGCGCGAGTACCAGTGCGAGAAATGGCACGATGTTGAACTGAATCTCCGTCAGCGACACCTTGAGCCAGCCCGAGTCCAACCGGAGGTCCGATCGGCCGAGCAACGCGTCATCGTCACGCGGCATGATCAGCGACGCGGGTGGCACCTCGTAGGTACGGGCGACGAACTGGGTCACGGCGCAGAGCGCTGGGTTGTAGACGATACGCAGCAGGTACCAGATCACCACGGCCCCGACGAGTGCGAGTGGGAGCCGCCGCAGGAACGGGCGAAAGCTATCGCTGCGCCTTGGCGACGGCATACCGGTGCACCCAACCCAGCCATAGCACGACCGCGAGGATGATCACGAGCGACTGCCAGATAAAGATGTGGGACACGTTAAACCACTGCGGCAGGTAGATACCAACATAGAAGAGGGAAACCACCCGCACCACGTTGAACACCTGGATCGCGAGGAACCCAAGCAGCGCGCCGATGATCCGGCCCGCCCATGGCGCCGGGAAGGCCATCACCCCACATACGAAGATGAGGATTGCTTCCAGTCCATTGCATCCGTTATGGATCGCCACGGAGAACCGGGGCGAGGACAACACCTGGCCGGACACCGAAGCGTGCTCGCGAAGGAGGTTTAGTGCGACCCTCGCCTCGTTCGCGACGAAGGTCGTATATGGGTACACCACGCGCTGGCTGACCGGACGGAGTGCCAGCACGAAAAAACCAACACCCAAGATGATCACGTACTTGGAGATGAATTTGCCCGCGGGGGAAGCGAGAAAGGTTTTGAGCGCATCCACGGGGGGATTATCTGGAACTCGGGCCATCTCGTCAATCCGAGCTGGCATGATCCCAGGCTGGGTACTCTGGGCTCGGCCGGCCGCCGAGTGACCGTTTGCGGCCGCAGACGCGGCGGCGCCAGCCTCGGCGAAGCCACCTCGTGGCCCGACATTCTGACACCCACAGACGACGGTCGAGCGCCGGCCGAGCGCCCGACCGTGCGCGGAATTGGCACGCGTCTTGTAGGATAGCTCCTGATATGTTCGGCGCGCCGGACTCGCAAGCGGACCTCGACCTCGAGGAGGGTAGGCCTTCACGCCTGAAGGCGCTGTTTACCCGCAACGAAGAGGACGACGCCCTGCCGTTCTCGACCGACCCCGCCATGATCTTCCTGCTGGATGAACGCGTCTCTCCTCGGCCACTGCGACTGCGCGACCGACCGCTCCAGCTTGCGATGGTGATCTCGCTGCTGCTTCACCTGCTGATCCTCTCGCAGCTTCCGACCGGGAGCCTGGTCCAGACGTTCCTTGCCGCCCACGCCGCGGTTCACAAGAAACTACCCAACGACAACACCCCGTTCTTCGAGTTGGTCAAACTGCCAAGGCAGCGGGAGGAGACACCGCGGCGCGAGAGGGTCGCCATGTCCGACCTCAACCGGCGGGCGCACGGCGGCGTGGGAGCGCCTTCCGACCGCCCCGCATCGAAGGGGAACACTGAGGAGCTTCGCCTCGCTCCCGGCCCCGCCGGCCCTGCGCCCGAGTCTCGGCCGCCCTCTCCCGCCCACGAGCGCGTCGCGCAAGCTGGTCGCCCGGGGCAGGAGGGCGGCCGCCAGGTTAACCCAGGAACGCCGTCCCGCGCTGGTGACACCGGCGAGGCCGCGGTCCTCGCCGTGCCGCAGCAGCGCGGCGGGGGAACGCAAGGCGCTCCCGGTCTTAAGGGCCTCACGGCGTACGGTGGACCAGGAGCGCTTGGCGGCGCCGCGCCCAACCGTGAGGGCGGCCAAGTGGACCTCGGCGATCTGTCGTTCGACACCGATTGGTACGAGTGGGGCCCCTACGCCGCCGAGATGCTGAGTCGGATCCGCTACCACTGGCAGATTCCCGAAATCGCGCAGGTGGGAGTACCCGGCGTGGTGCGCATCCGCTTCTTCATCGAGCGCGATGGGAGGGTGACGGGGTTGCAGGTCCTCAGCGAGTCAGGCCATCCACCGATGGACTTTGCGGCCCGCGATGCGATCCTGCTCGCCTCGCCGCTGCCCCCGCTGCCCGAAGATCTGGTCGGGGTGCAGCACGAGGGCGTCACGATCGCGTTCTATTACAACACGCCTCTGCGTAGATAGCTCGGCAAGACCGGGGCCCGTTCGCCGCGTCGTGCCGCTACTCGCACGCCGCAATCACGCGACGTAGCCTCCCGCCGACCTCTTCGCCAATCCGTGCAAGGTCGGGCTGGCCGACCAACCCGAGAACGCCTTCGGGGCGCATCGCCCGTACCACCGTGCGCCCACCCTCGATGGATATCGTCACGTTGCAGGGCAGAAGGACGCCCACCTCCGGCGCTGCGGCCAACGCGGCATGCGCCGAGGGAGGGTGGCATGCACCGAGGATGAGGTACGGGTCACGTTCGACGCCGAGCTTGGCCTTCAGCGTGGCCTGGACGTCGATCTCCGTGAGCACGCCGAAGCCCTCGCGCGCGAGCATCTCTCTCGCTCGTTCCACCGCAGCAAGGAACGGCAGAGGTGACACCGTTTCGATTGCGACAGTCGTTTCACGCATGTCGTTCTCCTCAACGTGATATAGCCGTGGCCACTTCCGAGCCACGACCCTTGCTTGGGTGACCTTCGAACCCCGACCAGTGACCGATCTCTCCTCGCACGCCCACCGGGCGCGCCGTTACGAGGCTCAGGAGAACCCGCCGCTGCCGCACGCCGCGGCGCTCGGTGCGCCACAGGGCATGGCGCCGGTGGCGGTCGAAGTGACAGCGCTCGCGAAGGTCGAGAACTGCTTTGCCACTTCCTGGGCGCCGCAACCCGGGCAGGCCACGCCGGTCGCGTCCGCGCCGACTCGCTGCAGCTCCTCAAACCGGCGCCCGCATTTGCGGCATGCATATTCGTAAAGCGGCATTGCTACCCTCCACACCTCACCCAAACGGCGTCCCAGACGTTGGTCGGGACGCCTTCGGGAAATACCTCATCGGTCGAAAAGACCGCTCCGCAGCTCCGGCACCGCCAGAGCAGGGACCCTCAAGTAGGGACCGGGCGCAAAGGCTGTCCGCACCGTACGCACGCTGCCTCACTTCCGGCGCACTGTACCTCGGGCTGCTCGATCATTCTCCCCAGCTACCGCGGCGCGGTCGGCGGCGCGCCGTCCGTTCCCGCCTCGCCCTCGCCCCCACGGCAATCCTTGTCCCGGCGCCCGGCCGGGTTAGGCACCGCTCAAGTCGGGACGCCGAGGCGTGGCAGCACGACGCTCTGCAGGACGTACCAGCCGACGAGCACCATCACGATGACCCCGAAGCCGCCCCAATCGCTCATCGTCCTCCCGCCCTGATCGCCGCCCGGCCCTGCTCGATCTCTTCCTTCTCGGCGTTGACCTGCCGCTCGAGCGAATCGCACACCGTGGCGCAGATTGCAAACACGGCCGGATCCTCGATGCGGTAGTAGACGTTGACGCCTTCTCGCCGGCATTCGACCAAACCGACACGCCGCAGCACGGACAGGTGCTTCGACACGTTCGCTTGGCTGCCACCCACCTCGGCGAGCACGTCGGTGACGCAGCGCTCCCCGTCCTGAAGCACGTGGAGAATGCGAAGCCGCATCGGGTCCGCCATCGCCTTGAGTCGGTCGGCTATCCTCTCCAGCAACTGATCGGACGCGGGTCGCACCTACCCTCCAATTTTCAAGCATAACCATTCGGCAATAAAAGAACAAGAGGGGAAGACCGTCGCAGAGCTTGGAGACTGTCCCGGAAATACTTCGGCTGCAGCGAAAACCACAACGCCCGGGAGGCCCCCGGGCGCGTCACGGCGGCACGTCTTGGGCAGGTCAGCTACTCGGCGGCGGCACCCGCGTCGGCGGTGGCTGCCGCAGGTCGCTTGCGCTTGCGGTCCTTCTTGGACTCGCCCGATGCTTTGGCCTTCGTCTCCGGGAGCTTGAAGTCAACGAACTCGAGGATGGCGAGCTCTGCAGCGTCCCCTCGCCGGGGCCCGAGCTTGACGATGCGGGTGTAGCCGCCCGGCCGGCTGACGAAGCGCGGGCCGATCTCGGTGAAGAGCCGGCGCACGAGGTCACGGTCGGAGAGCCAACGCTCGGCGAGACGCCGCGCGTGGACGGAATCGCTGCGGCGCCCCAACGTGACCACCTTCTCCGCGATCGGCCGCAGCTCCTTCGCCTTTGGCAGCGTGGTAATGATCCGTTCGTGAGTGATCAACGAGCGAAGCTGGTTGCGGAAGAGCGCGCGTCGGTGCTCTGACGTCCTCCCCAGCTTGCGTTGGGACTTGTTGTGTCGCATAGCTCTCCTCCGTTACGTCCGAGGCAGGTCGAAGCGAACCCCGAGGCCCAGGCCCAAGGCCTCGAGCCTCTCCCGCACCTCGGCCAGCGCCTTCTTGCCGAAACCGGGGAGCTCCTCCAGGTCCTTCTCACCGCGCGCCACGAGATCACGAACGGTCTCGATCCCCGCGTTGCGCAACATGTTGGTGATGCGTCCGCCGAACTCCAGCTCGTCGATGTCCTTGTCGAGGATCCCCTCGCTCTTAGTCACGGCCGCTGGCGCCGCGACATTCTCGAGCGCGGTGAAGATCGGTAGATGATCGGCGAGCAGGCGCGCCGCCTCGGCCACCGCGGCGGTAGGCGTGAGGGCGCCGTTGGTCCACACCTCGAGCACCAGCTTTTCGTAGTCGGTGGCCTGGCCGACACGGGCCGGTTCAATGCGGTAGTTCGCCCGACGCACCGGCGAATAGGCGGCATCAAGGTAGATGAACCCCACCCCTAGCGTACGCGCCTCCTGGTCATCGGCCGGAACGTAGCCGCGACCCCGCCTGATCACCAGCTCCGCGTCGACTGCGCCCTCCTCGGCAAGGGTGGCCAGGTACACATCGGGATCGACGATCTCCAGTTCCGAACCGCCCTGGATGGCGCCGGCCTTCAGCACCCCCGGCTCCGACACCCGCAGAGTCGCGGTGATGGTCTCCGGGCCGGTCAGCCGCAGCGGGACGCGCTTCAGGCTCAGGATTAGGTCGGTGACATCTTCCATGACACCTGGAATTGAGTCGTACTCGTGGTCCACGCCGGCAAAGCGCACCGCCGCGATCGCGCTCCCTTCGACGGAAGAAAGCAGGATGCGCCGCAGCGCGTTGCCCACCGTTACGCCCCACCCCCGCTCGAACGGCTGCGCGGTGAAAACCCCGTAGGTGGCAGTGCTTCGCTCGCCGTCGACCACCACCCCCTGGGGTCGGTGCAGCTCCAATCCTCTCATTGATGGCCTCCTAGCGTGAGTACAGCTCGACGATCAATTGCTCCTGGATAGGCAGGCGGAGGTCCTCGCGAGTCGGTAGCGAGACCACCTTGCCCTTGAAGTTCTCGGCGTCGAGCTCCAGCCACGGTGGCACGCCCCGGCCCTGCGCAGTGTCGAGCGCTTCGGACACGAAGGCGTTGGAACGCACCTTCTCCTTGAGAGCCACTTCCATGCCCGGCTTAACCTGGAACGACGGGATGTTCACTTTACGACCGCTCACGAGCACATGCCCGTGCCGCACCAACTGGCGCGCCTGCGCGCGTGAGGATGCGAACCCCAGCGAGTAAACCACGTTGTCCAGGCGCAGCTCGAGCAGGCGAAGGAGGTTCTCGCCGGTGACACCGCGCTGGCGCGCCGCCTCGGCAAAGTAGCGACGGAACTGGGCCTCGAGCACGCCATAGACGCGGCGCACCTTCTGCTTCTCGCGGAGCTGCAGGCCGTAAGGCTGCATCTTGTTGCGCCGCTTCCCATGCTGACCGGGCGGGTACGAACGGCGCTCCACCGCGCACTTTTCCTTGAAGCAGCGCTCTCCCTTGAGGAACAGCTTCATCCCTTCGCGACGACATAGCCGACACACCGGCTCGTGATATCGTGCCACTGCATCCTCCTCGACAGTCCTACACCCGCCGCCGCTTGGGCGGCCGGCAGCCGTTGTGCGGGATCGGCGTCACGTCCTTGATGCTCTTGATCTCGAGGCCCGAAGCGGCGAGGGCGCGGATCGCGGATTCCCGCCCTGCCCCCGGTCCCTTCAGCTCGACGTCGACGGTCCTCACGCCATGCTCCTGCGCCTGTTCCGCCGCGTTGCGCGCGGCGAGCTGCGCCGCGTACGGCGTGCCCTTGCGCGAGCCCTTATAGCCAATTCGTCCGGCCGAGCTCCAGCAGATCGAGCCACCGGTTGGATCGGTGATGGTGACGATCGTGTTGTTGAACGTCGCCTGGATATGGGCTACGCCGTGCGGCACGGTCTTGCGTTCGCGCCGGCGGCCGCCCTTCTTCGCGGTCTTGGTTGCCTTCGCCATCATCTACCTTCCTCGCCTACTTCTTTCCCGCCTTCTTCTTCTTGGCGACGGTGCCGCGGCGCGGCCCCTTCCGCGTGCGCGCGTTGGTGTGGGTGCGCTGCCCTCGCACCGGCAACCCGCGCCGGTGCCGGATCCCGCGGTAGGAACCGATTTCCATTAACCGCTTGATGTTCATCGCAACTTCCTTGCGCAGGTCGCCTTCCACCTTGACGTCATCCTGGATAACGCGGCTGATGCGGCGCACCTCATCCTCGGAGAGGTCCTTGACCCGCACCATCGGCTCCACGTTCGCCTTGGTGAGGATGGAACGCGACAGCGATCGGCCGATGCCGTAGATATACGTCAGCCCGATCTCCACGTGCTTGCCCTGGGGAAGATCCACGCCTACGATACGTGCCACGACAGCCTCCTCACTAGCCTTGGCGCTGCTTGTGCTTGGGGTTCTCGCAAATCACGCGCACAACCCCACGCCGCACCACGATCTTGCACTTGCTACAGATCTTGCGGACTGAAGACCGAACTTTCATACCCGTCGTTCCCTTCCAAACTTCGCTCCAAAGCCGCCCCGAGGTTCTCGGGATCCCTCGCGCTCACCGCGTGAGCGCGAGGGATGAGTTCGAATCGCCGCTGGCGATTCGAACTCACTTGTACCTATACACGATGCGACCGCGCGTCAGGTCGTAGGGCGACAGCTCGACCATGACCTTGTCCCCGGGGAGGATGCGGATGAAGTGTTTTCGCATCTTCCCCGAGATATGCGCGAGCACCTCGTGCCCGTTCTCCAACTCAACGCGAAACACCGCGTTTGGCAAGGCCTCCACCACCGTGGCCATGACCTCGATGGCCTCTTCCTTTGCCATACCCTCTCCTACCTTCGTCCCACACCGAGCACCCAGGGGCCATCATCGGTGACGGCCACCGAGTACTCGAAATGGGCGGAAAGCTTACCGTCTTCGGTGCGGGCTGTCCAGCCATCGTCGTCGAACACCACGCCCGGCTTACCTGCGTTGATCATCGGCTCGATGGCCAGGACGAGGCCCGGGCGCAGCTCTGGACCGCGTCCGCCCGGCCCGAAGTTATACACCTGCGGGTCCTCGTGCATCGCACGACCGATGCCGTGGCCGACCAGATCGCGGACCACCGAAAAGCCCGCGCCCTCGGCGTGCCGCTGAATCGCCGCGCCGATGTTGGTCAACCGGCGCCCTGGCACCATCTCTTCCACCGCCAGATCCAGGCAAGCGCGGGTGGTATCGATCAGCCTGCGTGCCGATGCCGAGGGCTCGCCCGCCGTCACGGTGATGGCGGCATCGCCGACAAAGTCCTCCACCACCGCGCCGCAGTCAAGGGACACGATGTCGCCCTCGCGCAGGCGCTGCTTGGTGGAGGGGATGCCGTGCACGATCACATCGTTGATCGAGGTACACAGCGTCGCGGGATAGCCGCGGTAGCCCTTGAACGCGGGCACGCCACCGCGCGAGCGGAGGTGCTCCTCGGCAAGAGCGTCAAGCTCCTTGGTCGTGACGCCGGGCTGCACCGCGGCGGCGACCACACGCAGCGTCTCGTGCACGAGCGCGTTGGCGCGGTGCATGATCTCGAGCTCGGCCGGGGTCTTGAGGACGATCATCGCCGCACGCCCCCCATCACCTCACGGAGATGTTCGAACACCTCGTCCGCCCCGCTCGAACCATCGACCTCGCGCAGGTTGCCGCGACCGCGGTAGAGGGTGAGCAACGGCGCGGTGTGCTCGCGGTAGACTCTCAGCCGCTCGCGAACGACTTCGTCCCGATCGTCCTCGCGTTGAACGAGCGCGGCTTGGCAGGTGTCACATACCCCTTCAACCTTGGGTGGCTGCGTGACGAGGTGATAGACCGCACCACACGCCGGACACGAGCGCCGGCCGGTCAGGCGCTTGAGGATTTCCTCGTCCTCCACCCGCAGGTAAAGAACAACGTCCACCCTCCGGTTCAGCTCTGCTAGCAAACCATCGAGGAGTTGCGCCTGGGCGGTGGTACGCGGGTACCCATCGAAAGCGCAGCCGAGCGCGGCAGGCTGCGTGTGCAAGCGACACGCCAGCATCTTTCCCACCAACGCATCCGGCACCAGCTCGCCGCGGTTCATGAACACCTTGGCCTGCTCGCCAAGGCTCGTTCCTCTTCCCACTTCTTCCCGCAGCAGATCGCCAGTCGAGACGTGAAGCAGCTCGAACGCGGCCGCGATGCGCTTCGCTTGCGTACCCTTGCCGGCGCCCGGAGGCCCGAGGAGAACGACATCGAGGGCGCGATTCACCATCACCCTAGCCCCGCCGGCCGCGCAGGCGGCGGCCTTTGACGAACCCGTCGTAGTGACGCATCACCATCTGCGCCTCGATCTGTTGCACGGTATCCATCGCCACCCCGACCACGATGAGCAGCGAGGTACCACCGAAGTAGAACTTGACGCCTAAGCCTTCCGTGAACCAGTGCGGCAGCAGCGCGTCGAGGGTCACGCCTATCCCTGGGATAGACGCGACCTTGATGCCCGTGATGAGAATCTCCGGCAGGATCGCCACGAGGGCAAGATAGATCGCACCGACCAGGGTGATGCGCGTCAGGGTCATGTCGATGAAATCGGCGGTGCGCTGGCCGGGTCGGATGCCGGGGATGAAGCCACCGTATTTGCGCATATTCTCGGCGGTGTCCTGGGGGTTGAAGATGATCGAGGTATAGAAGTAGCAAAAGAAGATAATCCCGACCAGGTAAACAAGGTTATAAAGCGGCTGGCCGTAGCCCAGCGCCGCGGTGATCTTCTTGATGATCGGGTGGCTGATCGCCTGCCCGATCGTCTGCGGGAACGACAGGATCGAGGCCGCGAAGATCACGGGAATCACGCCACCGGTGTTGAGTCGTAGTGGCAGGTACGTGCTCTGGCCACCGAACATCCGCCGCCCGACGACACGCTTGGCGTACTGCACCGGGATGCGGCGCTGCGCGCGCTCCATGAGCACGATCGCCCCCACCACGATCACCGCGAAGATGATCAGCGCGAGCGCGGTGAGGATGTTCATGCTCCCGGTGCGCAGGTCTTCCAGGGTGTTGAGTAGGGCGCGCGGCAGCCCGACGACGATGCCGGCGAAGATGATGAGCGAGATGCCGTTGCCCACGCCTCGCTCGGTGATCTGCTCGCCCAGCCACATCACGAACGCGGTGCCAGTGGTCAGGGTCAGAATGGTCATGAGGCGGAAGCCCCAACCCTGGATCGACGCGGGTACGAGCGGAAGGCCACCCGGGGCCGAGCTCTTCTCCAGGAAGAAGGAGATGCCCAGCGACTGGACGAGCGAGATCGCGACCGTCCCGTAGCGCGTCCACTGCGTGATCTTCTTGCGGCCGAGCTCCCCTTCCTTCGAGAGTTTCTCGAGGTACGGCCACACCACCGTGAGGAGCTGGAGGATGATCGACGCGGAGATGTAGGGCATGATCCCGAGGGCGAAGATCGTCATGCGCCCGAGTGAGCCGCCCGAGAACAGGTTCAAGAAGCCGAGAATTGTCCCACTGGCAGCCTTGGTGAACTCCGCGATTGCGGTCGGATCTATTCCAGGGGTCGGGATGTAGGCGCCAAGCCGGTACACGGCCAGGAGCAAGAAAGTGAAGATGACCCGCTTGCGCAGGTCCGGAATGGCGAAGATGTTGCGGACGCTCTCGATCATCGCTCGATAACCTCCCAGGAGCCTCCTGCCGCTTCAATGACTTCCTGGGCCTTCTTGGAGAACTTGTGCGCCTTGACCGTGAGCTTGCGGGAAAGCTTGCCGTCGCCCAGCACCTTCACCCCGTGCGCAAGCTTGGAGATGACGCCCTCGGCGAGCAGGAGGTCGGGGGTGATCTCCGAGCCGGCGGGGAAGCGCTCAAGCTGACTCACGTTGACGATTGAGAACTCCTTGCGGAAGATGTTGGTGAAGCCGCGCTTGGGGATACGACGCACGAGGGGCATCTGTCCGCCCTCGAAGTTGCGCCGGCTCTTGTAGCCAGAGCGCGAGAGTTGGCCTTTGTGACCACGGCCAGCCGTCTTGCCGTTGCCCGATCCCGGTCCTCGGCCAACCCGTTTGCGGTCCTTGGTCGAACCCGGCCTGGGCGAAAGGTTGTGGAGTTCCATGGCTTACGCCTCGCTTTTCGCGGCCGTGCGCTTGCGCGGGGCACGCACCTTTACCTCTGGCGTCGCGACCGCCGCCTCGATTGCCTCGGAGGTCATCGTCCCGGCCTTGACGGGATGTGCCTCCACGGCCAGCTCCTCGAAAGCAACGATGTGAGCGGCCTTGGCGATCATGCCCCGGGTGTACGGATTGTCCGGCAGGAGGACCGAACGCCCGATCCGACCGAGGCCGAGACCGTCCGTTACCACCCTCTTCACACGCTCCTGGTTGCCGATGATGCTGCGCACCTGGGTGATCTTGAGTTGCGCCCTGGCGGCTTTCTTGCGCGTGGTCATACCTGTACCTCGGGAAGCGGGCCAGTCGGCGCTTCGCTCTCTTCCACGGGCTCCGTTTCCCCGCTGCGCCGGAGCAGTGCCGCTTCCTCGCGCGTGGTGAGTTGCTCGAGCGCCTCGAAGGTCGCGCGCACGAGGTTGTGCGGGTTGGTGGTGCCGAGCGACTTGGTGAGAATGTCGGCAATCCCGGCAGCCTCCGCGATCGCGCGCACGGCCCCGCCCGCGATCACGCCGGTGCCCGGGGAGGCGGGCCGCAGCAGGACCCGGCCCGCGCCGAAGTGGCCTATCACTTCGTGCGGGATGGTCGTGCCGGTGCGCTGCACGCTGATCATCACCCGGCGCGCCGCTTCGGTCGCCTTGCGAATCGCCTGGGGGACCTCGCGCGCCTTCCCGCTGCCGAACCCGACCTTGCCGTTGCCGTCGCCGACAACCACGAGAGCGGAGAAGGAAAAGTTCTTTCCGCCCTTCACCACCTTGGTGACGCGGTTGATGTTGACCACGTGGTCGATAAACTGGTTTTCCCGTTCGCTCATCGTCTGCCCCTAGAACTTCAGGCCCGCGTCCCGGGCCGCGTCCGCCAGTTCCTTCACCACGCCGTGGTAACGGAAGCCGGCACGGTCGAACACCACACTGGTGATCCCCGCCTCTTGCGCCCGTACCGCGATCGCCTTACCAACCGCCTTCCCGGCCGGCTTGTTGCCGGCGCGCGGGAGCTTGCCTCGCACGTCCTTTTCCACCGTCGAGGCGGCGGCAATCGTCCTGCCGTTGACGTCGTCGACGAGCTGCGCGTAGACGTGATTCAGTGAGCGGAAGATCACCAGGCGCGGCCGCTCTGGGGTTCCCGCCAAGCGCTTGCGAATGCGCAGGTGCACGCGGTGACGACGCTGCTTTCGGTCTTTCGCTTCCGCCATGGCCTTACGCTCCGGTCTTTCCGGCCTTCAGCTTCAAGACCTCGTCGGTATACCTGATGCCCTTGCCCTTGTAGGCATCCGGCGGGCGGACCGCGCGGATCTCCGCGGCAACCTGCCCGACCTTTTGCTTGTCGATGCCCTCGATCGTGAGCCGGTTGGCTTTGCCGTCGTAGTTCATGGCAATGCCCTCGGGCGCGTTGTAGGTCACGGTATGCGAGAAACCCAGCGAGAGCACCACCTCACGCGGGCCCTTCAGCTCGGCCTTGAACCCCACGCCGACGATGTCGAGCTCCCGCTTGAACCCCGCGGTGACCCCACTGATCGCGTTGGCGAGCAACGCCCGGGTGAGGCCGTGGAACGCGCGCTCCTGGCGGTCATCGCTGGAGCGCTTCACCACCACCCGCTCGCCCTCGACGGCGACCAGAATACCGGCCGGGATCGCCTGCAAAAGCGAACCCTTCGGCCCCTTCACCTGCACCACACCGTTCCCCACGTTGACCTGCACGGCCTTGGGGATCGGAATGGGGTTTTTGCCGATGCGAGACATGACAGCCTCCCTACCACACCCGGCACATGATCTCGCCGCCGAGGCGCTGCTCCCGCGCCTTGTCGTCGGTCATGAGCCCCTTGGAGGTCGAGACGACCGCAACACCGATGCCACTCCGTACCTGGGGCAGCTTGTCCACCCGGCGGTAGACCCGCAAGCCGGGGCGCGAAACGCGCTGCAGGCCGTGGATGGTCGGCTCACCCTCCGACGAGTAGCGCAGGTACACGCGGAGCGTCCCCTGCGGCCCCTCCTCCAACACCTTGAAGGTGCGGATGAACCCTTCCTCCTGGAGGATCTTCGCGAGCTCGAGCTTGATCTTCGAGGCAGGCACGTCGCAACGGTCCCGACCCACCTGCACCGCGTTGCGGATGCGGGTGAGGAAATCCGCGATGGGATCAGTCATGGTCATCGCGCACCCCCTACCAGCTCGCCTTGGTCACGCCCGGGAGGTACCCCTCCAGAGCGAGCTTGCGGAAGCACAGGCGGCAAAGCTCAAACTTGCGCATGTAGGCGCGCGCACGGCCGCACTGCTTGCAGCGGTTCCGGTGCCGCACACGAAACTTCGGCGTCCGCAACGATTTCGCAACCATGCATGTCCGAGCCACAGCGCCCTCCTAGCCCTTCGCAAACGGGAAACCGAGTTCGGCCAGCAGGAACCTGGCCTGGTCATCGGTCGCGGCCGAGGTGACCACGGTGACGTTCATCCCCTTGGGAGCCTCGACCTTGGTGTAGTCGATCTCGGGAAAGATCAGGTGGTCACGAATGCCCATGGTGAAGTTGCCGCGGCCGTCAAAGCCCTTCGGGGAGAGGCCGCGGAAGTCGCGCACCCGCGGGAGCGCGACGTTGATGAGACGATCGAGGAACTCGTACATTCGCTCCCGCCGCAGCGTCACGGCACAGCCGATCTGCATGCCAATGCGGAGCTTGAACTGCGCGATGGACTTGCGGGCCTTGCGCACGGTCGGCCGCTGGGCAGTGATGAGCGCGAGCTCCTCGACCGCTTGGTCCATCAGTTTAGGCTGACGCGGCGCCTCGCCCAGACCGATGTTGCACACCACGCGCATGATGCGTGGCACCGCCATGGGGTTGGAGATCCCGAACTCCTTCTTGAGCTTCGGGACTACCTCCTGTTCGTACTTCTGCTTCAAGCGCGCCATCGTACCCTCGCTTTACTGGTCGAGAATCGCGCCGTCGGCCTTGGCCGACCGGACCTTGCGGCCATCCTCGAGAATGCGGAAACCTACCCGCGTTGGTTGCCCCGAATCCGACGAAATCACCATCACGTTGGCGATCGCGATCGGCGCTTCGCGTTCCACGATGCCGCCGGTGACCCCCTTGCCAGGGTTCGGCTTGGTGTGGCGCTTGAGCATGTTGACATGCTCGACCACCACTCGCGAGATCTTGCGGTCGACGCGCAGAACCTTGCCCTTCTTGCCCCGGTCCTTCCCGGCAATGACCTGAACCTGGTCGCCCTTCTTGACCTTCAACCTCTTCGGCATCCACGCCTCCTAAAGAACTTCCGGGGCCAGCGACACGATCTTCATGAAACGCCGCTCGCGAAGCTCGCGGGCGACCGGCCCAAACACGCGCGTGCCGACCGGTTCGCGCTGCGCGTTGATCAGCACCGCGGCGTTGTCGTCAAAGCGGATGTACGACCCGTCGCGGCGACGGTGCGTGTGGCGGGTACGTACGATCACCGCCCGCACCACTGTCCCCTTCTTTACCTGCGACTCCGGAACCGCTTCCTTCACCGCGCAGACGATGACGTCGCCGATACGCGCATACCGCCCTGCGTTGGAGCCGCCGAGCTGGCGAATCGCCTGCAGCTTCTTGGCCCCCGAGTTGTCGGCCACCGTCAGCATCGTTCGCATCTGGATCATGGCCGTCTCCTTACGAAGCCCGCTCGATCACCCGTATCACACGGAACCGCTTGTTGCGGGAGAGCGGCCGGCACTCCACGATCTGCACCTTGTCGCCCACCTTGCAGGCCGAAGCCTCGTCGTGCGCCATAAACTTTCGTGACCGCTGCACGAAGCGGTGATAGAGCTTGTGCATCACCAAGTTCTCCACCTTGACGACCACGGTTTTGTCCATCGCCGCCGACACCACCGTGCCGACCTTGGTGACCTTTCGAATCCGGGACGTGCTCTCCATGGCCTACTCCGCCTCGCGCAGGCGCTCGGCAAGGATCGTCTCGACACGCGCGATGTCCTTGCGCACCTGGCGGATCTTGCTCGGGTTGTCGATTTGGCCGGTGGCGCGCTGGAAGCGCAGCTTAAACAACTGCTCGGCCAAATCACCCTGTGAGTTACGCAACTCCTCGATCGACTTTTCCCGCAGCTCTTTGGCTTTCATCGCACATGCCCCCGCGTCACGAAACGAGTCCGGATCGGCAGCTTGTGCGAGGCGAGACGCATCGCCTCCCGCGCCACGTCCTCCGTCACCCCTTCCATCTCGTACAGGATACGGGCGGGCTTGACCACGCACACCCACTCCTCCGGCGCACCTTTTCCCTTGCCCATGCGGGTCTCAGCGGGCTTCTTGGTGGTCGGCTTGTCGGGGAAGACCCGAATCCAGATCTTGCCACCACGCTTGACATGGCGAGTCATGGCAATACGGGCGGCTTCGATTTGCCGTGCCGTAACCCAACCCGGCTCGAGCGCCTGTAACCCGTAGTCCCCGAACGATAGGACGCCGCCACGGATGGCGAGCCCTCGCCTACGCCCGCGCTGCTGCTTGCGAAACTTAACCTTCTTCGGCATCAACATGGCGACACCTCATGCTCTTCGTTGCGGGGGGCCGGTCGCCTCCCGCCCAACCTCCGCGACCTTGCCTCCCGAACCCCCATCGCGGCGCCGGCAAAGCCCGCCGCCGCTCGGCCTTCACCACCCTCACCCCCGGAATAGCACATGTGACCCGTCCCCACCCGTCTAGAGTGCACGCCGGTGAACCTTGCTACGGTGCAATTCCCCCTTGTAAATCCACACCTTGACGCCGATCGCCCCATACGTAGTGAAGGCTTCGGCAAAGCCGTACTCGATATCGGCCTTGAGGGTGTGGAGCGGGAGCCGCCCCTCCTGATACCACTCGGAGCGAGCGATCTCGGCCCCGTTGAGGCGACCCGAGCAGCGGATTTTGACGCCTTGGGCGCCAAAACGCAAGGCGTTCTCCATCGCCCTCCGCATCGCGCGGCGGAAGGTGATGCGCCGGACGAGCTGCGAGGCAATCGATTCGGCGATCAACTGCGCCTCGATCTCGGGCCGCTGGATCTCCTGGATGTTGATATGGATGTCCTGGCCGTAGACCGCACGCAGCTCAGCGCCGAGCTTGTCCACCTCCGCGCCCTTGCGGCCGATGATGATGCCCGGCCGGGCGGAAAAGATGTTGACGCGGATCTTGTTCGCGGTGCGCTCGATGTCGATCTCCGCCACTCCCGCGTGCGACAGGCGGGTCTTGAGCGCCTTGCGCAACCGTAGGTCCTCGTGAAGGAGCTTGGCGTAGCCCGCATCGGCGAACCAACGTGAGCGCCAGGTCTTGTTGTAACCGAGCCGGAACCCATAGGGGTGCGTCTTTTGACCCACGTTTGCCTCCTACTCCTCGCGCTCCGCGACCTGCATGGTCACGTGGCAGTACCGGTGCACGCGCGGAAACTGACGCCCCATCGAGGCAGCGCGAGCGCGCTTCAGCCCCGGCGCCATGTCGACCGTGATGCTGCGGAGAACCAGCTTGCCGGCATCGATCCCCGGCGACTTTTGCTCGAGATTGGCCACCGCGGAGCGCAGCAGCTTCTCGAGGTCTCGCGCGCAGCGCTTGTTGGTGAGCTTGAGCACCGCGAGCGCCTTGGCCACACCACGACCGCGGACGGCGTTGGCGACCAGCCGCACCTTCTGGGGCGAACTTCGGTAGTAGCGGAGTTGGGCTACGGCGTCCATGAGCATCCCCCTAATGAACCGCACCCTTTTCCTTGCGCGTCCCGGAGTGGCCGCGGAAGGTACGGGTGAGGGCGAATTCCCCGAGCTTGTGACCGACCATGTTCTCGGTGACGAACACCGGAACGAACTTTTGCCCGTTGTGCACTGCGATCGTGTGCCCAACCATTTCCGGAATGATGGTGGAGCGCCGCGACCAGGTCTTGACCACCCGGCGTTCGCGCGTGTCGTTAAGCTGCTCCACCTTTCGCATCAGGTGGCCATCCACGAACGGTCCTTTGTGAATTGAGCGAGCCATCCGGTCCTCCCCTTACTTCCGCCGCTTGACGATGAAGCGTGTCGTCCGCTTGGTGCGTCGGGTCTTGTAGCCCTTGGTCGGCTGGCCCCAGGGGCTCACCGGGTGCCGTCCACCCTTCGTCTTGCCCTCGCCACCGCCGTGGGGATGATCAACCGGGTTCATCGCGGTGCCGCGCACGTGCCCGCGGCGACCCGACCATCGGGTACGGCCAGCCTTGCCGATCGAGATGTTGGAGTGCTCGCCGTTGCCAACCTGACCCACCGTAGCCCAGCAGCTCGCGAGGACCAGGCGCATTTCGCCCGAGGGCAAGCGGAGCGTCACGTACCGCCCCTCCTTGGCCATCACCTGGGCGCCGTTTCCCGCCGAGCGCACGAGCTGGCCGCCGTGCCCGGGTTGCAGCTCGACGTTGTGCACCAGGGCGCCGAGCGGGATGCTCTTCAAGGGCAGCGCGTTGCCAGCGACGATCTCCGCTTTCTCGGCCGCCACCACCTGAGCACCGGCCTGCAGGCCCTCGGGGGCGAGGATGTAGCGTTTCTCACCGTCCGCGTACACCAGCAGCGCGATTCTCGCCGAGCGGTTGGGATCGTACTCGATGCTTGCGACCCGCGCCGGGATGTCGCGCTTGCTGCGCTTGAAGTCGATCGTGCGGTAGCGCCGTTTGTGGCCGCCGCCACGGAAGCGAAGCGTTTCGTGCCCCTCGCTGTTTCGCCCGCCACTCTTGACGATCCCGCGCGTGAGGGCCTTCTCGGGCCGGCTCTTCGTGATCTCGGCGAAATCGGGGCGTGTCATGAAGCGCACGCCCGGAGAGGTCGGCTTGAACGATTTGAGTGCCATGTGCCTTCCCCCTACACCTGGTTGAAGAACTCGATGGTCTTCTCACCCGCGGCAAGGCGCACATACGCCTTACGCCAGTCGGGCCGTTTGCCGGAGTAGCGGCCGTAGCGCCGCACCTTGCCGGGAACGTTCATCACACGCACCTCGACCACCTTCACCCCGAACAGGGTCTCGACCGCGCGACGGACCTCGATCTTGTTGGCGCCGCGCGCCACCTGGAAGCACACCGTGTTGGTCGCCTCCTTGGCGTCGGCGGTTTTTTCCGTGACGATTGGACGCAGGACGATCTGGCGTGGGTCTTTCATGACGACAGCACCTCCGCCAACTGCTGCAGCGCGCGCCGTGAGAACACCACTTGATTCGCGTCGAGCACCTGGTAGACATTGACGTGAAGCGCGTCAGCCGTCGCCAGCTCGGGCCGGTTGCGGGTGGCGAGCATGAGGTTGAGGTTGTCGAAGCTGTCGACGAACAGAACCTTGGTGTCGCCAATGCCGAGCTTGGCCAAACGCGCCACGAACTCCTTGGTGCGGTGCGAGTCGAGGTCGAGCGATTCGAGCACGTGGACGCGGCCGTCCCCGACGCGTTCGGAGAGCACGGAACGCATCGCGTTCTTCTTCGCCTTCACGTTGACCTTGAGCGCGTAACTCTTGGGCTGGGGTCCGAACACGGTGCCGCCGTGACGCCAGAGCGGCGACCGGGTCGAGCCCGCGCGGGCGCGGCCGGTGCCCTTCTGCTTGAAAGGCTTCTTGCCGCCGCCAGAGACCAGCGCGCGGTTCTTGGTCGCGTGCGTGCCGCGCCGCAGGCCGGCCAGGTACGCCTTGACCACCTCGTAGACGAGATGGGGGCGCGCCGGATAGGAGAACAGCTCCTGCGGGAGCTCCACCTCCCCGACCACCTCGTTGTCCCAATTACGTACTTCGAGTTTCATGGCACGCCCCCTCACGCCTTGAGCAGCCGCAGTAGCGCGTTCCGGCCACCCGGCACCGCGCCCTTGAGGAACATCAAGTTGCGCTCCAGATCGACCTTGACCACCTGGACGTGCTTGAGGGTGACGCGGTCGGCACCCATGCGGCCCGCCATCCTGGTCCCGGGAAACACCCGCGACGGGTACGCGGAAGGCCCGATGCCGCCCGGCGCGCGGTGGAACATCGAACCGTGGCTCGCGGCGCCGCCGCGGAAATGGTGTCGCTTGACCGCACCCTGGAAGCCCTTGCCCTTGGAGGTACCGATCACGCGGATCGTTTCACCGGGAGAGAAAATGTCGCACAGCACCGTGTCGCCAGGTTTGGTCTCCGAGCCGGCCGCGAGCGGCACCTCGGCCATTACTCGCGTCGGCGGTACCCCGGCTTTCGTGAAAGCTCCTCGCAGCGCCTTGCTGGCCCGACGCGGCGGCCGGCCCGACACCAGGCCGATCTGCGCCGCCTCGTGCCCGTCTTTTTCGGTGGTGCGGCGCAAGACCACAACGCAAGGTCCGGCCTGCACGACGGTGACGGGCACGATGTCGCCCTTCTCGTCGAAGAGCTGCGTCATACCGATCTTCTTGGCGAGAATTCCTTGCACCATGGCTGGCCTCACTTCTTCCCGCCGTAGGCCTTGATCTCGACATCCACTCCCGCCGGTAGCTCGAGCTTCATCAGCGCGTCCACCGTTTGCTGGGTCGGATCGAGGATGTCGAGAAGTCTCTTGTGTGTGCGGATCTCGAACTGCTCGCGGGACTTCTTGTCCACATGCGGGGATCGCAGCACGGTGAAGCGCTGGATTTGCGTCGGCAACGGGATCGGGCCCGAGACGTTCGCCCCGGTCCGCTTCGCCGTGTCGACAATCTCCGCGGTGGACTGGTCGAGAAGCCTGAAGTCATACGCCTTGAGTCGGATCCGGATCTTATCCTTGACCATGGCCACTCCTACTCAACCACTTCGCTGATGGTGCCGGCGCCGACGGTACGGCCGCCCTCACGGATGGCAAACCGCAACCCCTTCTCCATCGCTATCGGCGTGATCAACTCCACCTCCACCCCAATGTTGTCCCCGGGCATCACCATCTCCACCCCAGCCGGCAACACCACCGACCCTGTCACGTCCGTCGTCCGAAAGTAAAACTGCGGCCGGTAGCCCTTGAAAAACGGCGTGTGCCTCCCACCCTCCTCCTTCGTCAAGACGTAGACCTCCGCCTTGAACTTGGTGTGCGGCGTGATACTCCCTGGCTTCGCCACC
>JBIOGJ010000036.1:0-47952 GCA_044447965.1 Thermoanaerobaculales bacterium | reverse complement strand
GTGGCGATCGTCTCATAGGCGCTCTTGACGACGTCGAGGCCGTACTTCCGCTCCAGCCGGCGCACGACAAAATGACCGGAAGCGATTTTCTGGAAGCTGTTCACGAAGAGCAAGTTGATTGCTGCCCCGGTGGCAGCGCCGACGACGGGCACGGCTTGGGCCGCCACCTTCTCGCTCACGACCACGTCGAAACGCGCCGCGATCCTGGCAATGAGCCGAACGACGACCGGCGCCCCCTCCTCGGTAATTCCCTTCGCAGCAATGTACTCCGCCGCCTCCGAGAGTGCCTTGGCGAGGCCAACCCGAACGGCGTAATACGCAGTTTCCGAGGCATCGTCCGCTGGGCCCGGCCCACCGAGGGCGAAGACCTGGACACACGCCAACTGCCCTCCGACGCTACCGACATCCTCGCCCTCGCTCCGGGCGATGTCCGCGATCGCACGGAGCATGAGCGCGGTGGAGATCGGCAGCTCGACCGCGATGCCCGGGAGGCCGAAGAACCCTCCCACCCCACCGCTACCAGCTACGGCCGCACGGTGAAGCCACTTGGAGGGAGCGGCACGATGCTTCTTACCCATGGTCGAGACTGCGGCGACGAGGGCCTTGCGGACGGCGATGGTGGTCGCTCTCGACACGATCGCGCTGGCTTTGGCCGGGAGCAGCTTCGTCGCGGCCTCGATGGGCAGGCCAATGAGGTTGACGACGCGCATCGCCCAGGTGGGGTTCTCGAGCGCCTCGACCGCGCCTTCCAAACTCTTGAGATCAACCGGATCCATTGGCATCTACGTGAGCCGACATTTCCTATATGAACTTCGCGGCGCCACCATCATGGGCGATCCCACCCGATCTGTTGCCACGCTACCACCTTCGGGAGCACTTTCAATCTCTCTTTCCACATCCAGCCCTGCAATCGTGTCCCCTTCCCGTGCCGCGCCAGGAGATCACCGATCGGTTCCGGACTCAACTTTCACCTGGACCAGGTCTCAGGGTTTGGATCAATCGCACGGTTTGCTCTGTCGCCGCATGTGCCGAGAATCCCCTTCCCCCGGAAGAGGAGCAGGCCCGCTTTTCCGCACACGTCCGCCGGGATCGACGGCACGGGCAAGGCGTGGTTCGACCGGCCAACGGCGGTGCAACCGGCTCACTCCCCACTCACGGGAAGTGACTGCGCAATGCTGCCGTGCAAAGCCTGGTCGCGGCGGGTCGCAGCTTGGGCGGTGGCACCTTGTTTTCGGCCTCGGAATGGCGGCGGGGCGCGCGGGAGCTTAGATTGGTAGTGGGTCGAAACCCCGTCCGGGCGTTTCGACTTGGAGGTATCTCATGAAATCGCGGGTGGTGGCGGCAGTCCTGGTTGCTGGGGCGGTTGCGTTTGCGGGGCCGGCATGGAGCCACAGCCAGAGCGGCCACAGCGGAGGCGGCCACTCGGGCGGCGGTGGCGGACACTCGACGGGCGGCGGCCACTCCGGCTCCGGCGGTCACGGCGGCGGGAGCGCTCATACCCCCGGCGGCACGCTGCACCGAGGCGGCGGCGGTCCCGGCTGGGGTGGACACTCCGGGTGGGGTAATCACCACGGGTGGGGTAATCACCACGGCTGGGGCGGCCATCATAACTGGGGCGGTCACTTCGGCTGGGGCCCAGGGTTCTGGTGGGGTGGGTTCCTTGACTGGGGCTGGCCGTTCGCATACTGGGGATACTGGGGTCCGTGGTGGTACGACGGCCTGGGGTACTACGGCCCGGGATACTACGGTCTGGGGTACGGGGTCGAAGGGGTCAACGGGCTCACCACCGTGGACACCGACGTGTCCCCGGGGGCCGCGCTGGTCATCCTCAACGGCATCGCGATTGGCACGGCGGACGACTTCGACGGACACCCCGGCTACCTTTACCTCAAGCCCGGCCACTACACCATCGAGTTTCGCCTACCCGGTTACCTGAGTCAGTCGAACGAGCTGGACGCCGGGACCGCGGCCAAGATCCCGATCAACCTCGAGCTCGAGCGTGATCGCAGCGGCAACACGGTGGCGCCGTACCAACCTCCGCAGGGGCTGCCGTACGGAAGGGTGTTCGGCCCCGAGTTTGGCACCACCACAAGCCAGCGCCAGGCCGGGCCGGACCCGTCGCTGCGCCCCGAGCTGCGCTGGGAGCACAGCCACGAGGGCGGGGCCGCGAGGCAGCCCTCGGCTGGCCCGGGTGCGGCAATCGCCGCGCTGAAGCTGCAGATCGCACCGCCCAACGCCGCCGTCTACCTCGACGGGGTGTTCCTCGGCTCCGGCGAGGAGCTGGGGCGCATGCTGCGGGGCGTCGCGGTGACGGCGGGTCCGCACCGGATCGAGGTGCTGGCACCCGGCCATGCGGGGAAGGGTGTCCCGGTCGAGGCCGAAGCGGGCAAGGAGCTGCAGGTCACCGTCGAGCTGGAGTAGTCCGGACTATTGATGACGCTTCTGCTGCGAGCAGAGGGTCACCACCGGCGCGCCGCGTCATCGAGTTTTCGAATGCGTTCCGCAAGCTGAGACTTGCGGTCCTGCTCGATTCGTTTTCGCATCCGCCTCCGCGCTACCTCAGGAGACCAGCGGTCCGCTCGGTGCTCAACCCTCAATTGGAACAATTCTCGAGTTCGGGTTCAGCCAGGGGTGATATTGTTGTTGGTGCTACGAAGGGGGGAGTGTCCTGGGGTTACCTGTGGACCCGGCGCGGGTAGTTGAGGGCGCCGGCCGCCACCACCAGGGAGCACAACGTCGATGGCCAATCCGCTGCCCAACGCCGACTCGCTCACCTGTTGGGGTACTACGATCAAAGCGACGCTCGCCTTCCTCGAGGAGCGCTATGACCAGGGCAAGCGACAACGCGTGATCACGCGGCTGAGCCCCGCCTCACGGGACGTCGCCGTGGGCACCGTGCTGGCCTCGTCGCACTACCCGCTGCGCGCGCTGGTGGAGCTCGCTGAGGCCACCGACGCCGAGTGCGGTCGTGGCGACCTCAGCCTCTGCGCGGAAATGGGCAGGTTCGCGTGCGACTACGAGGTCAAGACGTTGCACCGGGTGTTCCTCACGATTGCCAGCCTCGACTACTGGTTCCGTATCGCCGGTTCGATGTGGAAGACGTACTACAGCGCCGGCCACATGGCGCCGGAGAACTTCACCAGCACGGGGGGACGCCTGCGGCTCGATGAGTTCAACCCGATCAGCAAGGCGTTTTGCTACCGCTTCGGTGGGTGGGCGCATCGCATCTGCGAGCTGAGCCGTCTCAGCGGGGTCGCCATCGTGCACTCGCAGTGCCTCCTCGACGGCGCCCCTGCCTGCGTTTGGGACGCCACCTGGGCAGGTAACTGACCTAAGCCCGGCTCACTTTCGCTACGGTTTCGGAATCGCAACGCGCGATTGACGCGGCACCCTAACGCGGTGGGACACAGACCGACTTGTGGGGCCTGCGTGCCGCTGCGAGCGATGCCTGGTCAGCGGCTAGTGGCTGTTCCAGAACCAGTGAATCGCGTAGATGGCCACGGCGACGCCGAGCAGCCACCAGAACACTTTCAGCGCCGTATCGGCCAGCGTATGATGCGGTTGTACCTCATCCTCGAACATTCACGCCTCCCGGCTCGCTCCACGATCTCGAATCACGGTGGAAACCTGCGGTGGCCTCGGAGGCATCCGAGTCAGCGCGGCCGACACCGCATCGGCTCGGACCAACTCCGAAGCTGCCCGATCTCCCACGGCTCACCTCCGGCGACACGCAATAGCCGGATTACCGGAAGGCTCACCCAACGAGATACGAACCAGGCAAGCCCCACGTACAATCTATACCTTGATGACTACTTTGTCGAGAACGGCGCGGAATTGTGCAGGGTATGGAGACTCAATTACGGCGTGCCCCGGAGCGGCGCGCCCGACACACAAACGGCGCGGGATTCGCCCCGACCTCAGATCTGCTCGTCGTGAGCTCGGGGGATGGCCGCGATTACGGGGTGCCTGGCATGCCAAACACCAGCTCGCCCGGCGCAATGTTGGGGTTGACCTCCGGCGTGTAGAGCGTGGTGCTCTCCTCACGATACGTATCGAAGGTACGGTTTTGCTCGACCTTGCGCAGGAGGAAGGTGGCGCGGTCGATCCACAGCGTGACGCTCTCGTCCTTTACCGTGATCTGCCGCGCCCCCATCGACAACGTGTACGGCGTCTTACGGCTTGCGCCCCGGATGCGGAAGCAGGAAACGCCGCGGTCGTTGCCATCCTCGCTGCGCTCGGCGCCGAGCAACGGTGCGCTCTCGCCCACCACGCCGGGAAGCAGCAGCCCGGGCACCCGCACCGAGGATCCGCCGGAGATGCCAGCGGCGGCGTCGAGGGCGGCCTGCAGCGACGCGGGGCGCCGCACGCCCGGCTTGGCATCCCACCATGAGCGCACCTCGGAGCCTTCCGCCCACACCACGTACTTCGCGGTCCGATCGCCAAGCCCCTGATCAGTGAACTCGAAGCGGAGGCGGTCCGGCCGCACGAACACCGTGGCAAACGGCAGCTCGCTGCCGAACTGACCGCCTTCGGTCACCGACGCCTTCCGCACGTCACCGGTGTCGCGATAGCTCCGGCAAGAGGCGTACGCCTTCTTCATCAGCAGGAGGATCTTCTCCGGCGACAGCGACCCAGCATCGCCGACGCTCGGTGCCGGTTGTGCCGTCGCGATCCCTGCCAGCGCCAGGAACACCGTCGCCAACCCGACCACCAGCCGCTTCGTCACGCTACGCACCTCCACAGGCGTCAAACCCGCCCTTCCGTCATGCTACTCCTGGGCCGGCTCGCCGTGACCCGTGGACGTCGCGCGTCCCCGTCCGGCATAATCCTCGCGCCAATGGTGACCAGTCACAAAGCCAAGAGGAGCGAGTTGCCGGTTACCGCCGTGGCTGGGCAGCAGCTTGAGACCTCGCAAACGTCGCGCCCGGTTGTGAGCCTCGTCGCCCACGATCCGACCGTGCCGTCGTTCCGCCTCCGGCTCGCGCCGCTGCGGCCGGTGCTGGAGAGCTGCGGCTTCGACGTCCGGGTGGTGACCCTCGGGCGTGGCCGGGAGTGGCTGCGCGTGGCACGCCTCACGAGGGAGTGGCGGTGCAGCTCCCTGCTCGTGTTCCAGCAGGTCAAGCTGCTCGCGGGCGAGCGGAGCTTCGTCTCGCGGCTGTGCCCCGCCTGGGTGCTCGACGTGGACGACGCAATCATGTTTGCGCGGCCGCGGCGCGTGGGCGCAGCGCCTCGTCAGGGCGCGTGGCGCCAACTGCGCTTCCGTCGCATGGCGGCGCGCTGTCGGGTCGTCATCGCCGGCTCACAATCGCTCGCCAACACGATCGGGAAAGCCGCCAGTCGCCTGCTCGTCCTTCCCACCCCGGTCGATCTCGCTGCCTATCCGCTGGCGGCGCCAGCGGCGCGCGAGCGTCTGCTGCTGGCCTGGATCGGCCTAGGCAGCAACCTGCGCTACCTCGAAGCGCTCGCGCCCGTGCTGCAGCGTCTCCAAGCCGACGGCGTCGCTGTCGAGCTGCGCGTGATCTGTGACCGGCTCCCGGTGATGCCCGGCGTGCCCTGCGTCCTCGTACCGTGGTCCGTGGCAGGTGAGGGTGCGGCGCTCGCCGAGTGCGACCTCGGCGTGGCCCCACTTGACGACGATGCCTGGACGCGTGGCAAGTCCGCCTACCGGTGTATCCAGTACGCGGCTGCCGGGCTTCCCACTGTGGCGTCGCCGGTGGGCGCCAACCGCGAGGTGGTACACGAGGGTGAGACTGGCCTACTCGCCGATACCTCCGAAAAGTGGTACGCGGCGATTGCGCGCTTGTGCCGCGATCCCTTGCTGCGCCGGCAAATGGGTGCCACCGCGCGCGCTCGGGCCACGGAGTTCGACCTTCCCCGCTACGCGCAGCGCTACGCCGCCCTCGTACAGGCGCTCCTTGGCGTGTCCGCCCCTAACGCTGATTAGCCGAGAGCCGCGGCGTCAAAGGGCGCCGTCGGCCGCGAAGCCGGTCTGGTAGATGTGTCGTGCCCAGCCGCGGCGGCCGAACTCGCGCCGCTTGCCGGGCAACATCCACTTCCGGAACGGCACCGAAAAGCCGGTCTTGCCCCGCGTGAAGACCGCAGCGGGCAGGCCGCCGGACGGGCTCCGCGCCAGATAGAGCTTGCGGTTGCCCCGCGAGCGCAGCAGCAGTGGAGCGACTTCGCGCAGGAGATGATGCTCGACGTACGGCACCCGCACCTCGAGCGAGTGCGCCATCGCCGCCCAGTCGATGTCGCGCAGGAGTTGATCGCGCATGTACAGCGTGGACTCGAGCGCGACCATGCGCGCAAACGCCTGCCGCGGGTCCGGCACGAGCGCCTTGCCGATCACGCCGAGGATGTCGAGGCGCGCCAGCCCGTCACGCGCCGCCTCCTCGCCCATCAGCTCGGGCAGTTCCCACGGCATGAACACCGCGCGCTTGAGCAGATACGCGCCGGCGTAGTCGCCGCCGTACTTGAGCACCGATCCGTGCTTTTGGCTGATGTGCGGGCTCCGTGTCGGTGTGAGCGCAAGGTAGGCGCGGTGGAGCGCCTCCGGGAGGAGCGGCAACCGCGACGGCCAGCGCGCCAGCTTCACCATCCACGGCACCTTGCGGTACGTGCCGTAGCCGCCGAGCAGCTCGTCGCCCCCGGTGCCGGAGAGCGCCACCTTGAGACCCGACCGGGCTGCGGCGAGGCTCACGAAGAACGAGTTGACCGCGTCCACGGTCGGCTGGTCCATCGCCGCGAGGATCCTCGGGAACTCGGCGATGAGGTCCGCCTTGGTGAACTTCACGGTGCTGTGATCCGTGTGGTAGTGGCGCGCGACCTCTTCGGCGAGCGGCGCCTCGTCGCGCGACGTGCCCTGGTACTCGGCGAAGGTCAACGTGACGGTCTTGAGGTCGGCCGCACCCGCCTCCCGCGCCAACGCCACCAGCGAGGTCGAATCACGCCCCGAGGAGAGGAACACACCCACCCGCACGTCGGCGACAAGGTGGTAGCGAACCGAATCCAGGAACGCGTGCCGAAATCGCTCCTGGAGCTCTTCAGTCGCGGGCGGCGTCTCTTGCTCCGCGGCCGTGAGGATTGCGCTGACCGAGGCGTACGCCTGCGGCTCCGATACGCCCCGTTCGTCAATCCACGCAAACGAGCCTGCCGGCAACGCCCGCACCGCCTCGTACAACGTGAACGGCTCCGGTATCGCCCCGCGCAGGAAAAACCCCGCCACCCCCGCCGCGTCCTGCCGCCGCGAGACCCGTCCACCCGCCAGCAACGCCTTCACCTGCGACGCCACCCGCACCACTCCACCCACCGCGCTGTAGTACAACGGCTTAACCCCGTACAGGTCCCGCGCCACCAACATCCGACCCCGCACCCCGTCCCACAACGCAAACGCAAACATCCCCCGCAACTCGGACAGCATCCCCACACCTTTGGCCCGGTACAGCTCCACCAACACCTCGGTGTCCGACGTCGTCCGAAACCGCTGTCCGCCCGCTTCGAGTTGGGCGCGCAACTCCCGGTAGTTGTAAATCTCACCGTTGAATACGATGACCAGCCCATCTGGCTCCGCGTGCATCGGCTGCGCCGCCGCCTCCGAGAGATCGATGATCGCGAGGCGCCGATGCGCCAGCCCGACCCGACCGTCCGAGGAGACCCACTCGCCCGAGCCGTCCGGCCCCCGGGTTTGCATCGCGTCGCGGATGGCACGCAGCTCCGCGCGATCCACCTGCCCCGCGCGGGGGTCCGTCACCACGATCGCCGCGATCCCACACATGAGACCCTCACCCCTCCTCGCCGCTTCCGACCCCAAGGCGAATCAGCCCCCAGGCCCGCCAAAAGGTAGCACCGAGAAGGGGCGGGGAAGAAGTGCCGGAGCACGCGCACCCTCAGCGGTCTTGCCGTTACCGCAAAGAACCTGGCCAGATGATCAGGCGCGCAGCAGGTTGTCGAGCTCCTCCGGGTGCAGGGCGCGGATCTGCGCCTCCGCCGCCGAGATCAGCCCGGACCGCACGAGCCGTGCGAGTGACTCCTCGAGCGAGATCATGCCCAGGCGCTTGCCGAGCGTGATCTCGTTGCGCAGGTTCTCGATCCGCTCCTTGCGGATCTGGTGGCGCACGGCGTCGGTGGCGAGCAGCAACTCGATCGCCGGGACACGCCCCTTGCCGTCGGCGCGGGGGACAAGCTGCTGGCAGATGATCGCGTGGAGCGCGAGCGCGAGCTGCTGGCGGATCTGGCTTTGCTGCCCGGCGGGGTGCACGTCGATGATGCGGTGGATCGCCTGCGCCGCGTCGGCGGTATGCAGCGTCGAGAGCACGAGATGGCCGGTCTCCGCGGCGGTGAGAGCAATCGCGACGCTCTCGAGATCGCGCATCTCGCCGACCAGGAGCACCTCGGGATCCTGACGCAGCGAGGCCCGTAGCGCGGCGGCGAACGACGGCGCATCGAGCCCGACCTCGACCTGCTCGATGATCGAGCGCCCGTTGGGATGCTCGTACTCGATCGGCTCCTCGATCGTGACGACGTGGCAGGTTCGCGTACGGCTGATCTCACCCACCAGCGCCGCCAGCGTCGAGGTCTTGCCCGCACCGCTCGGACCGCACACGAGCACCAGCCCGCGGGTAGCTCGGGCCAGCTCCGCGAGCGACGAAGGGAGGTTGAGCGACGCGAGCGTTGGGATCTCGCGCGGCAGCGCGCGAATGGCGGCCGCCAATTGGCCGCGCTGGCGGTGGAGGTTGACGCGAAAGCGATACGCGCCGCGCGCGCTTAGCCCCTCGGGCGCAAGGCGCAGCGAGAAATCGATCGAACCATGGGCGCCCAACTCGGTGTAAGCACGCGCCGGGAGGTGCGGCACGAGCATCAAGCGAATCCCCTCCTCGTCAAGGACCGGTGCATCGAGGACGACCAGGTTTCCCGCCAGACGGACTACCGGCGGTGACCCCGGAACGAGGAGGAGGTCGGTCGCCTCCCGCTGCACGGCGTGAGCGAGCAGGCTTTCGAGCGGGTCGCCCTCCCGCACCAAGGCGCTCCCGGTAGGCGCCGTCTCGCCAGGTGCAAGCGCCTCGCCTTGCCTACCCGCTGGCTCGGGGGCATCCTTTCGGTTCAGCTCACGGACCAGGGCGTCGAGCGCCGAGTCGCGGATGGATTCGACCACGCCTCTATCGTAACCCCCGTTTCGTCTACGCGATCGCGGCCCGCCACGTTGTCACGGCTGGGAGTATCGTATCGGGAGATGACGCTCGAGATTCCTGGCAAGACGATCGCCCGAGTGATGCTGCCGTTTGTCGTTTTTGTCGCGATTGGCGCCACGTGGGTGATCCATGCAGGCACCGTCACGCTCGAGCCACAGTGGACCCAGGCGCTGACCGAGCTGCCCTTGCTGCTTTACCTGTTTGCCCTCTTACGTGCGCCGCTGCGGCGGCGGTGGTGGCGCTCGTTGGCGGCCGGATTGCCGTTCGCCTGGGTCTACGCGGTTCATGACTACTACTTCCTTTCCATGGGGACGGTGCCCGATTTCGTGGACTTCAAGCTGCTCCCCGACCTGCTGCGAACGATGGGGCTCTGGCGTCGTGCCGGGACGATTGCGTTGCTCGCCTTGCCGCTCGTGGTTTGGCTACTCGCCGTCGACTGGAAGCGGAGGCAACGACGGTGGCGCTACGCCGTCGCGGCGCTCCCCCTCGTGCTGCTCGTCGGCGCGATTGTCTTTGCGCCGGGGCCCACCTATGAGCTCGCGGCGACGGTGACGAGCGACGAGCAGTGGGCCGATGCGGTCACGGCGCAGAGCTGGGGCCGCGTGTACACCCTCCTGATGCGGGAAGCGCGCCGCGGGAACTTCCGGAACCAACTGCGCCACTTCACCCCCCTCGACCACTCGCCCCTCGAGCTGCATCCGGACGTAATGGCGGCGATCCAACCAAGGAACGTTCACCTCGTCGTCCTGGAGGGCTTCCTCGACGTTAGGCTCCTGCGCGGTGTCACGTTCAGCCAGCCGCCGCTGGGAGCGAGCTTCACGAACTGGGCCGACGGGGCGATCAGCTCTTCGATCTCCCCCGCCTTCGGGGGCGAGACGGCGCGCGCCGAGTTCGAGCTGCTCTGTGGCGTGCCCTCGCTTCGGGCGTACGGGGTGGAGTACCTCGCCTTCAGTGGGGCGCAAACCTACTGCCTCGCCAACATCCTGAGCCAGGCCGGCTACCGCACAGTGGTGAGCTTCCCGGGCAGTCCCCTCTTCTTCAACAGCCGGCGCGCATACGCCGGGTTAGGGTTCCAGCAGACCATCTACGGCGATCGATTTACCCCGGGGGGTCAGGAGTCGATCAGGCTCTCGGACGAGCCGTATCTGTTCGACGGCGACCTCTACGACCAGAACCTCGCCAAGGTCACGGCGCTCGTACGCGAGAGGCGGCCCTTCTTCAACTACGTCGTCACCATGTGCGGGCATTGGCCGTTCGAGTTCGACACCGATCGCCATCCCATTCGCATCGAGGTGGATCCCGACGAGGAGGACCTCAAGCTCATCACCAACCTGACGTATCACCGCGCGGAGGCGCTGCATGCGTTCGTAACCAGCCTCGTGAAGATCGATCCCCACGGTGTCATCGTGCTGGTCGCCGACCACTTGCCTCCACTCCCGCAGGGGGTGCGGGACTACCGGCGCCTCGGCTACCAGGGGCGTAGCGGCCTCGCCGCAACGCACCCCGAGCTGCTGACGTATGAGAACTTCCTGCTGGCGATCGTCGATGGCAAACCGCACCGGCTCCCCCTCATGCGCCATTTCGACGTTCCCCACTGGATCCTCGACCAGCTTTCCGGTGGCGTGTACTGCCGCGAGCAAGGGTGCGACTTCGGGCGGCTCCCGGTGGATGCCGACGCCTACCTCGATCGCTACCGCACCATCCTCGGTTTGGCCGTGGGTCCTTAGCCCCGGGCACGCTCCAAACCGGGCGAAGCGCGAGGGGGCGCTTCCGCCCCCTCAGCAATCCGGGTATGCTCTTAGGATGGGGGACAGGCCCCTCTCAATCGCAGCACCCGATTGCTCGGATCGCCGCAACGCGTATTTCCTGTTCGCGAGGGCGATCTGCCTGCTTGGCCACCGTCTCCTGGTGCGCCCCCACGTCGAGATGCACGAGGACATTGTCGCCCTCAAGCAGGGGGGCGCCGTGGTCTTCCTCTACTGCGGGCTGCACCGCAGCCTGTGGGAGACCAGCGGAGTGATGCCGCCGCTCCATTACGCGGGTCTGCCCCTCCCCTACGTGGGCATGGGCGACAACCTGATCAAGGGCAGCTTCTTTCAGATGCTCAGCAAGAAGCTGGGCGCCTTCCTGGTCCAACGGCCCAACACCAGGAGGGAGATGTTGGAGTCTGCCCGCCGGCTGCGCGCGGACGTGCTCTCGTTCCTTGCCCATGGCCTCGACGTGATGGTCTTCCCGGAAGGGACACGCAAGAACATCCCGACCCACGCGCGCTACGGCGACTTCTTTCCCGCCGCGTTCGACGCGGTGCTCGAGTACCAGCGCAATAAGGCGGTGATCTCGGCCGACACGCCAGGGTTGAAGAGCTACGACGCCTACGTCGTTCCCTTCAACGTCGACTACACCCGAGTTCGCGAGGCGGAGGAGATGGTCGCCCAAAGCGGCAGCAAACCCCGCACCCTGCACGTGCTTGATTCGCTCTCGATGATCCGCAACATCGGCGATACGTACCTGTCCTACGGCAAGCCTATCCCGGTCGCAGATCACCTCGACCTCGGCCGCAAGGGGCTCGCCGCCCTGTGCCGACAACGCTGCCTCGAACTCGTGAAGATCCTGCCGGTCAACGTGGCGAGCCGCGCGATGCTGCAGCTCGAGCCGTCTTCGACCGTTTCGGCGACCGCGCTTTGCGAAGCGATCCGTCGCGTGGTCGAGAGGCTGCGGCCATATGCGGATCGCTTCCGCGGTTTTTCCCCCGGTGATGCACAGGCGGAGATCCTGCGCCGCGCGCGGCAGGTGCAGCTCGACTTCCGCCAACTCTTGCCGGAGAACGTCGGGTTGTATCGGCTCTACGCCAGCTACATCGGCCACTACCTGGGCGGCCAATCGGCCCGGCTAGCGCACCTTCTGGATGGAACCCCGGCAGGACCACCACCAGCGGCGGGGTGATGGCGCGGGTGGCGACGTGCGCTCGGCCAATGAGGCAAAGGGTCGTGCTTGAAGCGAATTTTCACACTCCCGCCTACGTTATCTTTTAACCCTCTTGACAACAGCCCCCCCCCGTTTCATAGTGTCCGCGGCGCGAGGAGGGCTGCGAACTGGAACCCTACGAGGGCCATACGCGGCGGCACGGGAGCATCGCATCAGTGCCCGCGCTGGTCACCGAACCGGCAATTGAGCTTGGGAGGCAAAGCACCCAAGAGCGTGTTCTCAAGGAGAAAGACGCCAACGAGCTGACCAGGGGGAACGGGCCGCCTCGATAGGTTCGACCTCAACCTTCCTCAGCAAAAAAATTCGCTTGGCGCCGGGTGGAGGAAAATCCTTATGCGCAAGGTCGCCGTTCCCCCTATCCTGATCATCGTCGCGGCCGCAATGGTCCTCGGCGGGTGCGACAAGTTGCAGGCCCGCATTGAGCTCAAGAAGGGGAACTCGTACTACAAAGATGAGAAGTACAAGGACGCGATGATCCAGTTCCAGAGGGGCATTGCCCTCGACCCCACCCTCAAGTTCGCCTGGCGTTCCGTGGCGCTTTCCGCCATGACCGCGTTCCGTCCCGGCGTCGACACCGCAGAGAACCGGAAGTTCGCGGACATTGCGATCGAGGCCTTCAAGAAATACCTGGAAGCGTTCCCTCAGGACCAGAAGGCGGAGGACTTTCTTCTCAACACGTTCATCAACGCCAACCGCTTCGACGATGCTCTGAAATTCCTGCAGAGCGAGGTCAGAAAGAACCCTGCCGACCTCAAGAGCCAGAAACTGATCGTCTCGGTGTTGCTGCGAACCCAGCACATCCCCGAGGCGTACGACTGGGTGACCAAGAACATCCCCAGGGCCGATGCGGAACCGTACTATCTCGTCTCGGTCTACTGCTGGGACAAGGCGTACCGCGATGCTTCGCTCTCGCCTGCCGAGCGTTCGAAGTTCGTCGAGCTGGGCCTCACCTCGGTCGACAAGGCGCTGCAGTTGCAGCCCGAGTACTTCGAGGCCATGGTCTACACCAACCTCCTGTACCGCGAGAAGGCCAAGCTGCAGACCGACGAAAAGCAAAAACAGGCATACTTCGACAAGGCAGAGGAGTGGCGGACCAAAGCCATGGCCTTGCGCGAGAAGCTGAAGAAGCAAACCTCGCTGGCGAAATCGTGAAACGGGGGAGCCATGTTTGAAGACACCCTGATCGCTTCGAAGAAGCAGCAGCGGAACAAGAACCTGGCGCTCGTGTTCCCGATCGCCCTCGTCATCCACGTCGTGGCGTTCAGCGGCTATGTCATCGCCCAGATGTGGTCGGTCGCGGACGTTCCCGAACCCCCTATCCAAGTGAGCTTCTACCAGGCCCCACCGCCGCCACCACCACCGCCGGCCCCACCCAAGCCTGCGGCGCCGATGCCCAAGCCCCCAGTGCAGCAGCCCCAGTCCGCCCCAGTCGTACAGCCCGTGGTGATTCCGGACAAGCCACCCGCGCCTTCGACCGGTCATGAGAACGAGGGCGTTTCGGGCGGCGTCGAGGGCGGCGTCGAGGGCGGCGTGGCGGGTGGAATCCCCGGCGGCGTCCCCGGCGGCGTGGTCGGCGGTGTCGAGGGCGGTGTGGTGGACGAGCCGCCGATCCGCATCGGTGGTGAAGTGGTGGCTCCGGTGCTGCGCACCAAGATCCAGCCAACCTACCCGGAGATCGCTCGCAAGGCCCGCGTCCAGGGCACGGTGATCGTCGAGGCCATCATTGACAAACAGGGCAACGTCACCGACGCGCGCGTCCTGCGCGGCCTCCCGATGGGCGTCTCGGACGCTGCCGTGGCGGCAATCCAAAAGTGGAAGTACACGCCGGCAACGCTGAACGGCAGGCCGGTGAGCGTCTACCTGACCGTAACCGTAACTTTCACCCTGCAATAGACCCTCAGGTCTAGCGAAGAGGAGGAACCTGTAATGGAAATGACACCCTTAGCACTGTGGCAATCGATGGGCATTATCGCCAAGCTCGTCGTCATCATCCTGGCGATCCTGTCCGTCTACTCGCTGACGCTCTCCGGCGAGCGGTACTGGCGGTATCGGGCGGCGAAGAAGCAGTCGCTGCAGTTCGCGCTGCTGACCACCCAGTACCTCAAGCAGGATCGGGCGCAGGACGCGATTGCCGCATCCAAGAAGTTCAAGCAGAGCCACCTGGCAAAGGTCGTCGCCGCCGGTCTGCTTGAGTTCATGGTGGAGGAGCAGTCGAGCCCGTTGTCGGGCTACGACGTCATCGAGGCGGCCCGCCGCGCCATCGAGCGCGCCACCCTGATGACCACCGCCGACTTCAAGCGCGGACTGGGCGGCCTCGCCACCATCGGCGCCACCGCGCCGTTCATCGGCCTGTTCGGGACCGTGGTCGGCATCATCAACGCCTTCCAGGGCATGGCCATCACCGGTTCGGGCGGGCTGGGTGCGGTGTCAGCGGGTATCGCCGAGGCGTTGGTCACGACTGCGTTCGGTCTGTTCGTCGCGATCCCGGCCGTGTGGCTGTATAACTACCTGCTGAACCAGGTCGAGCGCTTCCAGGTGGAGATGGCCAACTCCTCGTCGGAGCTGGTGGACTTCTTCATCAAGAAGCATGGAGGAACCGATGCGCTTGGGTCGGCGGCACACTGAGCACCGAGGGGCTGCGGTCTCGGCTGGTGATGTCAAGTCTGACATCAACATCACGCCGCTGGTCGACGTTTGCCTGGTGCTGCTCATCATCTTCATGGTCGTCACTCCCTTGTTGCAGTCCGGCATTCCGGTCCAGCTCCCGGAAACCGGCAAGCCGGAGAAATACCCCGAGGGCGCGAAGCAGATCAAGGTGGCGATCAACGAAGAGGGGAAGATCTTCATCAATCAGGACTGGATCCCCAGCAAGGCCGAGCTGATCCGGCGCATGGATGACATCCTCAAGGCTGATCCCCAGAAAGAGGTCGTCATCAAGGCGGACAAGCGGCTGAAGTACCGGGAAGTCCGCGAGGTGATGAAGGCCCTCAACGATGCAGGCTTCGCCAAGGTCGGCCTGATCACCACCAAGAAGGGGGCGAGCTAGGAGTCGGTTGATTCGGCTTCCGGCTGAAGGAGAATCGCCATGGCAATGACCGGCGGAAAGATGGGCGACATGAAGAGCGACATCAACATCACGCCCTTGGTGGACGTGGTGCTGGTGCTGCTGATCATCTTCATGGTCGTCACGCCGTTGCTCCAGCGAGGCTACGAAACCAAGGTTCCTCCCAAGGTGAAGACCACCGAGGTCCTGCCGCAAATGTCCGACCAGATCGTGGTCCGCCTCACCGACGATGGCGGGATGTTCATCAACAAGGAGCAGTACACCGAGAGGGAATTTCCTGCCAA
The DNA here is from genome assembly GCA_044447965.1 of Thermoanaerobaculales bacterium. Taxonomy (GTDB): domain Bacteria; phylum Acidobacteriota; class Thermoanaerobaculia; order Thermoanaerobaculales; family Thermoanaerobaculaceae; genus DATIYW01. The sequence continues at coordinate 32,431 of JBIOGJ010000036.1, read as the reverse complement.
GCTCGAGGAGGTCACCCGCGGCCGCGAATCGAAGGTTGTCTTCTTCGCTGCGGACGGCAACCTGTCCTACGATAAGGTGGCGCGCTTCATGGACATCTGCAACGACCACGGCGCCAAGAACCTCGGCATCGTGCTCGATGACCTGAGCACGGCCCCAACCACCGCAGGCGAGGCCCCGCACTAGCACCACCGCAGCGCTGGTTGAGCCCGCGCCCGAGGGCACGCTACAAGTCACCCTCGTGAGCGCGGGCTCTTGCTTTTGCCTAAGCCCGGCAACTGAGCGCAACCGGCACGCCGACAACGATCGAGTCTCGGCCGCCGCGTGTTGTATCATCCCCACATGGCGCAACCCTTGAGAATCGCCGTGGGCGCCGATCACGGCGGATTCGAACTCAAACAGGGTCTGGTCGGCTATCTCAAGGAGCTCGGCCACGAGGTTGAGGATTGCGGCACCCACGGCAAGGACCCCGTCGACTACCCACGCATCGCTGCGAATGTTGCGAAACTCGTCGCCGCCGGCCGCTGCCGGTTTGGGGTGATGGTGGACGGCGCCGGGATCGGCTCGGCGATGACCGCGAACAAGGTGCCCGGAGTGCTCGCGGCCGCATGCTACAACGAGGAGCTGGCCCGCAACAGCCGCGAGCACAACGACGCGAATGTGCTGGCCCTCGGCGCCGGTCAGGTCTCGCTTGAGACGGCGAAGCGGATCGTGGGCATCTTCCTTACCTCCACCTGCACCGTGGACCGACATCGCCGGCGGGTGGAGATGATCCGTGAGATCGAGCGCGGCGCTGGGCGCGGCAGTGGTGGTGAAGGTGCCGCGCTACCCGCCGAGGACATCGGCCGAATTGTGGAGCGCGTCAAGCAGCTCCTGCGCGAGGGCGCCCCGGGAGGCCTCGGGATACCGGTGATTCCACCCGACCAGCTCGCCAAGCTGATCGACCACACGCTGCTCAAACCGGAGGCGACACCGGCCGACATCGAGCGCCTTTGCGCCGAGGCACGGCACCACGGCTTCTTTTCCGTGTGCGTCAACCCGTCGTACGTCAAACAAGCGCACATGCTGCTTCGTGACACCGCGGTCAAGGTTTGCTGCGTCGTGGGCTTCCCGCTCGGCGCCCAGCCGGCGGAGATCAAGGCGCTCGAGGCACGCCGCGCGATCCGCGAGGGTGCCCGCGAGATCGACATGGTGATCAACGTCGGGGCGCTCAAGGGCCGGGACGACGATACGGTAAGGAAGGACATCCGCGCCGTGGTGGAGGCGTGCAAAGACGGCCGGGCGCTGTGCAAGGTGATCCTCGAGACCGCGTTGCTCACCGACGAGGAAAAGACCCGCGCCTGCGAGCTGGCGATGCGCGCGGGCGCTGACTTCGTGAAGACCTCGACCGGATTTTCCAGCGGCGGCGCTACCGTTGAGGACGTCGCATTGATGAGCCGGACGGTGGCGGCGAAGAAGCTCGGCGTGAAGGCTGCCGGGGGGATCAGGACGCTCGCCGACGTGGTGCGCATGATCCAAGCGGGGGCAACCCGCGTGGGCTGCAGCAGCAGCGTGAAGATCATGGAAGAGGCGCTCGCACAGGTTAGGAGGCTGTCTGAGTAAGCGGGTGGGCCGCGTTGCTGGCGCCGCGGGGCGAGATGCCAGGCGCCGCGACGAAGCCGATGTTCCTCCATCGGCGAGGAGCGGTAACGCCGCAGATCGCCCCGCGCCGCCGCAACCCATGGGCGCAGGGGGGTTGCGGGCGCATGCGGCGTTGCTCGTCGGCCACGATGGCTCCACATCACCTGCCTCCTCGCGCCTTGCCTGCGCCTCGCAAGCCCCCTGCGCGCGACCCACCCCATTACTCAGACAGCCTCCTAGGAAAAAGGAGTAGCCGATGGCCGAGCTGCGGTGCTACGTCTACCTCGACAGCCTCCAGCCCCAGTACGCCTCGTTCCTCGGCACGGTGGCGCAGGGCTTCCTGCCCACACCGGGACAAGCCTCGCTGTTCGTCGAGATCGCGCCGGGCATGGAGATCATGCGCGTCACCGACGTTGCCCTCAAGGCAACCGACGTGCGACCCGGGATGCTCATCATCGAGCGTCTCTACGGCATGCTCGAGATCCACTCCGATTCCCAGGCCGACGTGCGGCAGGCGGGCCGTGCGATCCTTGCCGCGCTCGGCCTTGTGGAGGAGGACCGGGTCAAGCCGCAGCTCGTTTCCAGCCAGGTGATCCGCAACATCTCCCCGTACCACACGCAGCTCATCAACCGCACGCGCCACGGCGACATGATCCTGCCCGGACAGACTCTCTACGTCTTGGAGGTGGCGCCAGCCGGTTATGCCGCGCTCGCCGCCAACGAGGCGGAAAAGGCGGCCGAGATCAACATCCTCGAGGTTCGTGCGTTCGGAAGCTTCGGGCGGGTGTACCTGGGCGGCGAGGAGCGCGACATCGACGTGGGGTACCGCGCCGCAGAGCAAGCGATCGCGGGGCTATCGGGACGCGAGACCAAACTCGCGGGAGGATAACGTCACCGCCACCCCTCGGTTGGGGTTGGGCAGAGGAAAGAAGGAGGGAGCCACATGACGGAAGCGCTAGGCATGATCGAAACGAGGTCGTTCCCCGCCGTGGTGGAGGCCGCCGACGCGGCCGTGAAGGCCGCCAAGGTCGAGCTGGTGTCATACGAGAAGACGGGTGGCGGGTACGTCTGTGTCATCGTCCGCGGCGACGTTGCGGCGGTCAAGGCGGCGTGCGATGCAGGCCAGGTCGCCGCGGGCCGCGTCGGTGAGGTCGTAGCGGTGCACGTGATCGCGCGCCCACACGTCAACGTCGATCAGGTCATGCCGCTCGGCCGCCAGGCCGAGGCCAAGGCAACCAAGAAGTAGTCGCCGGCCGCGACGCTTCTGCTTCGAGCGTCGTGGCGCGACGCAGGTACTCCGAGCATGCTACTCGCGAAGGTAGTCGGGACCGTGGTCGCGACCCGAAAGGAAGCCAGCCTCGAGGGTTTGAAGCTTCTCCTCGTTCGGCCGGTCGACGAGCAAGGCCGCGAGGTCGGCAACCAGCTTGTCGCCGCGGATGCTGTCGGCGCCGGGCCGGAGGAGATCGTGCTGGTTGCTTCCGGGAGCTCCGCCCGCCAAACCAAGTCCACCGACAAGCGACCAGTGGACGCGGTGATCATGGCGATCGTGGACTCCTGGAGCGTTTCCGGGGAGACCAAGTACAAGAAATGACGGCATGGTCTTTGGCCAGTGGCCCGTGGCCTTGCGGACGTACCAGCCTTGGACAGGGTAGCGCCGCACAACGTGCGACGGAGCATGCACCACAGGGAGGGGTCGGTGGGGACGCTGACTGATCAGGAGATCGAGGCGATCGCACAACGCATCGCCACCGATCTCGAAGGGCCCGCGCCGGCAGCCGCACCCGGCGCGCGGGGATCCTCGCTCGGCGTCTTCGCGTCGGTCGACGAGGCGGTCCAGGCGGCCCGGGAGGCGCAGCCCATCTTTGTCGCCCTGCCGCTCACGCAGCGCGCTGCGATCCTCGCCGGCATCCGCCGCACCATGCTCGACAACGCCGAGACGCTCGCCCGCTCCGCCCACGCCGAGACCGGCCTCGGGCGCTGGGAAGACAAGCTGGTCAAGAACCGCCTCGTGACCGAGAAAACCGCCGGTCTGGAGGAGCTCTATCCGCTCTCGGTCACTGGCGACCATGGCTTGACGCTTACTGAGCCGGCGCCGTTCGGGGTGATCGGCGCGATCACGCCGTGCACCAATCCAACCTCGACCATCATCTGCAACGCGATCGGCATGCTCGCCGCCGGCAATACCGTGGTGTTCAACGTTCACCCCCTCGCGAAGCGCTGCTCGATCGAGACCATCGACCTACTCAACCAGGCGATCGTCGCGGCAGGCGGGCCACCCAACGTGGTCACCTGCCTATCCGACCCGACCATCGAGACTGCCCAGGAGACGATGCGTCACCCCGGCGTGCGTCTGCTCGTGGTGACCGGCGGTGGCGCGGTGGTCAAGGCGGCGATGGCGAGCGGCAAGCGCGCGATTTGCGCCGGGCCCGGCAACCCACCGGTGGTGGTGGACGAGACCGCCGATATCGGCAAGGCGGCGCGCGACATCGTGCTCGGCGCCTCGACCGACAACAACATCATCTGCACCGATGAGAAAGAGGTCATTTGCGTGGCCAGCGTCGCGGACGATCTCCTCAAGGCGATCGCGAAGTGCGACGCGGTCGTGCTTGGCCCGCACCAGCTCCCCGCCCTCGAGAAGCTGCTCTTCACGGGCACGCAAGGACCGCGCAAGCAAGCCCACATCAACAAGGACCTCATCGGCAAGAACGCCGGCTTCATTCTCGGCAGGCTGGGGATGAGCGTGCCAGACACGGTGCGCCTCGGCGTCGTCGAGGTGGACGTGGACCATCCCTTGCTGTGGACGGAGCAGATGATGCCGATCCTGCCGATGTGCCGCGTGCGCAGCGCCGACGCCGCCATCGACCTCGCGGTGCAGGTCGAGGGCGGCAACCGCCACACCGCGGTGATGCACTCGAAGCAGCTCGACAACCTCTCCCGCATGGCCAAGGCGTGCGACTGCTCGATCTTCGTCAAGAACGGGCGCTCGCAGGCCGGCCTTGGCCTCGACGGCGAGGGCTACTGCTCGTTCACCATCGCCAGCCCCACCGGCGAGGGGATGACCGGTCCGCGCAGCTTCTCGCGCTGGCGTCGCTGCGTGCTCGTGGACCACTTCAGGATTACGTGATGAAAAAACACCCTGCCATCGCCATCATCGAGTTCCGCGACATCGCGGTCGGCATGGTCGCCACCGACACGATGCTCAAGAAAGCGCCGATCGGCTTCGTCAAGTCGGGCACGATCAGCCGCGGCCGGTACCTCACGCTGATCGGCGGCACCACCGCGTCGGTGCAGGAGGCACTCGCCGAGGGTCTTTTCCACGGCGGCGCTTCCGTGCTCGACCACGTGCTCCTCGCCGACGTGCACCCCCAGGTCTACGATGCGATTCTCGGCGTGCGCCGAGCGGTTGGATCGGGCTCCCTGGCGATCATCGAGACCGGCACGGTGTCGTCGAACGTGCGCGCGGCCGAGCTGGCGCTCAAGGGCACGCCGGTCGACCTCATCGAGATCCGGCTCGCCGATACCGGCCTGTCCGGCAAGGGATTGTCGATCTACCACGGCGACCTGCACGACCTCGAGGCCGCGGTGGACATCGTGGTCGGCTATCTGAAGGCTTCAGGGGGCGAGGTGGTCTACAAGATCATCTCGGCGCCGCACGAGGCGCTCGGCCAGCAGCTTGATGCCTCCACGTACTTCGGCTCCGCGTCGCTGGTGGAACTCGAGGGCGAGGAAACCTGATGCTGCTCGGCCGCGTCATCGGCGTGGTGGTCCCGTGCGTCGTTGTGGAAGGTCTCGAGGCGACGCCGATGCTGTTCGTGCAACCGCTCGACTCGGCCGGCAAGCCAAAAGGAAGCGCCTTGGTCGCGGCCGACTCCACCCGCATGGCCGGACCCGGCGAGCTGATCTACTACGAGGGCGGTCGCGAGGCCGCGCTCGCGCTCGACCCCTGGTTCGTGCCGGTAGACCACACCATCGTTGGCATTGTGGACGACCTCCATCGGCCGGGCAGCGAGACGCGGAGCCCAGCGAAATGATTCTTGGGCTCGTCGTCGGCGAGATCCATTCCACCATCAACCATCCGTTCTACGATGCCAAGAAGCTGCTCGTGGTCGAAAAGACCGACGCCGGCGGAAAGGCAACCGGCGATTACGTGATCGCGGTGGATGTCGTCGGCGCGGGCGTCGGCGAGCGAGTGCTCGTCAACGACGAGGGCAATGGAGCCCGCCAGATCTTCGCCTCGGAGAACGCTCCCGTCCGCTCCGTCATCGTCGGCATCATTGACGACGTGGAACTCACCTAGACCGTGGGATTTCTTTCCACAATCAGGTTTTCGGTGCGCGAGCGGGAGCGTTGGCCGGGCGGCGTTCGATGATGTCGAGGACCAGCCCGAAGGGATCCTCGAAGTAGAGCGCCTTACCGCCGGGCCACTCGACGACGATACGGCATCCCGCCCGTTCCAGGCGCAGTTTGGCAGCGCGGTAGTCCGGCACCTCAAGCGCGGGGATGAACGGCCGCAGCGCGACCGCATCACGGTTGACGTAGAGCCGCAGCGCGCCGGCGTCGAGCTCGAGGTGGTCGGCGGTCCGGCTCACGACGCGAAACCCCAGCACGCCGGCGTAGAACGCCTCGGCCCGGTCGAGGTCGGGCACGTGGATCGCCACGTTTCCGTCGGCGCGGAACGTCACGGATGGGTTGGGCACTGACGCAGGCTTTCCCATGCAAGTCCTCCCTGGGGGTTGAGAAGCATCAGGGTTCGTTGAGACTGCGACCAAGGATACCACCGTGCCCGCCGGTCGCTTTGTCTACCTTCTCTCGCCGGCGATAACGTCGCGGAGGAACGCCGCGGCCTGGGCGTGAATGCCGGGGTGCTCGCTCTCGCGTGGGCCGGCCACGTTGAGCACTCGTGTCTTCTGATCGGCAAGCCACTGGCGTACCTCGGCGGCGTTGGGCCCGCTAGCGAGGTCGACGATCAAGCACGGCTTGCGCAGGCGGCGGGTCAGTGACACCGTGAGCGCGGTGCCGCCATGCGGTCCGCCACGGGTGAGAACCAGCGTCGCGCTGGCGTCACGCACGTTGGCCGCGGTGCGCTCGGGGTAGCCCGGCGAGCAGGTCTCGCGCAGGGGGTAGCGTGCCGGGATCGGGCCATCCTCTGCCCGGCGCCCGTGCGGGCACCAGCCGCCGCATCCCAGTCCGAGATCGAGCGCCACGTCGAGCGCCGCGCGGTCCACTCCCGTTTGGCCACCCGAGATGATCCTCGCGACGGCAAACCGACACACGGTAGGCGCGGGCATGTCCACAGGGATGGTAACAGCAAACCTCGGGCTTCCAGTTGCGTAGAACCAAACGTGACGGACCTCACAAGGAGTTTTTCCTACCCGTTCCGGGGGCCCGCCTGGCTCGGCCGGGTTCTGGTTGGAGCCTTGCTCGAGTTTGTCCCGCTGGTGATGGCATTCCCCCTGATCTTGCGCCTGCTGCACCGGCCGTATGCTGTCGCCTCCCCCGCCCTGAGGCTGCTGCCTCTCGTGATCGTGATCAGTGCCGCCGCTCGGCTCATCGTGATCGGCTATCTGCGCCGTGTCGCTTCCGGCGTGCTTACCGGCGCCGAGGTCGGGCTGCCGGCGTGGGATCGATTCATCGACGACCTCGTGGAGGGGTTCAAGCTCGCCATCGTCGCCATCGGGCTCTGGCTGCCCGCCGTGGCGGTCGTCGCCGGCCTTACCCTGCTCGTGACCGCCGTCGCCACGCCCAACCTCGCCTGGCTGCCGCTCGTGCTGGTGGGTCCCCCTGCCGCACTGCTCACCCTCGGCTACCTGCCCGCCGGCATGTTGGCAGTGGTCGCCGAAGGCGAGATGGCGGCAGCCTTCGACGTCGATCGGGTGAGCCACCGCATCGGCCGCGTGTTCGGTCCCTACATGTTGGCGTTCGTGGTGGCCATCGCCGCAGAAATCTTCGCGCAGCTCGGCTTGCTCATGTGCTGCGTCGGGATCTTTGCCACCCGTTTTGCCGCTCACTGCGTGGTCGTACACGCGTTTGCCAGCGTCCACCGCGATGCGATGGCGCCGATCGACGCCGTGCCCTCTAACCTCCCGGCGTAGCGACCCTATACGCCAAAGTCACTGCGTCACTGCGCGACCGTTAGCGCGCGCGGGAGCCACCAGGACGGAGTACAACCACAGACCGATAACAGCCAGGACCCCGAGCACCATCACGCCGCCGAAGAACGGGAAGAACTGCGGTACCAAGTGGGCGTTGACCCGGTTCGTAATGAAGTGCTGGTAGAGAAAACCGGCCCACAGCGGGGCGTAGAGGTTGGCGAGGAAGATGGCGAAGAACGAGTAGCCGAGGTACACCGCGACTTGGCCCTTCGCGGCGATTGTGCCGCAGTATTCGAAGAAGCGTGCCGAGCACGTCATTTCACCCAGCGACCAGATCGCGATCCCGAGCGCCACCACGCCGGCCCTCGAGCTGAGGGCAGGGAGCACCCACGACGCCGTCGCCACCGCGGTCCCTACCAGCATCGCGGTGAGCGTGCCCCAGCGGCGGGTGGCGGCCGAGATCGTGGCCTGCAACAGCACGATGAGGAGCGCGTCCAGGGAGATGAACACCTCGGGGTTGAGCCAGTGCCCCGCCCAGGAGGTGATCGGCACCAACCTGTCGATGGCCGCCTCCACCGCGGCGAGGTCCGAGAAGCTCTGCACGTAGATCGGCATGAAGGCGAAGAGCACCTCAATCATCCCCCAAAATCCCGAGAAGATGACGAGGAGGAGCACGAAGCGCCAGTTGCCCAGCACCAGCACCATGTCGGCCAGCACCCGGGCGATACCCTTTCCGGTGCGGCGCTCCTCACGCGAAACCGGATCGCGGTAGGCAAGAAACGCCGGCAGCAGCATCAAGGCACAGGAGAGCGCCGATACGAAGAAGACATAACGGAACTCGGTCCGGTTCCGCACTTGGGCCGCGATCACTGGGCCGATCAGGCCTCCGGCGTTGACCATCATGTAGTAGAGGCCGAAACCAACCGGTCGTGTGGTTCCCTCCTCGGTGGTGCGGGTGACGGTGCCGGAAACCGTCGGTTTGACGATCGATCCGCCGATGGCGATCAGCCCAAGCGCGACGCAGATCAGGGTGAAGCTCCGGGCGGCGCCGAGGAGCGCATAGCCACCGGTAAGGGTGGCAAACGCGACGATCAGCGCCGGCTTGTAACCGAACCGATCTGCGAGTGCCCCGGCCAACAGAGGGAGGAGGTAGAGCGCGGCGGTCGAGATCCCATACACGACGCCGTAGAGGTCGGGACGGATACCGATGTGGTCAACCAGGTAGATGCCCAACACCAACACCATGCCGTAGTAGGCGAGGCGTTCGAACAGCTCCATGATCACGGCTGAGTACAGCGTGCCAGGGAGCTGGCGAAACACGCGTGAGCGCATGGGATCCCTTTCGAGAGAGCTGCGAGGCGCGGATTCTATCGTGATCCGCGCATCGGGCAGAGAATCGTTAACTCGAAGCTTCGATCAGCCCTCGCCACCACTCCGGCACGACCGCGGGTGCGAGCGTGGCCTGGCTACCGGCTGCGAGGTCGCGCACGGTAACCTCGCCGCGCCGCAGCTCGTCCTCGCCGAGAATCGCCACGGCGCGGAAGCCTTCCCGGTCGGCTCGCTTGAGCGCTGCCTTGAGCGAGCGGCCGGTTACCTCGATTTCGACCGGCACGCCATCGTGCACCCAGGTGCGCGCCAGCTCGAGCGCCCGCTCCTGGGCTGCCGCGCCGAGCGGCACCAGATAGAGGCGCGGCCGGGTGAGGACTGTTTGCTTGAACCGCTCGGGCAGCACGTCGACCACCCGGTCCTCGCCGATGGCAAAGCCGGTGCCCGGCAGCACCGGCCCGCCGAGGTCGGCGATGAGGCGATCGTAGCGCCCACCGCCACACAGCACGGTGTTGGTACCAAGCTGCGGCGAAACCACTTCGAACACGGTGCGCACGTAGTAGTCGAGGCCGCGGACGAGGCGGCGGTTGCGCACAGTGGGAACGCCGAGGCGGCCGAGGTGCCGTTCCACTTCCGCCACGTGCGTGCGCGACGCATCGCCGGCAACATCGTCCATCGTCGGGGCATCGGCGGCGACCACCTGGCACGACGGCACCTTGCAGTCGAGGATGCGAAGCGGGTTCTCGTCGAGGCGGCGCTGGCAGTCGCTGCAGAGCTCACCGCGCCGGGGCTCGAGGGCGGCGCGCAAGGCATCCTGGTAGCGCGGCCGGTCATCCGGATCACCGAGGTTGTTGAGGTGGATCACCAGATCCGTGAAGCCCAAACGGAGGAAGAACTCGTGCATCGCCAGGATCAGCTCGGCATCGGAGAGGGGTGTATCGGCGCCCAGCACCTCAAGCCCGATTTGCGAGAACTGGCGATAGCGCCCCCGCTGCATGCGTTCGTAGCGGAACATCGGGCCGATGTAATAGAGCCGCAACGGGTGACTGCGATCGCTCAAGCCGTTCTCAATCCAGGCGCGCGCCACGCCTGCCGTGCCCTCCGGCCGCAGGGTGAGCGAGCGCTCCTTGCGGTCGGGAAAGGTATACATCTCCTTGTGCACGATGTCGGTGGTCTCGCCAACTGAGCGCACGAACAGCTCCGTGGCCTCGAACACCGGAGTGCGAATCTCCTCTGCGCCGAAGGCGCCAAACACGTCCCGAGCCGCCTGCTCCACCGCCTGCCAGAGGCGAGTGTCGGGTGGGAGCAAGTCGCGGGTGCCGCGCGGCCGCTGGATCATCCTCGCCTCGCGACCTCGTCCGCGTCGGCGATCTCTTGCTCGTCGTCCACGGCAAGGTAGCGGCTCTTCAACGCGAGGTAGCTGCGCACCCCGCGTCGAAGGTCGTCGAGCTCGTCGTCGCCGAGCTTACGCGCCACCCGAGCCGGCACCCCCGCGACCAGCGTGCGGGGCGCCACGACCATGCCGGGCGGTACCAGGGCCCCCGCCGCGACGATCGCCTCCTCGCCGACCACTGCGCCGTTGAGCACCGTGGCGTGCATGCCAACCAGGGCGCCTCGTTCCACCCGGCAGCCGTGCAGGAGCGCGCCATGACCAACGGTCACGTCTTCACCAACGATGACGGGGAAGTCAGGCTCGTCCACGTGAACCACGGCGTTGTCCTGGATGTTGGAGCGGGCGCCGATGCGGATCGCCTGCAGGTCGGCGCGCAGTACGACCCCGTACCACACACTGACGTCGTCGCCCAGCTCCACATCGCCGATGGCGACCGCAGTGGCCGCGACGAAAACGCGCTGCCCGAAGCGAGGCACCTTGCCGGAAAAAGGTCGAACCTTCACGTCCGCCCCTCCTGTGCGGCCCGTCACGCTAACACACACAGTCGTCAGGGGCAACGTGCCAAGGTGTGAGGTATTGCGGTTGCCCTTGTGGAAGCGCCTAGGAGCGGATGGCCGGCAAGTAGAACATTTTACATACAATACGAATAACTCGTTTATTTTGAAATGGTTATACCGGCGCACTCCCGGCAGTGCAAGATGCATAACCCGTTGATGGAGCCCGGGTTTGCCGGCTTTCCACCGACTTTTCCGCAGGCTTTTCCGCAAAAACTGCGGAAAGCTAGATAGGCTCGGCTCGCCATGCCCGAGGGGGCACAAATGCCCCCGCGCGAAGCAGCCGCGGAGGCTCCACGGAGAGGTCAACCAAGGTCGTCGGGAGGCCTCCCGGAGCTCGCCCTCCGTCAAGAAGCAGGGCCAGCTCCCTCCCCAGTTCACGCGCGACCGCCGAGGGGTCGTCGAGCGCCGGTGCGCCACTGCGGTTGGCCGAAGTCGCGGTCAGCGGACCCACCTCCGCGAGGAGGTCACGCAGCAAGCCGTGGTTTGGAACTCGCACGGCGAGCGTCGCAGACCTCCTCCCCCTCCGCACGCAGGGGAGCACAACGGTGAGCGGCGCTGGCCAGGACGCGAGCAAGCGCGCACGCCACTCGTCGGCGATCTCGACGAGCGTCTCAAGTTGCGCCAGCGAGGCACCAACCACCGGAAACGCTTTTTCGCTCGGCCGGCCCTTGATCTCCGCCAAGCGGGCGATTGCGGCGCCGTCACCCGGCGTCACCGCCAAACCGTAGAACGTCTCAGTCGGGAGCGCGGTTACGCCGTGGCATGCCAGCGCGTTTCGCAGCGCCGCAACGGCGGCCCCCAGGTGGCCCGGTCGGGTGAACGGCACGACCTGCATCAGGGGGTGCGCAGGAGCTCCCGAGCGTGCTGCCGCGCCGCTGCGCTTGGGGCGCCTCCCCCGAGCATCCGCACCAACTCCTCGACGCGAGCCTCGCCCGCCACCGCTTCGACCTTGGTCACGGTGCGACCGCGAGATGCTTCCTTGCGCACGGCGAAGTGGGTCGAGGCACAACCCGCCACCTGCGGCAGGTGTGTCACGACGAGCACTTGATCACGGCGGCCAAGCTCGGCGAGCAAGCCGCCAAGCTCGTCAGCCACCCGCCCGCCGATGCCGGCGTCGACCTCGTCAAAGAGCAGCGAGAGCACGTCCTCGCGTGCCTGGGTGTCCCGCAGCACGGAGCGCATCGCGAGGTGAATGCGGGAAAGCTCACCACCGGAAGCGATGCGGGCCATCGAGCGGGGTTCCTCGCCCGGATTGGGGGAAAGCTCGAACTCGCCGACATCGATGCCGTCCGGCGCGGGCTCGATCCGGGTGCCTTCGACCTCGAGCGCGCCATCGCTTGCCGCGCGCCATCGCATGGGCATACGCAGTCGCACCTTGGGCATGCCGAGGCGCTCCAGGACCTCGATGACGTGCCGGGCGAAGCGCTGGGCTGCCTCGCGGCGGCGTTCGGACAGCCCGAGCGCGCACTCGAGGTAGCCAGCCGCCAGCGCGCTCTCTTCCTGCTCAAGGCGGGCGATATCGCTCTCCGCGCCCTGAAGCTGCTCGCGCTCCCCCTCTAGGCGGCGACGATGGTCGATGACCGACGCGACGCTGCCGCCGTACTTCCGCGCCAGACGCTCGAGCAGGGCCAGCCGCGCTTCCACCGCCTCGAGTCGGGGAGGGTCCGGTCGGACGCGATCGGCGAGCGCCAGCAGCGCTCGCTCCGCCTCCTCCGCCAGCAAGCGTGCTTGCTCGAGGTCTCCGGCGGTGTCGCCGACGGCGATGCCGATCGCCTGCAGCTCACGGGCCGCGCGCGCCGCCCGGGCGAGCGCAACGCTGCCGCCCTCGCCACCGAGCGCCCCGGTGGCTGTGACGAGCAGCTCGCCGATGCGCTCCGCGTGCTGCAGCAAGGCCCGTTCCTCCTTGAGTCGTTCTTCCTCACCCGCTTCCGGACGGGCTTCTTCGATTTCGCGGATCTGGTATGCGATGGCGTCGAGCCGGTCGCGCCGGCTGGCAAGCGCCTGCCGCTGCGCCGACAGCTCCGACCGGACGCGCTGCCAGGATTCAAACGCGGCCGAGACCGCGTCGCGCAGGTCGCCGAGGCCGCCCGCGGCATCGACCAGCGCGAGGTGAGTCGCGGGATCGGTCAACCCGCGTTGTTCGTGCTGGCCATGGATCGCGAGCAGGAAGGGGCCCAACCGCTGCAGGGCGCCCACCGTCACGACCACGTCGTTGATCCACGCGCGCGAGCGCCCGGCGGCGGAAACCTCGCGCCGCACGACCAGCTCCTCGCCGACGTTCACGCCCAGGTCGGCAAGTAGGTCGCCCGCCTCGGCATCCACGGGGGCCGCAAAACACCCTTCCACCAACAGGCGTTCGCGCCCACCCCGCACCGCCTCGGCATCCGCCCGCTCGCCGGAAAGCAGTTGCAGCGACTGCACCAGCAGTGACTTCCCCGCCCCGGTCTCGCCGGTGAGCACGGTGAAGCCGGGCGAAAACTCGAGCCTCAGGCGCTCGATGATGCCGAGGTCGCGAACCTCTAGCTCACGCAGCATGGCGAGGAAATGCTAGTCGCGGTTAGCCGGGTTTGCAACGAGACCACCCGCGACGGCCATCGAGAGCTGGCTCGGAACGATGTGACGGCGCACCGCCGCGAGCACCTCGGCGCGACGGATCGCGAGCACTCGATCCGGAATGCGGTCCATCTCGCTGGCGGGGAGGCCGTGCCGACCCAGGCGCACGAGCTCCCGCGCCTTGCCACCGGGAGTCGCGAGGGACACACGGTACGAGCCGGCCAGCGCAGCCTTCTCGTTTTCGAGCTCAGCGTTGGTGGGTCCGTCCGCTGCGTAGCGGGCGATCTCCTCGCGGGCGGCCCCGACCCCTCGTTCGAGGTTCTCGCGCGCCACCGAGAAGGTCGCTGCCCAGGGGCCATCCACCAGTGAGGCGCCGAAAAAGCGCGACACCACACCATAGGTGAGGCCCTCGCGGTCGCGGAGACGCAGACCCAGTCGGGAAGAGAGCGTGGATTGGCCGAGCACCGCGTTTCCCAGCATCGCGGCGAAGAAGTCGTCGTCGCGGCGCCGAAGCGCGCCCGGGTGACCGATCACGACATCGATGTTCGGCTTGTCCGCCATCGCGTCATGGGCCTCCTGCGGGGCGTTCTGCTCAGGGAGGGTCCGCGCCACGCGGGGCGGCTCGGAGACGCCACCGCCGCGCCTGCCAAACAGGCGCGCCAAGCGGGTGACCACCTCTTCGGGCACGAAATCCCCGACCAGCGCGAGTACGAGCGATGCGCGGCCGTACAGCTTCTTGTGCACCGTCACGAGGTCGTCGCGCGTGAGCCGCTCGAGTCCGGCGCGGCGTTCCTCCACCGGCCGCCGCCGGTACGGGTGGCCTGGCGCGTAGACGAGCCGCGTGAACCGTTCAAACGCGCGCGAGAAGGTGTCCTCCTGCGCCTGCGCCAGCTCGCCAAGCCGGAGCGTGCGCAGCTTGTCGATCTCGTCCGCCGGGAAGCTCGGGTGAATCAGCATCTCGACCAGGAAATCAAGGGTCAGCGGCAGGTGGCGGGCGAGGCAGCGCGCATTGCAGGCGACCTCAAACGGATTGAGGCTCTCCGCGGAGACATCCAGTTCGATGGCGCGGTCCTCGAGCGTGCGGGCAAGATCAAGCCGGTCGTGCCGTGAGGTGCCGCGTTCCAACATGTCCGGCACGAACGAAGCCGCCGACCACTCCTCCACCGGGACCAGCCCGTGTCCAGCCAGGAGCGAGCCGTGCAGGTGGACCGTCTCGTTGCTGTGGCGCGGCACGAGGAGCAACGTGCCACCGCCGGGGAGCGAGGTCTGCTCCACATCTGTCGCCAACCCCCGCCGCAGGAAGCACGGGCGGGGCCGCAACGAGGCCGGCGCAGGGAGGCGCCCGCCGCTGCCGCCGGCCTGGCCATTCTTGGGCACGAAATAACCCACCGAGATTGCGTCATCGATAAAGGTCGAGGCGGCGACCCGCATCACGTCGTCGCTGCTCACCGCCCGGATCCTCTCGGGGTAGTCGAGGTAGAAACGCCAGTCCGCTGCCGAGATCGCCTCGGTGAGCGCCGCCACCACCTGCCCGGGCGAATCGCGATGAAAGGCGGCGTGGGCCTCCACCTGGACCTTGGCCCGTTCCAGCTCCTCCGCCGCGAGCCCCTCCTTGAGCCTGGCTACCTCCTCGCGGATGAGCGCTTCGACCTGCTCGTGCGCCGCCGGCGGGTTGAGGGTGGCAAACACCTGGAACAAGCCCGGATCGCGGAGCTGCCACGCGAGCGCCTGGACGTCCAGGCAAAGGCCCGGCTCGACCAAACGCTGGTAAAGGCGTGAGGTGACCCCGCCGGAAAGCGCATCGGCGAGCACGGCGAGGGCGTGGGTGTCCGCGTGCAGGGTCTCAGGGGCGCGCCAGGAAACCGCGACCCATCCCACCTCCCCGGCCCGACGGATGACAAACCGGCGCTCGCCCTCCTGTTGTGGCTCCCGAATGAGAACCGGCGCTGGCGGCTCCGAAGCGCGCGACAGCGGCGCAAAGTGTTTGGCCACCAGCTCGAGCGCGTGCTTGCGTTGGTACGAGCCCACCAGGATCAGCGAAGCGTTTGTCGGGCTGTAGAAGGTGTCGTAGAAGCTGCGCAGGCGCTCGATCGAAGCGTTCTCGATGTCGCTCCGCCAGCCGATGGTGGGGTGGTGATAGGGATGCTCGCGGAACGCGACCGCAAACGATTCCTTGAGCAGCACGTCGAACGGGTCGTTCTCCCCCCGCTCGAACTCGTTGCGCACCACCGTCATCTCGGAGGCGAGGTCCTCCGCGCGCAGCAGCGCGCGGCGCATCCGGTCGGCCTCCAGCTCCAATGCCAGCTCGAGGTGCTCGACCGGCAGGGTCTCGAAGTAGCTCGTACGGTCAAACCACGTGGTGGCGTTGAACTGTGCGCCGACCCGCTCGAGCGTGCGGGCGATCGGCCGCCCCCGCGCCGGGTTGAACTTGCGCGAGCCCTTGAACATGAGGTGCTCGAGCAAATGCGTGGCGCCGGTATGACCGACCCCCTCGTTGCGTGAGCCGACATGGTAGACAACGCAGACCGCCACGACCGGCACGGTGTTATCGGGTAGCAGGAGCACACGCAATCCGTTGCTGGCGAGCCGTAGCTCCTCGATTCCCCGCTCCCGTGCGACAGTGCGAAACCCTTCACTCATCCTTGTCACTCCAAGGTCGCTATCATAGCCGGCATGATCGATCTCCGCTCCGATACCGTCACCCGGCCAACCCCCGCGATGCGGAAGGCGATGGCCGATGCCGAGGTGGGTGATGACGTCTACCGGGAGGACCCCACGGCTCTCCGCCTCGAGGAACTCGCCGCGACCAAGCTTGGCTTCCCTGCCGCGCTGTTCGTCCCGACCGGCACGATGGGCAACCAAGTCGCGGTCCACCTCCACACGCGACCCGGCAGCGAGGTGCTCATCGAGGCCAAAGGCCACATCTTCAACTTCGAGATGGGCGCGATGGCAGTTTGGTCGGGGGCGCTGCCGCGGCCGATCGTCACCGGGACTGGCCTGCTGGAACCCAGCCAAGTGGAGGCCGCTATCAGCCCGAAGGTGTCGTACCGGACACCGACGCGCCTGCTCTGCTTGGAGAACACGCATAACCTCTGGTCCGGCTTGCCCATGGACGCCGTCCGAACGCGTGCGCTCGCCGCCGTCGCCCATGCCCACGGCCTTGCCGTGCACCTTGACGGCGCGCGCATCTTCAACGCCGCCGCCGCGCTCGGGACCACTGCCGCCGAGTTGGCGCGCGGCTGCGACACCGTCATGTTCTGCCTCTCAAAAGGACTCGCCGCCCCGGTGGGCTCGATGCTGTGCGGTCCGGTCGATCTCATCGAGGAGGCGGTGCGGGTGCGCAAGCTGTTCGGCGGTGGGATGCGGCAAGTCGGCGTGCTCGCGGCGGCGGGCATTGTCGCGCTCACCGAGATGGTGGACCGGCTCGCCGAGGACCACGAGCGCGCCAAGCGCCTCGCGCGCGGACTCGCGCAACTCCCGGCAGTGGAGATTGACCCCGAAAGGGTCGCCACCAACATCCTCGTGTTCAGGCTGCGTGGTGACCAGGTCCCGGGCGACGCGGCGCTGCAACCGTCGCAGCGGTTTGTCGCTGCGATGAAGGAGCGCGGTGTCCTGGTGGGGGCGTTCGGCGCGACCGACGTGCGCCTGGTGACGCACTACGAGATCGGCGACGCCGATGTCGAGGCGGCGCTGCGCGCCGCGCGCGCGGCACTGGCCGGATAGCCAAAGGCGATCCCCCCGACCGCGATGCGCGAACCGGCCATCTCGGTCAGCGCGCGGCGCGGCGTTCGCTACGCCGCCTCTTCGCCCGGCGCCGGCCGGTCCTTGGCGGCCTTCACCATCGCGACGATGGTGAGGGCCACGCACACCACGAACACGGTGAGGAATAGGGCCAAGGCGCCCCACTGCGTGGCCACCGCCGGCTGCTCGCCGGCCCGCGTCGGCGCGAGGTAGAGGCTGCGAAGCTTGTGGCGGCTCACGACCATGAAGACGATAGCGCCCACGAGCAGCTCGGCAGCGCGCCGCACCTTGGCACGCTGGACGAGCGGATCGCTGATCTGCGCCAACACCATGAGCAGCACGACACCGGCAAGGATGCCGAGCGTCAGCGGTCCCATCGTTGCTGCCCCGCCACGCATAAATGCCTTGAGAACGTCTTCCGGCAGCGAAAGCAGCAGCAAGAAGCCGACGGCCAGTTGCACCACCGTCGCGATCAGCGCGGCTCTCACGCCGAACCGGGCCATGCCCCGGCACCTTTCGGCATCAGCGCCCCGCTCGGCGCGGCGGACCGCAACCCACGCCAGCAGCACGCCCGCCAACGCGACCGCGGCAAGCACGAAGTGCCCAAACCGGGG
The DNA here is from genome assembly GCA_044447965.1 of Thermoanaerobaculales bacterium. Taxonomy (GTDB): domain Bacteria; phylum Acidobacteriota; class Thermoanaerobaculia; order Thermoanaerobaculales; family Thermoanaerobaculaceae; genus DATIYW01. Next base: position 14,537 of record JBIOGJ010000036.1, on the reverse strand, counting down.
CAGGAAGCTGGGGTCCGCAAGAGCGGCCCAGCCGTTCGCGGCCACCGCCGGCCAGTGGGCTGGTTGCATGTGGAGCAGGTTGATCGCCACCTGAATCATCGCGATGGCGAGAAAACAAACCGCCTCCACCACGAGGATTGTCCCCGCGCTCTTGCCAGCGCGCAGACGGAACTTGGCGAGGTAGTTGAGGTAGTACCCCACGGTGAGAAGGCCGAGCAGGCCGAGCCACGCCCACGCCACCAGGATCGTCGCGGTGTAGAAGAACCTCCCGAACAACACCTGCACGAACAGCAGCGGCGCGATCCCAAACGTGATCGCCAGCGAGATCGTCCAGGCGTTCATCTCGACGAACAAGATGCGGATCTCGCGCCGGCCGGCAGGCGCCAGGCCCGCGAGCGCGGCCAGCAACGTCCCGCCGAGGACGGTGTTGACGAACAGCAGGTGGATCAAGAACGTGAGCACCCAGAGGACGTGGAACAGCCAGGGAGGCCCAGGGAGCGGCGCCGGATCGAGCGCTGGGATCAGGTTAGTCGGCATGGCCCACCTCCGCGACGTGAGACGGCTTCAGACTAAGAAGGAAATCACCGAGCGCATCCACCTCTTTCTGCGTACCGACCAGCGGCGGCATCAGCGGGTAATCGAGCTTCTGAGTCTGGAAGTGTCCGTCGTGGACGTATCGTCCGGCTGTGTACTCGTCACCCTCCGCCTGCATTGCGCTGAGGATACCGCGCACCATGTCGGGGTCCACCGGCGCCACCAGCCTGCGGATCGAGAGGTATCCGTCGAGCGTGTGGCAGGAGGCACATTCGGCATGGAATACGGCCGCCCCGTTTACTGCGGTGCCGGAGCGTGCGCCGCCCGCTGCCCAGGTGGCTTTCGCCAGCACCCCGCGCTGGTTGAGGTCGGCGATTTCGTTGACCAAGATCCCGTTGGAGAACATGTAGTCGCGGATGACGAACGGCTTGCGCGCCCCCTCTCGCAGCCGCTCGTACCCCGCGAAGAATGCAAACGCCGCAAGCATTGCCAGCACCGCGGTCGGCCAGCGGTGGAGTCGCGGCGCGAGGAGCGCAAAGAGCACGACGAGCAGGAACGCGGTCAACCCCCAGAGGACGAAATGCCGGGTGGCGACGAGCGCAGGAAGGAGCGGCTTGACCCCCGAGAAGATCGCGCGCACCTGGCCGGGGAGCACCGCCTCCCACCAGCGGTAGCCGCCGTACGCGAGGAGCGCCCCCACCACCTGGAACACGGCGAGGATTCGGACCAGGCGTGTGCGGGCGTCCGTGTCACGCTCGCGCAGGGCAGCAAGCGTCAGGTAGGCGCCGGCAAGGAGGAGGCAAATGCCGGTACGGAGCACAAGCCCCGGTAGGTAGCTCGGGTTGAAAATGGCATCCCAGAAGGAATGCGTGGCAACCCAACGGCCCGGGGTGAGCATGAAGGAGAGGATCCCCTGGATGATCACGAGAGACATGTACGCCGCGAAAAAGTAAAGCCAGATGATGAGAAGGTGCGCGCGCGGCCGCACCTTGTCCCAGGTGGCCCAGTATGCCAGCGCGGTGGCGACCTCGAGGATGAAGAATCCCCACTCGGCCGCCCATCCCCACACGAAGTTATGGATCAACGCCGAGGTGGCGGCGGGCTGCACGAGGCCGATGGTGACCCAGATGCCAACGCCGCTGATCGCCCCGAACACGGTGGAGACCAGGATCAACATCAGCGAGCTGCGCTTCGCCAGGGAGCGCATCGCCGCGTCGTTGCGCCGGACCGAGAGCGTTTCCAGCCAAGCAATGGCGAGCCCGCCACCGATGGCAAAGTGTGAGACGAGGACGTGGGCGATCGCGACGATGCCGATCAGCACGCCACCACCCAGCGCGGGGCTCCAGATCGGGTAGTCCATGCTGCCCCCTTCCCAACGAGGCCGGCGATTCAAGTGCTAGGGTAACACTCCGGCAGGGAAACGAAAGGGGCCGCGCGAACGCGGCCCCTGATCACGTTGAGACTCGGTTGACGCTACGGCGTCGATGGTTCGATGCTGCTATGGCCACCGAAAGCGGTCAGATGATGTCGCACGGCGTGCGAAGGGAAGATTCGATCCGTGTTGGCGCCGGGCAGGATGTCCTTGATCACCTGCGCCGCAGCCTCGGCGCTAAAGACCACGCCGCCCGCCATCACGCTGGTTGCGCTCGCTGTGCCGGTGAGGAACGGCTGCAGGTTGACCTCAGGCACCTTGGTTCCATACGCCGCATTGATACCCTTGACCCACTCGTTCGCCACGATTGCATAGCCAAGGCGCTGCGGGTGAATGCCGTCGTAGGAGAAGATCCCCCCGGTCAGGAACCCGGGGCCAAGCTCGACGCCGCCCACAAGGTAGCCGTGAGCGACGATGTTGGCGAAGATTGCATTGAAGTCCACCACCTTCGCTCCGGTTTGCTGCGCGACGCCGGCGATGATGGCGTTGATATCCGCAGTGCGAGCCTGGATCGCGGCGATCCCCGCGGCACGCAAGACGACGCCGGCGGAAAGCGTGCCCGTGGCCGGATCGAAGGAGCCTTCGGGAAGGGGCTGCCCTGTGCCACCTGCAGCGGTCGGAATTCCGATCCCCTGGGCAAGGAGGGCAGAAGCGCCAAGCGTCACGTAGTCCTGCTCGGTCAACAGGCCGTTCGCACCGATCAGAGGGATGTGCGAACCGTTGGCTGGGTTGACGATGTAGGGCTTGATGGTGTTGACGAACGGGATCGCCGTGACGTTGGGGACCGTCCCGACCACGATCGCAGCGTTGGGAAGATACTGCCGGAGCGCACCAATTATTGTCGTGTACGTGGTTTGGAATGCGGCCTTGGGGGTAAGCGTCACGCCCTCGAGCACCAAGCCAGAGACGACCGCGGCTAGCACGTCATTGTTCCCGATCCACGCCGTCACAAAGGTGGGGCTCACGCTGATCGCCTGCTGCAGCGCAGTGTGCTGGCCATCGCGCAGGATGAGGTCATACATGATTGTGTTGGGGTCGATGTTGCCGGACAGCGGCTTGGTGATGTCGCCGGTGGTGGTGAGGATGTTGGCGGCGTTGGCGCCCGGGATGCCGAGGTTGTTGTACGGCGTAGGTAGCGTCGCATTGATCGGGCTGCCCGGCGCTCCAGGCGTCGGCCCGATCGTCGGCACCACGCTGCCGTTGACCACGTTGAGCGCGAAGAGCTTCAGCACCGTTCCGTAGCTGCCGATCCCCGGGTCGGAGATGATGGGCTGCTGGAACGTGCCGGAGGCGCCGATCTGACGAGCGAGGATCGAGGGATAGGAAAAGTCTTGGTAGTACTTGGTAAGCGCCCCGGCCGAGTAGCCGGCGGTGAGGCTGTCTCCCAGCGCCTCATACTTGGTGAAACTCACCTGCGCAAGGGCCACGCCACCAACGAGGGCGGCGGTAAGCGCCAGGAGCAAGATCTTGCGTGCGTTTTTCATCGTCGCCTCCTAGAACTTGTACGACCACGTGAAAGCGAGCAGATTGGCCGTGGTTTTGTAGCTGCCGTTGTAGTTGTCGCTGCTCACGCCGTTGGTGGAGCGGTCCTTGAACGGCAGGTACATGTAGGAAACATCGAGCCGAGACTTGGGCGAGAAGTTCAACGACGCGCCGATGCTGTAGCCGGTGCGGTCGGAGTCCGGCAGCAGCGGGGAGACCGAGGCATCCGGCACGGGGTTCTTGTCGTGCACGTAGCCGAGCTGCCACGCCCAACTTGGTGAAGTGCGGTACTCGATACCAAGCCGCCAGTTGTCGCTGTCCTTGTAGTTCTCGACGCGGGTTTGGGAGAGCAAGGGGTAGCCAACCACGGTGATGGGAAGGTCCTTGAAGCTGCTCCACCCGTCGCGCACCCAGTCGACCTCGACGCCCAACGCGCCACCGTGCCATGCGACCGCCACGCGCTCCTGAGACGGATACGTGATGCTCGTCATCGCCGTGGGCGGGTGGGCGAACGGCAGGCTGCCTCTCACGATCGCGTCGAAGTCCGGATAGCCAGTGGGGAACTGAATGAACGACGCGGTGCCCTTGTAGTCGATCTTCACCTCGGAGCGGTAGGTCAGGCCCAGTGAGAACCCGCCCTCCATCTTTGCCAGCAACGCCCCGTGCCAGCCCCACCCCCCCTTGGGATCGGTGGAGAGGTGCACCTGACCGACCTCGGCCTCCTGCTGCGTATACGGGTTGATGGAGCCGAGAGACTGGGTGAGCGAGAGTATGGAGTAGAAGTAGTCGGCCCCAACCCCGACCGCAAGGTTGTCGGAGAACTTGTACGCGAGCGTTGGTATGAAGTCGAACACCTTGAGGTCCGCCCGTTTGCTGATGAACTTGCCGGCGTACTCGTCCGGCCACCAGGTACCGAGCCCGAACGGGTTGTAGACGCCCATCCCCCAGTGAAGGTCGGGGGTGATCTCCCCCGTCACGTACACATGCGACGGGACGAAAATCTGCTTCTTCATGTCCACCGAGTACCCCTGCCCCGGGTAGGGGTCGGCGCCGGAGAACTTGCTCGACTCGGTGATGAGCGTTGTCCCTATCGCGAACTGCATCCCTGGCAAGAAGGCAATACCGGCGGGGTTAAAGTACATTGCCGTGGGGTCATCCGCGGTCGCCCCGAATGCACCTCCCAGGGCCATCCCTCGCGCCCCATGCTCGAACAGGCCGAACCCCGCGCCCCACCCGGTGGCTGGCGCCAGCACCAAACACGCCGCCCCGGCCCACAAGCAAAACACTCTGGCCTTAGTCATCCTTCTCTCCTTCCCTTCTTTCCCCCAGACGCAGCGGGTCGTTTGCAGACACGGTATGCGCTGCGGAGGTTCCCGTCAACCACGCACGGCAGGAAATGCTCCTCCGAACGTGCCTTGCGCCGGCCTCGTGCAGTCAAAAGAAGGGCGCCCAACAGGGGCGCCGGAGGAAGGAGAAGACATTCTCTAGCGATGAGCGTAGGCGCCGTGGCGGGATGTGTCAGTGAGGTGGATCACGCGGCGGTGCGGCAGATTGCGAGCACGGTGCGGTCGTCATGCGGTGGAGCCCCCGAAGTGTGTGCGGCTACCGCCGCAAACAGCTCGGTAACGAGCGAAGCCATCGGCCCCGTGCGGTGTCGCTCGACCAGCGCGGTAATTCGCTCGAGGCCGAAGTCCGCACCCGTCTCATCCTCCGAGGGTGCCTCCGAGAGTCCATCCGTATACGCCAAGAGCACATCGCCGGGCGCCAGCATTGAACGTTGCGCCGGGTAGGTCGCGTTGGGGAGCAAGCCAAGCGGCGGACCCACCGCGCGAAGAAAGTCGAACTTTCCTCCCGGTCGCGCGAGCACGACCGGGTTGTGCCCAGCCGAGACCCATTCCAGCTCTCCACCCTCGTGGAGGTAGGCGAGGAACACGGTGGCAAACTTGCTCTCCGGCGTCGAGCCCAGAACGTGCTGGTGGAGCTGCCGGGTGAGGTCTTCCAACGGCGGGCGTCCCTGCACCAGCAAGCGCACCGCTGACTGCAGCGAGGCCGCCATCAGCGCGGCAGGGACACCCTTGCCCGCGACATCGCCCAACATGAGGAACAGACCGTTCGGCGTCGGGATCAGGTCGTAGACATCGCCGCCGACCCGACGGGAGGACTCGCACTTGGCCGCGATATCGAAACCGGGCGGGGTGGGGACTCTCCCCGGCAGGAGCTGGCGCTGAATGGTCGCGGCCAAATCGAGCTCTCGTTCGAGGAGTTCCTGCTCGATTCGCTCGCGGTGCAGGGAGGCGTTCTCCAGCGCCACCGCAGCTTGGGAGGCGTAGAGTGAAAGCGTTTCCGCATCGTTGGGGCCGAACGGCGCCGTTCCACCGCGAACCTCGCGCTCGGCCAGCGCGAGAACACCCAATCGCCCACGCCGACCGATCACCGGAACGGCCATGCGGCCCGGTTCGAGTAGACCGCCATCTGGCAGGGTCGCCACTTCCTCGGGCGTCAGCACCGCACCGCCGACTCGGACGGCCATGACACATTCTGAGGTGTCACAGGCGGCAACGCCGCCCGCACCTGCGAAACGTGCCGCCGGACGAGTCGTCCCGCCGAGGGCGAGCCAGACCTCGCCGCGGCGTGCGTCCAGTAGGGCGGTAGCGTGGAGCAGGAGCTCTTCAGCGATACGTTCAGGTTCGAGGGTCCCGCCGAGCGCTTCGGCGATAGCGCGGAGCGATTCCACTTCCCACAAGCGCCGCCGCTCGGAGAAGCGCGATTTCTTGAGCTCCTCGCGCGTAAGCCACGAACCGAGCACGACACCGGCCGCCACCCTGACTGCCTCCGCGGGCCCTGCTCCGCCAGAGAGCTCGAGCCAAAAGGCATCGCGCCCGCCGGGCAGCTCAATGCGACGGGTATCGCTCTGCGTTTCGCCTTGGCGGGCAAGCACCTCTTCGCCCCACCCAACCGCGCCCGCTGACGCTCCCGCCCCGCGCACCAAACCGTCGAGCATGGCGGCGGGCAAGGGCGCGGCGCCCTCCCTGGCTGGACGCAGCGCCAGCTCCAGCACCTTGATCACATCGTTCATGATGCCGACTCGAGCCCCTCCAACGCGTCGGCGCGCTGCGAAAAAATCCGCGCGTATTGCGCGAGACCCATGATCTGAAAGGTCTTCGCGATGCTCGGCGTGAGGTTGCAAAAGGCGAGCGTCCCTTTGACCTCGAGGATGCGCTCGAGGACCTCGAGGAGCAGAGAGATCCCGATTGAGTTGATGATGCGGGTGGCGTGAAGATCAAAGAGGAGGTTATGGTAGCCGTCCTTGATCAGGCGCCGCGCTTCCTTGGCTATTGCCTCGCCGCCCTCGTTGTTGATGTAGCCCGAAACCTCGAGCACCGCCACACCGCCACGTTGCTCCGCCAGCCTCAGCTCGAAGGTTTCCACCGTCACTTTCCTCCCCACCGTCGAACCATGCGTACCCGGGTCAAGCCGGGTTGCGAGGAAATCTCCACCTGGTCCATGAGCCGCCGCATCAATTCAAGCCCCCAACCTCGTTTTCTCCTCGCCCGCAGCTTGGATTCCAGCGCGGGCCTGGGCACCTTGGCGGGGCTAAATCCCGGACCGTGATCCTCCACCTCCACCTCGAGCCACGGCGCATCGTCGTCACGGTGCGCAACGAGATCAACCACGACATCCCCGGCACCATACTCGAAAGCATTGAGACATGCCTCCACGACCGCCAGCTTGACCTCTGCAAGCGTATCATGCGACAAGTCCGCACGTCTCCCGATCTCCTCCACCGCCTGCACGGCGAGAAGTTCTGCCCGAGCCACTTTGGGCAGCACGAGGCGGATGTGCAGCGGGTCACTCACGATGTTTGCCCCAGTTGTCGCGAATCAAAAGGAGAGCAGAAGGTGAAGCAACCGCCAACCGAGTTGCAGCCACTCGCTGACTGCATTCCAGCCGACCGCGCCACCACCAGCGACCCCGGCCGCAACGACCGCCCACGGCCTGCTCAGAGGTTCCAGGAACCGGCTGGCGAGCAAGCCTCCTGATGGGGACGGCATCATGCCAATGCTGCATTGCAAAATCGCGGCCAATTGTCGTAAGATCATGACCTGCAATACAATAGCTAGCTAGGTCAGGCTCTGGAGGAGCTTTGACGCGTTGCATAATGCAACGACATCTGATCCTCATGCTCCCACCTCGCGTCTTGAGCCCTTCCTTGCTTTCCTTTTCTTCCGTACGTTGCGTTGTGCATCTTGCGTTGCATTCCACCTCATCCACATGCGGTATAGGGTAGTCCGGTCAATCCCCAGCTCTCTCGCTGCTGCCGCCCGGTTACCCCGGCAGCGTTCCAAGGTGCGCAGGACATGGCCGCGCACGACCTCATCGAGCGTGCCAAAGGTCAGGCCGCTGACCTCACGGCCCCCGCTCATCGCGAGCTGGACATCGTCGGCCTCGATTCTCGCGCCGCCCGCCAGTGCAGTTGCGGCTTCCAAGACGTTCTCCAGTTCTCGCACGTTGCCGGGGAAGCCGTGTTGGAGGAGCAGCTCCAGCGCGGGTCGGGCGAGGGTTAGGCCTTCCCGTCCGAGCCGCTTCGCATGGAGACGCACGAAATGTTGCGCCAGCAGAGGGATATCGTCGCGCCGCTGGCGCAGCGGTGGGAGGGTTAGCTCCACAACCCGCAGGCGATAGTAGAGGTCAGGTCGAAACTCGCCGCTTGCCATCATCGCCTCGAGATCGCGGTTGGTGGCGGTGATGAGACGGACATCGACGCGCACGAGTTGTCGGCCCCCGATCCGCTCGACCTCACGGTCCTGCACAACCCGCAAGAGCTTCGCCTGCAGCGACGGGGTGAGGTCCCCAACCTCGTCGAGAAAGAGCGTGCCGCCGTTGGCGAGCTCAAACTTGCCGGGCCGAGCCGTGACGCCTGTTGCGACGCCGCGCTCGATGCCGAACAGCTCGGCTTCGAGCAGCGTCTCCGGGACGGCGGCGCAGTTGAGCGGCACGAATGGACCACGCTGTCGGGGCGAGAGGGCGTGGAGCATGCGGGCGACACGCTCCTTGCCCGTGCCCGATTCCCCCCGCAGTAGGACCGTCACATCGCTCCCCGCCACGCGCTGGGCAAGCTCCAGCACCCTCCGAAACGCCGGTGATTGACCTACCAGGCCCGCCTCTTCGCCTCCGCCCAAACGCAGTGCGCGATTCTCTTCTTCGAGCAATAAGCGTTGGCGTTGCGCCTCCTCCAACGTGCGGCCCGACGCGATGGCAGGCGCCGCGAGGAGGGCGAGCGAGCGGAGGAATGTGACGTCCTCCTCATCGAAAGGAACGAGCCCTTGCCGTGCCTCCTTGTCCGCCACCGCCACGACACCCATCAGCTCCTCGCGCCACAGGCATGGCGCCGCTAGCACCTCTGCGAACGGAAGCCCGAGCGCAGCGCCGCTGATCCGGCCAACTGCGCCCTCTCGCACGGCGTGCAGCTCGGGGGAAACCACGAGCCGAGCCGCGCCGCCGGGCTCTACCGGCCATCCCACCCCCACCACGGCAACCGGTTCCAGGTGAGGCAGTAAGGAGACCGCAATGCCGCTCCGCGCATCGAGCAGCCCGACCGCCCGTTGCACCAGCTCCTCGACCACCTCGCCTTCTCGCCGGGGTCCGGCGAGGGCAAGCGAAAGGTCAAGCACCGTCTCCAGCCGAGCGCGGCGCCATCCTTCGCGGCTGGTCGCCGTCATTGGGCTTCTCCCATCCACCGAACCGCCACGAGCGTGATGTCGTCGTACGGCTCGCTGCCGGCGGTGAACTTCTCTACGGAGTGCATGACCTCCTCCACCACTGAGGCGGCGTCGCCGTCCGCGCGGGCCAGCACGTCGCAAAGCCGTTCCTCGCCGAAAGATTCACCCGCACGATTACGAGCGTCGGTGACCCCGTCCGAATACAGCAGCAGGAGATCGCCGGGCTGGATACGCACGGGAAGGACATCCCAGCGCACGTCCCTGAGCGCCCCGAGCGGCAGGCGATGCTCGGGGGCGGGCAGCTCCACGACCTCACCGCTGGCACGACGGCAAAGCGGTGCAGGCTGTCCTGCCAGCGCGTAACGCCCGGCGCCGCCGGGTTGTAACAGGAGGTAGGCCAGGGCTACGAACAGGCGATGCTGTGGCGTGTAGAGACGCTGGTTCGCCACCTGCATGAGCGACTCCGGCGACGCGCCGCCGAGGGCCGCGGTCTGCAGCACCTCCCTGGCCGCGACCATGAGCATGGCGCCAGCCACCGACTTGCCCGAAACGTCGCCTATCACCAGCGCTACATCGCCATCCGCGACGCCGCCAAGCGCGTCGTAGAAATCGCCCCCCACCTGTCGTGCCGGAACGCAGCGCGCCGCAACCTGCCACCCGGGCGGCGCGGGTAGATGCAACGGGATGAGAGAGAACTGGACCCGGCGGGCGATCTCGAGCTCCTTCTCAAGCTCCGCCTGATGCGTGTGCTCGCGCAGCAGCCGTGCGTTCTCCAGCGCCACCGCGCCCTGGTTGGCGAGGGTACGGACAAGTTGGAGATCGTCGCGGCCAAACTCCTGCTCCGACCGTTTAGGCCCCAGCGCGAGGATGGCGTGGAGCTGTTCCCGCGTCCGCAGGGGGACGAACAGGCGCGCACCGGCCTCGGCGAACTGAGTCAGCGCGAGTCGCGAGCGGCCGTCGAGGGCCTTGAGTGGCTCGAGGATGGCAGGGCGTACCGGCTCGTCCTGACGCGCCAGCTCCCGTACCATCAGGATCTCAGCCGACAACTCGGACGGCAGGGGTGGCGTGGCGGTCTGCGAGGCGAGCCGTGTCCCGTCGCGGCAGTACAACGCCGCCCATTCGAGGTGCATGATCTCCGACAGGCGGGTCGCGAGCAGTGCTTCCAGGCGTTCGAGCGAGAATTCGCGCACGACCGCGGCAGAAACCTCCTCCACGGCGCGCCTCGCGTCGTACACCTCGCGGAAGAAGAAGCGGTCCACTGGCTCCTGCAAGCGCCGGCGCAGCGGATCGAACACGGCAATGACCGCCAGTACCAGGAGGAGCGTGAAGTACGGTGAGCTACCCACCGACGAACCACGAAACACCAGGTTGAAAGCACCGATGCCCACGCCGTAGATCCCGGCGACGAGGGCGGTCGCTAGCGTGTAGAGGAGCGACCGCCGAACGATCACTCGGATGTCGAAGAACTGAAACCGCACGATGGCATACGCGAAGGTAAGCGGCACCAACGCCAGCGGCACGACTCCCCAGGATAGGTACCGGTCCGTGCGCAGGAGGGAGGGGAAAACCACGCCCAAAAGCAAGAACGGTGTCACGCCTACGACGGTGCCGATGAACACCGTTGCAATCTGGCGGCGCTCGCGTCCCTCCTGCGCCTGCAGCATCGAGCCCAGCAATGCGAGCAGACCGAGGACGAGGTAGTCGCCCATCAGGACCCAGCTCGAGATCGGGGCGCCCGAGACCAAGCGGATCCGCACCGCGAACGCCTCGCCGAGTACGAGTGTGGCAACGTAGAAGAACGGTGGCAGGAAATACAGCAGCCGGAAGAAATTGGGCGACGAGTTGACGAACGACTCGAGTCCCCGGAGGAGCCGCCCGCCAGAGCCTTCCCACGGCTCAGCCGGGTTGAGGAGCGCGAGCTTCAGTCGGCGTGGGAACACGAGAAAGAAGTGGAGAAAAGCTGCAGGCAAGACGAGCAGCGACAGGCTTCCGGTCGTGAGCACCACGCCATCGACCCACGAGTACGAGGCTGGGCGCAGGCGGCACACCAGGAAGAGCAGGAACAGCGTGCACAACGCGAAGAACACCTGGCTGGGGGCGCGTTGTGAAGTATCGGGTCGCTGCAAGAGCACAAACAGCCCGATGAAGAAGAAGAGAAATCCAAGGAAGCAATAGTAAAGGTACGACGCGGTGCCGAGTCGGCTTGGGCCAAGCTGGATCTCGGCTTCGAACAGGCTGTTGTTACGTTCGAGCAGATACGTCAAACGCTCACCGATGCGGTGGCGCCCGATCGCTTGGGCGGCATCCGACCGGGTGAGCACCACCTCTCGGCCAATGCCGGCGACACGGTCGCCAGGCTGAACATGGGCCAACGCGGCCCCTGAGCCGTTAGCCACGGCCCGCACCACCAACTCGGTGCGGTCGGGGTCGAGGATGACCCCATCGTAGGGGCGTGGCAGGTACATGTCGAGGATCGACACGCACGCGACCAGGAACGCCGCCGCGCCAAAGGCGAGCACCGACAAGGTCCGCGAGGAACGCCCGTGACCCATGCTTGGCACCACAATACTACGTTGCGATCCGCAACATGGTTCGCAAGGCGTCCCGACCCGACCGATTCCAGGTTGCTACAATCCAGCCATGACAAAGGGCTGCCTCATCACCTTTGAAGGCATCGAAGGGAGCGGAAAGACCACCCAGCTCCAGCTTCTCGCCGACCGGTTGCGGCGACGTGACGTGCGGGTAGTCACCACGCGGGAGCCAGGCGGCACGCAACTGGGAGAGCGCATTCGCGACCTCCTCCTCGATCCGCGCCTCACCCCCGTCGCGGCTGCCGAGCTCTTCCTGCTCGAAGCGGCCCGGGCTCAGGTCGTGGCGACGGTGATCGTTCCCGCGCTCGAGGATGGCGCCTTCGTGCTCTCAGACCGATTCGCCGATTCATCCCTCGCCTACCAAGGGACGGCCCGATCGCTCGGCGCCGAAACCGTGGCCCGCCTCAACGCGTTGGCCTGCGGCGGGGTGGTACCTGACCGCACGCTCGTTTTTCACATCGAGGCGGAGACCGCGCTGGCGCGTGCGCGAGGACGCGCTTCGACCACCGCAGCTAACCGACGCTTCGAGGATGAGGATCTCACCTTCCATCGCGCCGTGGCGAGTGCGTATCTCGAACTTGCCAAGGCCAGCCCCGGCCGGGTGAAGGTCGTGAACGCCGCGGGCACGCCCGAGGACGTGTTCCAACGAACGCTCGCCGCTCTTGATGGGCTGCTGCCGTGACGAGCCAGCTCCCCTGGCCCGACACGTTTCTCACCGCCGCAAGCTGGCCGGCAATCCGCCGATTGATCGATCGCTGCCTCGAATTGGAGGGATCAAACGCCCTGCCAGGCACCCTCATGCTGGTCGGCGAGACCGGCCTCGGGCGGGAGGCGGTGACCGTGGAGCTCGCGTCCGGATTGGTCTGCCGCGCCCACACCGCCTCGCGATGCGACTGCACCTCTTGCCAACGGGTCCGGCGTGGCGTGCATCCGGACGTGGAGTTCATTGACGTCCTTCCGGGCAAGACGCTGATCTCCATCGACCAGGTCCGGGGATTTGTCGACCACGCCAGCCAGCTCCCGTACGAAGGAAGGCGCCGAGTCTGCGTCATAACTTCTTGCCATACACCGCCCCTTGGATCCGATGCGGCGTCCGCCCTGCTCAAGACTCTCGAGGAGCCACCCACCCACCTCACCTTCATCCTGCTCGCGAGCAACCCTGCCCGGGTGCTTCCCACGATCGTGTCCCGCTCTGTCCAGATCCGGGTTCCAACCCCGACCGAAGAGGAACTTGTCGCGCTGCTTGAGAAGATCCACGGCTGCAAGCGCGAACGAGCCCTTGAGCTGCTTGCCGCCTGTGACGGTGAAGCCGGCGTGGCGGTGCAGGGTGGCGCCGATCTCGTTGGGGGGGACCTTCCCGCCCATCACGACGTACTCCGCAAGGCAATCACCGGGGATGGCCTCGCGATCCTACAGGCTGCCAACGCGATGGCCGCTCAGCCGGGTGGCGTCGCTTTTGCGGCAGCAACGCTTGGCCATCTCGCCGGCGTCGATCCGGGAGGTCGCGCCGAAGGCATGATCGAGGCGGCGATAGCGATGCTCCAGGCGGAGCGCCGTAGCGCCGCTCTAAACCTCGATCTCGAGGGCGTCGTAGTCGGCGCCCTGGCTGCCCTCGCGACGCAACACCAGGGCTGACCGAAGCTTGATCGGATGGACTTTACCTCCCGCGACAGCCGCCTGCGCGCGGCTCGGCCCCGTGGTCGGAAAGGCTGCTCCGAAGATAAGCCAGTGGGAGCACCTTCCAGGTGCGACCGAGCAAGGCTCTCGAGGGCCGACTGGTCGCGGCAGGATGCCGCTCCCACCAAGTTCCTTCTTCATTCTCCGTGGTGCTGGCACGCCAGCATGACAACTCCTAGCTAATGAGAAAGCCGCCGGGTTGCCCCGGCGGCTAGGTGTTGATGGGAGGTCGGTGGATCGAGACATCGTTGGTTGGCCTTTACAGGCGGGAAAAATGAAAGGATAAAGGTGATAGGCTGCTATGTTGGCTGGTTTGCAAGAGTGGTTGCCTGACCGCCGCCTCCCTTTTTACTTACCGCTGCCTGTATCATAAGTCCTTTCATCCGGTTTGTCCAGCCCCTTCGTCGAGCTGCACAACTACTTGTAGCCGTTCACCTTCCTTCACGTCAACCGCAACGACCTTGGACTCGTGGTTCGGCGCCACCACCTCCACGCGGTGATGACCGGCGGCCACCGCGAGCCCGCGTTCGAGCCGAGCCAGCTCGGCGGCCGAGCCAACCAACTGACCATCTATGTAAACCGCTGCATTTGGAGGTGTTATCTGCAGATCCAGGGCTGCACCGCGGGCTGCAGCTTGGCCTGGATGGGCATCTGGGCCGGGTTGGCGCAACTCGGGCCTCACGGTGGTGTCCGGGCCTGGCTTTTCGGCCTCCGGCGCGCTGCCTTGTTTTGGTCCGAAAACTCGCGCGGCCGGTAGCCCTTTCGGTCGATCGTACCAGGGGGTCACCTTTTCACCTGGCACCCGGGTCAACTTCATGTCAACAGGGTAGTGCTGACCGGGCTTGGCATCGATCTCCATCGTCTCGCTGCGATAGCCGCCGAGGCGGAACTCCAGCGTGTAGTGTCCGGGCCTCAGATAGAGGTAGCTGGGGGTCCCGTCGAAGTCGTCAGCGACGCCGATGAGCTCGCCGTTGAGGTAAACCCGGGCATGCTCGGGCTCGACGTCGGTGCTTACCGCCGCGAGATCTGCCTGGGCCATCTGTGCCGGAACCGGCTGGTACCAGCCCACTGGGCCCCACCACGGCCAGCCCCAGCCCCACC
>JBIOGJ010000035.1:0-48024 GCA_044447965.1 Thermoanaerobaculales bacterium | reverse complement strand
GTGTGTGGCGGACGGGGGTTCGACCGCGCGGGCGGGCGGTTGGTGCGGCGCGACGCGGGTTGAGGGCCGCGATCACGTGAACGGGTGGGTGGTTGGGGGGCCGGTAGGGCGACTCGAAACCGGAGGGCCTGTGTCCCGCAATCCCCCCCTCTCCGCCATTGCATCGCCCGATCCCCTGCACATTCGCGTCGTGCTCGCTTCCACCAGCGTGTCGGGGTTCGCCCAGGTGGCGGAGATTGGGCGGATGAGAAGCCCCAGGGTGGGGGTTTGGGTGGTGTGTGGGGGACGGGGGTTCGACCGCGCGAGCGGGTGGGAGGTGCAGCGCCACGCCGTGCACGCTTCAGCTCACTTCGAACCGCGCCGGGTGAAACTCGGGGGCCTCCACTGTGCGCACGGTGAGGCCGCAGTGCTCGCGGAGGTCGGCAAGTACGCCGCGCAGCTCGCCGGAGAGCAGGCGGATCACATCCGGGTGGGCGCGCACGGAAAAGTCCACCGCCTCGCCGCGCGCGGCCTCGCGGAGCAGCGCGCGGCGGATCTCCAGACAAACGGTCTCCGTGGACTTCACCCGTCCACGCCCCTCGCAGGTGGGGCATGGCTGGGTAAGCGCACGCTCGAGCGAACGCTCGGTGCGCTTGCGCGTTAACTGCACGAGGCCGAACGGACCGACCGGGCCGACCAGGGTGCGCGCGCGGTCGCGGGTGAGCGCCTTCTTGAGCTCCTCGAGCAGCGCCGCGCGGTGGTCCTCCTCTTCCATGTCGATGAAGTCCACCACAATGATGCCGCCCAGGTTGCGCAGCCGCAGTTGGCGTGCGACCTCGCGGGCCGCTTCCAGGTTGATGCGGAACACGGTGTCTTCCAAGTCGGTCCCGCCCACGTAGCGACCGGTGTTGACGTCGATCGCCACGAGCGCCTCAGTTTGCTCGATCACCAGTGAGCCGCCGGAATGCAGCCATACCTTCGGTTGCAGCGCCTGCTCCAGCTCCGACTCGATGCCGAAGGCGTCGAAGAGATCGAGCTGGCGCCGATAAAGCTTCACCTTGGAGGTGAGGTCCGGCTGCACGCGATCGAGCAGCTCCACCACCCTCTGGAACCCTTCCGTATCGTCGATCCAGAACTCCGCAAGGTTGGTCCCAGAGAGGTCACGGGCCGCGCGGAGGGTAAGGTCAAAGTCCCGATGGATGAGGCACGGCGCGCTCACTTCCTCGGCTCGCTTGGCGACGTGACGCCACATCGATTCGAGGACCGCAAGGTCGGCGAGGAAGTCCGCTCGCTCGCGCCCTTCGCCCGCGGTGCGCACGATCACTCCGCCGGTGTGAGGCGTCTCAGCCAGCAGCGCGCGAAGGCGTTCGCGCTCGGTCGGGTCGGTGATGCGGCGCGACACGCCGACGTGCGAGTTGCCCGGCATGAGCACGAGGTAACGGCCGGGGATGGTGACGTGCGAGGTCGCCCGCGGACCCTTGCTTAGGCCCAGCTCGCGAGTGATCTGTACCACGATCTCCTGGCCTTCGCGCAGCAGGTCTTGGATCGGCACAGTGGCGGCGAAGTCGCCGGGCTCGACCTCCTCGTCCTCGAGCGCCTCGGCTACGTCGTCCACGTACAGGAAGGCGTCCCGATCGAGGCCGACGTCGACGAACGCGGCCTGCATGCCAGGCAGTACGCGCGAGATGCGGCCCTTGTACAAGCTGCCCACGATCGAGCGCTCGCGCGTCCGCTCGATCATCAGCTCCACCAGGGCGCCGTCCTCCCGCATCGCGATGCGCGATTCGTACGGCGTCACGCTGGCGTACACCACGGTTCCCACACCACCTCCTGCACGCGCAGTGTAACCCGCCTTCGCATCCTTCGGACGAGCTCCTTGGCGCCGGACCATTCCGAACGAAGCCAGCCATTCCCGAACCCTGTCATTCCGAGCGGAGCGAGGAATCCCGTGGGATGGTGAGAGACCACAACAACGACCGGTTTCTTCTTGCCCCTCGGGCTCGCGGCCTTCGGGCCTTGCTCGCCCCCGCTCGCTGTGGCCCGAAACTCCTCAGCCGCGACCGAGCAGGGACGCCCCACGGTGGGGCCCCTCGCCGTTCGCATGAAGCCGCGCCGGCGACACCCCACCGCAGGTGGCCCGCTCGGTGCCCGCGGCCTCGGAGCAATCGCCGCTTCACCCGAGGTGCGGATTGAATACCCCCCTCTTGCAGCAGGGGAAGTCCTCCGGCCGCGGTGTCATCCTGAGCCGCGTTGCAGCCCCAACGAGTAACCCTCTGGCGTCAGCGCGATTGCGTGGCGTCCTCACCAGCCAGTACCAGGTGCCGCCTCAGGACCTGGGGTTTATACTCAAAAAATGATTGGGCGTGGGACAAAGGTGTTTCTCGGTGTTTGCACCTTCATTCAGATACCCGCCCTAGTTGTGCTCGGTCTGACCAAAGACACTCCCGTTAGATTTGCCGTTGCGTTCGGGGTGATCTACTGGGGCCTTTGGATTTTCTATCTTTGGGACGTCAAGAAGAACGCAAACGTACCGCGGGAGAGGGAACGACGGTGGTGGTGGGCCATATTGTTGACAGGGGTCTTTATTGAGCCCTTGTACTTTTGGCGATTCGTGTGGCCGGACGAGCCGGTTTGAGGGTTCACCGTGTTGCACCGCGAAGCCGCCGCCCGACCAGCGGTCGAAAATGATTGTGTCCACAACACGCTCTTGCCTTGGCGGCCGAGAGGCAATGTTGGAACAATTCGGCCGCGAGGCGCGCCGCCGAGATTGGGCCAGATGCTAGGCGCGCGAACCGGTCGCACCGGAGGCGTACCCGGAGGGTACGTTGAGGATGCGAACCGGCGAGCACAACAACGCAGACGGTCCGATATCGGCGGCGCCAGGAGAGGCTCAGATGTTGGCGTAGCGGAGGCGCCAGATGCTCTGCACGATGCCAAGCATGATGGCGGTGGCGAGGATCGAAGATCCGCCGTACGAGAGCAGGGGCAGAGTGATCCCGGTGGTGGGTGCGAGCCCCGTCACCATCGCGATGTTGACGATCGTTTCCACCGCGAGGACCAGGCCAGCACAGCCTGCGAAGACCGCGCCGACACGATCGCGTGCCGAGAGCGCCACGACAAAAACGCGGAAGATCAGAAGCGCGTAGGCGCAGACCAGCAGCGCAGATCCCACGAAACCGGTCTCCTCCGCCCAGACGGCAAAGATGAAGTCGGTGTGCTGCGCCGGCAAGAAGCGGAGTTGCGATTGGGTGCCGGAGTGCAGGCCCTTGCCGGTAGTCTCGCCGGAGCCCACCGCAATCTTGGACTGGCGCTGCTGATACCCGGAGCTGTACGGGGCACGATCAGGATCGATGAACGTCTCGATGCGCTCGCGCTGGTATGGCTTGAGTAGCCACAACCACCCAACTCCGACGAGCAGAAGCCCGGCAACGACCAGCCCAGCCCACACTCGCCACGGCAGCCCACCGAGCCACAGCGCCGCGACCAGGATCGGCACCATGGTGATCGCCGTGCCTAGGTCAGGCTGGAGGAGGACGAGGATCGTCGGGGCTGCGGTTATCAAGGCCAGCCGCACGACCGTCCTCGAGTCGAGCTGGCTTTGCCGATGCTCACCGGCGAGCGCTGCCACGGCGAGGATCGTGACAACGCGGGCAAACTCCGAAGGCTGGATGGTGTACGACCCAAGCATGAGCCAGCGTTGGGCGCCGGCGCGGAACGGGGTGATGACGAAGAGGGCGACCAGGACGAGGAGCGTGACGACGTAGAGCAAGGGTGAGAAGCGCACCAACACGCGATAGTCGGCCAGGGCAAAAAGCAGCATGAATGCAGCGCCCGCGCCAAGCCAGACGAGCTGTCGGTTGGCGGAGGCGGGGCTCGCGAGCGCGCGCGCGGTCGAACTCTGCGCCAGGTAAGAGCAGGCCGCGATGGCGGCGACGGCGAGCAGCAGCCAGAGGTCGAACCGCCTCATCGGGTAGTCGGAGGAGCGGAAACCGGGGGCAGTTGCCGAGGCGCTGGGGCGTCGTTTGCCTGCCGTGCGCCGGTGGGCGGGGCCGAGCCAGGGGGGGGCACGCGGGTGCCATCGCCAGCGATTGGGGCCTGCTCGAGTTTCGACGGTGGTGGCGCAACGCCGTCGGCGGTTGGAGGCAAGGAAACGGTTTGCCACCCAGGTGGCAACGTGGCCGCCACCGCGCCCTGCTCGGCGTGGGGTCCGAAAGCGCGGAGGAAGATCCTTGCCGCGATCGGCGCCGCCACCGAAGCGGCATCGCCGCCGTGCTCGACCACCACTGCGACCACGAGCTGGGGGTCCCCCACCGGAGCGTAACCAATGAAGATGGCGTGGTGGCGCTGCTCCCAGGCGAGCTGCTGCCAGTGGACCCCCTCGACCTTCTTGACTACCTGAGCGGTGCCGGTCTTGCCCGCCATTGGGACCGGGAGGCTGGCGAGACGGTGCGCCGTGCCCCGCCCGCCGGTGACCACGCGCTCCATGCCGCGTTGCACGGTGGCCAGCACTTCGGGCGGCATGCCGGTGGGGCGACGCGGCGCGTCGTCGCCGGTAACCAAGTGCGGCCTTACGAGGTAGCCGCCGTTGACCAGCGAGGCGTACGCCACCGCCATTTGAATCGGCGTGACGAGAATCGGTCCTTGGCCGATGCCGACCGAGATCGTCTCGCCGCCATACCACGGCTGGCCGCGCGCCTTGCGGCTCCAAGCGTCATCCGGTACCAGACCAGCGCTCTCCGCCGCGATGTTGATCCCGGTCGGGCTGCCGAGGCCGAAGGTACGCGCCCAGTTGGCGAGGCGATCAATCCCGGCGTCGCGGGCGTTGTAGTAGAAGAACGTGTCGCATGAGCACTCGATCGCCTCTTCGAACGCCACTCGCCCGTGGCCCCCCTTTTGCCAACAGCGGTACGGGTGGCCGTAGATGTTGACCGCCCCGGTGCAAAAGACGCTCGAGGAGGGCGTGCGCACGCCGTCCCGCAACGAGCCGGCCGCGAACAGCGGCTTGATCGAGGACCCGGGCGGGTAGAGCGCTTGCAGAACGCGGTTGTTGAGCGGCTTGAGCGGATCCTCGATGAGGTCATGCCACTTGGCGGGCTCGAGGTGGCCCGCAAAGAGGTCGGGGTCGAACGCGGGCTCGGAGAGCAGGATGCGCACCGCGCCGTCGCGTGGATCAATGCCAATCACAGCGCCGACCTGGCCGGCCATCGCTTCGGCGGCCTCGCGCTGGAGGGCAAGGTCGAGGGTCACTTGCAGCGGACGCCCGGGAACCGGTGGTTCCTCGTCCAGCGCCGAGACTTGGCGGCCGAAGGCGTCCACCACCACGACCAGGTTGCCCGGTGTGCCACCGAGCCTGTTCTCGTAGGCGCGTTCCAGCCCCGAGCGGCCGACGAGCTGACCGGGGCGCAAGCTCGGATCGCGGGCGAGTTGCTCCGGCGAGACCTCGCCCAACTGACCGACCAGATGCGCGCCTGCAGGACCGATCGGCAGCGAGCGCCTCGTGGCGGGATGGATCTCGAGCTCCCGGTGCTCGGCGCGGTGGGCGGCTACCGACGCGACCTGGCTCCAGGCGAGGTTGTCGGCGATCACCGAGGGCAGGTGGGAGGTGCGTCTTGCCTTGTCCAACCGCGCGCGCACCTCCGTTGCTGATGCGATCCCGATCTGCGCCAGGAACGCCTCGGTGCGCGCCGGATCGGTCATCTCCTCCGGGAAGACGAGGAGCTGGTATGTGGGTCGGTTGTCGAGGACCACTTCACCGTGAATATCGGTGACAGTACCGCGCGGCGCCTCGAGCGGTAACCGCCGCAGCCGGTTGTTCTCCGCCGCGGCGCGCCAGCGCGGCCCTTGCACCACCTGGAGGAACCAGAGGCGGAACACGATGGCGGCGAGGACACCGACAAGGCCGACGAGCAGGAGCGCCACGCGCCGTTGCACCGACCGTAGATCATCGCGGACGAAGGTCATAGCCTGCGCAACATGCGCCGCCGCCGGCGTGTCGGCGACTGCCAGGCCCGCAAGGCTCGCTCCGCCGCAGCCACTGCCAGCCCAGCGGCGGCGGTCATGGCCACGGTGGCAAGGGCGCCGAGCCAGTTGTGATCGGGACGCGCGGCAAGCGTCGCAGTCGTGAGCATCCAGACTGTTTCACTGGTTGCCGCCGCCAGCAGCGAACCGACGATCCAGAACAACGGTCCCTCCATCTCGAAGCGGCGCACTACCGTGGCGACAAGCGCTCCGGCAACCGCGCCGGCGATCCCCCCGGGACCGATGATACGCTCACCGACCACGTCGGCGATGATCCCTGCGGCCAGGCCCGACCAGGCGACGCCGGTTGGTCCGGTTCTCCGCGCGGTTGCCACCACGACCAGGAGGAGCGGCTGGCACGCGGCGAACACCCACCAGACGTGGCTGGCGGTGAGCGAGAGCTGGATGAGCAGGGCAACGGCGAAGGCGAGGGCAAGCTTCACGGAGCACTCCGCGTGGCCGGGGCAAGCACCAGCACGACGATCACTTCAGCAGTGCTCGCCGCGAGCTGAACCGGAACCACCGTGAAGATGCCCTCGAGTCGGCCCTCCAACGTCGTGCCGAGAGGCAGTCCCGGGGGGTAGATCCCCTCCGACCCAGTGGAAACGACCGCGGTGTCGAGCGCCACCTGAGTGTAGGGCGGGAGCCCGGTCAGGCGCGGGGGATCACCGCCCATCAGGAGCGCCTCGGTCGGGGAACCGACGATCCGAGCGGCTGCCGCGGCGGCGGGGTGGGAGAGGAGCTGCACGCGGCACGAGTGGTCCTGCACTCGGTCCACGCGGCCAAGCAGGCCCCCTTCGGCGAGCACCGGTGCGTCGAGGCGTACGCCCTCGGCGCTGCCGTGATCGAGCCGCACCGTGTGGCTCCGCACGATGTCGCGGGCGACCACCCGTGCCATGATTGCGTGTTCCGCGAGCTGCGGGAACGCGCCCAGCAAACGCGATCCCTGCCGCAGCGCCGCTACCTCGGCGGCGAGGAGCTCGTTGGTGCGGCGCAGCTCACCGTTGTTGTCGCGCAGTCGCTCCATCTCGCCCAGGGTCGCCGTGAGGCTGCGTTGACCCGCCTGGAAATCGTGCCACGCTTGCCCGGCGGTATTGGTCATCCTCAGCAGTGGCATCGAGATGGCCGTCACGGCGTCGGACAGCGCGGTTCCCCTCGGCGTACGCGCCTGGGCGGCCGCACCTACGTAGAGCCCCGCGCAAACCAGGATGATGGCAAGATCGGGGCGGACCCGGATGCGGACCACGTCAATCGATCGCGATCTTCTTCAGCAGGGCCATGTCGGTAAGCATCTTGCCGGTGCCCCGCACCACCGCCGACACCGGGTCATCGCAGTGGGTCACCGGGATGCCGGTTTCTTCGCGCAGGCGCTGGTCGAGGTTGTGCAGCAGCGAGCCGCCGCCGGCCAGCACGATGCCCTTGTCGATGATGTCAGCGGAAAGCTCCGGCGGCGTGCGCTCGAGGGCGGTGCGAACCGCATCAACGATGGTGTTGACCGTTTCCGCCAGCGCCTCGCGGATTTCCTCGTCGTTGATCGTGAGGGTCTTGGGGATCCCCTCGACGAGGTCGCGCCCCTTGACCTCCATGGTGCGGGTTTCCCCCGATGGCCAGGCGTTGCCGAGCTCGATCTTGATCATCTCGGCGGTGCGCTCGCCGATGAGCAGGTTGTACTTGCGCTTGATGTAGGAGATGATCGCTTCGTCCATCTCGTTCCCGGCGATCCGCACGGAGCGCGAGTACACGATCCCCGCGAGAGAAATGACCGCCACGTCGGTGGTGCCGCCGCCGATGTCGACGATCATGTTGCCGGTCGGCTCGGTGATGGGGAGATCCGCGCCGATCGCCGCCGCCATTGCCTGCTCGATCAGGTAGACCTCGGACGCGCCCGCTCGCAGCGCCGAGTCCTTGACGGCCCGTTTCTCGACCGGCGTGATCTCCGACGGCACCGAGATGACGATGCGTGGCCGGACGAACAGGTTGCGGCCGTGCGCCTTGCGGATGAAGTACTCGAGCATTTTCTCGGTGACCTCGAAGTCGGCGATCACGCCGTCCTTCATCGGCCGGATCGCGGCGATGTTGCCCGGAGTCTTGCCGAGCATGTCCTTCGCCGATTGGCCAACCGCCTCGACCCGGTTGGTTACGCGGTTGACCGCGACGATCGACGGCTCGAACACCACGATGCCGCGACCCCGCGCGTAGACGAGGGTGGTGGCGGTGCCGAGGTCCACCGCCAGATCAGACGAGAAAAGTGAGAGGAGCGATGCGAGTCCCATTAGGTTTTACTCGACCTCCACGTAAACCGACTTGCGATCTTCGGCGCTATTTCCGGACGGATCAGTGGCGCGGATCACGATTGTATTCCACCCCTCGCGGTTCAACGCCACGGCCTTCTTGAATGTGCCGTCGCTGCCCACTTCGACAGGTTCACCGTTGACCATCACCGCCACGCCGGGTTCGGTCGCGCCCTGAACGAGGAAGAAGTTACCAATTTGTGTGGGGCGCTGCACCTCCAGCCGCGGCGGCGTCGTGTCGCCGAGCGCTTCGACGCCGCGGCCGGCCAGCGCCCTAAAACTGCGCGGCGGACTCCATTCGGAGCGCAGTCGTTCGCTCCCAAGCGTGGCGACGCGCCAGTAGTAGCTTCCGGGCTTGATCACCTTCAGCACCGCCGAGTTGGCGGCGCGGCGATTGGTGAACTCGAGGTTCGAGGTCGCGAACAATCGCGAGCGCGAGAGCTGCAACTCGTATCCGGTCGAGCCGGTGACCGGCCGCCAGGCCAACTCGACGCGTTTCGACTGGTCGAGATTGATGATGGCGTTGGCCGCAGGACGTTCCGGAATGGGCGGCGCGGGGACCATCCGCCGTTGGCCGAGCGCACCGCCGGGCGAAGCGCTGACTGCCTGGCGGGCGCCCAGCGCGACGTGGTCGCCGGAGGCGCCGGTTACCTCGGTCTTGCCGGCGTAGGTGGCGACTACGGTCGCGGCATCATCGGCCACCTCCACACCGACCCGACTGTCGCGGTCGACTTCGGCACGAGCCGAGTCGGTAACCACGGTCGAGGGGTTGGCGGCGGTGTACACGTTGACCTGGCCGACCTTGACCTTGACCTCGCCGCTGGAAGCGTCGCGGCCGCTCCGAGCCTCGCGATGAACCTCGAACAGCGAGTCCGGGCCGATGCGGAAGACCGTCCCGTCGGAGAAGAGCACCTCAGCCGAGGCATCGGTGGAGGTCTTGACGAAGTCGCCGTTGTAAAGCGGTTCCTTCTCCCGCGCCTTGCTCCACCGGGTTTGATTCGCGCGCTGCAGCTCGACCGTCCCCTGCAAGGCGATGATCTGCCCGCTGCCGACGAAGTCGCGATTGAGGAGCCTGTTGATCGCTTCGAACTGGCGCAGGGCGTCTCCGGCGCGGGCGAGGCAGGCCGGATAGTCTCTCCGCTCCCAGTCTGAGCGGGCATCGTCAAGGAGGCGCGAGGCCTGCTCGAACTCCGAGGCGAGGCTCTCCGAGATGCCTGCTCGGCGGACCTCGTCCTGTGCGGCAGTGGCGCGCCGGAGTGCATGGAGAGCCTGCTTATCCACCGGCTCGTGGAGAAAGTACAGCACGCCAGCGAGCACCCCTCCCGCGAGGAGGAGGAAAAAAATCAGCAATCCCCAGCGGCGAATCCCCGAGATCGAAACTACCACCCAGTCAAGTTCCACCCACCGCCGGGGGAGAGAGTTCGGTGCGGAGCGCATTTTCGGGCCCTGGTCACCTTAGCACCGCGGGCGCGAAGAACGCAACCAGAGACCGCTCCTCAACTTGCCGTGGCCGGGGTGGTGGGCTAGAATCCTCTGCCTTCGGGCGTCTTGGAGGTCCGGCAATGCTCAAGCTGTTGCGCGAACAGTTCAGGAACCTCAAGTGGATCTTGTGGGCTCTCGTGGTCATGTTCATTTTCTGGGGCATCTACTGGGGTAGCAGCGGTCTGCGCCAATCTGAGAGCCCGATGGCCGGGATCGCTGCGAAGATCGGCAACGGCGAGATTCACGAACAGGAGTTCCTCCGCGAGATGCACGCAACCGAGCAGCGCTACCGCCAAATGTACGGCGAGCAGTTCGAGAAGGTGCGCAATCAGCTCGACCTCGGCACCATCACGCTGCAGACCATGGTCGACCGTTACCTGCTGATGGGTCAAGCGCGGAGGATGGGCATCGAGGTAACGGACAAGGAGCTGCTCGAGAAGATCACCTCGTTGAGCGCCTTCCATCGTAGCGACGGCAGCTTTGTCGGGGAGGAGCTTTATCAGCAGATCCTGCGCGCCAACCAGATGACCGCGGAGGACTTCGAGGCGTCATTGCGGCAGGACATGATCATGGGAAAGCTGGAGGAGGCGCTCACCGCCGGGATCATCATTCCCGACAGCGAGGTGGAGCAGTTATATCGCCAGCGCAACGAGAGCGCCACCTTCGAGCTGATCTGGCTGCCGGTAGATCGCGCGCTGGGCGAGGTCACGGTCACGGATGCGGAAGCGAAGGCCTACTACGACGCGCATCAGGCCAGTTTCTCCCACCCCGAGCAGCGCCAGCTCCGCTACCTCCTGGTCGATGAGGCAAAGGTGCGACGCGCGCTCACCGTGCCGGAGAACCAGATCACGGACTACTACAGCTCGCACCAGTCGGAGTTCCAGGCCGGTGAGCAGCTCCATGCGCGGCACATCCTCATCACGCCCAAGGTCAAGGACAACGCGGGCTGGGCGGCCGCGCTCGAGCGCACCAGGGAGGCGTGGAAGAAGGCATCCGCGCCGGGCGCCGACTTTGGCGCGATCGCCAAGCAGTACTCCGATGACCCGGGCAGCAAGGGTAGCGGCGGTGATCTCGGCTGGTTCGGCCGCGGACGTATGGTCAAGGAGTTCGAGGACGCGGCCTACGCCCTGCGACCTGGCGGGGTGTCGGGCCCAGTCAAGACGCAGTTTGGCTACCACGTCATCAAGCTTGAGGAGCGGCGCCCTGCCAGCGTCAAACCGCTCGCAGAGGTGCACGATCAGATCAAGGACAAACTGGTCGAGGGCCAGGCCGACGCTGAGGGCAACCGACGCGCCGCTGCCTTGCGCGAGAAGGTCGACGCCGCCAAGCTGGTCACCGACGACCAGTGGCGAGCGCTCGCCGCCGACGTGGTCACCTCCAACGTCACGCCGTACTTCGCGCAGGGGGACGTGATTCCCGGCCTTGGCCGCGATCCCGAGCTGATCGCCGAGGCGATGAACGGAAAGGAAGGCTTCATCGGCGGCCCGCGGCGCAGCGCGCGGGGCTGGATCGTGTACCGCGTGGGCAAGATCCGCTCGGCCGGGACCACGCCGTTTGACGAGGCGAAGGAAGAAGCGCGGGACGGTGCCAAACGGGAGAAGGCCGTGGCGCGCCTCGCCCAGACCCTCGAAGCGAAGCGCCCGGCGCTCGTGACTGTCTCGCTCAAGGACCAGGCGCCGGCGGTCGGCGGCGCATTCCAGGAAGTCAAGGAGCACCACCGCGACAGCGCCATCCCCGGTCTCGGCGTGGCAAAGACGCTTGAGGATGCGGTGTTCACTACCCCAGCGGGGGCGCTGACTCCGGTGGTCAAGGTCGGCGAACGAGGCGCGGCGATCGCTCGCGTCGTCACGGTCAAGCTGATGGACCCCGGGGAATTCGCCAAGGAGAAGGCAGCCCTGCGCGACAGCATGGTCAAGACCGAGGTGCAACGTCTCCTCACCGCGATGCGGGACGAGGCGAAGCGGGAAAACCCAGTGGTACCCAACACCGAGCTGCTGGATCGGTTCAAGCCCAAGCGCGGATGATCGGGCACCTCGACGGGCGTGTCCTTGACCTGCAGCCCGGTCTGGTTCTGCTCGAGGCGGGCGGCGTCGGTTATGAGGTGCACCTGCCGATTTCCGCTCATCCTTTCCTCGTTGGTCATGAGCGCGTTGCCCTCTTCATCCATACGCACGTGCGCGAGGACCAGCTTGCACTTTACGGGTTTCCCTCGCGGCGCGAGCGCGACACCTTCCGTCTTCTCCTTTCGGTCTCGGGGATCGGGCCGCGCACCGCGCTGGCGCTCCTCTCCGGTCTGACCCCCGACGAGGTGGCCACCGCGGTGGAAGGTGAGCAATGGCGGCGCCTCGCGGCGGCGCCAGGGATCGGCCGGCGCACCGCCGAGCGCCTCATCGTCGAGCTCAAGGGCAAGCTCGCGGGCGCGCTCACGCTCAGCCCCGCCACCGTCCGATCGGATGCGGCGTCGGCGCTTGTCAACCTTGGGTACCCCACGCGTGCCGCCGAAGACGTGATAGGGGAGCTGCTGCGCTCCTCGCCTCAGATGGAGCTTTCGGAGCTGCTCCGTCGCGCCCTGGCCGCCCTGGCGCATTAGCGAAGTCCCGCGCCGCCCCCCGGCGGGGACAGGTGAGATGCGGCAACGCGATCAGCCAAGGATGCGGGCGGGGTAAGATGGCCCCGTGCCGGAACATGTGCTCCAGCCCACCCGAGACCCGGCGGAGGCTCGCTTCGAGGAGAGCCTGCGGCCCCGGCTCCTCGCCGAGTACATCGGCCAGGGGAAGGTCACCGCCAACCTTGGGGTGTTCATCGCCGCCGCCCGCTCGCGCGCCGAGTCGCTCGACCACGTCTTGCTTTTCGGCCCGCCGGGCCTGGGCAAGACCACGCTCGCGCACATCATCGCCAACGAGATGGGGGTGTCGATCCAGGTGACCTCGGGGCCGGTGCTCGAGCGGGCCGGCGACCTCGCCGCGATCCTCACCAACCTCGAGCCGCACGGTGTCCTTTTCGTCGACGAGGTGCATCGCTTGGCACCCACCGTCGCCGAGATCCTCTACCCGGCGATGGAGGACTTCAACCTCGATCTCGTGGTCGGCCAGGGGCCCGCCGCCCGCACCATGCGGCTGCCGCTACCGCCGTTCACCCTGGTCGGCGCCACCACCCGCGCGGGACTGCTCCCTCCGCCGCTGCGCGACCGCTTCGGCATCGTCCACCGGCTTGATTTTTATGGTGCCGAGCCGCTCGGCGCGATCGTACGGCGCTCGGCGGGCCTGCTCGGCGTGAGCATCGGGGACGAGGCGGCCGCGGAGATCGCCACGCGTGCCCGCGGCACCCCACGGGTGGCCAACCGCCTGCTGCGGCGGGTGCGCGATTTCGCCCACGCGCGCGAGGTGGAAGGAGTCGACCTCGCTACCGCGCGCTACGGGCTCGAGCGCCTCGAGGTGGATCGCTTTGGTCTCGACGAACTGGACCGGCGCCTGCTCGTCACCGCGATCGAGCACTACCGCGGCGGCCCGGTCGGTCTGAAGGCGCTGGCGGCCACTCTCGGCGAGGACGAGGGGACGCTGGAGGACATTTACGAGCCGTACCTTCTGCAGTTGGGTTTCCTCCAGCGCACGCCGCGCGGCCGGGTGGTGACCGAGCGGGCGCGTCGCCACCTCGGCTATCCCGCCCTTGAGGGCGATCAGAAGCCGCTCTTTGGCACGGAGGACCGTTGACCTTCCTGCCCGTCGTGGTCAACCCGGTTGCTGGCGGAGGCCGGGGCCGGGTGCCACGCGAGCGCATCGAGGCCACCGCCGCCACGCGCGGGCTCGAGGTTGAGTGGTGGGAGACCGAAGGACCCGGCCACGCGAGCGAGCTGGCGGCGCGTGCGGCGCGCGATCGCGTTGCGGTATTGGCGGTGTGGGGCGGCGACGGTACCTACAACGAGGCAGCGCGCGGCCTGGTGGGCAGTGAGACGGCGCTGCTCGCCTTGCCGGGCGGTACGACCTCGGTGCTTGCCTACGAACTCGGTATTCCGCGGCAGCCGGAACGTGCCCTGCTCGCGCAGCTCGACGGTGAACGGCGGGCGATGGCTGTGGCCCGCACCGACCACGACCAGCTCTTCCTCCTCATGCTCTCGGTCGGGCCGGACGCGGTGATTCTCGCCAACCTGCCGCAGCTCCTCAAACAGCGCGCGGGCAAGCTCGGCGTCAGTTGGCAGGCGTGCGTCGAGCTCGTGCGCGGGGGCTTTCCCCGCTTCTCGGTCGCGACCAACGGGATGGAATGCGAGGCGTCGTGGTGCATCGTGGGCAAGTCGCGCTCCTACGGCGGCCCCTACGCCGCGACACCGGCGGCGGACCCCTTTGCGCCGGAGTTCGACGTGGTGACGCTGACCCGGCACGGCAGAAGGGCGCTGGTGCCGTTTTTTTTCTCCATCCCTTCCGGCCGTCACCTGCGCATGCGCGGGGTGCGCCGTACCAGCACCCGCGAGGTGCGTCTCGGCGGCGCCGGCCTGCCCTACCAGCTCGACGGCGACCCGGCTGGCATCCTGCCCGTCACCGCGCGCTCGAGCGGCGACCGCCTCTGGGTATTGGTCCCCGGCCTGTCCGGCGACCCGCGCGGCCAGACGCGTTAGGCATGAAAGACGCAGGCCCGGCTTTTGCCGTCGACCCCGGGTGTGACCCCTTCGCGTGTTAGCATCGGGCCGCGTCGGAGGTGGACGTGGCCGCTTCCCTTGAGTCGATCCTGAGACCGCGATCACTCGCGCTCGTGGGCGCCTCCTCGCGTCCCGATTCCTTATCCGGCAGGTTGCTGGGGAACCTGTCCGCCGCCGCCTACACCGGGGCCGTCTACCCGATCAACCCGAAAGCCGAACAGGTGCGCGGGTTTCGTTGCTACCCCAGCCTGCATGCCACGCCGCAGCCTCCCGAGCTGGCGGTCGTCATGGTGCCGCGCGACGCGGCGATTGCCACCATCGAGGAGTGCATCGAGGTCGGGGTCAAGGGTGTGGTGGTGATCACCGCCGGGTTTCGCGAAGGCAGCGAAGAAGGCGCTGCGGTGGAGCGGCGCCTGCTCGAGAAGGTGCGTGAGGCCGGGTTGCGCATGGTGGGGCCCAACTGCATGGGCGTGATCAACACCGAGCCTGCGGTGCGGATGGACGCGTCGTTCACGCCTGCACCGGCGCTGCCTGGCGCGGTCGCGTTCGCCTCGCACTCCGGCGCGCTCGGGGTGGCGGTGCTCGAAGCGGCGCGCGACGTCGGGCTTGGCTTCTCGCACTTCGTGTCGCTCGGCAACAGCGCCGATGTCAACGTCAACGACCTGCTCGAAGCGTGGGAGCATCACGAGGCCACCCGCGTGATCCTGCTCTATCTCGAGGCGCTCGCCGAGCCGCAGCGCTTCTTGGCACTTGCGTCGCGCATCTCGCGGCGCAAGCCGATCATCGTGTTCAAGGGCGGGCGAACGAGCGCGGGCGCGCGCGCCGCCTCCTCGCACACCGGTGCGCTCGCGGCCGGCGATACCGCGGTGAACGCCGTGCTCAAGCAGGCGGGTTGCTTGCGAGCCGTGACGCTCGAGGAGATGTTCAACCTCGCCCTGACGTTGGAGTCGTCGCCCCCACCGCGGGGCGGTCGGGTCGCGTTGGTGACCAACGCGGGCGGTCCCGCGATCGCGGCCACCGATGCCCTGGCCGACGAAGGCCTCGAGCTCGCCGCGCTCGTGCCGGCAACGGAGCAAGCACTGCGCACCTTCCTCCCCGCGGAGGCGGCCGTGGGCAACCCGGTCGATATGCTGCCGTCGGCGACACCGGACAACTTCCGGCGGGCGGTGGAGCTTGCCCTCGCGGATCCCGGCGTGGACGCGGTACTGACCATCACCGTGACCCCGATCGTGGTGGGGCCACTCGAGATCGCCGGTGGGATCGCAGCCGGGGCGCAAGGCGCCGCCAAGCCGGTGCTCTCGGTGTTCATGACCAACTCCGGTTTCTTCCCCGCGAGCCGGGCGATTGCCGGCTTGCCGCCGACGTTCCGTTACCCGGAGGCAGCGGTGCAAGCGCTCGCGGGCCTGCGTCGCAGCGTGCCGGCGCGTGCACCGCGGCCAGCGCCGCCGGCGTGGATGCCTCGCAGCGCCATTGTCACCCGGGCGCACGCGTCCGGTGGCGGGTACCTCCCGCCCGCCGAAGCGTTCGGACTGATCGAGGAGGCGGGCATCGCGGTGGCGCCGTGGCGGCAGATCAGCGATGTGCGGTGCGCCGAGGCGGCGGCCGATGCGGTGGGCTTTCCGGTCGTACTCAAGGCATTCGGCGCGGATCTCGTGCACAAGAGTGAGCTGGGCGCCGTGGCCCTAGGCCTGCGCGACGTGGCCGAAGTGGCCCAAGCGGCGCACGAGATGACCAATCGCCTCGCATCTGCGGGCGTGAGCGCCGAAGGTTTTCTCGTGCAGGGGCACATCAATGGAGGGCGGGAGGCGATTCTCGGCATCACCCGGGACCCGGCGATCGGTTCCCTGGTGATGGTCGGCCTCGGCGGCGTCGCGGTCGAGGTGTGGAAAGACGTGAGCTTCCGCGTTGCCCCGATCACCAGAGATGACGCTGCGGCAATGCTCGACGAGCTGGCCGGCGCGCCGCTGCTTGGCGCGTTTCGTGGCCGTCCCCGAGCCGACCGCGCGGCGTTGGCCGAAGCGCTCATACGGCTGGGAGGGCTGGCCGCGGTGCATCCCGAGATCGCGGAGTGCGACGTCAACCCGCTCCTGGTGCTCGACGACGGGCACGGCTGCGTCGCGGTGGATGTGCGCGTACGCGTGAGCGGATGAGGCCGACGCTGCGCATCGCTTGGCGCCACCTGGCGAGCCGTCCGCGCCAGAGTGCCTTGGCGGTTGCCGGAGTCTCGGTTGGCGTGGCTGTGTTCATCTTCACGCTGGCGATGATGGACGGCCTGATGGTGTTCTTCACCCAGCGTCTGATCCGCGTCTCGCCGCTGCTCACCGTGCAGCCGGAGCGACTCGACGTGGCGCGGGCGCGGAACGTGCTGCGCGAGTTTCCCGGTGATCGCGTGATCACACTCTCGCGCATCCCGCCGCCGGACGACCGCCCGACCGTGCGGGGCGCCGCCACACTCGCGCAGCGTCTGCGGGGCATCGCAGGGGTGGAAGGCGCGTCGGTGGCGGCGAGCGTGCCGGTGGTGCTGTCGTTCGGCACCATCGCGGAGCCGGCGACGCTGGTTGGGGTCGATCCGGTTGCGGAGGCGACCGTGACCGAGCTGCCCGCCACGGTGCTACGCGGCGACTGGCAGCGGCTGGACGTACGCCGCGACGGTGCCGTGGTTGGCGTGCAGCTTGCCGATCGGCTCGGCGTGGAGGTCGGCGACCGCCTGGTGGCGGTGGGTGATAGCGGAGCGGGGCTCGAGCTCGAGGTGGTGGGGATCATCGGTACCGGCCTGGGCGCCACCGATGAGGGGACCGCCTTCGTCAACCTCGCGCTCGCCCAGGCGGCGGAAGGGTGGGGCGCCGACGAGGGGAGCGAGATCCGTGTGCGAACCGACCGGATCGATCAGCTCGACGGGCTGCGCCGGCGCCTCGAGGGCGTCACCGGCCATCGGGTGGAGAGCTGGGAAGAATCGAACCAAGCGGCGCTCAAGCTGTTCCGCATGATTGCGCTGACTACCTACCTGCTCACCGGATTTGTGCTGCTGGTGGCAGGACTCGGCATCGCCAACAAGCTCACCACCATCATCCTCGACAAGGAGCGCGACATTGCCCTCCTGCGCTCGCTTGGCTTCTCGCGCGCGGCGCTGCGCGGCGTGTTCGTCCTCGAAGGTGTTGTGCTCGGAGCCGTCGGCGCGCTGGCTGGGTGCGCGCTCGCGGCGACGACTATCGCGATCTTCACCGCGTTCCCGATTCGGTTCGCCCCACGGGAGGGAGCGGTCCTCGCGTATACCCAGCTCTTCCTTGCCAACGACCCACGCTACTACTTCATGATCAGCGGGGCGGCGCTGGCCATCTCGGCGGTTGCGGCCCTATTCGCGGTCCGCCGCGCGATCCGCGTGGTCCCGGTGGAGGTGCTGCGTGGGGTGGGATGAGGCTGGGACGCGAGGCGCGACGCCCCAGCCCCGACCTGGTGGGCCGGTGCTGGTCGCGCGTTCGCTCGTGCGGCGCCTCGGGCAAGGAGCCGCGGCGCGCGAGGTGCTCAGCGGCGTGGACCTCACCATCGAGGCAGGCGAGTTCGTCGCGCTGGTCGGCCCCTCCGGTTCAGGCAAGTCCACGCTCCTTTACCTGCTCGGCGGTCTCGACCACCCGGACGAAGGAAGCGTCGAGATCGCCGGCGAGCAGCTCGCTGGCGTCGGTGACGACGCCCTGGCGCGACTGCGCAACCGGCTGATTGGCTTCGTCTACCAGTTTCACTTCCTGCTGCCGGAGTTCTCGGCGGTGGAGAACGTGTTGATGCCGCTATGGGCGCGAGGCGGCGGGCGCTCACGACGTGACCGCGCCTGGGGTGCCGAGCTGCTCGCGCGCGTGGGCCTTGGGGACCAGCTTGGGAAGCTTCCCAACGAGCTCTCCGGCGGCGAGCAGCAGCGGGTGGCGGTGGCGCGCGCTCTGGCCAACCGACCGCGCTTGCTGCTCGCCGACGAGCCGACCGGCAACCTCGACAGTGCCAATGCACGCGTGATCTACGAGCTCTTCCGCGAGCTGAACCGTACGCTCGGGCAGACGATCCTGGTGGTGACACACGATCCGGAGTGGGCCTCGCGCAGCGACCGCGTCCTTCGATTGCTCGATGGCCGGCTGGTCGGCGACGAGCGCAGGGAGGCAACCGCATGAGACGGTGGATGGTGCTGGCCGCGATCGCCCTGGTGATGGTAGGGGTGCTCGGCCACCTTTTGTGGAAGAGGTACCGAGGGCGCGAGGTCAATGCCGTTGCGGTCGGCCGCGGTCGCGTCGTGGCTGCCGTCTACGCGACCGGCCGGGTGGACTCGGACCAGCGCGCCACGCTCCGCGCCCGCGTGGCGGCGCCGCTCGCGGCGCTGTTGGTCGGCGCGGGGCAGACGGTCAAGCAAGGCGAGGTCGTGGCGCGCCAGGACGACACGGCACTCCGGATGGCGTGCGACCGCGCCGCCCGTGAGCTCGAGGCGGCACGGGCCTCGTTCGCGTCGGCGCAAGACGCCGCCTCCCGTGCCGAGAAACTGCTCGCGGATGCGCTGGTGTCGCAAGACGCCTGGGTGCGGGCGCGGGAGGCGGCACGGGAGGCGGAGGCGCAAATGGCGGCGCAGCAGGCCGCGCTCGATCTCGACAGGGAGCAGGAGAGGTGGGCAGAGCTGCGGTCCCCCCTCGACGGCGTGGTCACCGCTCTGTTGCGCCGCACCGGCGACCCGCTCCGCGAAGGCGACGAGGTGCTCACGGTGGTGGACCTCTCCCGCGCGTACTTGCGCGTGGCGGTGGACGAGCGCGACGCCGGCCGGGTCGCGGTCGGCCAGGAAGTGCGCATGGTGTTCGATGCGTACCCAGGCGACACGCTACTTGGCCAGGTGTGGCGACTCGTGCCGGCGGTCGATCGGCTGACGAAGTCCACCGATGTGCTGGTCACGCTGCCGGCGCGGCGCCCGGCGCTGCAGCTTGACTTCACGGTCACGGTAAACATCGTGACCGGCACGGTGGAGGACGCGTTGGTGGCGCCGCGCGACGCCTTGGAGGGCAGCGGCACGCGCCGCGCGGTGTTCATCCTCGCCCGCGACGGCAATCGCGTGAGGAGGCGTGCGGTCCGCATCGGCGTCTGCGATGAGGAGCGCTGCCAGGTAGTCGATGGGCTGTCCGCTGGCGAACGCGTGGTGTCGCCGTTGCCTTCCGGCCTCAAAGACGGTGATCGCGTGGTGTTGGTCCAGGCCCAGGACAGGAGCGCCTTGTGACCGCGCGCCAACGGCAGGGGTGTCGCCCCGCGGCGCTGTGCCACAGATGCACTGAACGTCCAAAGTCGTGGCGCCCGGTCTGTTCGTGATCGACCACCTCCGCATCGCCGAGGCGCAGCTCCGCGGACGGCCGCGGCAGAGCGCGATCGCCCTTACCTCGGTGGCGGTCGGCTCGGCGATGCTGATCGTGACGCTGTCGCTCACCACCGGGCTTTCCGAGGATTTTCTCAAGAAGACGACGGAGGCTTCCCCGCATGTGGAGGTGCTGCCGCGACGTCCGCAGGGTTGGCGGCCGGACGCGATCCGCCTGCCCGGCGATGTCGTGGTCGCGTTGTCGCGCCATCACATCCCCGACGAGAAGCGCGCCGTGCGGGGACTGACCGGTGTTCTGGCGGCGCTTCGCTCGATCCCCGGCGTGCGGGTGGCGACGCCGGCAGTAGAAGCACAGGTCGTGCTCGCGTACGGCACGGTGCGGCGCCCGGCCGTGCTCTCCGGGGTGGTGGCGGAAGCGGAGCGCGCCGTGACCGCGCTCGACACCAAGGTGGTGCGTGGCTCGTGGGCGGCGCTCGCCCCGGCGCCGGACGGCGCAATCCTGGGCAGCCAACTCGCCCGCGCGCTTGGCGCAGAGGTGGGATCGCACCTGCAGGCGATTGGTGCCGCGGGAGGAGCGGTGCCGCTGCGCGTCGTGGGAATCGTCAGCTCGGGTCTAGGCCGCATCGACAAGACGCTGGCGCTCGTCAACCTGCCGTTGGCGCAGGCGTTGGCAGGCCTCTCCTCCGATCAAGCAACGACCGTGGAGCTGGCGCTCGACGACGCGCTGCGGGCGCCGGAGGTCGCACGGGCCGCCGAGGCTGCCACCGGGTACGTGTGCCGCTCCTGGCAGGAGCGCAGCGCCGCGTCGGTGGAGGCGTTCGCCCGCCAGAACCTCATCACGTTGGCGCTCGTGCTCTTCACCACCTTGGTCGCGGCGTTCGGGGTGGCCAACGTTCTCGTGCAGCTTGTCGCCGACAAGCGCCGGGACATCGCAATCCTGCGTGCCGCCGGATTTTCGCGTCACGACCTGGGCATGATCTTCCTCCACCAGGGAGCGCTGCTCGGCCTGATCGGGGCGACGTTCGGCTGGGTCGCCGGGGCGGTGTTGATTCGCGTCGTGGCGGCGCTCCCGGTCGACTTCGGTGAGCAGGCGATGCTGCACAACGAGCACCTCCAAATGGCTGACTATCCGCGCTTCTACCTCCTCGCGCTGCTCGTGTCGGTGGTGGTGTGCAGCCTCGCTGCGGTCCAGCCCGCGCGCCGTGCCGCTGCGCTCGAACCCACGGTCATCCTGCGCGGCGAACACTGAGCCCGGATACCCCAGTTGGCTTCTGCTGCGAGGGCGGATGCGGGAGCATTGGCCACGGGTCGCCACGGCTGGTGGAAGCCCCCACCCGAATCCCCCGCATGTTTATTGGGAGGCACGGGAGCCCGCGTCATGCAACCCGCCCGCCACCCGCATGTCCTTGCCGCGCTGGCGGGCATACTCGGGGCTCGAACCGTGCCGCCGTACCGCACAGGTACGGCTCCGGTTCTCGCCCCTACGTGCGCCCACCATCATCGGCATCTCCGCCCTCTCCCAACGAACCCAACTGGGGTTTCCGGGCTGAGAAGGGGGCGCCGCGAAAACCGGTCGCGGCGTTCGAGTCAACCGGAGCTGGGGAATGGGCCGAGCCTCTCGCAGCGTTGCCCCGCAAGAGCGGGGTCGGCGGCCAGATCGGCAAGGGTGCGGTGAAGGCGAGGGTGCACCCAGCCAGGTGCCAGCTCGGCGGCCGGGAGCAGAGCGAAGCGCCGAGTCGCGAGCCGAGGATGCGGGAGAACCAGCGATGGCGCCGCGATCACCAAGTCGGGGACGAGCAGCAGGTCGAGGTCAAGCGGCCGCGGTCCCCAACGGTCGCCGTCACGCGTCCGCCCCGCTTGCGCCTCGAGTTGTGAGCAGAACGCGAGCAGCGCCAGCGGGGGAGCGTCGCTGCCCAGCCGGACGGCGGCGTTGCAGAAATCTGGCTGCGCTGGGCCTTGCGCTGCGGAACGCCAGAGCGAGGATCGGGCGAGCACGCGGCCGACCTGCGCGAGCGCAACGGTGGCGCGCTCGAACGCCGCGGGGACATCGCCCTGGTTTCCCCCCAGACCGATCAGGACCTGCACGCCGGAACTCGCATCGCTCGCAATGATACGGCGGGCCGGCTGCATGGAGGGTCTTCAACGGATGCCTCCGAGGACCTGCCATGACCGCGGGCGCAAACGCCGGCCGGTCATCAGGGCGTGCGACGATTGCCTCGACCAGCGGCAGGTGCTCAGGCAGGGAACTACCTCATGCCGGTTGGTGCGGGTGAGCGCGGGAGGCTACGGGTTGCGCAGGCACGAGGCTTCCTGTTGGCTGTCCGGAGCGCCGATCGGGGAGCCGGGCGCTGCATGTTGAGACACGCAGAAAAGGGAAGCCCAGTAGGCCGCCGCGAGCGTCTCCGGTCGCGGCGGGAAGACGCTCTTACCTCGTATCCTCCTCGGGGAACAGCGACGGCTGCGGGCAGACCAGCGGCTCCAGGCGCGCCATTACGATGTCACCCCAGCGCGGGCGGTCATCCGCGGCAAGCGAGAGCACCGGCAGCGCGCGCCGTTCGAGCTGGTCATCGAGCAGCGCGTCGATGTCGCGCTGAAACGCGAGGTCGGTGTCACGCACCCCGTCCCAGTGGGGCGTCGTCCAGATCGGGACCTTGATGAGCAGGTGATAGGTGGCAAGCCAGGCGTCGAGGAGCGGCTCCCAGCTCGGGTGCGGCCCGGTCGCGTGGTAGAGGTAGCAGTAGTTGTCGAGCACGGAGCGGTCACACAGCACGAGTGGGTGTGCCGACTCGGCTTCCAGCTCCCAGGCCATCTGGGTATGGAGAATCCAGCTCTGCGCCGCCACGCTCGTCTCGCGGTTGATCGGCATGGGGCAGCGGCGCGCCACTTCACGCACGAGCTCCACGTCCACGTCGCGGCGCTTGAGGCGGGCGGCCAGGTCGAAGCAGAGCGTCGTCTTGCCCACGCCGTGCGTGCCAATGAGTGCGATCTTCACGGCAGCGCTCCGTTGCCGAGCAGCTCGACGGCGGCCAGGAGCGCCGCGCCGTCACGGAACCGCTGGTCAGGGTTCTTGGCCAAGCAGCGCATGATGACGTGGCCGAGAGCGGGATCCAGGTCCGGCACGAGCGCTTGGGGATCGGGTGGCGGCTGTTCCAAGTGCGCGCGGAGGATGTTACCGGTCGCGAATGGAAGCGTACCCGTTGCCATTTGGAAGAGCGTAACGCCGAGCGCGTAGATGTCAGTCCGCTCGTCGGGGTTCTCGCCGAGGATTTGCTCAGGCGCCATATAGTACGGGGTGCCGGTGGCCCCCGAAGCGGCGAGGTCCAGCTCGTCGAGGCGGCGGGCGATACCGAAGTCGAGGATCTTCACGTGCCGCCGCTCGGCCACGATCATGTTCGCGGGTTTGAGGTCGCGGTGCACGACATGGTGTGTATGGGCGTAGCTGACGGCCTCGACGATCTGCCGTGTCAAGGCGACGAGATTGTGCTTAACGAACGCCGGTTCCTCGCGGAGCAGTTGGTTGAGCGTGGGTCCGGAAACGAATTCCATCGAGATGAAAAACGACGAGAAGCCGCGATCGAAGTCGTAGATGTGTACGATCCCAGAATGGGAAAGCGCCGCCGCCGCGCGGGCTTCACGCTCGAACCGACGGATCGCCTCCGGGGTATGCTGACGTGGGTTCAGGATCTTGATCGCGACGACGCGGCCAAGCCGGTTATCGCGGGCGCGGTAGACCACCCCCATGCCGCCTCTCCCCAGCTCCTGTTCGAGGACATAGCGGGCGGTGACGTCGGTGGTCGTCGTCGGCTCCGCCGCGCTCGCGGCTTGAGGCTGGCTCCGTTCCTCGCTGGTCCGTCGTGCGCTCGCGACCTGGAGGCGCTGCGCGACATCGAGGTAGCCGTAGTCGAACTCGGCGATCCTCTGCCAAGCGGCCACGGCCGCCCGGTGGTCGCCCTGTTGCTCGAGCGCGTTGGCGAGCGCATAGAAGGCGGGGAGCAGCTCACGCCGCACCGCCAACCCTCCAATCGCACGCTGCACCGCGCTGATCGCGCCGGGAAGATCGCCCATGCCCTGCAGCCAGCCCGCCAGCTCCACCAGCGGCTCGACGAGGTTGGGGAAAGTACCCCCGTACGACGAGAGCAACTGCCAGGCACCGAGCCGGTCGCCGTGGCGGTAGAGCACGCTGAAGGCTTCCTCAACACGACCAAGGCGTCCGAGCAACTGGGCGAGGTCACCAAACAGGCCGGCCTTGAGGAGGACGTCCTCGGCGTGGAGGTAGTCGCCGGCGCGCTCGAAGCAGTGCGCAGCCTCGACCGGTTCCGCGGCCCGTTCCCATGCCGCGCCCGCCTCCGACCAGTCTTCGAGCTGTACGTAGAGTTTCGCCGCGTCACGCGGGTCCAGATGGCGGCGAGCGAGATCGGCCGCCTCGGCGAGCAAACCGCCACGTTGGAAGCGTTCGACGGCCTCCGGGTAACGACCCAGCTTCTCGAGCGCCCGCGCGGCCTCGGCCTCCATCCCCGCCGTCTCGTACTCCTGCAACGCCTGCTGGATCTTGCCGGTGTCGAAGAGTCGTTGGCCGCGGATGCGCGCGGCCTCCTCGACCTGGCCGGCGAGCCGCAACGACTCGGCGGCGCGCATCGTGTCGCCGGCCTGTTCGAAGGCACGTGCCGCCTCGAGCGGTTGGTCGGCGGCGAGAAACAGGTCTCCCGCCTCGCGGAAGCGACCAGCCATGAGAGCCGCGGAGCCGGCAAGCTGTGGCCGTCTCGCCTCGCGCGCGGCGCGGATCGCCGCATCCGCGAAACCGACGGAAAGGCGGTCGCCTCCAATGGCCAACTCCACCGCATTCACGGCACGGCGCGAGTCGCCGGCGCGCAGAAACGGCTCAATCGCCTGCTCGGGACGCCCGCCCTCGACGAGGAAGCTTCCGTAACGCAGCCAGGTCTGTTGCGCGGACGCTGCGTCGCCGGCGCGGGTGAGAAGCTGGGCCGCCGCGGCCAAGGAGTCCCCGCCCTCGCGAGTGAGCAACGCGGCAGCTCGGCGCAGGCGCCCCATTGAGCGCGCCAGCTCCCCGGCGCGGCCCCAGGCGTGGGCGCGCAGGAACGCCTTGAGCGCCCGCTGCTGCTGCCCGGCCTCCAGCCAGAACTCGCCGGCGGCAAGGAAATCTCCTCGCCGAGAGGCGCGTGTCGCGAGGTATGCGGGGCTGCCGGGCCGGGGCGAAAACACTCCAAAAGCGACGAGGAGCAGTACCGCAACGAGAAGATGGCCGATCACCAGGACGCCGGAGGATTGGGGCACGGCAAGGAATGCCGGCACGGCCCGATCGAGGGGAGATATCCCCAGAGACGCAACTACCCACCACAGGTCAAGCCATGCGAGGAGCGCAATCGCGACCATCGTTAGCAAGCCACGCCCGCTGCGAGAGAGCAGCAGCCCGAATGCCGGGAGTAGGACAATCGCAGGCGCCAACGGCATGCGGGCATTCTATCCCGGTTGCGGCTTCATCTCTTCCCGTCGTTGTGGGATGCCAAGTGCCCTGCCGGTGGCGCCAACCCACCCTGCGATCAGGTGGCCCTTGCAAGGGCGATTATGCCCTACTTGACAAAGGCTGGCTAGGGCCTTATATTGTAGGCATGATGACGCTAGCCCAACTCGCCGAACGGTTTCCAACCGAGGATTCATGCCGCGAGTACCTCGTAGAGATGCGGTGGCCTAACGGCGTGTGTTGCCCACGCTGCGGGAATGCCAAGGTGTACCGGCTCTCGCGCCCCTGGACGTGGCAGTGCATGAAGTGCTCGCCCAACGGCTACAGGTTCTCGCCACTGGTCGGCACGATCTTCGAGAACACCAACGTGGCGCTCTGCACTTGGTTCCAGGTGATTTACCTCATGTGCCAGAGCAAGAAGGGCATCAGCGCCCTCCAAATTCAGCGCATGATCGGCGCCGGTTCCTACCGGACGGCCTGGTACATGTGCCACCGTATCCGCGCCGCAATGCAGAGTCCCGAGTTCAAGCAACTCACCGGCATCGTCGAGGTTGACGAGACCTACGTCGGGGGCAAGGCGAAGAACCGCCACGGCCGCAACGTCGGCGGCGGTGTAAGGCTCCACGAAGGACGCGGGACAGCCGGCAAGGTGGCCGTCATCGGCGCCATTGCTCGCAAGGGCAACGTCATCGCCAAGGTTATCGAGAACACCAAGGAAGAGACGATGGTCGGCTTCGTCCGCCAGGCCATCTCGGACAAGGTCAAGCTCGTGGCCTCTGACGAGCATGAGAACTACAAGCGGATCGGACTGCCGCATGGCACCGTCAACCACAGCCGCAGGGAGTACGTCCGCGGTAACGTCCACACCGCGAACATCGACTCGTTCTGGTCGATGCTCAAGCGCGGCATCGTGGGCACCTTCCACAAGGTTTCCCGCGATTACCTTCCGCTGTACCTCAACGAGTTCTCGTTCCGGTACAACAACCGAAAGGAAGCAAACATGTTCGATCTCGTCGTGGCGGGGTCGTGATGGGCACCGGCGCGAAGACCAAGAAACCTCGCCCGCGTGCCCCCGAGAAGAAACGAGAACGCCTTCGGCCGGTGAGCCTGCACCCGTTGGACTTTGACGCGGCGATGAAGGGTATACTTGGCGCTGCGACCACAAAGACGGCGGATCAAGAAGAGGCATCGCAACTTGGAAAAGGACGAGAGCCCCAACCAGAACAAGAGTAAGCCAGAAGATCGGGCGATCTCGGACCTCCCACATGTAGAGTCCAAAGAAGATCAGCCCGAGACCAGCCGCAAGCGCCACCGCCTCAGCTACCACTTGCGTCCAACGACTTCTGAGAAATGGATGCTTGCAGTTCAGGCGATCGGCGTCGCCGCCGTGATTGTCTACGCCTACTACGCCAGAGAACAAGCAAGAGCGATGCGGGAGGCGGTAAGGGAAGCGACCAGGAGCAATGGCTTGATTGCAGAACAGCTCAAACTCGTCAACGCAAACCTGGACGCTACGCAGAGGCAGCTTGGCCTCTCTGCTCAACAGCTCGACGAATTTAGAAAACAAAGCGACTTGGTGCAAG
The DNA here is from genome assembly GCA_044447965.1 of Thermoanaerobaculales bacterium. Classification (GTDB taxonomy): domain Bacteria; phylum Acidobacteriota; class Thermoanaerobaculia; order Thermoanaerobaculales; family Thermoanaerobaculaceae; genus DATIYW01. The sequence continues at coordinate 21,233 of JBIOGJ010000035.1, read as the reverse complement.
CTCAGACTGACATTGCAAGACAGAGCCTCGAATTGGCGAATAGGGCCTGGATCACGGTCCGGAGCATTACTGCCGAAAAGGACATCTTCGCACGGCATAACCTCCTTGTCTACATAGACAATACAGGGCACCGACCAGCTCGCGGCGTGATCATGGCTCAAGCGGTGGTAGACATCAAAGAGCCTACATTCAAAGAGGATATCCACGAATCTCCCCAAGATGTTCCAGTGGGCTATGGTATGTCCCGGTACGTGATCGGTCCTGGTCATCCGTACGAGATCACAGTGGCGATGCCCGAACTTCGGCCCGAGGATATCGCGACGCTTTGGGGTCCGCCAGGCGTTGATCTCTATCTGCTTGGCCGCACTGAGTATGAGGATGGGTTTGGCCGCACGAGGCACACAGACTTCTGCAGTATCTGGCGTCGAATGACCTTGACTTGGGAGCAGTGTCGCTCCGGTAACTCTGCTGATTAGCAGCAGCCCAACCAGCAGGAGTCGGATTAGAGGAGGTGTCCCCAATGCTATGCGCAATCCTCCTGGCCCTCTCAGCCGCTGTAGCAACGCCAGCGCCGTCACAGCAGCCCCCACAAGGTCAAAGCCCACCAGCAATCGCCAAGAGCGAACAGCACGAGAATCTGAGTACCAACCGAGATCACCCCGCCGGTAATAATCAGGCTCCACCCAAGACGACGGTGCTTGCTCTGCAAGACACCACAGAATTCCAGAAGGCCACCAATGAGAGTCAGGAACACGCAGGCTGGGCCAAACGTCTCCCATGGATCACAGCTATTGCGGATCTCCTCGTTGCTCTCGGGACGCTCGCACTCGCCATCGCGACGTTTCTGCTCGTGAGACGCACAGGAGAGCAGATCGGGCTCGTCGCGCACTACACGAAGTCGACGGACGAGATGGCTCACGCGACAAAAGCAATGGCTAGGGCTGCGGCTCAGAGTGCCAGCGTGGCCGAATCTACGCTGCACAAGATAGAGCGCCCATGGGTAGTGATCGTACCGGAAGGATTCGCTCAATACCTTCCGGAGGGCACTGGGCGCGAGCGGAAGATTGAACGGCTCAGCTTGGAGGATGGAGTTGGTGAGACAAGGTTCGAGTTGCATTACTCTGTTCGTAACACCGGACGTACTCCGGCTTTCCTCACCCAGGGCGGTGTCCTGTTCGGAACGATGGCTAGACCGATCCTGAAGGAGAGATCGCATGTGGAACCCTGGGTCGCTGGGCCTCTCCCGCTGGCTGCGACTAAACCACTGCGTAACTGGGTACACTATTGGCTCCCCATCGAGGCACGCAAGTTCCTTCGGAACGGCGAGGCTGATTTGGTTTTCCGTGGGTTCATTCTTTACAGAGATGCCTTTGGCAGGAAATACCTCACCAGATTCTGCTATAAGCTCGACCTTCCCCATTCGGTCCTCACGGGACGCGCTTCGTTTGTCACAACTGGCCCACGCCGATGGAACAGCTATAGATAGGCCAAACACAACGCTGCACAGCAGCAACATACACATTCGGTGTCGATGCCAATTGGTTTTAGTGTCAAGTTCAGCATAATCGCCCTTGCAAGTTTACAAGCGTTCGCTCATATTTTGGTCGGAGCGAGGCATGAGAGACCTCTACGAAACCCTGGGCGTCGGACGTAGCGCCACCAAGGAGGAGATCAAGAAGGCGTACCGCAAGCTGGCGCGGCGCTACCATCCGGACGTCAACAAACAGAACCCGGATGCAACCAAGCGCTTTCGCGAGATCCAGGAAGCGTACGCGGTGCTCTCCGACAAGGACAAGCGCCAACAGTACGACCAGTTCGGCACCGTGGACGAGGGAGCAGCCTCGGCGCGGCAGGCGCACGCATGGCGGCCCGAAACACAGGGATTCGATTTTCGCCACTTTGGCGGGTTTGCGGACCTCGGGGATATCTTTGGCGATCTCTTCGGCGGGGCCAGGCGCTCGACAGCGCGGGCCGAGCCGCCACTCGAGGTGGCCGTGGAGCTCGAGTTCGTCCAGGCGGTGCGTGGCACCAGCGTGGTGGTGCCGGTGCGGCGCGATCTCACCTGCAGCGAGTGCGGCGGCGCTGGCAACGTGCGTGGCAAGGTGTGCTCCCGCTGCCACGGCAGCGGCGTTCTCGTGCAGACGGATCGCCTACGAGTCAAGCTCCCCGCTGGTGTAGGTGACGGAGATCGCGTGCGCGCCAGCCTCAAGAACGGATCGCGCCGAGAAGTTGCCGTCGCGGTGCGCGTGCGGCCGCACGCATTCTTCGAGCGCAACGGCGACGACATCCACACCACGGTGCCTTTGACCTTCAGCGAAGCGTATCTCGGCGCCGAGGTGGAGATCGGTACCGTCCACGGACCGGTGCGGGCCAAAATCCCGCCGGGCACGCAGTCCGGGCAGCGCTACCGGCTGCGCGGCAAGGGAGTGCGGAACGTTCGGACGGGCGCCAACGGCGACCACCTCTACACGGTGCAAGTGATCGTTCCGAAGGTGGTGTCGCCGGCCGGCCGCGAGGTTGCACGCCGGGTCGCGGAGCTCTACGGAACAGCGGCCGATCCCCGGGCGGGACTTCCGCGCTCGCTCGACTGACTCCGGTAACATCATCTCCCCGCCCTGGCGAAGGCACGAGGATCCCAAACCTGGCCACGCCCGCCGGCCCAGGAGTATGAGCCGGGTGCGCCGGAAAAAACCAAGGCGGCAGGCCCACGCCTGCCGCCTCTTTACTCTTGCTAGCGTTGGTGGCTACCGCGCGAGGTTCTCCACCAGGGGGATGGCCTGATCGAGCGTCAAGGTGCCGGTCACTGGGAGAACTCGCAGTGGGCTCCACCCCTGGTTGGAGTAGGTCACGTACTCGATGTTCTGGCCGTTGACCCGGTAGGCGACCGGGGAGAGGTTGTTGCCCAGCACGACGCGAACCCCGTCCATCGCCAGGGAGGTCGTCATGGGGAACAGCGCCGCAACGCCGAAGATCGGCATGTGGCGCCGCCGCTGGGCGATCACCTGTGCGCTGGGATCGAGGGTGAAGTGCACGTCGAGGAGCAAGAACCGGCAAAGGCGTTGCGAGCCGAAAAATGCCTCCGCATGGTCAGACGCACCCTGACTGGCGAAGAGCGGATGCTCGAGCACTTCCGGCGGAATCGGCACGCCGCAAGCGAGACCGACGCCAATGAAGGCATCGAGGTTCAGCTCGGTGTAGGCGGAGGCGTCATTTGGGTCGGCGGTGAGGCGGAGCAATCCATATTCGCCATGCGTCTGGTCGAGACCCTCCCACCACAACACGTGGAGAAAGCTGTCGCTGACCGTAGTGGTTTGGCTGGGGTTCGCCGGGTCGGGCGTCGTGGAGGTGACCTCGGTGAGGCAAATCATGGGGTTACGCGGGTTGGGTTGAAGATCTTGCGAGAGGTGGTCCACCTGCAGCCAGCCGCCATTCTGCCATACGGCCAGCATGATCTCGGAGGCGCTCGGGCCCCAGTTGCGTTGCCACACCACGGCGACCTTGCCGGTGAGGTTGTCCGCCGCAACTTGGATCTGCGAATCGTAGCTGCCGGCGATCCCGATCGGGAAGGGCACTACGCTGTGGACCAGCTCGCTGCCATCCTGGGTGGCGCTGAGCAGGAGACCACTCGGGCTTGAGCTGCCCTGCCACAAGACGCCGTTCTGGTCGAGGTAGAAGGGGCTAGCCGCGAGGGCGGTCCCCGCACCGAAGGCGAACAGGCAAGCTAGGACCAATCGGCGCATGGCATCCTCACGCTTTCAGGTTGATGACTTCTCGGACGTTGAAGGTGCGCAGGAACGATTTCATGCCGCGAAAGTCCGGGTAGTACTCCGCGAGGGATTGAAGGTACGTCTCCGCGGCCTCCTCATCGCCGAAATCCATCGCGGCGTCAGCGAGCAACATCAGGGTGTTGCGCGCCACGGTCGGGTGGTCGAACTCTCTTGCCAGGGCAAGTGCCTTCGTGCCCCATTCCCGTGCTTCATCGAGGCGTGCCTCTTCGAGCGCGCCGTAGCACAAATCCTGGTACACCTCGGGGAGGAGCTGGCGCGTGCCGGAGGTTTCCAGCGTCGCGGCCGCATCACGGCACAGCGCGATGCCCTCGTTCTTGTTGCCGGTACACATCAGGCAGTAGCCCAGGTTGTCGCGGGCGACCGCGAGGTTAATCACGTCGTCGCCGTCCTCGGTGGCAAACTGCAGCGCAACGCGGAAATGCTCTGCAGCCTCGGCAAACCGTGAGTCTTTGAGCGCGAGCACGCCGTGCAGGTTCGCCGAGCCCTTCTTGGCGCGGCGCTCGCCGCATGCGTCGGCCTGCTCGCTGGCGCGGCGCGCGTACGCGAGGGCACGGGCGATGTTGCCTTCCACCTCGTAGACCTGCGCCGTGTAGTACGCCGCCATCCACGCCGTGAACGGATCCCGGGCGCGCATGAGGACGGACTTGAGCTCGCCAACTGCGCCATCCAGGCGATCGAGCTCGAGCAGCACCACGCAGCGGTTACAGAAGGCGCGGTCAGCGAGCTCGCGGTCACCCGCGCGCTTGGCCTCGTCTTCCGCGGTGGAGAAGAGCGCGAGCGAGCGCTCCAATCGCCCGCGGGTAAACGCCCGCTGGGCGAGGTCGGTGAGGCGAAGGTAACGATCCGTTGCCCCGGTCACTCCTCGTGCCCCTTCCCCCTGCCGCGCTTGAACTCGACAAACTCCAACACCTCGGCCTGTGCCTCATGCGGCAGTTCGCGGAACGATTCTACCAAGACTGCCTCGCTGGTTGTCAAGTTTTCGTGGGCGAGGTCGCCGAAGAACTCTCCCAGGGACATCTCGAATACCTGGAGCAGCCGGAAGAGCACGTCGAGGGAGACCCGATACTCGCCCTTCTCCATGCGCGACAGATCGGACTGTTGGATGCCAATGTGGCGTGCCAGCTCCGTCTGCGTGAGATTACGGTCATGACGATGCTGGCGGACACGTTGTCCGACCGACGCGGCGGGCAGCAGAGAGCGTTTCAGCTCCTTCATGATGCGCTTGTGGGGTCGGGTCACATCTGCTAATGTGCCCTGCCACACTCCTATGCTAGGGCCGCATAGCCGGAGTGTCAAGGCGGGGAGGGGACCGGGCGGTAATGCTGCGTACCATCGAACAGGTGTGGCGTTGGCGTCGGCTGGTGGGCGAGCTGGCGACACGCGAGTTCAAGGCCCGCTACGCAGGCTCGGCGCTCGGAGCTTCGTGGGCAATCCTCGAACCGGCGATTCAGTTTGCGGTCTATCTGGTCGTCTTCTCGATAGTTCTTGGCATGAGACTTGAAGGCCAGCCAGGCGTGACCGCCTTTGGCCTCTACCTCGTCACCGGGCTAATGCCGTTTCTTGCGTTCCAGGAGGCAATGATGCGCGCCGTGGGGCTGGCGCACGCGCAGGCCAACCTGGTTCGCCATGTAGGTACTCCTCTCGAGGTACTGGTTGCCGGCGCGCTGGGAGCCGTGCTGGGGCGGCACGCTATCGGCTATGCACTGGCCCTGGCGGTCGCCGCAGCCGGTGGCACCTTGGCGTGGGCGCAGCTCCCTTGGCTCGGTGTTGGCGTGGTCCTGCTCGTCGTCGCGACCTGGGGTGGGAGCCTTCTCCTGATGGCTGCGGGCGCATTCCTGCCTGACCTCTCACCGTTTGTGGGGACCGGTTTGATGGTGCTGTTCTACGCCACGCCGATCGTGTACACAGAGCGGTACGTGCCCGGCGGACTCAAGCTTTGGCTCACCGTTAACCCGTTGGTCGGTCCGCTCGAGGCATTTCGCGCGGTGATCATGGGGACTGGGCCGAACCTGGCCAGGCTCGGCGTTGGAGCGGTCGGCGCCGGCCTGGCTCTCGTGGTTGGTAGCGCAGTCTTTCGCCGCCGTTACTGGGCGATTCGGGACGTTGTCTAATTGGCAGTAAGAAAATCCGGTCGCGGAGGCGGCCAGCGGAGGTTCTTCATGCAGCGTCTGATTAACGTCACCTTCTGTTTGTTCGTTTCGGCGGTCACCGCCGTCGCGCAAATGAAACCGGTGCTGCCGCCCGCGGGCACACCACCTGCGAGTGGAACGCCCGCGCCCACCCTGCCGCCGATGCCCGTCCCGAGGGCGGTCCCGCTCTCGGAGCTTGCCGCGCGCATTTTCCGCATCCCAAAGAAGATGGCGGTTCACACTGGGCCCGACCGGATTCGCACCACTGGACCGATGAGGCAGGAGTTGGTCGTGGTCGGAGAAGAAGGCGACGTGTACCTGGCCCGCTTCTTGCCCCCGGAGGACGAAGGCTCGCCGCTTCACCGCAGGTGGCTGATCGAGAACAATCGAGAGTTCCATAACCAGGCAAGAGTCGACTACTACGCCGACAAATACCTGGCCACCGACGTGCCGGACGTTGACCCGCCGTTCACGGAAAAGCTCGCTTTCGAGCGCCGCGATCAAGGCCTGCCCACGAGCGGCCACTGGCAAATGTCGTTTGACCTCGCTGACTTCAACGGTGATGGCTTGCTCGATCTCGTCCTGCCGCCGGCTCGATTGGGGGTTTCACACCCGTCGATCTACCTCCAACAGCCAGACGGCACCTGGCGCCTGTGGGATCAGGTCCGATGGCCAGCGACCAAGTTCGACTACGGCTCGGTGCGGGTCGCGGATTTTGACGGCGATGGCAACCTCGACATCGCGCTGACCTGTCACTTCGGCGACACCCTCATCCTGTACGGCAACGGCAAGGGCGACTTCACCAGGATGGTGAGGTTGCCGAAGCCCAATCCGGGGGTTTCGGCGCGCGCGCTTACGGTGGCCGACTTTAACAACGACGGCAGGCCCGACGTGGCGACCATCTGCGAGATGGACCTTGACCAGACCACCCAAAAGGCGCAGCACGCCGGGTTGGTCGTCGTCTACCTCAATCTGCCCGACGGCTGGAAGGCGGTCACACAAGGGTTCCCGACCGAGATTCAGGGGGACTGGCTATCTGCTGCCGACATCGACGGCGACGGCTGGGTGGACCTGTTGCTCACCTCTCGCAAGGAGGGCGTCACCGACCTGTTCATGCGCAACGTGGGCAAGGGTACGGCGTTCCAACCGATCGCCTCCAATCAGGTGCCGCAGACCGCGTTCATCTTGGCCAACGCCGCGGCGCCGCTCGATCGCTCCAAGCGACCCGACGTGGTGCTGTGCTTCCAGGCGTTCAACCCGTTCCAGCGCCAGGACGATCCGACCCAGGCGTGCGCGATTTACCGCTTCCACGACGCCAAGGGCAAACTCACCTTGACGCCCAAGCCAGAGATGCTCATCAAGCGCGAGGTGGTCTACGACAACTTCAAGGGGGTTGCGATCGGCGACATCGACGGGGACGGCCGTAACGACATCGCGGTCATCACGAGCAGCGGGGCGGTGAAGATCTTCCTGCAGTTCCCCGACGGTAAGTTCTACGAGCACCACCCCGAGATCAAGCTACCGAACACCGACCTCTTCGACGTGCGCATCGTGGATCTCCACCACTCTGGCATGGGCGACGTGATCGTGGCCGGCTCGCCGAGCGGCGCGGAGCGCGGGGGTGGCGTCTGGGTGTTCTCGCCACACCTCAAGGGGGTCAAGTCCAAGCAGGTGAGGCCAGCTCTTGACAATCCTGTGGCGCGCCCCTAGACTCGTCTCATGTAGCCTCGCTTGTCAAAGGGCTTGACAAGTGACTTTGGAGGCCCTACGCTGATGCCGATGCAGCATAACGTGAACGGAACCGACGGTGATGAAGAGTTGGAGTGAAAATCCTTGAGCGGGGAGGTGATGCAATCGCGGACGCGCTGGATCGTGTTGGCTATCGCCAGATCCACAAACACAAGAAGAGAGAAGGAGGAAACCAAGCTATGAAAAAGATTGTGATTCTAGGCCTCGCGCTTGCGTTGATTGGTGGTGCCGCATACGCCAACTTCTGCGCGCGCGACTTCGTCCCGGCCGCGACCCTGCTCGTGCCGTATGCGGTCGTCGCCCTCGACGCCAACGGGGTTCCCGACCCGAACGGTTGGGACACCATTCTGGACGTCACCAACGTGTCGAGCACGAAGCAGATCATCCACGTCATCATCTGGGACGCCCTGTCGGATGGAATCGCCGACTTCGACGAGGTGCTCTCCGGATACGACGTGTGGCAGATCAACTTCCGTGACCTGCTCAACGGTGCCTTCAACCTGTTCGACACAGGCGACTCCGACAACACGGACAACGGCTCTGGCCCGAAGCCTCTGGCCAACCCGCCGTACCCGCAGATCGGCGACTTCTGGGGCACCACCAAGGTCCCCAGCGACGTCGGCACCAAGACCTCGAACTGGGCTGGCGCTGGCCTGACCGGCTTCCCGACCCAGTACGGGCCGTCAAGTAACTCGCAGTTCGTTTACTCGCCAGGTGGCAACCCGCCACAACTGCCGATCCCGCAAGACATCGACGCCGAGCCCGCACTTGACAGCTTGGGTCGCCCCGTCTTCGCGTCCAACGCGGGATGCAACTTCCCGTACGGACCGCAGGCGGTGGTTGGCAGCGAGATCGTCGCGGCCCTGCAAGGTGCCATCGTTGATTTGAACGAGTGGGGCATCGTGCCGCCGGAGAGCACCCGCAACTGCACCGGACTGGCCGTCGGTCTGCCAGCCTGGCTGAACAACACCCCCGACAACCCGGTGTTCTTCTATGTGACGCTCGACGTCGTGACGGGCTGCAACCAGAACTTCCCGTTCGACCCGAACTACTGGAAGGCACAACCGCCGTTCCCGTCTGCCAATAACGTCCTCATTGGCAACATCTTCTACCTGTCCCCAGCGGGCAACTTCTCCGATTCGATCCCGGCCGTTTCGATCGAAGCGGACTTCGACTGGCCCGGCTACACTGGATGGAACGGTGGCGAGCAGACCTCCGGCTTCTACAGCGACTTCACCGAGATTCCTTTCTACCAAATCGGTGTGCACGACTGGCACGAGCCGCTGCCGACCGCGTTCGCGTTCGAGTACTACAACGGCGGTGGCATCACCAGCAACGTCATGGTGTGGAAGAACACCACTGAGCTCAGCTACTACCTGCTCAGCGGCAGCTCCACCAAGCATTGGTTCTGGGACGCGTGCTTGCCGTACATCTACTACGCGTGGGACCAGAACGAGAACTCTCTGGCCCGTGGCGGCAGCATTTCCGGCTTCGGCACGGCCGAGCCCAACGCCTTCCCGTACCAGACGCAGAAGGTACCTCTGAACCCGGCCAACCTTGACGGTATCCCGGCCCCGGCAGGATGGATCCTGTTGGTCTTCGATCCATCGCTCGCTGGCTCCGGTTTCCCGGACGGGGACGGCTCCTACGAACAGGCGTGGGTTGGCGTCCAGTACTACTGGGGCAGCTACTCCACCGAGGTCGAGGCTGCAGTGCTCGGCAACTACTGGTGCTTCTCGGGCGACGTGATGCCGGCCCTCGACACCAATAGGGGTATCGCCGATGGGCACCTGAATCACGTACATCCTCATTAAGTACTTTTCTTCAAGCTTCAGTTCGGGCGGGCGCAAGCCCGCCCGATTCTTTTTGCTATGCTCCTGTCACGCTGAGGACGCTGAGGCTTCGCTAAACCCGGAAACCCCAGTTGGCTTCTGCTGCGAGGACGGATCTTGCCGCGCTGGCGGGCGTACTCGGGACTCGAACCGTGCCGCCGTACTGCACAGTACGGCTCCGGTTCTCACCCCTACGTTCGCCCACCATCATCGGCATCTCCGCCCTCTCCCAACGAACCCAACTGAGGTTTCCGGGCTAAACGAAAGCGAAGCGGACGAGGCATCCGATGGATAGTCGCAACGGTGGGGGGACTCTTCGGCCGCCGGGCGGGCTCGGAATGATCAGGTGGTCGCCGCGCGTGCCGCCCGGGCTTGTGAACCCCATCACACCAACGCGCTAGACATCGGCGTTCTCACGCCTTACACTACAAGTGGAGGTCGCACACCATGAGGCGGATGCGTTCGTTTGCCGTTGCTGTGACTCTGGTCGTAACGTTGGGCGCCGTGCAGGCGTGGGGACAATCGTGCTACATCGCCGGCGGCGGCTCGCCGCTGTCAAGCTGGATGGGAAGCATCTGCGCCACCGGTGCCTCGGATCAATCGTACTTCCAGGGATCCACCGTCGGCGTTTATCCGGTCAACGTGGCAGGGACGAGCTACATTGCAGCCACCCACTACAACAGCATGGACCTCTGGGACGCCACGAACCCGATCAGCCCGGCCCGTCTGACGCAGCACTCTGTCGCGCTTCCGTATTCGATAACCACTACCGACCTCCACTTCGGCGAGGAACAGCATTTTGCCGATGTCGCGACCGTCGATGAGTTTCCCTATGCGATCGTGTCGTTGGGTTCGGTAGGGTGGGACTTCTTCAAGTTGAGCACGGGCGCGTTCCTGGGTCGCGGTTACGACCCGACCACGGTCATCAAGGGCTTCGGCTATGCCAGCTCGGCGTTGTTCTGGGACAGTGGCCAGCCCGGAACGGGCAACGTGTACGCGGCGGGCCAGATGCTCGACGACACGGCGATCGCCGCCGCCGACTCGTCGGTATACATTTATCTTTTGCAGGACGCCGCCGGCCGGACCACCCCTGACACGTTGACCTCGACGACGATGACCCAGCACCGCTACCGCGTGCCGGCGGGGACCAGCGCCGATGGCGCTTTCAGCAGCTTCCGCCTGGGCACAGGGGGTTCGCTGGTGTTCTACATGTACACCTCCAACGGCGCGCAGAGGCTGCTGGCCGGTTCCTCCAGCGGAGCGCTGGTGGTGGACGTCAGCAACCCAACCAGCCCGACTCCCCTCGCGGTGTGGACCAAGACCACCGCTACGAGCCTGTTCTCGGGCCCCTGGGCGGTCGACGCCGCGCATGGGAAGCTCAACGTCGCCGACAGCAGCACCGAGAAGGTGTACACCTTCGACCTTGCCAACCCGGCGACGCCCACGCTGGTGGCCACGCGCACCTGGCACACGCCGCTGTCCTTCTCGCCGGTACGGCCGCCCTCGGAAATTACCGCCGGAGACAACGTCGTCGCGGTGGCTTGTGGCACGTACATCGGCTACCTCGCGACCGACAACACCGGGGTCCCTCTCCCCACCGCGATGCCTGACCTCGAACCCCCCCTCACCGATCCCACCCAAGCCACCTACGTCAACCCCCACCAGTGCGTGCACCCAAACGACTTTCCTTCGATCTACGGTCTTGCCGTGTTCACCGCCGCCTCGCGGACGAACGTGGCGCGTGCCGTCTACTCCTGGGGCGACATCATCGGCATCAATACCAGTTGCCTGTTGTCCACGCCAACGCCGAACTTCAGCGTGACGGCAACCCCGGCGAACTTGTCGGCCGGCGCCGCGACGTGCACGCCCACCGGGCTATCGAACCCTCTTGCGGCAAAGGGCTTTCCGGGAGACATGTTCACCATCGCTGACAACTCCGGTGGCGCGATCGCGAGCGGCACGCTCACGCTGACGCAGGTGAGCACCGGGTCGCTCATCACGAGCTGGAGCCGGGGATCTTCTGCCGGCTCCTGGACGCCCGCCCTGTCGTGGCCCGCGCCCGCGAGTCAGACGCCTGGTGAGTACCAGCTCGACCTGCTGCTTCGCGATGCCGCCGGCGCGCCCTACGAGTCGAAGCAGAGCATCTGGCTTTGCGGCAACCCAAATGCCGGAGCGCGGATCGACGCTGTCAGCGGAATCTCATGCCAGACGTGCTCGTACATTTCCAGCGACACGTTGGAGTTCAATGCCGACCCGTCTCAGGGCACCCCGCTCGGGTACCAATGGCTCATCACGCCGCCGCAGGCAGGAACCCAAGCCCCATATCCCACCGGCAACACCACCACGCTCGATCTGAGCAAGAACCTGACTGGGTCGTATGGACCGAACGGGGTGGTGATCGTCGCGGAGTACGCCTTTTCGGCCCCGACCGACACAACCAACTGCACCAATCTCGGGGTACCCAGCGGCGCCCTGAATGCAGACCACTACAACTCATGCAGCGCGATGACCCCGGCGATCGACGCCGAGCCGTTCTTCATCGGCTCTGGCGGCATCCAGATCACTCAGCCAACAGGCCCGACCAACCCGCCGTTCCTCATCGCAAAGGCGATCAACCTCTCGCTCGCATTCAAGGTCGCGAACGGCTGGACGGCGAACTTCGCATGGGGGCTCACGAGCAACGGTAGCGACACGCCGGCAACGCCGGCCGCAACGCCTGCAACGCAAACCGGGACCTTTGCGGGCGCGGTGACGGGTACCATTCCGGCCAACACGCTCCTCGCCGGCAACACGTATACCGTGAAGCTCTCGCAGGCGACCGCGGTCAACAACAGTGACTCAACGCAGTCGGTCTCGCCGTCGATCCAGCCGAAGTCGTTCGCAATGACGAGCTGCAACCCACCCGGCCAGGCAACCGGTTTGTCCGCCAGCCCGTCGTCGGTCACTAGCGGTTCGGCTGTGACGCTGAGCTGGACCGTGCCGAGCGGCACGGGGCAGTTCACCTACGACGTGAAGACGCCACCGCCTATTCAGGTGGCGTACACCGGATGCCTCGGTTTGTCGACGCCTCAGTGCAGCTACACGACGTCGGCCGCGGGGACTCATTACTGGGTCGTGGTTACGCACAGCCCCTGCGGCGGTGCGGACAGCACATCGGCCAGCGCTAGCTTCACGGTCTCCAACCCTAACCCAACGCCCACTCCGACTCCAAATCCAACTCCGACGCCCACGCCGCCGCCGAGTTGCGCCTACAGCTCGGCGCCGTACGGTCTCGGGATCAGCTCTAACCCGACGACGATCGTGGCCGGGACGCCGGTCACGTTCACCGGCAGCTACAGCGGCGGCACCAGCAGCGACACGACCTTCAAGTGGACCCTCGACCCCACCAGCATCACCCCCAAGAGCCTCGGCACCGCGAACCCGCTGACCTCCACGTTTACCACGAGTCAAGCGGGGTTGCACACACTCAGCTTCCAGGCGACGAACTGCTTCGGCTCTGCCAGCACGCAAGTGTCGATCAACGTGACTTCGTCGTGCGGCGCGACCTCGGCCCCGACCGCGGGGTTCACCTACACGCCGGCGAACCCCAAGATCGGGGACGTGATTCAGTTCACCGATGCGTCATCTGGTAGCCCGACCTCGTGGGCTTGGAACTTCGGCGACGGCGCGCCACCGCTGGTGCCGTCGCGCACGTCGACCGCCAAGAACCCGACGCTCTCCTACTCGAAGGCGGCCGCCTACACGGTGACCCTGACGGCGACGAACTGCAAGGGGACGTCAGCACTGGTCTCGGCGGTCGTGACGGTCGCTCCGCAGTGTGCGTTCACCGCAGCGCCGGGCATCGTCCTCGGTTACTCGCCCATCGGACCGATGCCGGGCTTCCCGGAGCAGCAGCAGCCGATGGTGGGACAGGTGGTGACGTTCGATCCCAGCGCGAGCACGAACATCGACGGCAACACGAAGTGGAACTGGGCGTTCGCCGGCGGCACGCCGGCCACCTCGGCGCAAGAGACTCCACAAGTCACCTTCAACGCGCCAGTGATGACCACGGTGGTGATGAACGCGACGAACTGCTTCGGCATGTCCTGGTTCACCGGGAGTGGGCAGGTCTACGCCGACGTACGGCACGTCACGGCCGACTTCTCCTGGGATGCAACGTCGCCGACCACCGGCAGCGTGATCACATTTACCGCGAACAGCACTGATGCGCTTGGCGATCCCGACACCTTCACCTGGAACTTTGGCGACAGTACTCCGGCGCAAACGGGCCGCACGACCATTCACACCTTCTCATGTAGCGGCAACTACAACGTGACGCTGGTTGCGAGCGGCCATGGCCAGACCTCGCAGCCGCTCGTCAAGCCGATCGGTGTGGCCGGCAAGATGTGCGGTCCCACCTCCTTGATGGCAGTGGACGCTGCCGACCTCAGCGGTCTCAACGGCACGCACTGGCAGACGGATGTGCGCATCTTCAACCCCGCGCCGGACAAGTCGACGATCACGATGTGGTTCCTGCCGGTCGGGCAGGACAACACCACGCCGGCGTATATGGGCCTGACCCTCCAGCCGAAGGCGACCTGGAGCATTGACAACGTCCTCGACTTTGCCAACAAGCAGCTCACCAAGAGCTACACCAAGTCGGCGTTGCGCATCACGTATGACAACCCTGAGTCCATGGCGCCAATGATCGTCTCGCGCACGTACACGCAGGCGGCGGGCGGCGGCACATACGGGCAGTACACGCCTAGCGTGGGTGTGATCCCGGACACGACGCCGCCAACACTGTGGGTGACCGGGCTGCGCAACAACGGCACGAGCTCCAGCACCCCGGGATTCCGCACCAACTACTCGCTTGTCAATCTACGTGGCGACGCCGGAGGCATCAGCAACATCAAGATCACCCTGTTGGATCCCGCCGGCGCGGAGAAGGCAAGCACGCTGCTCGGCATTCCGCCGTTCGGCTATTTCCAAGGCTCGATCGCGAACCTGTTCAACGGGCAGTTCGCCAACATCGGCGTATTCGCCTTGCGCGTTGACGTGCCGGACGGGACGGACCTGCAGTTCGACGCCTCAGTGGTTGACAACCAGACCGGCGCCCCCACGCTGATTCCGGGAGGCGTGCCCGGCACCACGCCGATCTACCTCCCGGCGATCGGCCACACTCCGGGTCTCAACGGCAGCGTGTGGCGCTCCGACCTCCAGATGACCAACCCCGACACCGCGCCGCACAACTGGGAGGTCAAGTTCTCGCCGAGCCAAAGCGGGCTGCCCACCGTGGCGCAGGTCGTCACGCTCGCACCCAAGAACACCTGGCGCCAGGACGACATCGTTTCGTGGGCCTACGGGCCGCTGCAGACGCCGGATACCAATGGCGTGGTGCGGATCGCGTGCGTTGACGGTTCAAACCTCTACCCGGTGGTGGCGTCCAGCTCCTACAACGTGACCGCGGGCGGAACGTTCGGCCAGAACAACATACCCCTCACCGCGGCGATGGGGGTTGCTACCGCCACGCCGATGCAGCACCTGCTGCTCACCGCGCTGTCGAGCGCCGACATCGCCCGCACCAACCTTGGTCTCATTAACCTCTCCGAGAACAACGGGGTCAGCTTCTCGGTCATCTTCTACGATGAAAGCGGCCACGTGCTCAATCCGATCGACCCTGCTACCAGCCAGCCCAAGCCGTTCACCCAAGCGCTCAACGTGGGCGGCCTGTTGCAAGCGCAGCTCGAGAGCTTCCTCTCCGTGTTGGGCACGACGCTGCCGCCGGGTACCAAGGCGGTTTCAGCGGAGGTCACTGTCCTCGCGGGTGGGCCAGGGTTCGCGTACGCGACCGTGATCGACAACCTCACCAACGATCCCATGTACGTTCCGGCACAGCTCGCCCCGTAGTTCTACTCGGACCGTTTGTCTCGCGGCCCGCCCTCGAGGCGGGCCGTTTTGTCGGTGGGCGAGGATTCAGCCCGGTTCCGAGGAGCGCTCGCCGGTGGTGGGGATTTCGGGCGCAGGGCCAGAATGAAATCCAGTGGGTGTCATTCTTCGGGGTGACGCTGGCGCTGTGCTAGGCTCGCCACGTGCAGGCGCCAGCGCAAGCTGCATCGCGTTCCCACACGGTCGAGGCGGTGGAACTCACCAAGCGCTACCCGCTCTTCCACCGGCGGCGCGATCGGCTCTTCGCCTTCCTCGGCGCCACTGGAAGCGTCGCCGCCAAGACCGCGCTGGACCGCGTGAGCCTCGAGGTAAGCGCGGGCGAGGCGTTCGGCATCGTGGGTGAGAACGGCTCTGGCAAGAGCACGCTGCTGCGGCTCGTCGCCGGGATCACCCGGCCCGACGGCGGCACCCTTGCTGTGACGCAGCCCGTCTCCGCCATCCTCGAGCTTGGCCTCGGTTTTCACCCCGAGTTCACCGGCCGCGAGAACGCCATGCTGTACGGATCGATGGTCGGGGTGCCCGAGAGATCGATGGCGGATCGCCTGGAGGACGTGCTCGCGTTTGCCGATATCGGCGAATACGCGGACCAGCCGGTCCGCACCTACTCCTCGGGCATGATGGCTCGACTCGCCTTCGCCGTGGCCACCAACGTCGAGCCCGCCGTGCTCGCCGTTGACGAGGCCCTTGCCGTGGGGGACGGCGCCTTCCAGAAGAAATGCGTTGATCGCATGGTCGGCTTCAAGAGAGAGGGCCGCACGGTGCTGTTCTGCTCGCACTCGATGTACCTCGTGGCGAGCTTCTGCGCACGTGCGGTCTGGCTTCGGCACGGGCGGGTCGAGGCGATTGGCGACACGCAGGCGGTGATCCCGGCGTACGAGCAATACCTGTACAAGCGTGGGCAGGAGAGCATGGTTTCACGGGACATCGCCGGGCGACCGGTGGTGCAGATCCAAGACTTCGTCCTCCGTTGCGGTGATGGCGCATTGGCAACGGCTCTCCAGCCAGGTGCTGACTACACGCTGGAGGCACAGCTCGAACTGCTCGGAGAGGAGGACGCGATCCACCTTGGTGTCGCTTTCGAGCGAGTAGGGGGCGAGATGATCGGTGGTTTCACCACGCTCATGGACGGCTTGGGACCGCTCGAAGGGCATAGCCGGTGGTCGGTGCGCGTGCGCCTGCCGCGCCAGCCGTTCTCCAGCGGACAGGTCGAGGTGGTGTTATATGTTCTCGATCGCACCGGTCTACTACCGATGGGGCAGGCCCGACTGGGGCCGCTGCCTATCCTCAGCCCCGTGCCGACACCTGTTGCAGTGACGCCGTTCCACGAGTGGGAGTGGCACCCGCTAGAGCACTGACGTGCGAGCGGCTGCGCACTCCGGTTTCAGGCACGGGCTGGTGTGCGGAGAGCGGCCGGGGGAGGGCAGAGATGGCTGAGGTGGTCTACCGGCCGTACCAGGAGGGCGACGAGGTCGCGATCAATGACGGCTTCAACCGCGTATTTTCCCGGCAGCGCAGCTTGGAAGAATGGCGGTGGAAGTTCCCCGCCGAGCCGGAGGGCCGCTGGATCATGGTCGCGGTGGATGAGCGCGGCCAGGTCCTTGCCCACTACGGCGCGACGGCGACCCGCATGCGGCTGGGTGGGGTACTCCTGCGCGGGGGCCAGCCGGTCGACGTGTACTCGCTCCCGGAGGTTCGCGGGACGCGCGTGTTCACGAACTGCTACGAGGAATTCATCGCGCGCTACGGCAATCGTGATGGCCTTGCGGTCATGTACGGCTTCCCGGGCGGGAAGCACTACGAGATGGGTCTCAAGCAGCTCAAGTACGTGCTGTTACGCCCAGTGCCGTACTGGCGGCGAACGGTGAGGCGGCGGTGGCGCCTGGCGAGGTGGCGCTTCCGTGTCTCGCGCGGCTTCGAACGCGCCGCGGCAGCCGATCTGTGGCGTCGTGCTGCGGCCCGCTATCCGTTCGCGACGCTCAAGGATGAGTCCTGGTTCGAGCGCCGCTTCACGGGGAGGTCCAGCGCCGCCTACCAGCACCTCGTCGTGTGGCGCGGCGGGAGTGTACAGGCGTGTGCGGTGATCTTGGCCAGGGATGGAGTGCTCAGCCTCGCGGAGCTCGCGTGGGATGGCGGGGACGTCGGCGCGCTCGCGGCCCTCGACGCGGAGCTCGATGACCTTGCGAGGGCCACCGCGTGCCCCAGCGTGGAGACCTGGCTGGGCGGTGACGCCACGGCCGAGGCGGCACTCGCGTCGCTCGGCTGGGAGCGCTGTCCCGAGGCGAACGACCTCCACATGGTCGCCCGCTGCTTCCACGATCAGGTGGACCTTCAGACGGTCGCCGAGCGGTTCTACTTGACGATGGGCGACGCGGACCTAGTCTAGGGCGATGGACGCTGCGACCGCGCTCTGGATCGTGCTTCCCCTGGCCGCGGTTCACGTGGTCGTGCGCCGGAGCCGAGCCGCGCTGCTCTTCCAAGTGGCTGTCGATGTCATCCTCCTACTGCTGCCTGGGCGCCTCCTGCTGCGTGGGCTGCACATTGGGCCGGGGGCACCTGGGGCGCCGGAGTGGGGAGGCGGCGTCACCGTCACCGGGTCGCCGGAGCAGAGCGACCTCCCGCTCCAGTTCGAGCCATGGTGGGCGGAGGTGAGCCGCCTCGGCGCGGCGGGCGAGCCGCCGTGGATCTCCGACCGAATCGGCGGCGGTGCGCCGCTGTTCGCCAACGGGCAGACAGGCCTGCCGTTCCCGCTTCACCTCCCGGTGTGGGTGCTGGGCCCTGAGCGCGGGAACGACGTGATGTCGGTGTGGAAGCTGGAACTCGCGGCTCTCGGAGGCTTTCTCCTGCTGCGTCGGCTTGGACTACAACCGATCGCTGCGGCGGCCGGCGCGCTGCCGTACGGCTTCGGCCTTTACCACCTGTCGTGGCTCGTTCAAGGGATGGCGTGGGTTGTTGCGCTGGCACCGTGGGCGCTGTGGGCCTTGATTGCCACCTTGCGCGGTAATCGCCGGTCGGCCGCTGGCCTCGCGGTGCTCCTCGGCGCGCTGGCGGGGTGGTCGGTGCACCCAGAAACGGCAACGTTCCTCTGGCTGGCGCTCGCGGTAGTGGGGACTGCGCAGGCTTGGGGGCGCGGGCGGCGGCTGCGCCGACTGGCTACGCCGTTCCTGCTTGCGGTGCCCGTGGCGGCGGTCGGAGCGATCCCCCTGATCGCCACAATCGCGGACACCGCAAAGCTGGCGGAGAGCCGCGGCGCTGCGATGTACCCGGACCCGGCGCTGTCGTGGTCGTTCAGGATGCGCATGGCGGCACTGATCCTCATGCCGTGGCGCGAGGGAGACCCGGCTGCCGGCACGTGGCGCCAGCCGTTTTCCCATGCGGCCGTCTCGGTGAGCATCGGTGCAGCCCCGCTTGCGCTGCTGCTGCTGGGAGGGGTACGCCGACGCCATCGGAGGATCGCGACGGGGCTCGCTGCGGTCGGGCTCTGCTCCGTCGGTCTCGTCTACCAGTTGCCGGTGTTCGCCCATGTGGTGGGCCACCTGCCTGTGCTGGAGCGGATGACATGGGTCCGCGCGGGCTTCCTCATTGGGCTCGCTGCGGCATACCTCGGCGCGCTCGCCTTCGATGCCTGGCTCCGCCGGCCATCGCGCGGGCGTCTCGTAGCGGCGGGCCTGGTGGTAGGGGGGGCGGTGGTGGGCCTCCACCTCGGTGTGCATGGCGGCGAGCTACGCGGGTTGCTGGTCGCAGCGGGCGCGCCGGCGGCGGTCGCAACCGTGGCCGCAGTTGGCGTTGGCCCTTGGGCTGTCCCGGCCCTGATCGCGGTCGAGACCCTAGCCAACGACTGGCGGCTGTTGGGTGGATCGCGCGACCAGGCATCGCCGCCCGCGATCGTCGAGGTGCTGCAGCGCCTCGTTGCTGGCGGCGGCGGCCGGGTCCTCGGCTTAGGTGATGCCCTGCCGCCGAACCTGCCGGCACGCTATGGTCTCGCGGATCTCAGGAGCTCGGATCCCGTGCGACCCCTTGGACTCGCCCACCTGCACCAAGCGCTCGGCGCGGTGGGGATGGCCCTGCCGGGGCCGGTCACAATGCCTTGGGCGGGTCTCGCGGGCGCCTGGGGGGTGCGGTGGCTGGCGACGCCACCTCAAGGGGTTACGGGTCCTGCTGCAGCGGGATGGGAGGAAGCGTACCAAGACGCCGGCGGGCGGGTCTACCGCAATCCCCGCGCCTTGCCCGTCTTGCGGCTGGCCTCCGCCGCGGCATCACCGCCCGGCGATCCTGCTCGCGGCGAGTGGGAAACCGTGGATTTTGCCACCACCGCGGTCACAACCGAACGCGTGGCCCTGGGTGGGAGTGGGACGATTCGGGTAGTGGAGGAGCGTCCTTACCGTTGGGTGGCGGAGGTGGAATCGCACGGCGTGGTTCTGGCCATCCTGCACACCCCCCGGGCGCCCGGCTGGCGAGTGTGGCTGGACGGTTCAGGCACGAGAGTTGTCGAGGCGAACCTGGGGGCGTTGGGGGTGGTGGTACCGACTGGCCATCACGAGGTGCGGTGGGAGTACGCACCCGTCGGTCTTTGGCCTGGCCTCGCCCTCACCGTCGCGGGGCTGGCAGGGTGCCTTGTGCTTGCGCTGGGAGCCTGGCCGGGCAATCGGGCGGCCCGCCAGCCTTCCCGGTATGGACCCCTTGCCTTGAAACGGAGGTCATGATGAGGCGTCTGCCTCAGGAGAACGAGCTGATCCCGTACAGTCCGGGATTCCCGCCGGGGGACCGCTGGCTCGTCCTCGTGCCGCACCCCGATGACGAGGTATTCGGTCCTGGCGCTACGCTCGCGCTCGCGGTGCAGCGTGGTGTGGCGGTGAAGCTGGCTTTCGTGACCGCCGGCGGGGCACAAGGCGATGCGACCCAGCGTGCTGGGGAGGGTCGCGCGGCCGCCGGCGCACTCGGATTGGAGGAACCCGAATTTTGGCAGTTCGCTGACCGATCGCTTGCTCCGGATGACCGCGTCCTCGCTCGTGCGCTCGACACCGCCCTCGAGAAGTGGTCGCCCGATACGGTGTTCGTGACCTCCCCGGTGGACCTCCATCCAGACCACCGATCGCTTGCGCTCGCCCTGCAGCGGGCGCTGCGGCGCCGGCTGGCATGGGGATGGCGCAGTCGTCCGCCCGAGTGGGTCGCCGCGTACGAGGTCGCCACACCGTTGCAACCGAACCTGTTGGTAGCCGCTGATCCAGCGTGGGACGTCAAGCTCCGGGCGGCAGCCTGCTATGCGAGCCAGCTCGCTTTTCGCCCCTACGATCGGGTGATGGATGCGCTTGGCACGTTGAGAAGCCTGACCCTCGCTGGCGTCGTGCACGGCGAAGCGTTCTACCTTTTACCTGCCCGTCACGTCGCGCGTCTGTCGGCGGTTGGATGGGCGAGGCGGATGGGCTCGCCGTGCGGAATCGAGGTTCGATGACTAAGGGTGGCTATTGCTCGGCCGGTGTC
Source organism: Thermoanaerobaculales bacterium (assembly GCA_044447965.1). Classification (GTDB taxonomy): domain Bacteria; phylum Acidobacteriota; class Thermoanaerobaculia; order Thermoanaerobaculales; family Thermoanaerobaculaceae; genus DATIYW01. Next base: position 329 of record JBIOGJ010000035.1, on the reverse strand, counting down.
TCCTCTCGGAGACGGGCCGCGCGCGGGGTCCAAGACGGCGGCGATGCCGCCGACGGCACGAGTCTTGCTGTTGGCTTGCCTTGGAGGTATGTGGCAATGCGCGCGAGAATCACGGCGGTCGCGCTAGTGGTCGCACTGGTGGGCTTCGCAGGGCCCGCTGCAGCCGGCCACTGGCGAGGCCACGCGGGGTTTGGGCTCGCGGTGCGCAATGGTGGTTCTATGACTCGGGGTGGCCTTGGCGCGGGGGGGGCCTCCTGTGGGAGCGGGGCCGGGCGGGGGGACCACGCCGGGGGCGCGCCCCCCCACGGCACGAGTCTTGCTGTTGGCTT
>JBIOGJ010000034.1:0-48821 GCA_044447965.1 Thermoanaerobaculales bacterium | reverse complement strand
TCGCAGATGACCCCCCGTGCCCCCCGCGCTCCGCGGGAGTAACCGCGCGGGCGGTTGGGTGGGTGCGCGACGCGGGTGCAGCGCACAGCCAAACTCCACAGGGTGGCTGGTTGGGTGGCTTCCATCGCGCTCGACATCTCCCGGGCGGTGCTCCCGCAATCCCGCTCCGCTTCCCAACCTCTCCGGTCAACCGATCGTGTGACCTGTGTCAACCTTTTTCGCTGGTCTGAGTCTCTATACTCACCTCTGGCGGGTACGATGGGGGAATAGAGTCGCGTCCTGCTAGACTACCTAGACTGTACTGAACGGGGGTCGACATGAAGAGACTGGTGCTTACGGTGTTTACGGTGTTGGCTGTGGTAGCGGCATCGCCGCTGCTCGCAGTGGTTGCCGGGACGGATCTCTATATTCCGGCGGTGGCGCACGCGCCCGGGGCTGCAGGCGCACAGTGGCGGGCCGACGCGTGGATCTTCAACCCATCCACCACCCAGTCCGCCAGCGTGACGATTTACCTCCTCCTGCGCCAGCCCAACCCCAACCCTACTTCGCAGGTCGTCACGGTCAACCCCATGGAAACCCGCTACTTCCCGGACATTATCGGTAGCGGGCTATTCCAGCAAACCAACGCGAGCGGCGGTTTGCATTTCATCTCCACCCTTCCGGTGGTCATCACCGCCGAGAGCTACAACGCCAACGTCACGACTTCGAAAGGCACGGGAACCTCCGGCCAGTTCTTCGGTGCCGTCCCGGCCAATTATGCCGTTGGCGCTGGTGCCGTCACCGACGTCATCGGGCTTGACCAGGATGCTGCCGCTGCGACGGGCCGTTTTCGTTCCAACCTCGGCCTAGTCGAGGCGACGGGCGGCAACAACACCGTCAACTTCGTGCTCGACCGCCTCGATGCCAACGGCACCGTGGTCGGCAGTTGGGCCTGCGACGGCACCAACCCGTCGTGCGCCCCACTCGGCCCCTGGGAGGTTCGCCAGTTTGACTACGTGCTGCAGAATTTCTCACCGCAAACCGGCAGCAACCAGCGCATTCGCATTCGTGTCACCGGCGGCACCGGTCGCATCATCGGGGCAGGTTCTCGTATCGACAACACCACGGGCGACCCGTCGACGATTGAGATGAGCGGCGCGTACGCGTACGGCCGCTTCGAGGGCACCATCCCTGGCGTCCCCGGGGCGTCGCTGATCGATGGCGGTCTCGTCATGGTGGTGGGCAACGGCGGCGTGACGAGCTTCGAGGGTGCAGCAGGAATTCCTTGCGGGACAGACAGCAGTGGAGCGCTGATCGACTACGTTCTCGACTTTGGACTCGACCCGCAGCAACACGCCGGCCCGTTTGCGATCGCTTCGGACGGGACATTCTCAACGCAGGTGAGCTTTGGGTATGGTGATCAAAGTGGGACGTGGTTCACCACGAACTGGACGCTCTCCGGAGCGCGACAGCCTGACGGGACTTGGGTCGGTACCCTCGTCAGCGACACCTCCGGTGGGACCGGCGCAAACGCCCCGTGCAACGTTACCGGCGTCACACGCAACTGGCGTGCGGGATGGACCGGGTCGTCCTGAGACGCGGGAGAGTCGGCGCGGCTAGCTGAGGCTTCAAGGATGCAGCGAATCGCCCGCGTGGTGATCGGTACCACGCGGGCGATGGTGTTTCCGCGCGTCGCCAGCATTAGGATAACCGGGGAGGTGATGGGATGAGAGTCGCCTATCTTGGTCTGGTCGCAGCGCTCGTGGCAGGCATCGCCGCAGGTGTGACACCGGGTACCGATCTCTACGTGCCGGCCGTCGGGCATGGGTTTGGTGTCATCGTGGACGGGGTCCAAGCACACTGGCAAGCGGACCTCTGGATCTTCAACCCGTCGACCACCCATGATGCCACGGTCAACATCTACCTCCTCATTCGCGGTCAAGCCAACCCCAGCCCCGACGTGCGTTCTATCACCGTCGCTCCCGGGCAGACCAGCTACCTGCCCGATCTTGTCCTTAACACGTTCGGCAACAACAACGCGTTCGGCGGGCTCCGCATCACCTCGAACGTTCCGGTCGTCGCGACCGGCCGCAGCTACGATGCCAACGTCACCGTCGTCAACAAGCCGCTCGGCTCAGCCGGGCAATTCTTTTCCGCCACACCGGCTGCGCTCGCAATTGGACCAGGGGATTCCACCGATATCGTCGGCCTCGACCAGGACGACTTTCAGGCGTTTGGCGCCTGGCGTTCCAACCTCGCCCTCGTGGAAACGACCGGCAACCCGGTTGACCTGACGGTGCAGCGCATTGACAGCGACGGCACGGAGCTGGGAAGCATCCCCTATCACCTCGATGGCCGCATGGTCAGCCAGATCAACTATGTGTTGACCGCGATCGTCAACACGCCCGGCTCCAACCAGCGCGTGCGGGTAAGCGTCACGGGCGGGACCGGCGCCGTGGTCGTCGCCGCCTCGCGCCTCAACAACAACAGCGGCGACCCATCCACCGTCGAGATGGTCGGCCAGGGGCGCGCCGGCACCTACTTGTGCGAGCTTGACAAGACCAACTACCCAACCCCGCTGAGCTTGACCGTGGCGGGGGGCGCCGTGACCGCCCTCGATGCGACCATCGTCTTCACCGCCGAGGACGCCGGCGCCTCGTGCGGCGGCGAGCTGCTGCGATTTTCCGGAACGCTCCCGCAGGCCGTGCTTTACGACGAGAACGGCTTCTTCTCGTTCTCGGTCACCGGCTCGAACGTGGGCGGGAGCGGGATCACGGTGACCGTGCAGGTCAACGGCGCAATTTCGGTGACCGGGGCGGTCTCGGGCACCGTCACGATCACCGTGGCCGGCACCGGCAGCGACCACTGTGACGCCACCAAGACCTGGCCAATCACAGGAATGAGGACACAGTAGGGGCGACTCGCGGAGTCGCCCTGCAGCGACCACGGCAGGGATCCGCGTCATCGCAGCGGGGTTGGCGACGAGTTGGCTTCAGGGGCGACCAGGTGCGTCGCCCACAAGAGGCCCTCAGAGCATCGTGCCGAGCGCCCACCCCACAGTCTTGCCGAGCCCTCCCAAGCAGACGGGCGGGGCGCCCGTCCCACACCGATGGAGTAGGGGCGATGCGCTGCGTCGCCCGCGCTGGAAACCGCTACGTGGTCTGGGTCACCCCAACCACCCGGCGTACACGAGCAGTCGGTACGGCCATGACGACTGCACGTACTCGTGCAACAGGGTTCCGTCACCGAGCCACACCGCACAGCGGACGAGGTGATAGGTCATGAGCAAACACGCGACGGCGGTGGCGAGTCGGCGCGAGTACAGCCAGTGGTACGCGACCAGTCTCCTCCCTGCAGTCAGCTCGGCGGCTGCGACCGCGGCCGCCAACAGCATGAAGGCAGCAAGTGGCAGGCTGAAGGCGTGCAACGCCAGCGCGTCCCCGACGTGGCCATGCGCGAGCGCCACGAACGCGCGGGTTAGGCCACACCCTGGGCACGGCAATCCGGTGAGCGCCCGCAGCGGGCACACCACCGGGCCGTGCGCGACCAACGGCCCAAGCGCCACGCTACCTCCTGCCAAGGCAATCACTCCGCCGAGGAGCAGCAAGCGCGGCTTCACGAAGGCAACGTCACGCACGATCGCCTCAGACCGTCGCGGGCCGATCGTAGAGCCGATTGATGTGCCCTTGCAGGATCATCGCCGCCACCATCGGAAGGAAGATCCCGAGCACGAGGAGCATCGTTGCAGAGTTCTTGAGGTTCTCGTCACCGATGAGCTTCCCTAGGTCGGGCAACCCCTGACCGCAAAGGTAGTAGAAGTAGACGTGGACCGGGAAGCAGCACCCCGAGATCACCGCCACGACCGGCGATACCAGCTCTCGCCCGACGATTGCGTTGAGCACCTCGGCCGTTTTGAGGTTCCACCAGATCAGGTAGAGCCCACAGGTAACGATACTTAGGATGAGGACCAGGATCGGGTCGATCCGGTTGACCGGTATCTGGCGCGCGGCCATATGACCTCCGATCTACGCGGCCCCCCGCTACGGTTTCGCAGGCACACCGAACAACCCACGCCACCGTCGCGGTCGGTAGGCAAGTGCCGGCCAGGGCCGCTCGTACGCTGCTAGCTCGTGGCGATCGAGTTGAACGCAGACTGCGTCACTGGCATGCCCACGATGCCGCAGACCAGCAGCAGCAAGAAGATCGTCACCGCACTCTGCGCGCCTTTGGTGACGAGCTGCACACCTTCCGCGTACTTCCAAATCCAGAAAAAGTTAACGAGCGGAATGATGAGCAGCCACGCGGTCGGAATCGCGGCGCCGAGCCGGTTCATTTCCTCTTTCGTCTGGACGTACCAGACGATGCCGTAGATACCGCATGTGATCAGCGTGAGCAGCACAACGTTGAGTGGCGACCGTTTCGTCATTTCTTTCCCTCCATCTTCACGTGCCGCCCGTGAGCGGGCGGCACGGCAGTATCAGTGCACCTCTAACGAACCAGCGGATACGGCTGCCAGACTAACAGGGTGGGGGGTCTTGTCAAGGCTCCGCTTTGCGTGGTCCGCGCTCTCGTGTAGGATGAAGCCACATCATGCTTGCATAAGGAGGATCGAGCCATGACGTTCCAGGACCCCGTAACTCCGCAAGGTATGTCTCCGGCCCAGCCGCCGGCCGCCCCGCCGCCTCCCCCAACCGGGGGCGCCGCCTCGAGCAACCGGCAGCTCATGCTGGTCCTCTCGTACCTCTGGATCCTCGCGCTCGTCCCGCTGCTCAGCGAGAAAGAGGACAAGGAGGTGCAGTGGCACGCCAAGCACGGGCTCGTGTTGTTCGGCGCGGAGATCGTCGTCTGGGTAGTGCTCCACATCATCTTCCGCATCGTGCTGAACATCACCGCCGGCTTCGGCTGCCTGCTCGTGGTGTTGTTCCCGCTGCTCTCGCTGGCCTTCCTCGCACTCCATATCTTCTGCATCATCAAGGCGGTCAACGGCCAGCGACTGATCATCCCGGGACTCAGCGGGCTCGCGGACAAGTTCTAGCCGGGCGCTGCACGGAGGGTTCCGCTGCGAGCGATCGCTGCAGTCCGCCGTCCTACGCGGCGGCGATGGGTTCCGTATGCCATCGCCGCCGCGCTGCTGCTCGCGGCGCTCGCGATCGATTTGGCCCGTCCGCCCGCACACCAGCTCGCCGCAAAAGCGGCGCTTGCCACCATCCACTTCTATCAGGCCCGACTTGCTTCGGCCGCGGGACGCCTCGGGGTGCGCTGTCGGTTCGTGCCGAGCTGCAGTGAGTACGCCGCGACGGTGATCGCTCGCTTCGGCGCACTGCGCGGAGGATGGCTCGCGGCACGACGCCTCGCGCGCTGCGGCCCGTGGACGCCGGCCGGGACGCTCGATCCTCCCCCAGGGGGATACGCTCAGGAGTCGAGCAGGCGGCGGTAGAGTGCCTCGTAACGGTCGACGATGGCGTCAGTGCCGAAGTGCCCGATCGCCCGCAGCCGCGCAAGCTCCCGCTGACGGGTGTGTTCGCGGCGATCGGTGAGCAGCGCGAGGACGCATTGGGCCATGGCCGCAGTGTCCCCCACCGGAAAGACGAACCCGCCCTCGCCATGCGCGATCAGCTCCGGCAACCCGCCAGCGTTGGAGGCCACCACCGGCACGCCGCACGCCATCGCCTCGAGCGCGGCGAGACCGAACGACTCCTCGGAGGAGGGGAGCAGAAACACGTCACCTGCTCCCATCACGCCTTCAACCGGCGAAACGTTGCCGAGGAACTCGACGCGATGCGCGATGCCGGCGTCCCTGACGAAGCGTTCCGCGGCGGGGCGCTCGGGGCCATCACCCACCATCGCGAGGTGGGCGGGGAGGCGCTGGTTGACGAGACGAAAGATCTCGAGAACGTCGGTGATTCGCTTTACCGGCCGGAAGTTCGAGGCGTGCACGAGCAGCGGCGCGCCGTCGGGCGAGAGGCGGCGGCGATGCGCGGCGGCGAAATCTCGGTCGCAGCGGTTGGCGTCCACGAAGTTGGGGATGACGTGGATTTCTCGCGTCACGCCCAGCCGCTCGTGAGTCTCGTTGGCGAGCGACTGGGAAACCGCGGTGACCGCGTCGGCGCGCTCGATCCCCAGCCGCACGATCGGCACGAACGAAGGGTCGGCGCCGACCACGGTGATATCGGTGCCGTGCAGCGTCACCACCAGCTTCGGGCCCCCTCCAAGGATCTCCCGCGCGAGGAACGCCGAGATCGCGTGGGGAATCGCGTAGTGGACATGGAGCAGGTCGATCCCGTGCATTCGTACGGCGTCGGCCATCTGTGAGGCCAGTGCGAGCGCGTACGGCGGGTACTGGAAGAGCGGGTAGGCAGGCACCGTGACCTCGTGAAAGGTAACGCCCGGTGGCACCCTTCCCAGCCGATACGGCGTCGCATAGCTGATGAAGTGCACCTCGTGGCCGCGGCGCGCCATCGCCAACCCGAGCTCGGTGGCCACGGTGCCGGAACCGCCCACGGTGGGGTAGCACGTCACGCCGATCTTCATGCGAGCACCACCGACCACCCGGGCTTCAGACTACAGGCTTCAGGCCTCAGGGCACGACGCCAATTCAGCATGCAGATCCTCCGAGTAGCCAGGCGATCTCGTCCGCCGCGAGCGGGCCGATCGCGGCGAACCCCTCGGCGAACTCATAGCCGGTGGTGTTGCCGCAGGCACGGTCGCGGCCTTCGATCGCGGCCAAGAAATAACCGCTCGCGAGGTGGGTGACGGACCCGGCGCCCGGATCGAACTGGCTCGCGTGCGCTGCCAGGGCGGCTCGCTTTGCCGGATAGTTCGCGCTCACGTCGACCACCAGATCGGGCTGCCAGAGCTGGCGCGGACCCGGATAGGCCAGCAAGAGCCGGGGCCGATGGGGCGCGCCCAGCTCAGGCCGCCAACGGGCCAGGGCCGCAACGAAAACACCGCGATGGAGCAGCGCGGCAGCGGCGCCGTGGTCGGGGTGGGGATCGTCAGGGTGCGGGATCAGCACGGCGCGTGGCGCGGCCGCCCGCAGGGTGGCCACGACCTTGGCGAGTTGCTCCCCGTCGTGCACGGCGACGCCACCATCCGGGAGAGCGAGGCAGGCACGCCAGGAGACCCCAAGCGCGCGGGCGGCGGCACCGGCCTCGGCCTCGCGAGTCTCGACCGTGCCGCGCGTCGCCCCCTCGCCACGCGTGAGGTCGACCATGCCGACTCGTTTGCCCGCCGCAGCCAGGCGCGCGAGGGTGGCGCCACATCCCAGCTCGGCGTCGTCGGGGTGCGCCGCGACCGCGAGCACGTCGCAAGGCCCTACCATTCGCCACCCTCCTCCCAGCACAGCAGGTGCATTCCGGAGTGCGTTGGGTCGATCACTTCGGCGAGTTGGCGAGGCCACTCCAGCCCGAGTCGCAGCACGGGGGCCAGGACGGAGAGGTAGCGCTCCTGCGGCTTGCCGTCCGGGCGCAAGAAGGCGCACAGACGGCGCCACCGTCCCATCTCCACCTCGGCGTCACGGGCGGCTGCCAGGTCCAACCGCCCTTCGAGCCAGCCCAGAGACGTTTCGAGCTTGTGGACGGTGGCCGCCACGTCGCCGCTCAAGCCGGGCAGCTCGTCGTGAGCGGAGCTCGCCACTGATGCCAGCCGGCGCTCCAAGGCCGCGCGCGCCGCCGCGAGGCTACGCCGGGTTCGTCCACCAGGCAGCGCGTGCGCGGGAGGGTGCGCTCGCAGCACGTGCTCGGGCTGCACGCCGAGCTGCGCTGCCATCCGACGTTCCGCCGCCGTAACCACCGTCACGTGTGGCCGCAGGCGCCAGTCGGGACGGGGCACACCTGCGAGCTCCCAAAGCTGGGCGCCCTGCAGATGGTAGGCAAGCTCGGCGCCGCCCAGAATCGCTGTTGCCGTGCCCAGCGCGGCGTCGGCGAGGAGCGGACGCAGCCACACGTTGGGCAGGAACCGCTCCGGGTGAAGTCGGTGCTCCGCGAGGAGCGCCGCGGACGCACCTCCACTTCCCGCCGGCACGCCTTCCCGCCTCTCCCCAACCCGGCGAAACACCGGGAGCTTTTGGCGTGACAGGCGAAGAGGTAGCGGCCAGCCTTGCTGCTGCATCGCCGCGGAACCGTCTTCGAGCGCTGCCCATACCGCCGGCAGACGCTCGAGGATCGCCTCGGTTGCCGGCGCGCCCGCGACAGCAAGCGTCGGCTCCAGAGCATCCACGAGCACCACGCCGGTACCTGCAAGCAACCTTCCGAGAAATCGCGCCGTTGCTTCTCCCAGACTCACGCCAGCGCCGTAGCACTCCGCAGCGAGCTCGGCTGCCATCTGCGCATGGCCCGGGGCCAGGCGCGGGCGCAAGCTGGCGAGCCACTCGCCACACGCGGAGGAGAGCTGCACGCGGCCGGCCAGTGCACCGCCGCGCTCCCAACCCGGCTCACGCAGCTCGACCAGCTCCTCGCCGAGCGCCACACGCGCCCATCCGACCTCGGGCAGGTCGTCATCCCCAGTGGCCAGCCAGAGGAAACCCACGGCGTCTCGCCCACCCTCTCTCAGGCGGCGTACTTCGGCGGTTACCGCGGCGGCCTTGACCAGGGTGAGGAGCGGCCCACCGAGCAGGCCAGGCTGCTGTCCGGTCACCACCACCGTTGCCCCCGCTTGCCAGCGGCGCAGCTCGTCGTCCACCGGATTGCCCCAGCGCTGGTTCGCGGTCGCGAGCGCGGCGGCGAGTGCGGCAGCCCGTGGGGGCGGGGTGTGCCGGCTTGGAGGAAGGGGAAACGACCCCGCGGCCCACGCGATAGCCGCGGGGTGCGTTGGGGCCCAGTTTGCCAGCGGCACGATCCTCGTGCCTGGAGCCGGATGAGTCGCCATCTCGCGAAGATTACCGTGCCGAGCGAGAAGACGCCAGGAGGCGCATGGCGGGTCGCGGTGGCGTGCAACCCCTGCCGCGGCGGGAAAGCGGTAGGCGGGCGAGGGCGCCGCCCCACTGGGGCTCGCGGCGGGCCGTGAAGCTCTCGGCTTCGCTACCGCCGGCCGCCCACGGTGATGCGGGTGATCGCGCCCTCGAGGCGGGCGCGCCGTGCGTCGAACTCCTCGGAGGTCGCGCTCTTCATCGCTTCCTCGGCGGCGGCCTTCTCGGCGCGGGCAAGGGCCACGTCGATCTCCTCCGGCAGCTCGGCGATGTCCGCGAGCACCATGACCTCGTTCGCCGTCACCTCTGCGAAGCCCATGTGGATGGCGAGGTGGTGCTCGCGGCCACCCGCGCGGTAGGTGAGTTCACCGATGCGGAGCGCGGCGAGCAACGGGGCATGGCCGGGCAGGATGCCGAGCGCCCCGAGCGCGCCCGGAAGCGTAACCCCTTCCACCTCCGCGTCCACCACGACCCGCGTCGGGGTGATCACCTTGAGGTGGAGACGCGCCTCGCTCACACCCCCTCCGCCTTGAGCTGCTCGCCCTTCTCGATCGCCTCGTCGATGTTGCCGACCAGGTAGAACGCCTGCTCCGGCAGGTGGTCGAGCTCGCCCTCGGCGATCATGCGGAAGCCCCGGATGGTCTCGCCGATCTGCACGTAGCGGCCCTTCAGCCCGGTGAACTGCTCGGCGACGTGGAACGGCTGGGAAAGGAACTTCTGCACCTTGCGGGCGCGGGCGACGGTGAGCTTGTCCTCCTCGGAGAGCTCGTCGATCCCCAGGATCGCGATGATGTCCTGAAGGTCCTTGTACTTCTGGAGAATCTTCTGGACCGTTCGAGCGGCCGCGTAGTGCTCCTCGCCGACGATCTTGGGGTCGAGAATGCGGGAGGTCGAGGCGAGCGGATCGACCGCGGGGTAAATGCCCATGTCGACGATCTGCCGCGACAGCACGGTGGTCGCGTCGAGGTGCGCAAACGCCGTCGCAGGCGCCGGGTCGGTGAGATCGTCGGCGGGCACGTAAATCGCCTGCACCGAGGTGATCGAGCCTTTCTTGGTCGAGGTGATGCGCTCCTGCAGTTCGCCCATCTCGGTAGCCAGGTTGGGCTGGTAGCCGACCGCCGAGGGCATGCGGCCGAGCAGTGCCGAGACCTCCGAGCCCGCCTGGGTAAAGCGGAAGATGTTGTCGATGAACAAGAGCACGTCTTGCTCTTCGACATCGCGAAAGTACTCGGCCACGGTGAGGCCGGAGAGGGCGACCCGCAATCGCGCCCCGGGCGGCTCGGTCATCTGCCCATAGATCAGCGCGGCCTTGGATTTGGTCCAGTCGTCCGGGTCGATGACCCCCGACTCCTGCATCTCGAGCCAGAGGTCGTTGCCCTCGCGGGTGCGCTCGCCGACCCCGGAGAACACCGAATAGCCCCCATGCTGGAGCGCGACGTTGTTGATGAGCTCCATGATGATGACGGTTTTCCCCACGCCAGCGCCACCGAACAAGCCGGTCTTGCCGCCCTTGGTGTAGGGTTCCAACAGGTCGACGACCTTGATCCCGGTCTCAAACATCTCCACCGCGGTGGATTGCTCGTCGAACGCCGGGGAGTCGCGATGGATCGGCCAGCGCTCCTTGGTCGTGCACGGGCCCTTCTCGTCCACCGGGCGACCGATCACCGAGAGCACCCGGCCCAGCGTCTCGCGCCCCACCGGCATGGTGATCGGCCCGCCGGTGTCGAGCGCCTTCATGCCACGGACCATCCCGTCGGTGGCCTGCATCGCAATGCAGCGCACCCGGTTCTCGCCGAGGTGCTGCGCGACCTCGAGCACGACCTCGATCTCGCCCTTCTCACTCGTGTCGTTGACTTCCACGGCGTTGTAGATCGCCGGGAGATGCCCCTCGGGGAACTCGACGTCCACCGCCGGCCCAATCACCTGGACGACACGCCCTTCGACCCCTTGCGGATTGCTTGCCATCTCGTACCCCTATCTCTCGGCCAGCGCCTGTGCGCCGGAGACGATTTCGATCAGTTCCTTGGTGATCGACGCCTGCCGCACCCGGTTGTACGTCAGCGTGAGGGAGTCGATCATCTCGGCGGCGTTCTTGGTCGCCGCATCCATCGCGGTCATGCGCGAGGCGTGTTCGGCGGCCTGGGAGTCGAGCAGCACGCGGAGCACCTGGAACTCGACGTGCCGCGGCAGCATCTGGTGCAGCAGCGCCCCCGCCGAGGGCTCGAAAATGGCGTCGGCCGTTGTACCGCCCGCAGCCGCGTCCTCCCGGGTGATCGGCAGCAGCCGGTCAAGCGTCACGCGCTGCTGGATGATCGAGCGAAAGTGGTTGTAGAGGAGGTAGACCGCATCGGTCTTGCGAGTGGAGAAGCGCTGTGAGAGGTCACGGGCGAGCGCCGTGGCCGCCGCGGGCGTGACGTTGTGCATCAGCTCCGGGTAAACCGCCACCGGCTTGCGGCCGCGATGGCGGAAGAAGTCCGCACCCTTGCGCCCGACCAGCACGAGGTCAACCTCGGGCCAGCGACCCCCGGTTAGCAGCGCGTTGGCCTCGCGGAGCAGGTTGGTGTTGAAGGCGCCGCACAGCCCCTTGTCGCCGGTGACCACGACCAGCGTGACGCGCCGCTCGGCTCGCTCCCGCAGCAGCGCGTGGTGGTGCGAGGGCACGCAGGAGGCAAGCGAGCGCAGCACGCTCTCGAGCGCCGCCGCGTACGGCCGCGCCTCGACGATGCGCTGCTGGGCACGGCGCAGCTTCGCGGCGGCGACCATCTTCATCGCCTTGGTGATCTGCTGGGTCGACTTGACCGAACGGATCCGTCGCCGCAGATCCTGCTTGCTAGCCAACCTTCTCCTCCGGGTGCTCGCGGAAGTAGGCCTCGAGGGCGGTCTTGCAGCCGGTCGCGAGCGCTTCCTCCGTCGCACCTTCGAGCTTGCCCGTAGTCACGATGGCATCGAGAGCGGTCTGGTGGTGGGCGCCGAGGTGCTCATGGAGGTAGTGCTCGAACGGCCGCACCGACTCGACCCGGAGCGTGTCGAGAAAGCCGCGGGTGCCGGCGAAAACCGATGCGACCTGCAACTCGACCGGCATTGGCTCGTACTGGCCTTGCTTGAGGATCTCCACGAGGCGCTCGCCGCGGGCAAGCTGGCGCTGCGTGGCCTTGTCGAGGTCGGAGCCGAACTGGGCAAACGCCGCCAGCTCGCGATACTGGGCGAGGTCCAAGCGCAGCGTGCCCGCGACCTTCTTCATTGCCTTGATCTGCGCGTTGCCCCCCACGCGCGACACCGAGATGCCGACGTTCACCGCCGGCCGGACGCCGGAGAAGAACAGGTCCGACTCGAGGAAGATCTGCCCATCGGTGATCGAGATGACGTTGGTGGGAATGTACGCCGAGACGTCGCCCGCCTGGGTTTCGATCACCGGGATCGCCGTCAGCGAGCCGCCACCCAGGTCGTCGCGCAGCTTTGCGGCGCGTTCCAGCAGGCGGGAGTGGAGGTAGAAAACATCGCCGGGGTACGCCTCGCGACCCGGCGGGCGACGCAGCAGCAGGGAAATCTCGCGATACGCCGCGGCGTGTTTCGAAAGGTCGTCGTAAAAGACCACTGCGTGGCCGCCGTTGTAGAGGAAGTACTCGCCCATCGCGCAGCCGGCGTAAGGGGCGAGGTACTGCAGCGGCGCGGCCTCGGAGGCAGTGGCCGCGACCACGATGGTGTGGTCCATCGCACCCGCGTCCTCGAGGATCTTCACCACTTGCGCGACGGTCGAGCGCTTTTGACCGATCGCAACGTAAATGCAGATCGTGCCCTTGCCCTTCTGGTTGATGATGGCGTCGGTGATGATCGCGGTCTTGCCGGTTTGGCGGTCGCCGATGATGAGCTCACGCTGACCCCGTCCAATTGGGATCATCGAGTCGATCGCCTTGATGCCGGTCTGCATCGGCTCCATCACCTTTTGGCGGCGCACGACGCCGGGCGCGACGCGCTCGATCGGGTAGCTGTCCGCTGCGGTGACCGGGCCCTTGCCATCGATCGGAACGCCCAAGGCGTTGACCACCCGGCCCACCATGCCGGGCCCGACCGGGACCTGGAGGATGCGGCCGGTGCGGCGCACCTCGTCACCCTCGCTGATCGCCTGCGACTCGCCCATCAGCACGCATCCCACGCCGTCTTCCTCAAGGTTGAGGGCGAGGCCAAAGACGTCATGCGGGAAGGCGACCATCTCGCCGGCCATCACGCGGTCGAGGCCGAACACCCGTGCGATGCCGTCTCCGACCGACACCACCGTGCCGACCTCGGCCATTTCCACCGTGGTGTCGAGGCCCTCGATCTGGCGCCTCAGGATGTCGGTGATCTCGTCAACCCTGATCTGCATGTTCCACTCCTCACTCCTGTGCCGCAGCGGCGGCAAAACGCCGTAACTGTGAGCGCAGCGACCCATCAAACACGCGGCTGCCGACCCGCGCCACGAACCCCGCGAGCAGCTCGCGACGAACCACCGGCTCAAGCTCGACGCGCGAGGCGACGAGCTGCCCCAGCGCCCCTGCCAGTGTCTCCACTTGCGCCGCGGTTGGTTCGGTCGGCAGTTCAAGCCGACCCCGCACCATCCCCGCCTTGCGATCAACGAGGTCGCGAAACGCGCTCACTACTTCGGGCGTGAAACGCAGCCGCAGGTGCTGCGCGAGCGCGGCCAGCATGCGGCGGGTTTGCGCTCGCAGGCCGAGGCCAGTGCCGATCGCCTCGAGCAGCTCCCGCTTTGCTGAGAGCGAAACCGACGGGATCTCGAACACCCGCAGCAGCCTGGGCTCGCGCTCGAACAGCTCGGCGACCGCGGCGAGCTGTTCCTCGACCTCGCGCAGCACGGCGAGGCCCTCGCGCTCCATCACGGCAAACAGCGCAGCGGCGTAAGGTCTTGCGACCCGCCGACTCATGCCTGCCCTCCCTGGGCCCGTCCCTGGAGGCGCTCGAGGGTGGCGGCGAAGATGCGCTGCCGGTCCTCCTCGGTGAGTTCGCGCCGAAGCAGCTCGAGCGCGAGATCGGCCGCGACGTTGGCGGCCTCCGCGGCAAGCTTACGACGGGCCTCCGCCAGACGGCGGTTCGCCTCGAGCTCGATCTGTCCTACCAGCCGCGCGGCTTCTGCCTCGCCCTGGCGCTCAAGCGCGTCGCGCTCGCGCTCCCCTTCCTCGTGCAGGCGGTGCTTCAAGGCGGCAATCTCGCCACTCAGCTCTGTCACCTTACGCTCGATCGTGGTGCGAAGCTCGATCGCCTGCTGCCGTGCCTGCTCGGCCTCCTGCGCCTGGCGGGCGAGCCCTTGCCGCCGGGTGCGGAAGAACGCCTGCAGCGGGCGGGCAAGGAAGTAGCCAAGCAAGCCAAAGAACACGACGAAGTTGACAACCTTCCACACCAGCGTCGGCAGGCCCAGGAAGGTCCCGTTGGCCTCTTCGGCCCACGCGGGAAGCGCCGCGAGATTAACCGCGGCGACCAGTACGGTGAGGACCAGCCAACGACCAACCCGGGGCCAAATGCGGCGCTCCCGCTTCATGCCACGCTCCGCCCCACCAGGCGGGAAGCGAGCTGACGCGCGAGCTCGCCGGCGTGCTCACGTAACCGCTCGCGCCCTTGCGCGGCCGCCTGCTGCAGCTCGACGTCGAACCGAGCCAGGTGCTCTTGCGCTTGCGTCCTTGCCTGGTCGATCTTCGCCCGACGTGCGGCCTCGCCCGAGCCTCGTAGTCCCGTACGCTCGCGTTGCGCCTCAACGGCCGCCGCGGCAACCTCGCGCTCGCAGCGATCAACCGCCGCCTCGAGTCTGCTTTGGGCAGCCTCGAGCCCTTCCCTCGCCTCCCGGTCGCGGCGTTCCCGTTCATCCAGCAGCCTCCCGAGCGGCTTTACAAGCTGGGTGGCGACAAGCAGGAACACCAACCAGAAACAGGCCATGACCAAGAGCAGCGAGAAGTTTGGCGGCGCCAACACGCTGACCCTCCCCCGGGGCGGCAAGAAAAGGGGGCACGAGGCCCCCGAATTTCAGCGACGCACGCTAGCAAACTCGCCGTCTCCGGTCAACCGGCGAGACGCTGGCTCGCCTCAAAGCTGCGGTAGGGCAGCGCACCCCGCTGCCGCCGGTTTAGTTCCCGACCTTTTCCTGGTACACGATCTTCGGGAAGCGTGCTTTGAGTGCGTCATAGAGCCCGAGGACCTTCTCGTTGCTACCGGTCTCCCAGGTCGCGTCGCGGAAACGGTAGCTGTCGCCCTTGTAAACCTGCAGGCCCAGCTCAAAGCAGTAGTTGCCTTGCGGGCGCGGCTTGCAGGTCAGCCACACGGTTTGCAGGCCGCTGGTGGGCAGGGAGAGGTTGCGGTCCGGGTGTTGCTCGTCGTACCACTCGATCCGTTCCGCCTTCACCGCGACGGCTCCCTGCGAGTTCTTGCGCAACGCACCGGTGACAAGCAGCATTGGCTTGAACTCGAGATCCTGAATCGGCGTTGGCGTGGGTGGGACGTTCGGCGTTGGGGTAGGCGTCGGCGGCGCCGTGCTCGCCAGCAGTGCGGCGATGATCGCCTCCGGGACCTGGTTCTCCTTGAGGTAGACCAAGTCGTTCACCGTCATCTGGTAGCGCTCAGCCGAATGCTTGACTTGCTCGGCGACGAGCGACTCGGACAAGCCTGCCTTGACGAGCCGCACTACGTCGACCAGTCTCGGGTCGTCGGGCCGGGCTGGCGCCGGGGTTGCGGCTGGGAGCGGCGCCCGCGCCATCAGCGCCGAAATGACCGCTTCCGGTACGCCAGCGGCGCGCAACGTGGTCACGTCCGCCGCCGACACCGGGGCGACGGCCTCGGACTCGTTGATCAGCTTGATGATGTTCTCCGTGGGTGCCCCGGCCCGATGCGCCGCGAGGACCTGCGGGACCGTGAGCGTCTCGGCGCTGACCACCGCTGCGACGAGGATACTGAGTACTACCGCGAACATCCGCTTACGCATAACGACCTCCTTTGTTCTGCACAGCAAATAACTAATGTAGCACCGTCTCTAATCCCAGCATAAACCTTCGTCGCGGCGCTGGGTAGCCACGCACCTCTTCATAGCTCCGATCGGCGAGGTTCTCGACCCGCGCGCGCGCCGCGAGGGAGCCGCCCAGTGCTAGCTTGACCGCCGCACTGGCGGTGACGAACCCACCGTCTTGCACGCGAGCCAAGGTCACGGGGTCCGCGTCCACCCGCGCTCCCACCCACACCACCGACACGCTGGCGTCCACCCCGGTCCGAACGGCGGATGTGACGGCAAGGGCGCCCGACCACCTCGGCCGGCGCAGCAGCGGTGCGCCGGTATCGTCGCGGGCATCGAGCCAGGTGAGCGCGGCTTCGAGACGGGTGCGTCCGTCCAGGGCCGCGATCCATGACGCCTCGACGCCGTCCTGGAGCGCGCGCGCGACGTTGACGAAGCGGTAGGACGCGAGGTCGAAGTCGATGAGGTTCGTCTCTCGGTTGGAAAAGCCCACGAGTTGCACGACGCCGGCGCCGGTGGGCGCAGGCACCGCAGCCCCCAGTTCGAACGCGCCTGAGTGCTCCGGTCGAAGGGTGGGGTTGCCCGAGAACGGGTAGTAAAGCTCGCCCAGCGCCGGGGCGCGAAAGGCACGGCCGTAGGAAACCCAGCCGCGCAGGGCGGTGTGACCCCACCCGAGGGTCACCCGTGGTGACAGCTCCCCGCCCCACGCTTTTGCATCATCCCAGCGTAGCCCGGCGAGGATCTCCCACTCGGGCGAGAGCGCGAGATGGTCCTCGGCGAACCACGATTGCGTTGTGAGTCGCACACCACTGAGGTTGAGGCCGAAGTTCGAACCGTCGGTCACCGTGTCTCGCCGCCACTCGCCGCCCAAAGTGAACCGTTGTCCCCGCCAACGCTCGTGGTAGGTGAGGAGCACGCCGTCAGAGTCGGCGCGGGTGTCGGCAGCGACAAAGCCGGAGGGATCATCTGGATCGCGATACTGCACCTCGCGCTCGACCCGCGAGAGCGCCAACTCCAGTTCGCCCCCTCCTAGCGCGAGGTGCAACGGCACCGCCGCGAGCGTTTCGACCGCGGCCGTATAGCGGTGGGGGGTGACGAGCGCGCCCGAGAACGGCACCTCGGTGTGGGTATCACTCCTTCGGAGCAGCAACCCAACTCGACCGTTCTCCCCCAGCGTGGTGCCGATGTCGACCATCCCCGCTCGCGAGGAGAAATCGTCGTTGGGGAGGGTTCCACTCCCCGTACGGCTGCCGGCGTCCAGCACGACGTCGAGGCTGCCCGCCTTGAGGCTCGCTTCCACCTCGCCGCGCCGCCAGTCGTCGGAACCGGCCTCGGCAAACGCTCGCACCACGTTGCCGCTCGCCCGGGCAGGGAACATCTGCACGACGCCACCGAGCGCGTCGGCGCCGTAGAGCGCCGAGTAGGGCCCGCGCACCACCTCGACCTGCCCCACGCCGAGGGTGAGCGGCAAGCTCCAATCGTACCCACCAAAGAACGGCGAGTTGAGCCGGACACCGTCGAACAGCACCAGCGTCTGGTTGGAGTTGGTCCCGCGGACAAACAATGAGGTGACGTCGCCATCCAACCCGGACCGCAGCAGCGTGGCCCCCGGCACCAGCCGCAGGACATCCGCGACCGAGGCCAAGTCGAGCGCCTTGAGGTCCTGCGCGGTGAAGACCGAGGTCGCGGCAGGCACCTCGTCAAGCGGAGTCGGGTCACCGGTGGCGGTCACGACGACCTCATCGTGGACCGGCAATGCTTGTTGAGCCCCGGCAAAGGTGGCACAGAGAAGCGCCATCGCTGGAAAAAGGCACCATCGCGCCATGGAAACCTCCCGTTCCCTACGCGGGGTGGCAGGTCTCCTGGCTCCCGGATCGTCCGCACCCGCTCGCCTTCCCAAACGTGTAGCCGCTTGGACCAGCACGTTCAGTGGCCGTTGCTCTGAGCAGGCCGTCCCCGGTCACAGTGGCGGGGGCCGCGCCGGATTTGCACCGGCTTCCCTCGACACCACCCCGGATCTTCTTCCACTCAAACCTAGAGCGTCCGCGGCAGAAAGACAAGCGGCCCGGACCGGCCGGGCCGCACCAATCGAGCTTGTAGGAGCCTACGTCACTTTTGCGTGGGCTGCACGTCCGCCTGGACCGGGATGTCGATCTCCTTGCGCAGCGGGTCATTCGTGCTGACCTTGACGACCGCCTTCTGCGCTCCCTTCGGCGCTCCCACCTTGAGGCTGATCGCCAACTGATACTTTTGTCCTGCCGTTAGCGGCGTCACTTCGGTCGAGAAGTTGGGGTTGTCCACCTTGACGTCGGTGAGCTGCAGCTCGGCGCCTTGCCGGTTGTTGACCAGGAGCACGTTGCGGCCGACCAGGACGTCGCCAGCGACCGTGCCGAAGTTGACTTCGGCCGGTATCACTTGCACGACGGATCGCACCGCGCCGGTGACGTTGATGGTGACTTCGGGCGCCTTTGGGGCGTCGGTCTTGACCACGATCTTGTTGTTGAGCATCCCCTCCGGAGCGCTGGCTGGAACGGTGACGGTCAGCTCCCACTGCGATCCCTTGCGCTCAGGAATGCGGTCCTTCTCGGGCACCTCGCGGAACGCCACCTGGTACGGACCACCGGCCACGTTGACGCCGGTGACCTTGAAGGCCGAACCATCCGCCGACACCAACGTCAGCTTTTCGGTAGCCGGTTCGCCCTGGACAACGGAGCGGAACAGCACGAGCGGCCGCGGGAGCACCTCGATGAAGGCCTTCACGTCGGCCTTGATCACGAGGTTCACCTGCGGCGTGGCGACGTCGTTGGAGAACACCACGATCGCTTTGGAGATCGGGCCGGAGAAGCCTGTGGTGTCCACCTCGGCGTTGATTTTGCCGGTCCCACCTGGTGCCACACTGTGATCGAAGTTCGCCACCGTGCAACCGCATGTGGGCCGCACCTGGGTAATCTCGAGCGCCGCTTCGCCCAAGTTGTGAACCTCAAAGGTGGCCTTGATCTTGTCGCCCTTGGAAACCGTGCCGAAATCCAAGATCTTCTTGGCGATGTCGATGATCGGCTTGGGGCCCTGGGCCACCTTGGCGGTGGTGGTCGCAGCGGGCGGCGCCGGTGCAGTCGCGGGCGTGGGCTGTTGCGCCACCGCGACGACCGCAAGCAACAGCGCGGCTATCGAGCAAAGGATCCTACGGCTCATGTATTCCTCCTTGATCTACCTTTCGCTTCCGGCTCGGCCGGAGGGTGGTAGAGTACACCTCCGCGCCGGTGTGCGCTAGATCATATGCACGAAGCCTGCCATCGATACCTCCTCCCCATCGGCGGAACTGCCACTGCGGCGCTTGCCGGTCTCCTCCACGAGGCCGGCGACCGCGTCTCGGGGGTGGATAGCGCGCTGTATCCGCCCACTTCGGAGCTCCTCGCCGAGCTTGGGATTCCAGTCCGCGTCGGCTTCGATCCCTCCGCCATCCCCGACGACGTGGATGAGGTCATCATCGGCAACGCCCTGCCCCGCACCAACGTCGAGATCGAGGCCGTGCTCGCGCGGGGTCTGCCGTACACCTCGCAAGCGCAAGCCCTCGGCGAACGCTTCTGCCGGCCCGCGCGGACCGTTGTGGTGGCTGGCACCCACGGCAAGACGACTACGACCGCGCTCACCACGCACATCTTCACGGTGGGGGGGTTAGATCCCACCGCCCTGATTGGTGGGGTCCCGGTGGGCGGCAAACCGTGGCGCCTCGGCGGCGGGGCGTTGGCCGTCGTGGAGGGGGATGAGTACAACACCGCATTCTTTGACAAGGGACCCAAGTTTCTCCACTACTACCCGTGGATCTTTCTCGTCGGCAACGTGGAGTTCGATCACGGCGACATCTACCCCGACCTTGATGCCATCGTGGCCGCCTTTCGCGCCGGAACGGCACAGGTCGGGAGTACCGGTTTCGTCGTCGCCAACCTCGGCGACCCGGGCGCTTGTACCGTCGCAGGGGACCACCCACGGACGGTCTGGTACGGTCTCACGGGGGATGCCAACCTGAGCTGCGCGCGTTGGGCGCACACGCAGGGACGCCTCAGCGCGAGCCTGTGCTGGGAGGGACAGACCTTCGAGGTCTGTGTCCCACTGGTTGGCCGCCATAACCTGGACAATCTCCTCGCGGCGACCACGTGCGCGCTCATCGCCGGCCTTCAGCCGGAGACGATCGCACGGGCAGCCGCATCGTTTCCCGGAGTGCGACGCCGCCTTGAGATCGTTGGAGAAATGGCTGAAGTCACGGTGGTCGACGACTTCGCGCATCACCCCACTGCAGTCGGTCTTACGCTCGGCGGCGCACGCGAGCGCTTTCCCGGCCGCCGTCTAGTCGTCGTGTTCGAGCCGCGCTCCCTCACCGCGGGGCGGAACTCGTTCGCCGCCGCGTACGTGGAGGCGCTCGCGCATGCGGACGTCGCACTGATCGCCCCCGTGTTTCACCGCGCCCGCCTTGGACCCGAGGCGGCGCTGGACCGCGAGGCGGTGGTCGCTGCGCTCGCCCGTCGCGGCGTCGAGGCGGCAGCCCTGCCTGACGCTGGCGATCTCGTCGCCGAGGTACTCTCTCGCCTGCGCCCCGGCGATGTGGCCGTCTGCATGTCCTCGGGGGACTTCGGCGGGCTCCCCCGCAAGCTTCTGGGCGCCCTCAAGGAAGCGCCGTGAAGGCGATGCTCGCGCGAATGCTCGCAACCGTGGGTGGGCTGGGCGACCGGTGGCCGGCCCCGGGGACGACGGTTGGTTCGGTCGTGGGCGCCGCATTGTTCTGGGCGGCGTCGCGCTTGTGGCCCAACCATCTGCTCACGGTCGCAATGCTGGGACTCGCGGTCCTGGTTGGGGTTTCGGTCTGGGCATGTGGCGCCGAGGCAGCGAGGCGCGGCGAGCCGGACCCCCACCCGGTGGTCGCCGACGAAGTGGCGGGGCAGTGGCTGGCGCTCGCAGTCGTGGTCGCTGGCCGACCGCAACCTCCGAGCCTCTTGAGCTTGGCCATGGCCTTCGTCCTATTCCGCGTGCTCGACATCCTCAAGCCGTGGCCGATCTTCCTGCTCGAACGCTGGCCCGGCGGTTGGGGCATCGTGGCGGACGATCTCGCCGCGGGAGCTGGCGCGGGTCTGGCCAGCCTGGCCTTGCTCGTATTCCTCTGACCAACCGCCGGGGCATGACCCCGGAGGGCGGGAGCGGGTCTCGAGCTGGGATTGCCGCAGACCACGGACCGCGAGCCAGAGCGTGTTCAGTGCACACGCTTGCGGCGGTTGGCGATGTAGTCCGCGAGAATGAACTCACCAAGGTTGTATGGGTTCGCGAAGTACGCCCGTCCACGGTTGATGCGGGTGAGTTTCTCGACGAAATCCTGCAGCATCGGGTCGGTCGCGATCATGAACGTCGTGATCACGACCTTGCAGCGCCGGCACTGGTCGGCTTCCTCGAGCGTGCGGTTGACGATCTTGAGGTCGAGCCCGAACGAGTTCTTGTAGAGCCGATGGCCGTCCGCAATGGCCGAGGGCTTGCCATCGGTGATGAGAAAGATCTGCTTGTTGGGATGCTTGCGCTGGGCGAGCAGGGAACGCGCGACCTGTAACGCCTCGCAGGTATTCGTGTGGAACGGCCCCGCCTGGATCGCCGGGATCCCCCCGAGCTCGATCCGTTGCGCCCGGTCGCCAAACACGATCACCCCGAGGTAATCCTTCGGATATTTCGAGGTGACAAGCTCGGTCAGAGCGAGCGCAACCGTCTTGGCCGGGGTGATGCGGTCCTCGCCGTAGAGCACCATCGAGTGCGAGATGTCAATCGCGATGACCGTGGCGCAGGAGGTGAGGTGCTCGGTCTCGGCCACCTCGAGGTCCTCCTCGGCGAGATCGAGCTCGCCCATCGTGCGCTTGAGCGCGTTTTGCGTCGAGCGGATCGCGTCGATGGAGTGCAGGTCGTCGCCAAAGGCGTACGGCTTGGTCTCGGGCTGGCGCTCGACGCCTTCGCCGGAGGCCGAAATCGGATGGTAGCCGGCCCCCGCCTTCTTCAGGTTCGCAAACACCTCGTTGAGGGCGTCCCGGCGCATGTGCCGCTGCCCGGAGGTGGTGAGCTGCAGCGCGCCGCCGGCGTCGCGCGCCACCGTTCCTTCCTCCTCGAGCTTGGCGAAGAAAGCCTCCAGGTCCACGCTCTCGTCGATGTAGCCCCGCTGCTGCAGGTCACGCATCCATTCCTTCGCCGTCTCCACTTCGCCGCCTGCCGCGAGCAACAGTTGGTTGAACAGGCGCAAGAGGTCGAGACTCGCCAGCAACGCCCGAATCAGCTCAGGATCGAGGTAAAGGAACCGATGCCTCATCGGAAAGACCGGATCCGTTGGCCCATGGTCCAAAGCCGGAGCGGCGTAGAACCGCCGGTACGCCTCAACCGACGAGATGACCGGCCACCTGTCATGTGTGATGCATCAGTTGGCATCGCCGTGCGACTCCCCGCGCGCCGCACGGTGCATCAACTGGAACTTCACCATCTCCTTGTAGGACACCATGCTGTCGAGGTCCTCACGGGCAAGCTTGAGGTGTTGATGCAGCCCCTCGAGCACCAGCTCGGCCCAGAATGCGTGTTCTTGCGGTGTTCGCGCCCGCTCGGCCGCCAGCTTCCACAGCCCCGGAACGCGCTTGAGCTCAGCCTCGTACTCGGTGAACGGCTGCTCATCGGAGAGGGTCACCGCGTTGCCCGCTGCGAACCACGCGACGATGGGGGCAAACGGCCCCTTGTCCTCGGGCGTGCCAACCTCTCGCCCGATGGCTGGAAATGCCTCGACAAACCGCTTCTTCGCCGCGGTGCCGATGAGCTGGCGAGCCACGACCTCGGCGCCTTTCTGCTCGCCCTCGTAGACCATCTCCACCTTACCGGTGATGGCCGGAAGCAGCATGTGCACATCGACAAGGCGCGCGTATACCGGGTTTTCGCCAGTGAGCAGCGCCCGTCGCTCGAGGTTGGACACGAGCAGCTCGAGCGCGGCAATCGGCACTCTCGCGCTCACCCCCGAGCTTTGATCGACGAGGTCGCTCTCCCGCGCGGCAAAGGCAATCTCCTCGACGAGCAGCTCTACCGACTCGGGGATCTCAACCTGGGGACCGATCCTCTTCCGCCACGCCTCTTGGCGAGTGATGGTCACTGCAGTCGCGGCATCCTTTGGGTAGTGGGTATGAATCTGCGAGGAGATGCGGTCCTTGAGAGGCGTGATGATGTTGCCGCGATTGGTGTAGTCCTCCGGGTTGGCGGAGAACACCATCAGGATATCGAGGGGGATGCGCACCGGGAAGCCGCGGATCTGAAAGTCGCGCTCTTCGAGAATATTGAGAAGGCCGACCTGAATGCGCGGCGCAAGATCCGGCAGTTCATTGATGGCGAATATGCCGCGGTTGGTACGCGGGATGATGCCGAAATGAATCACCTCAGGATCGGCGTACGTGAGCCGGAGGGTCGCGGCCTTGATCGGATCCACGTCGCCGATGAGATCCGCGATGGTCACGTCCGGGGTGGCCAGCTTCTCGTGGTAGCGCGCCTCGCGCGGCAGCCATTCGACCGGGGCAGCATCACCCGCCTCCTGCACCAGGCGCCGCGCTCGGGCGGAGACCGGCCGCAACGGATCGTCATTCAGCTCCGCACCAGCGAGTACCGGTATCTCGTCGTCGAGCAGTGTCGCCAGACACCGCAGGAGACGGGTCTTTGCCTGGCCCCGCAGGCCAAGCAGGATGATGTCGTGCTGGGCGAGCAGCGCATTGACGAGCGCCGGAATAACCGTGCGCTCATAGCCGACGACACCGGGGAAGAGCGGCTTGCCAGCGGCGAGCCGACTGAGGAGGTTCTCGCGCACCTCTTCCTTGACCCGGCGAGGGGTATACCCCGTGGCCTTGAGTGCGCCAATCGTTGCGGGCTTGCGTCCGGTCATCGCCACACATCGAGGCGCCGCGCCTCGGCTCGCGCCGCCACCACGCTTTGGGTTCGGTTTCCGCGTCGCATCAGCGAGTACAACACCAACGACGACCGTTTCTTTCCCCGACCCTGGTCCATCCCTGGTCTCGCGCCGGTGGGCGTCTCGATTGGTTTCTAGACAGCCAACCTATTGAGGTGCTACGCTCGCCCCTGGGAAAACGAGACTCGGTCCATGGATGCTGCTGCGGCGATCGCCGCGATCGCTGGCATTAGCGGCGTGACCGGAAAGGGAGACAGATCATGCTAAGCAAGGCGATGCAAAAGGCGCTCAATGCGCATCTCAAGGAAGAAATGTACTCGTTCTACCTGTACCTCGCGATGTCGGCGTACCTCGAGCAGCGCAACTTCAAGGGACTGGCGAAGTGGATGCGCGTGCAGGCGGAGGAGGAAAAGAGCCACGCGATGCGGTTCTTCGACTACCTCAACGACCGCAACGCCGCCATCACCCTGCTCGCGATCGAGCAACCGACATCCGCGTGGGCGAGTATAGAGGGTGCCTTCGAGGCGGCGCTCGCGCACGAGCACTCGATCACCAAGAAGATCGGCGCCTTGATGGACAAGGCCGTTGCCGAGAAGGACCATGCCACCGTCAACTTCCTCCAGTGGTTCGTCAAGGAGCAGGTGGAGGAAGAGGCAACCCTCGAGCCGATCGTCAAGCGCCTCGCGGACATCGGTGATCACCTCGGCGGCATCTACTACCTCGACCATCAGCTCGGCAAGCGCGGGGCGTCCTAGGAATTGTCATGCTGGCGTGCCAGCACCACGGAGAATGAAGAAGGAACTTGGTGGGAGCGGCATCCTGCCGCGACCAGTCGGCCCTCGAGAGCCTTGCTCGGTCGCACCTGGAAGGTGCTCCCACTCGCTCATCCTCGGAGCAGCCTGCGGCAACGCAGCCGCGCGGCAGTTGCTAGGCGGACTTCGCCGCGGTGGGCTGGACGACGTGTTTGGCGCCGCACTGCGGGCAGGCGATCTCTTTCCCGAGGTAGGCCGGGGGCACCTTGAGAGTGGTACCGCAGGCGCAGGCGATGAACGCGTACTGGTTCAGCCGCCAGAGCATATCGGTGGTTTGCCGCACCCGTTCGAGACGCTCTCGGGTGTCGGGGACACGCGGAGCGGCAGCCGGCGCGTGCTCGGCGGCCTGCAGCGAGCTGGCGGGGACCACGCCCACGGGTTTCCCGGTCACCTTGCGGAACGCCTCGTTGTACTGCCCGTAGCCGGCGCCACCGCCCATCGAGCGCAGGATGCGGATGCGTTCGGAGGTCGGCGGGTGCGTGCTCGTGATGTCCGCAAGGCCCTTTGCGGACGCCCCGAGCGGGTTCACGATGTACAGCGGCGCGGTGGCGCGCGAGGCGGAGTGCAGCGCGACCGTCGAGCGTGAGATCTTCTCGAGTGCGTTGGCGAGTCCCTCAGGGTAGCGCGTGTAGAGCGCCGAGCACGCATCGGCGAGGTACTCGCGCCGACGCGACACCGCAAAGTAGATGAGCTGCGCGATCAACGGCGCCAAGATCATGAGCACGAGGGCAACGACCACGATGATGAGCTGCGCCCCCCCACCGTCACGCGAGGAGGTGCGCCGCCGACCGCCGCCGTAAAACATCACGCGCGCGCCGACGTCGGCGAGCAGCACGATCGCGCCCATCATCACGCCGACCATCATCATGTAGAGCACGTCGCGGTTCTTCACGTGGCCAAGCTCGTGGGCGATCACGCCTTGCAGCT
This sequence comes from Thermoanaerobaculales bacterium, assembly GCA_044447965.1. GTDB lineage: Bacteria > Acidobacteriota > Thermoanaerobaculia > Thermoanaerobaculales > Thermoanaerobaculaceae > DATIYW01. The sequence continues at coordinate 23,262 of JBIOGJ010000034.1, read as the reverse complement.
CGTCGCGGGACAGCGTCTCGAGCAGCCCGGCGGTGACCGCGACCGAAGCGTGCTCCGCGTCCCGCCCGGTGGCGAACGCGTTGGGCGCCGCATCGTCGATGACGTAGATCGCGGGCATCTTCGCGAGGCCCGCTGCGATGCACATCTCCTCTACCACGTCGTAGAGCACCGGGTTGTCTTGCTTGCTGATCTTGTGGGCGCCCGCCAAGGTGAGAAAGATCTGGTCGCCCGAGTAGTAGCTCACCAGCGACATGACGACCCAGACGATGAAGGCGATGAACAGCCCGCCGGTACCAGCCCCCGGAGCCACCGCCTCGCCGACCGCGTAGCCAACGGCGAGCAAAAGCGCCGCCATCACCACCACCAGGGTGGCGGCATGGCGCTGGTTGGCGCGGACCATCTCCCACATGGTCAGCTCTCCACGCCCGCTCTGCGTCGGCGGGCGGTTCGCGTCCCACGCCACGTGCGGCCTGGCACGGTTTGCTTTCTCAGAACTTCACCTGCGGCACCGCGCGGTCCTCTGCCGCCTCCACCTCGAAGAACTTCTCCATCGAGAAGTTGTACATGCCGGCGATGATGTTTGAGGGGAACATCTGGATGCGGTTGTTCAAGCGCAGCACCGCATCGTTGTAGTACTGACGCGCAAACGAGATCTTGTTCTCGGTCGAGGTCAGCTCCTCCTGCAAGGCGAGGAAGTTCTGGTTAGCCTTGAGATCCGGGTACGCTTCGGCCACCGCGAACAGGGTGCGCAAGGTTTGCGAGAGCGCGTTTTCCACCTTGGCGCGATCCTCGGCGGAAGCGCCCGAGAGGTCGACCGCCTGCTGGCGTGCCTTGGTCACCGCCTCGAGCGTGCCGCGCTCGTGTCCCATGTAGCCTTTGACCGTTTCCATGAGGTTGGGGATCAAGTCATGCCGGCGCTTCAACTGCACGTCGATTTGGCTCCACGAGTTCTTCACCTCGTTGCGGGCGCCTACGAGCCCGTTGTAGATGCCCATCACCCACAGCACGACGATGACGATCAGTGCAAGCAGCACCAAGCCAAAGATCATCGCACCACCTCCCCGCTCTTCCCGCCGCCGCCCGCCGGCGTCTCCGCCGCGGGGGTGCCGGTCCCGAACTGCTCACCCATGAACTGCACGAGCGCCTCGTGGTGTGACCCCGGGGCGACCGCCATCTGGCCCACCAACGAACCCAGCTCACCGTGGTCGAACCACAGGCCATGCCCGGTGCCGCAGCGGTCCAGCATGACCCGTGGCGCCGAGCCCAGGTAGACCTTTTCCATCTTGCGATCGCAGCGCGGACACGGGCGTGGTTTCTCGCTCGTCTGCGCCTGCTCGAGGGCGCCGCCCTCGGCGACCTGAAGCGTCCGCCCCACCTTTTCCGCCAGCAGTGCGAGCTCACCGGCGTCGAACCACAGCCCGTGACACCAGGGGCAGTAGTCGAGCTCGATCGCGTCTCGCTCGACCACGATCAGCGGTTCTCGGCACACCGGACAATCCACTACGGGTTCCCTCTCCGGCGGTTGGTCCGCCCACGGCACGTCCCAACACCGATACGCGTGTTGGGATCACCGGGTTGCACGCGCTGCATGCTGTCGCGATTCTACCCCACAGGCCTAGGTGGCAGCGCGCCGCTAGCGGGGGTGACGTCGATCTCGCTGTCGCGAAACACGACGCCCCGAGCGGCAAGCTCGTCGATAACGAACTCATAGCAGCCCGGTTCCCGGCCGAGAAACTCCGGGGGCGAGATCCCCTTGCGGGTGTACAGCCCACGCGCGAGTGCCCGCACTCCGGCGGTGCAGGTGTAGCCCGTGGTGCGCGCCATCGCGGTGGTGGCGCTGGCGCGATCGTAGCGGTCGAGCAGATCGAGCTGGCGGCGCACTCGACGGCCCTGACGGACCCCCTCGGCCTCTACCCGCATCACGGTGAGGTCCTCCTCACCCTCGCCGAGCTTCCACAAGGCGAAGAGCAGCCGCGAGGTGAGATCGATCGGTCGCACGTTGACGCCGTTCACATTTACGTACGCCTGGCCAAAGAAGCCGCTCTCGCGCAGCACACGGATCTTTTCGATGTGGCCCGGGTAGCGCATCGTCTTCTCCACCATGAACGGCACCTTGACGGTGGTCAGCAGGGTGCGCAGCCCATCGGTGTTGAACGCCTCGAGCGTGCCCACGCCAGGGAACTCCACCAGCTCGGGCTCGGACAGCGCGGGCCGTGTGACCAACTGTCCGTGGGCGATGTAACGCGCCGGGCGCGTGTACTCCTCGAGGACGTCAGCAGGAGAGAACGGCGCCTTGTACTCCCACGGCCACGAGCGCGCGGTGGGCAACCCTCCGACCAGGCAGAGGAAGCGCTCGAGCGTGCCGAACTCGCGCTCCATTCGGCCGAGGAAGAGGTTGGAACATCCCGGCGCCACCCCGCAGTCGACCACGGCGCACACGCCTTTGGCCTTCGCCAATTCGTCGAGGAGGAACGGGTCCTCGGGGAAGAACGAGATGTCCACCACGTCGCGGCCCGCGTCGATGACCGCGCGCAGGGTCGCCAGGCCCATGTGACCCGGCACCGCACCCACGGCGAGGTCCTGTCCCGACACCGCCTTTGCGACCGCGTCAGGATCCGCGAGGTCGACCCGCGCGGTCGTGATCCCCGGCAGACCGGCAAGCCGCGCCAGCGCGGCTTCCGCGACGTCGAACACGCTCACGGCGAACTCGCCGGCCCGCGCCAGGTCCCGCGCAATTGCATTACCGACCAGCCCCGCACCGAGCACTGCGACCTTCATGCGCTCCTCCGGCGGGGATTGTACCGTTGCCCACGACCCGCGCTCGCGAGTGCTAGCATCGCCGCATGATCTCGGCTGCCTTCGGCCCACTCCTGCTCATCGCCGCCGCCTTGCCCGTCGCTACGGCCGCGTCGTTGCCCACCTTCGATGCCAAGACGGCGCAGCGCTTCGCGAACCTCGCGCTCGCGTGTGTGCACAAGGAGTATCCGAACAAGATCTCGCACGTGCTCGGCTCGGATGCGGACGTCAAGCCCCCGCGCGTGCTCACTCCGGCGTTTTGCGGGTGTTTCGACTGGCATTCGGCCGTGCACGGCCATTGGCTGCTCGTGCGTCTGGTTCGCACCTTCCCCGACGCACCGTTCGTTGCGCCGGCACGGGTGGCACTCGCGGCGAGCCTCACCCCCGAGCACATCACCGCCGAGGTCGCGTACTTGCGTGGCGAGGGACGATCGGACTTCGAGCGCCCCTACGGCCTTGCCTGGCTGCTCCAGCTCAGCGCGGAGCTACGCGAGTGGAACGACCCGCAGGGCAACGAGTGGCTGCGCGCGCTGGCGCCCCTCGAGCAGGAGGCCGCGGCGCGGATCGCCGCTTGGCTGCCGAAACTCTCCTACCCGATCCGGATTGGCGAGCACTCGCAGACCGCGTTTGCCTTCGGTCTCATCCTCGACTGGGCCCGCACCGCCGGGGCAGGTGAGCTTGCACGCCTCGTGGAAGCGCGCAGCCGCGACTATCACCTCGCCGATCGCGACTGCCCGCTCGCGTACGAGCCATCGGGACAGGACTTCCTCTCGCCGTGTCTCGCCGAGGCCGACCTGATGCGGCGCGTCCTGCTGCCACCCGCGTTCGCGGCATGGCTCGGCGCGTTCCTCCCTCGCCTGCCACTCGACGGGTCGGGCGCATGGCTGCAGCCGGCCGTGGTCACCGACCCAACCGATGGGAAGCTCGCGCACCTCGATGGCTTGAACCTTTCCCGCGCGTGGATGCTCGCGGGGATTGCTGCCGGCCTCCCGGCGGGTGACCCGCGAATCGCCGCCCTCCATGCGGCCGCGGCCTCACACCGAGCCTCGGGGCTCGCTGCGGTCACCGGCGAACATTACGAGGGTGGCCACTGGCTGGGCAGCTTTGCTGTCTACCTCGTGACCGAACGCGGTCTGCCACCGCGGCAATAGGTGGTTGTCTCTCTTCCTGCCTGAAGCCGGGTGGACGGGTGGCTGGCAAGCCTGCAGCCTGGCCGGAAGGGCGGGATCCTTACTGCCAGCGGAAGATGCGCAGTGCGACCACGAAGCTGATGCCTCCCCACCCAGCCATGACCAGCATCTCTGGCCAGGCATGCGTCAGCGGCGCACCATCGTTGATCACCGTGCGGAGGGCGTCGTTGAGCGCCGTCAACGGCAGGACCCGGATCGCCGGCTGTACCACCGCGGGAAAACGCCCATACGAGAAGAACGTCCCGGAAAAAAGCCACATCGGCAGCATGACGAGGTTCATCCACCCCGATACGCCCTCGATCGTCCTCGGGCGTGCGGCCACCAGCAGGCCGATGCCCGCGAACGTTCCGGCACCCAGCAGGGAAACCACCCCCAGTTGGAGGAGCGAGCCCCGCACCGCGACGCCGAAGAGGAGCCAACCGGCGCCCACCACGGTGGCGACTTCGAGCACGAGCCAGACCAGCCGCGAGAGGGCGAACGAGAGCAGGTAGTGGGAGCGCCGCATCGGGGTGGCGGCAAATCGCTTCAAGAGCTTGCGCGTGCGGGCTTGGACCACGGCAAAGCCCAGCCCCCACATGCCGCTACCCATCAGGTTCAGCCCCACCAAACCAGGGATCAGGTAATCGATGTAGCGAGCGCCGGGCTGCGCCACACGCTCCTCTCGAGCCGCTATCGCATCGCCACGGCCCACCTCGCGCTGCAGCGCATCATCCACCGCGAGACGCGCCGCTCGTCCCTCGGCACGGGTCGGATCGAAACGGTAGACGACCTCAGGCAACGCGGCTTGCGCAGTGTGATGTCCGCTGGCCGGATCCGTTGCCACCACGACATCCACCTTGGCCGTGCGCAGCGCCTTGGCAGCCTCCTCCCCTGACACGGTGATGACCTCGAGGTCGGGCGCATGGAAAAGAACCGAGGCAATCCACTTCCCGCCGTCGCCGCCCATCTCTACGGCGACGCGCAGCTTGTCCGGCGGTTTCGCCCGGAACGCAATGCCGAGCGCGATTGCGAGCAGCACCGGAAAGATAAACACCCAGAACACCGCCTCCGGCTCGCGAACGAACTCCAGCACCCGCGCCCGGGTCAGCTCGAAAAGCGGGTGTGGGCGGTCCGGTGTGAGACGCCACCAGGGGAGGTTCCTCTCACTCATCGCGTAAATCTCGCCCGGTGAGGTTGACGAACACGTCTTCGAGGGTGGCCTGGTGCGTGGTGAGGCTCTCGATGGCCACGCCCCGGCTCTGGAGCCGGTCAAGCAGCGCGGGAAGCGCCGCGCCGATCGCGCTCACGCTCAAGCGATAGGCGCCGTTCTTGCGGACCACGCCGGATACGCCGGGGAGGACGGCGAACTCGGCAGGGTCGATCTCAACGCGCACGGACAGCTCGACGATCTGCTCGACACCAAGCGACGCAACCAGGCGGATCGGGGTATCGAGGGCAATGATCTTGCCGTGATCCATGATCGCCACCCGGTCGCACAAGCGCGTTGCTTCCTCCATGTAGTGCGTGGTGAGCAAGACGGTGCCGCCAGCCGCCTTGAACTCCTCCACCACCTCCCACACTTTCAGCCGCGCCTGCGGGTCGAGGCCGGTAGTCGGTTCGTCGAGGAAGAGCAGCTCGGGGTTGCTTACCAAGGCGCAGCCCAGAGCCAGGCGTTGCTTCTGGCCTCCGGAGAGCTTCCCCACCCGCGCGTCCTGCTTCTCCTCGAGCTCGACCGCGGCAAGGACGGTCGCAAGCGGCTGAGGTTGGGTGAAGAAGCTGGCGAACAGGCGCAACGTCTCCGCAACCGTGAGCTTCTCGCCGAGCTGCGTCTCCTGGAGCTGCACCCCGAGGCGCTCCCTCAGCGCGTGGTCTGCAGCGGTGCCCCAGTGGCGCCCCAAAACTACGACCTCACCGGCATCGGGGCGCGTGAGTCCCTCGAGGATTTCGACGGTGGTGGTCTTGCCGGCGCCGTTTGGTCCGAGCAGCCCGAAGCACTCACCGTTGCGCACCTCGAGGTCCACGCCTGCAACGGCAACCACGTCCTCATAGCGCTTCACGAGGGCTCTACAACGAAGCGCTGCCCCCCTGCCGCCATTGGCGCTTCCCACCTGCCCCACTGCCGAGCGTTGTCGGTTTGCCATCAGTCCATCCGAGAAGCCAACCTTGGAGTGCCCTCCCGATTTCCGTCAAGGAAAAGCTCGTCTTTGTTAGGATAACCGAGTCTCGGCCTCAATCGGGAGCAGCACGCCAGCACGGCTTGCGCCTTGGCGACGGATCGGCTACATTCGTCGTGGAGGCTTTGTGGCGCTGCGCGTCGCATTGCCTTTTTCTTTTCTGCTGCGCTGGCCAGGAGCCTGTCCGGTAAAGGCGCCTAGCTCGCCTCGCGGTCCTCGCGCATCCGCACGTCGGGCACAACCGCGAATCCCCAAATCACGAAGTTGGGGTTGTCGCCCATCTCCCGCACCGCTCGATAGCGCAGTCCGCGGACTTGTTCCTTGAAGCTTGCCAGCTCGCGGCGCGCCGGTTCGGTTAGCTCGCGGGTGCGGAACGCCCACGAGGTGAGGTACGCCACCAGGCCCGCAAGGGTGATGCCGGCCGCCAGCTCCCCGCTTGCCACCAGCGGCTCGGGAAGCACGAGGGCACTACGCTGCCGGCCGCGACCCGTGCAACGGAAGTAGCGGTTCATCTGCTCGGCAATCCTCGCGTGCTCGCGGGTCTGCGGTTGGGCGCACACCACGATGCCGAGTGGCGAGGGCTTGAGGTCATCGACCAGGTAGAAGAACCGCTCGAAGAGGTACGCGTAGTCTTTACGCAGGACGCCTCGCGCGGGCCGAGGTGCCTGCCTGCCGACGATGCTGGCGATGAACCGGCAGCGAAAGCGGGCGGCGAGGTCGAGCACATCGCCAACGAAAGCGAGCTTGGCCTGAGCGAGGGCGGTCATCTCCCGCCGCCCTGCTGTTGCACCTTCCTCGAGGCACTTCCGCGCGAGGGCGCGCCGTTCCTCGGCGGGGATGGGTGGGAGCTGGCTGGCATGCCGAAGCACCTTGTGCTTGAGAAGACGCCGCGCCGCGGGGCGGGAACCATCGCCGGCGAGCCGGCGGCCAAAGTGGTGCAGCTCCGCCTCGCCAAGCGCCTGAGCCAGGTTCCAGACGTCGCGATCCTCGACCGCGACCCCCGCAACCACCTCGTAAGGCACCTGCGGCGTGTCGGCTCCGCTCGGGGCGACGAAGAGAAAGTAGGCCATGGCGCGACCCCCGTGAGGTCGAGCGGCATTGTGCCACTCTTGGACGATCGAAGGAAACCTCTGCGGCACGGCTGACCGGGAGTCGGTGCGAACTGCACAATGAGCGGAACATGTAACACCGATCACGCGGAGATCTGCGAACAAGGCCGCCGGCAACGCACGATTGGCCCTAACCCCTATACTCCTGGGCGGAGGCCATCGCACCGGCGCGTAGGTGGACGATCCCCAAGCCAGTGGCGGGCGGGTCGCACCGTCAGCACCGGAAGGAGGTCTTATGGCCAGCTCGCGTTGGAACGTGTTTGGCACCGGTATCGGGCTCCTGTTCGTGGCGTTGGCGGGCGCTCACGCCGACCCGCTCACGATCACCGCCACTCCCAATCCCGGCGTCGCGGGCCTGTCGGTGACCTTCTCCTTCAGCCCGAAGGTGCTGGCAAGCGGCGACACCGTCGACTTCAACTTCGGCGATGGGGCCACCGGCAGTATCGCGTACACGGTGGCGTGTTCCCTCCTCGGCGGGTGCGGCACGATCAGCCATGTCTACGCAGGGCCAATGATTGCGAACGTGTCCGCGAGCGGCACGCTTGCCGGCCATAGCGTGAGCGGTTCCCTGGCGCTGACCATTACGGAGAGCCCGGACGATAGCCATCTCTACATCGCGACCGGCGCACACAACAAGGGTTTCAACGGCACCCAGTGGCGCACCGATGTCTGGGTGGACAACCCCGGGACGTCAACCGCCACCTACACCATCGCCCTTCTCGCGCGCAACCAGGCGAACCCGACGCCAGCCAACCAAACCTACTCGCTAAAGCCTGGCGCGGCGGTCGCCTACCACGACATCTTGCTCTCGGCCTTCGGCTTCTCCGGCGCTGCGGCGCTGCGGATTATCCCCATGACAGGAGCCATCCTCGCCACCAGCCGCACCTACGATCAGCTCACGGTTGGCACGTATGGGCAGTTTGTCCCGGCCGTGGTTCGCTCGCGGGCGATCGCCTTCGGCCAGGATGCGCGTCTGCTTGGCCTCTCGCACGAGCCCTCGCTGGTGACCGGATTCCGCACCAACATTGGCCTCGTCAACGCCAGCCCTGCCCCGATCTCCGTCGAGATTGCGTTCTACCAAGGCGGCGGCGTCTACCTTGCAACCAAGGACTACAACCTCACGACCTACGAGTTTGTCCAGCTTGACAAGGCATTCGAGGCAGTCACGCCCGAGGTTGTCACCGACGGCCTGGCGGTGGTGCGCACGACCACCGCCGGTGCGAGGTTCCTGGCCTATGCCTCCGTGATCGACAACGTCACCGGAGATCCCATGTTCGTGCCGGCCCAGCTCCCCCAGTAGCGCACAAACCGTGGTGTCGTTGGAAACCAAATTCGCTTAGCTACTGGCGGGAAGGGTAAGGCTCAACAGCCTTCCGCACTGCGCGACGAACGCGGGGTTGACCTCACGCAGGCTCGCAATCACCTTCGCCGCCTCGTCACGGACCCCTGCCTGCTGCAGCGCGCGCGCGCGGTACATGCCGTTGAAGAGCTTGAACAGGCCGGGTCCCAGCTCTCGGTAGGTCATCATCTTGTCAGCGGCGAGGAAGCGATCGGCCGCCTCCATGGGCTTTCCATCGGCAAGGAGGAGCACGCCTTCCATGTGCAGCTCCGCGCCTTGCAACGGCTGCTTGGACGGCGCCGCGGTGGGGAGCTTGGCCAGTTCGGCCCTGACCTTCTCCAGGAGATCGTCGGCGTCTTTGCGCCGCCCTGTGGTTACGGCCGCGGTGAACGCGATTGGGTTTTCTGCCGCAGAGTCGCTGGTGCAGGTCGAAAGCGCCGCCTTCCACGCGCCTTCCCAGTCGAGCGCGTTGGCCAGCGGCCACTCCGCCAGAGCGCACGCAACGGCCTTGTTTGAATACTCGCCGCACGCCCCGGCTCGTTTCATGCGGGAGAAAGTATCTTCGGCCTTCGCGTCCTGGTCCGAGAGCTGGTAGAGCTGCACCAGGTGTTGAAAGGTGGCGCAGAAGTCCGGCTTGGTGCGCAAGGCGTCCTCATACTCTTTCTCGGCCTCGCCATACCGGCCAATGAGCGTCAACAGCTCACCGAGTGAGTCATGGGGGTTAGCTTGATCCGGCGCAATGTAGCGGTACGTCTGGAACATCTTCTCCGCGTCGGCGAACCGGCCCTGCGCCATTGCCAGGTAACCAAGCTGGTTGTAGGCGGAGACACGATTGGGATCGACCTTCATGAGGTGGCTGTAGACGCGCTGCGCCTCGCCCCAATCCTGGCGCGACCCCGCGCGTCCCGCCAGCGCCTCCAGCGCAAACGGGTCGTCGGGTGCCTTAGCGGCATACGCCTCGAGGATCTCTTGCGCCTTGGCCGCGTCCTTCCTGTGATCCGCCTCGGCATAGGTAATCAGGAACTGCTCCCTGGGACTGAGCTTGGTAAGGTCCGCACGGCGCAGCTCGTCGAGGATCTCGCCCACCCGCTTGTCTGTAGACGGGAGTTCCAACGATCGCGCCAAGAACAACTTGGCGACGACGAAATTGGGGTCGAGCTGCAGCGCGCGCGCGAAGTGGGCGCGCGCCTCAGCGTAGTAGACCTTCTCAATCGCGTCTTGACCCTGTTCGAATTCCGCGAGCGCTACCGCAGACGAGGTGGTCCATTCCGGCCGGCGGGTGGTGACCACCACGGCGGTGACCGCACCGGCAAGCAACACGACGCCGCCGATCAAGCCGATCGTGCGCGCTCTCATCTGCACACCTCTCCTCGACCCGAGCGGGGGGTCACTCGCATCGGCGGGGCCAAGATCATCTCGCGGCGCACCCTCGCCATGTCACGTATACGCTAGCTCAGTCTCCGAGTTTCACCCACGATGCGCCGATCCGTTTCTAGCTATTGCGCTTGAGGTGTGGGCGAGAACGAGGGGGACCAGCGAACACCGGCAGCTCCAGCCGAGACGGGTAATCGGGACCGAGCAGCAAAACCGGGTGCGCAACCACGCCTGGGCCCGGGTTGTTGAGGTCGCCGCCGTTGTTCGGGTTGACCTCAAAGCGCATCGCGTTGGAGCCCGACACGTCGATTCGGATCCGGTGCCCCGCGTTGAACACCAATGCGGTGGACCATAGGTCGACGTCGATCTCGGTCGGCGTTCCGGGGGTGAGGAAGCACTCCCGGTCGTCGCCGCAGCGCTTACGGGCGCGCTGGATGCCGTCGGTCACCAGCATCGAGCGACCGTCCGGGTACACGTCCGTGAGGCGAACCGCCACGTCGAGGTCTGGGGTGTCTGGACTGAGCCACAGCCTGCACCACACCCGGCCGACGACCGTGACGGGAGCACTCAGGACCGGGGTGGTGAAGGTCGCGACGTCGGCGCGGCTTTCGATCGGGCGCTGGTCGTAGGGCCCCGCCTCGCTTGACAGCTCCCCTCCACCAAGGGTTGGCACCGGATTGGCGGGATCCGCGACGAGGCCGCGCTCCCCGTCACGCGCCAGGGCGCTTGTGAGTGCATCTCCGTCGGAGAGGTAGAACGAGCGTGTCGTTGCCGGCGGTGGCCAGTCGGGGAGGTCGAGCCAGGTGTTCCCCGGGGCGTCCGCTTCACCCACGGCTCCCATGAGGTAGACGTGCACTGTGGGCCAGCTCGCCATGGCGCCGGTTTTCCCCTTGAGACTGTAATCAAACCAATCGTTCACGAGGGAGAAGATGTCGGCGATGAAGATCGCGTTCGGTGGGTAGGTGAACTCCCCGGCGCTCTGTTGGAAGGTGCCGTAGTGCGTCCACGGGCCGATCACGAGCTTCTGCGCCCCACGTGCCGCCGGACCACCCTCGTGCTGGAACTTCGTGAAGGCGTCGAGGCTGCCCTGAAGGAAGATGTCGTACCACCCGCCAATGTGCAGCGCGCGCACGTTGATCGTGGCCACCTTCGGTAGCACCGACCAGCTTGCCCACCAGGAATTCCACAAGCGTTGCGCCGTGAGTCCACCGAAGAGGTCCAGCGCGTCCTGGTCCGCAAGCCATCCATGTACCAGTGCGTACCTCAGCGCTCCCCCCTGGTACACCGCCTGGTGGTAGAAGTCTGCTGTCGCCACGATCGGAAGGAGGGACTTGAGCGCCGGGTTGGCGCCTGGTGCGAGGGCGTACTGCGACATCCCGAGCGCGGAGCCGCCGAAAGTGCCGATGTTCCCGTCGCACCAGGGCTGGAGCGCGATCCACGAGATCGTGGCGCGCCCATCGGGTCCTTCGTCGACGTACCCAGTGTAATGGCCGCCGGAGGCGCCTCGACCACGCTCGTCCTGCCCAACGCAGGCATACCCCCACAAGTTGAACAGGTAGCAGGTGTCCTGGACGGTACCGGAGTCCTTGCCGTACGGGGTGCGCTGCAAGATCACCGGCCACGGCCCGAACCCGGCGCCAACCGGAAAATACACGTCGGTAGCGAGCGGCGTCCCATCGGGCGCGGGCACCATCACGTCGTGGAACGTCTGCGCCCCGGCTTGCGCCGCCACCAGCGCGGCGGCAGCCGCGAGAACCGCTGTCCCCACGTACCGGAGCCGCGACACGGCGATTCGTGGCATCATCACCTCCAAGTCATGGTAGCCGAGGTCGCGTCTTCCACCCAGCAATGACAACACCCGGGGGCGGGCATTTTCGTCCCGACCGGATCTCCGACTTTGTGGTACTTTTCACGTCCTGGAGGCGCAGCGATGCGCGACGCGGTCAAACAGCTTTGGCCCGAGATCGAGTGGATCAAGGATCCCGACCTCAAAGAGAAGGTGGCGAGCACTTGGGCAAGAGCCCTCGAGCTCTCGCCTCTGAGCGCCGAAGATCTCGACCAGATCCCCTTCACCTTGCTCGTTTCCAACTGCAAGGTGACGTTCATGGCGCACAAGCGCTGCGTCGTTCACATCGCGCGTCGCGCGGCTGAGGCGATGCAGGAGTACTTGGGTGACGCGTTGCCCGTCGACCTCGACACCGTGATCGCCGGCGCCATCCTCGCCGACGTTGGGAAGCTGCTCGAGTACGAAGCCGTGGACGGCAAGGTGCGACAGAGCCGCCGCGGTGCGTTGCTGCGGCACCCCTTCACGGGCGTGGCGCTCGCGCTCGAGTGCGGGGTGCCAGACCGTGTCTGCCACATCATCGCCGCCCACGCCGACGAAGGGAATCTGGTCAAGCGTTCCACCGAGGCATACATCGTGCACCACGCCGACTTCATGAGCTTCCTGCCGTTCAAGGCAATGGCCAAGTAGCCAGGGTGGGAGTCAGGACAGAGTGGGCGGGTTGCCCACCCACCTCGACGAGGCGGCGCCACGAGTGAGGGGTTCGAGATGACCACTGCAACCATAACCAGGACGGAGAGGATCACCGCGACGATGGCCGGTTGGGCCGCCAGCTTGCGCTTTGCCGACCTTTCCACCGATGCCGCGTATCAAGCCAAGCGCTTCCTGCTCGACTCGCTGGGCTGTGCGCTGGGCGGCTTCCGCCAGCACGACGTTCGCATCGCCCTCGCGGTCCTCGATGAAACTGCAGGCCCCGGTCCCGCCACCGTGATCGGCACCGGCAAGCGCATCGACGTGGTTTCGGCTGCGCTCGCGAACGCCCTCATGGTGCGAGTGATGGACTATAACGACATCTACTGGAAACAGGACCCCTGCCATCCTTCCGACATCATTCCGGCGGCGTTGGCGTGCTGCGAGCGGAAGGCCAGCGGCGGCGAGGAGCTCATCGTCGGCATCATCATCGGCCACGAGTTCGAGCAGCGCCTCTGCGAGGCGGCGTTCCCCGGCATCCGCGAGCGCGGCTGGCATCACGCCACCTTGACGGCGTTCGCCTCGCCGATCGTGGCGGGCCGCTGCCTCCACCTCAGCGCGGAACAGATCCAGCACGCCATTGGCATCTCCGCGAGCCGTCACTGCACGCTGGGTGCGGTCACCGCGGGTAAGCTCACGATGATGAAGAACACCGTCGACCCGATGGCCACCCAGTCGGGCGTGCTCGCGGCGTTGCTCGCCGAGGGAGGCTACACCGGACCCGAACACGTGATTGACGGCAAGGAAGGCCTCGCCCACTGCTTTGGGCCGGAATGGAAGCTCGACATCCTCACCCAGGGGCTGGGCGAGAGCTGGCGCATCACCCAGTGCGGAATGAAAGCCTTCCCCACCGAGGCGCTCACCCATGCGCCGATCTCCGCGGCGCTGGAAATCGTCAAGACCAACGACCTCAAGCCCGAGCAGGTCGCTGAGGTGCACATCCGCTCGCTCCACCGTGCCGTCGACATCCTCGCCGATCCCTCCAAGTACGACCCACGCAGCAAGGAGACCGCCGACCACTCGCTGCCGTACGTCATTGCCGCGGCGATCGTGGATCGCAACGTCACCCCAGCGCAGTTTGTCGCCGCCAAGATCGCCGACCCCGTGATCCGCGAGCAGCTCCACAAGGTTAAGGTCGTCGCGGACCCCGAGATCGAAAAGCTGTTCCCGGCACTCCAGCGGGTCATCGTAAAGATCACGACTAGGGATGGGCGGAGCTTCGAAAAGCAGCTTGACTACCCCAAGGGTGATCCGCGCAATCCCCTTACCGATAAGGAGATCGAGGAGAAGTTCGAAGCCCTCGCCGAAGGCGTGATCAGCAAGGAGCAACAGCGCCGCCTCGAGGAGGGCGTGTGGAACCTGGAAAGGCTGGCGAGTGTTTCCGAGTTGATGGCGTTGCTGCAGGCGCAGTAGGGGCGACCCGCCGGGTCGCCCGCGGGTCAGGAGGTCCAGCATGGGTCAAACCATCGTTGAGAAGATCGCGCACAAACACATGACGGAGGGGCCAGCCCGCCCTTTGCGCACCGGCGATTTCCTCTCCATCCGCCCGCACCACATCATGACGCACGACAACACCTCGGCGGTGTTGGGCAAGTTCAAGTCCCTCGGTGTCGCCAAAGTTTGGGATCCCCACCAGCCGGTGTTCACGCTCGACCACGACATCCAAAACACAAGCGAGGAGAACCTTTCCAAGTATCGCAAGATCGAGGCGTTCGCCCGCGAGCGCGGAATCGACTTCTACCCCGCCGGCAGCGGGATCGGCCATCAAATCATGTGCGAACAGGGATATGCCGTGCCCGGCTCATTTGTGGTCGCTTCCGATTCGCACTCCAACATGTACGGCGCGCTCGGAGCGATCGGCACCCCGGTGGTGCGCACCGACGCCGCCGCGGTGTGGGCGACCGGCGAGTTTTGGTGGCAGATCCCGCGCACCGTGCAGGTGGCGCTCATCGGCGCGCTACGGCCTGGCGTCACCGGCAAGGACGTGATCATCACCCTCTGCGGCCTCTACGGCCACGAGGAAGTGCTCAACGCGGCGGTCGAATTCGCCGGTCCGGGGCTGGTGTCCCTTTCGATGGACGCCCGTATGTCGATCGCCAACATGTCGACGGAGTGGGGTGCGCTCGTGGGCTGGTTCCCGGTTGACGAGGTGACCATCGCCTGGCTGGACGCACGCCGCCGGCACCTCGCGGCCCGTGGCATCGAGCGCATCAGCGCCGAGGAACTCAAGGTTTGGGCCAACCACCCGCCCACGCCCGATGTCGATGCCGTCTACGCGGCGCGCATCGAGCTCGACCTCGCCGAGGTCACGCCGCATGTGTCGGGACCCGACACCGTGTTCGTCATGCAGTCGCTCGCCGAAATCGCCGCGAAAAAGGTCGCGGTCAACAAGGCGTACCTCTTGTCGTGCGTCAACTCGCGCCTCGAAGACCTCGCGGAAGCCGCCGCGGTCCTCAAAGGCAGGAGGGTCGCGCCCTCGGTGCGGCTGTACCTCGCGGCCGCCAGCGCCGAGGTGCAGGCCGAGGCCGAGCGCGCCGGCATTTGGGCGACCCTGCTCGAGGCGGGTGCGATCGCGCTGCCGCCCGGCTGCGGCGCGTGCATCGGCTTGGGCCAGGGGCTGCTCGAGCCCGGCGAGGTAGGCATCTCGGCCACCAACCGCAACTTCAAGGGCCGCATGGGCTCGCGCGACGCACGCTGCTACCTCGCCTCGCCCGCGGTGGTGGCAGCCTCGGCGGCGGCCGGGCACATCACGGCACCGCAGCAGTGGCACCTCGTAACGCCGCGGCGCGTGTACACGGAGTTGGGCACACTTGCCGCCAAGGCGGAGAAGGTCGAGATCCTCCCCGGCTTCCCGGCCCGGCTCGCCGGTCGGCTGCTGTTCCTCCCGCAGGACAACCTCAACACCGACGGGATTTACGGTAAGGACTATACCTACAAGGAACTCTCCCGCGAGGAAATGGCGACGGTCGTGATGGAAAACTACGACCCGGAGTTCGTCACGCGGGCCGACGCCGGCGACATCGTTGTCGGTGGCTTCAACTTTGGCACCGGCTCCTCACGCGAGCAGGCGGTCACCGCACTCCAGGCGAAAGGGATCCCGCTGGTCATCGCCGGCAGCTTCTCCCAAACCTACTTGAGGAATGCCTTCAACAACGGGTTCCTCTGCATTGAATCGGCCGCGTTCGTGCGCCGGTTGCGCGACGCGTTCGCGCAAGAGGTCGCGGCCAAGATCCGTACGATTATCCCCGGCGACGACATTGCCATCGACTTCACCACCGGAACGCTCGCCTACCGCGGCGAAACCTTCGAGTTCCCCGCGCTCGGCTCGGTGCCGCAGTCGCTGGTCATTGCCGGCGGAGTGGAGAACTTGGTTCGTCACCGCATCGGCGCGGCATAGGGTCGCTCACGCCGCGGCGTCTCTCGAATAGAGTCGACCTACCCACGCAAGACATATCTGAAGTTGTGCAATAATAATGTTTCGGCTCGTGCGAGACCGCCGATTTCGGCGAAGCACCTTGCCGAGGTGACGAGCGAATGGACGCGCCCAACTCCCAACCCGCCAAGCTGAGCACCGCGCTCGAGCACCTCCCCGACGAGGTGAAGCACGGTATCGAGCTGTTCAACCATCGCGATTTCATCGAGTGCCACCACGTGCTGCAGCAGGAGTGGTACCGCGAGCACGATCCGGTCCGGCTGCTTTACCAGGGGATCGTGCAGATCGGCGCCGCGGCGTTGCACGTGCAACGCGGCCATTGGAAGCAGGCCTTGACGCTGTTCGAACGTGCCAAGCCTAAGCTCGACCTCTGCCCGCCGCTGTTCCTCGGTGTCAACGTCGAGCGCCTCGCCCAGGATGCGCGGCACTGCGAGGAGTTGGTCCGCGACCTCGGGCCCGACGGCCTGCCTCAGTGCGACTTGGGGCGGTTTCCGGTCATCGAGCTGCAAGCGAGTGTGGGCGAGCTGACGCAAATCGCCAACTAAGCCCGAAACCCTCAGTTGGTTTCTGCTGTGAGGGCGGATGCGGGGGCATCGCCGGCGGGTCGCCACGGCTGGTGGAAACCTCCATCCGAACCCCAGCAGGCATCTTGATATCGCCTCTACGTCGGTGGCATACGAAGCGCGGCGAGCCACTCTCGGTTGATCGTGCCGTCCGCGACCCACTCGGCGGGCCCGGTCAGCCGGCTGGGGCACGTGGGCGGGTCGCCATCGGGCTCGACGAGCAGCACGCGCTTGGAGGCGGTGCGGACGGCAACCGGCGACCCGAGCCACCCCTCGGCCACGGCAACGAGCGCTGCGGCGACGTCACCGGAACCGCACGACAGGGTCTCGCCCTCCACGCCGCGTTCCCAGGAACGGGCCGCCAATTCCCCGTCCTGCACCAGGACGAAGGTCACGTTCGCGCCACCTTCGGGCAACTCCGGGTGGCTGCGCAGCGTCGCGGCCAGTGGCGCGAGCGGGCGCGTCCAGAAGTCGGGCCATTCCGCCGGCACGATGAGGTGGGGAACGCCAACCACGAGGTAACGGCCGCGTACGTGCTGCTCGCTCGCGACCAGCTCACACCAACTGGCCACAGCGGTGGGGGCGGGCAGGGCAAGCGTGATCCCGGCACCGCGAACCTCCGCCCTAATCGCGGCGTATCCGGTATGAAGGACCATGTGGGCCCACCCCCACCGCACGGCAGCGAAGCGCGCAGCGCAGCGCGTGGCGTTGAGGCAGAATGCCGCATCCGAGCCATCCGCGTTCCAGTACGTCAGGCGCGCCTCGTCCTCTCCCACCGGCTCGAGGACCAAGACCCCATCGGCGCCAATCCCGAGGTGGCGATGGCAAAGGCGCCGCACCACCGATGGCAGGCACCCTCGCAGGGTCGGATCGGCGCTTCCGTCGAAGAGGAGAAAGTCGTTGCCGGCGCCGTGCAGCTTGGCGAAGTTCACGGGCTGGTCCGCACCGTGCACGTGACCGTGGTGGAGGCATTGCCCGCCGCGTCCATCGCACGCACCGAGTACTGCACCTCACCCGGTGGCGGCGTCGCGTCAGTAAACTCCGTTTCCGCCACGTCCGGATCAATCATCTCCCATGCGTTCTCGCCCTGGCGACGCTGCACTTGATAGGAAACTCCGCCTTCAGGCGAAGGATCCCAGCGCAGCCGAACGTCGCCCGGTTCGGGCAGACAAACCAGACTCGACGGGGGTGGCGGCGGATAGATGTCCGGGAACGGGACCTCCAGCTCCGAGCTAGGCGGGCTTGCGGTGACGATCCCTTTGCCGCCCAACAGCGCTCGAACCCGGTAGCACCACGTTTCTCCCTGGCGTGCGCTGACATCCTTGAACGTTGGTTCGGTGAGACCGACTGGCGACATCACGTCCCAGCCAAGATCGGTGGCGCGGCGCTCGACCACATACGTGAACCCCGGCGTTTCATCCCAGGCAAGCGTGATGCCGCTCGCGTCGACGGTGGCGACCACGCCGGTGGGCATCGGGGGCACTGGGGTAGGTTGCCAGGTCACGATGTTAGAAAAGGCCGAAGCCGTCCCGTTCCGACGCCGCGAACGCACCGCGTACCACAGCGAAGGCGGCGTGGTTCCCGCCCTGAACTCGGGGAGCGGGTCACGATAGATGAGTCTTCCTCCCCGCGTCGCGGCGACCAGCGAGTCGCCTTCGAGGCGGCCGACCAGCTTGCCACGGGAGAGGATGAGCTGGTAGCGCAGCGCGAAGCCTGCGGGCCCAGCGCCGACTTCCCCCTGACCAGGCGGCACTTCCAGTCGCCACACCTCGATGCGCGCGAGGTCGGTGAGGGCACGGCCAGCCCGCGTGAGCTGCGGGTACGCCCAGTTGAGCACGATCTCTTCCGCGTCTTGGTATACCCACATATCGGTCGTGGTTTCAGGCACCTCGAGGATCGGCGGCAGAGGAAGCGTCTTGCGCCCGCAGCCCAGCAGGGCCCCCAAGGCGAGTAGCAGCGCAACCTCGAATGGCCTCCGCATCGCCGCTAACTGTAGCAGTCGAAGGAACAAAAACTAAGGCCGGTGTCGGCAGCCGAGCGCAGCCTTACAGGAATGTCGGTTTCCTCCCACGGCCCATTTGTCGACGTTGCCGCGCACGGGTAAGGCTATCCAGATGGGTCGGGAGCGCCGGACTTCGTCGACGCTCGCCGGAGAATTTCCACCTAGAGGATGTAGCGCGCGAGGTCCTCGCGCTCGAGCAGCGGCGCCAACGCCGCCCGCACCGCGAGCGCGTCGACCAGGACATGGCTACCGGAACGCTCGGGGCCGGCAAAGGAAACCTCCTCGACCACCCGTTCCAGCACGGTGGTGAGGCGCCTCGCGCCGATGTTTTCCCCCGACCGGTTGAGGTCCGCGGCGATCCGGGCGATTTCGGCCACGGCGTCGCCTGTGACCTCGAGCTCGATCCCCTCGGCGCCGAGCAGCGCCTGGTGCTGCTTGAGGAGCGCGTGCTCCGGCTCGGTGAGGATGCGGGCGAGGTCGGCCTCCGAGAGCGCTTCGAGCTGCACGCGCACGGGAAAGCGCCCCTGCAGCTCGGGGATGAGATCGGAGGGCTTGGCAACGTGAAACGCTCCGGCGGCGATGAAGAGCACGTGGTCGGTCGCGACGGGACCGTAGCGCGTCTGCACGGTGGTCCCCTCCACCAGCGGGAGAAGATCGCGCTGCACGCCTTCGCGTGAGACATCGGGGCCGGCCGCGTACGCACCACGCGAAGCAACTTTGTCAATCTCGTCGAGGAAAACGATGCCGCTCTCCTGCGCTCGCTCCACCGCCTCGCGTTCCAGCGACTCGCGGTCGAGAAGGCGCTCGACCTCCTCGGCCTCGAGGAGCTTGCGCGCCTCGGACACCGTGACCCGGCGGCGCTCTCGTTTGGAGAACATCCCACCCAATGCGTCCCGGAGGTTCATCTCCAGGCTCTCCATCCCCTGGCCGCCGAGCAGGTTGAGTACGGGCATGCGGGTCTGCGCCACCTCCACCTCGACCTCGCGCTCCTCGAGCGCACCCTCGCGCAGGAGGCGACGCAGGGCGCGCCGCGACTCCTCCCGCGTCTCGCCCGGCGAGGTGGGCAGCAGCAAGTCGACGACGCGCTCCTCGGCGGCGCGTTGCGCGGTCACCTTGACGGCCTCGGCGCGCTCCGAGCGCAACATCGACACGGCCGCCTCGACGAGATCCCGGGCGATGGAGTCGACGTCACGACCGACGTAGCCGACCTCGGTGAACTTCGAGGCCTCGACCTTGACGAAGGGGGCGCTCGCCAACCGTGCGAGTCGGCGTGCAATCTCGGTCTTTCCCACCCCGGTTGGCCCGATGAGGATGATGTTTGCGGGCGTCACCTCGCGCCGCAGCGCCTCCGGCAATTGCCTTCGCCGCCAACGGTTGCGCAGGGCGATCGCGACCGCACGCTTGGCCGCCGCTTGGCCAACGATGAAGCGGTCGAGCTCGGCAACGATCTCGCGGGGGGTCAACGCCGGCGCGCTCACGCCACCACCTCCACGGTGATCTGGTCATTGGTGTAAAGGTCGATCTGGGCGGCAATGCGCAGCGCTTCGCGTGCGGTATCGGCGGCGCTGAGCTGGGAGTGGACGAGAAGCGCCCTCGCCACGGCCAATGCGACCGGACCCCCGGAGCCGATCGCCAACACCCCATCGTCTGGCACCACCACCTCGCCGGAGCCGGAAAGGAGCAGCAGGTGCTCGCGGTCGGCGACGACCATCATGGCCTCGAGGTGGCGCAACGCTCGATCGGTGCGCCAGTCGCGGGCGAGCTCCACGGCCGCGCGCTCGAGGTTGCTGGCGAACTCCTCGAATTTCACCTCGAAGCGAGAGAAGAGCGCGAGGGCATCGGCGACCGAGCCGGCAAACCCAGCCAGCACCCGCCCACCCCCGAGGCGGCGCAGCTTGCTCGCGCCGTGCTTGATGATCGTGTTGCCAAGCGTGACCTGCCCGTCGCAGGCAAGTGCCGTGATGCCGTCGCGGCGCACGGCGCAAATTGTGGTGTGATGCCATCTCCCTCGCATCGTGCCGACCTCCACCGGAACCCTCATTCTAGTCGGTCGGTGCGTTGGCGATAAGGTCAGGAGCGGGACCAAACACCCGTTTCGGCCTCGACATGCACTCTGCCGACCGATCCCTGATCTCCGCAGCACTGACCGTGCCCCACACGGTGCTGCGCTGCCGAAAACGACGCCCAGCGTGTAAGCTCCTCGTGCCGGTTGCATACCGGCGTGTATGCCCACCGGACAGCTCGCCGCCCTGGCCACCGCGCTGGCGTGGAGTGCCACTAGCCTCTTCTTCGCCGAGGCCGCCCGTCGCATCGGCGCGCTGCGCACCAACCTGCTGCGCTTGCCGATCGCCTTGCTCTTCCTTTCCGTGACACTCTCGGTCACGGCACACCCGCTCCGCGACCTCGACGTTCGCGCCAGCGCATACCTCGCCGTGAGCGGAGTGGTCGGGCTCGTCGTCGGCGACCTCGCGCTCTTCGCCTCCATGCGACGCCTGGGCGTTCGCCTCGCGATGCTCGTGATGGCACTGGCGCCCGCATTCGCGGCGCTCGCCGGTTTCGCGTTGCTGAGGGAGATCCCGCGGGCAGTTGCGCTCCTGGGGATGGTGACGACCCTGGCCGGCGTGGCGTGGGTGGTGAGCGAGCCCCATGGTGATGAGTCCAGACCTCACGACCTGACGCGCGGCATCGTTCTCGCCATCGTGGGCGCCGCTTGCCAGGGGACAGGGTTGGTGCTCGCCAAGCTGGGCATGGGTGGCACGGTTCAGGCACTACCCGCGACCTGGGTGCGAATGGGCGTTGCCACGATCGTGATCTGGCTCCTCACCGTCGTTACCGGCAAAGCAGCCGACCTCGAGATCGGCGTATCGGTGCGCCGCGCATGGCGATTTCTCCTTGGCGGGGCGTTCTTCGGGCCGTTCCTCGGCGTTTGGTTCTCTCTCATCGCGGCGCGCTCGGGCAACGTAGGGGTCGCGGCGACGATCATGGCCACCACGCCGGTGCTGGTGATTCCGCCGGTGATGGCGTTCGAGCACTACCGCCCTACCACCCGTGCGCTACTCGGGACGGCTGTCACGATCGCTGGCGTTGCGCTGCTCTTTACCGCCTGACCTCCACCATGCTCTCCCCGCACACGCGCTTATGAACGACTCGACGCTACGCTGCGTCACTTACCTACGCCTTTGGGTGCGCCTTGGCGTAGGTTTCCATCAGGTGGGCGAGGTCGAGATGGGTGTAGCGCTGGGTCGTGGACAGCGAGGCGTGGCCGAGCAGCTCCTGAATCGCGCGCAGGTCCATGCCGGCCTCGAGGAGATGGGTGGCGAAGGCGTGGCGCAAGGTGTGGGGATGAATGTGATGCACAAGCGAAACACGGAAGACCGCGGCATTCAAAATGCGACGCAATGAACGGTCCGAAAGCCTGCCACCCCGCTGATTGACGAAGAGCGGCTCCCCGCCGCCCGCCGCGCCGGGCAACGAACGCCACGCCGCCCGGTCCGGGAGGTACGCACGCAGCGCCCGCTCCGCCTCGCGACCGAACGGTACGATGCGTTCCTTGCCACCCTTTCCGAGCACCCGTACGAGGCGACGGGTGAGGTCCGCGTCATCGAGGTTCAGTCCCACCAGCTCGGAGGCGCGCACACCGGCGGCGTAGAGGAGCTCGAGCGCGGCACGATCGCGGCGCCCAGCCGAAGTCGCCGGCAACGCCTCCAACAGCTCGGCGAGCTGCGGCGCGGTCACCATCTCGGGCAGCTTCTGCGGCGCCCGTGGCGTCCGCACCACGCGCGCTGGATTGGACCTCACCACGCCTTCCCGCGCGAGAAAACGGAAATAGGTCCGCAGCGCCGCGAGTGCCCGCTGCGCTGAAACCCGCGCGAGCCGCTTGCCGTGCAGGAACGCAAGGTAGGCGCGCACGATGCTTGGATCCACCGCGCTAGGCTGGGTGCACTGCATTTCCCCGCTCGCAAAGACCACGAACTGCGCCACCTCCCGCTCGTACGCGCGCAGCGTGTGCGCAGAGAGGTTGCGCTCATCGCGGAGATAGGCGGTGAAGTCCTCGAGACGCCACGGCACGGGTGCATTCTAGCCACCGCCGGGCAGCGAGGATCGGCGACGCGGATCGCCTCCTGGCCGTCGCCCCTTCTCGGTGCTACCTTTTGGCGGGCCTGGGGCTGATTCGCCTTGGGGTCGGAAGCGGCGAGGAGGGGCGAAGGTCTCATGTGTGGGATTGCGGCGATCGTGGTGACGGACCCCCGCGCGGGGCAGGTGGATCGCGCGGAGCTGCGTGCCATCCGCGACGCGATGCGCACACGGGGGCCGGACGGCTCGGGCGAGTGGGTTTCCTCGGACGGTCGGGTCGGGCTGGCGCATCGGCGCCTCGCGATCATCGATCTCTCGGAGGCGGCGGCGCAGCCGATGCACGCGGAGCCAGATGGGCTGGTCATCGTATTCAACGGTGAGATTTACAACTACCAGGAGTTGCGCGCCCAACTCGAAGCGGGCGGGCAGCGGTTTCGGACGACGTCGGACACCGAGGTGTTGGTGGAGCTGTACCGGGCCAAGGGTGTCGGGATGCTGTCCGAGTTGCGGGGGATGTTTGCGTTTGCGTTGTGGGACGGGGTGCGCGGTCGGATGTTGGTGGCGCGGGACCTGTACGGGGTCAAGCCGTTGTACTACAGCGGGGTGGGTGGGGTGGTGCGGGTGGCCTCGCAGGTGAAGGCGTTGCTGGCGGGTGGACGGGTCTCGCGGCGGCAGGACGCGGCGGGGGTGGCGGGG
>JBIOGJ010000033.1:0-49708 GCA_044447965.1 Thermoanaerobaculales bacterium | reverse complement strand
TGATGCCGGCGCGCACGTTGGCGGAGCTCCTCACGATCGGTGGCGCGCGTGTGCTCGGGCTGGAGCACAGGATCGGCACCAGTGAGGTGGGCAAGCGCGCGGACGTGATCTGCCTAGCCGCGGATGAGCCGCACGCCGTCCCGCTGTTCGACGCGTTCTCGCATCTCGCGTACGCAGCGCGTGCCGCGGACGTGCGTCACGTCGTGGTGGACGGCAACGTCGTGGTGACTGACCACCACCTCGTCAGAGTGGACGAGACGGCGCTGCTCGCCGAGATCCGGGACGCCGCGGCGCGGGTGCACGCGGCGGTTGTCTAATCGCCTCCGCAGAGATCAGTTAGGGATTCTTGGAGCCGCGTAGGATCTTGCGCACGTGCTCGGCGCTGATGCGGATCTTCACGGGTCCGTCCCGCCGCGGCGTGCGGGCCGGCGGCGCACCAATGCTCTCAGGTTCGGCCACTACGGCGACTCCAGCGGGATCTCCCTCGACGCCGGCAACCGGACCCGACCTGCCGAAGAAGACGTTTTTCGAGAGACGGGCGAGCGATTCTGGATCGATTTCCCCGAACTCGAGACCGGCACGGTAGAGCAGGACCCGCTGATCCGCGTCGTTGAGGCCGAAAGCCCACGCACGGCAGCGACGCACCATCGCCCGCAGCGTGACCTCGCCGTCGCCAAGCTGGATGCGGATATCACACGGCACCTGGGGTCGCAGCGAGTTGGTCACCTCGAGCTGCACGCCTCGCGACGAGATGTCCACGATTCTGGCAGGAAGCGAGGTCTTGACCTTCGCTTTCATCTGCTGATGGGGCTCCACTCTCGGCACGGCCCGCCGCTCCGTCATCGCTCACCTCGACCCTCACATCGCCGCTGGTGACAATCCCGCCAGCAAGCCGATTATTTCCGCCCATTTTGTCGCTTCCCTCGGTGCGGTCGATTCCGTGGTTGATCGCTACCACGCCGATGGGTCCGGTCCCGTACGGACGCCTCTCGATCCGGAGCTGGGAATGAGACGAGGCACATCCCCGTTGGCACCACTCGAGGTTAGAAGCAAGCAGCCCGCGGCAAGCTAGACCCGGGCTGTGCGCACAAAAGGAGATCAAGACATGGCAAAGTATGCACTTCCTGCCCTGCCCTACGGTTATGACGCACTCGAGCCGTGGGTCGACGAGCAAACGATGCGGGTCCACCATGACAAGCACCACCAGGCGTACCTCGATAACCTCCTCAAGGCCATCACCGGAACCGAGTGGGAGAAGCTCGAGGTCGAAAAGCTCCTCGGCGACCTCAACCGCGTCCCGGAAAATATCCGTACGGCGGTGCGCAACCACGGCGGCGGGTTCGCCAACCATAACCTGTTCTGGCAGGTCATGGCGCCCAAGGCGGGTGGCACTCCGTCGGGCGAGCTTGCCGGCGCGATCAGTGCAGCGTTCGGCAGCTTCGACGCGTTCAAGGAGAAGTTCTCGGCCGCGGCCATGGGCCAGTTCGGGAGCGGCTGGGCCTGGCTGGTTGTCGGCAAGGACGGCAAGCTCTCCGTCTACAATCTGCCCAACCAGGACAGCCCCCTCTCCAAGGGCGATGCGCCGGTCCTCGGGCTCGACGTCTGGGAGCACGCATACTACCTGAAGTACCAGAACCGCCGCGCCGAATACGTCGCCAACTGGTGGAACCTGGTCAACTGGGCCAAGGTAGACGAGCTCGTCGCAAAGACACGTCGATAGCCCCTCGCGCTCCTCCGGCGCGCAAGCGGCTGGCCACCTGCTCGCCCTCCCGTTGCCGGCATCGCGATGATCGGTGTTACGCTCACGGCGGCGTGGGAATGGCGGTTGTCGTGTCCTCGGGGAAAAGTGTCTAGGCAGTCAACCATTGACCGGCCTGTGCGTCCTAAGCACCAAGGGGAGATCCGACATGACCCAAACGCACCGGGCCGTGGCGCGGCCCACGTCGATCAGCTCGGATCGACTTTGCGCGGCCGTGCCACGCATCCTGAGCTGCCTGGGAATGGCTGGGCTGAGCTGCGTGGCGGCGATGGCGCAGGGGATCCTCACGTATCACGCCGACAACCGCCGCACGGGGTGGACCGCCAACGAGACCGTTCTCACTCCCACGCTGGTGCAGGCCACGACGTTCGGTAAGCTGTTCACCCATGACGTGGATGGAGCGATCTACGGCCAACCGTTGGTGGTCCCCGGTGTGATGCTCGCCGGAGGCAGCATCCACGACCTGGTTCTCGTCGCCACCCAGTACGACAGTGTCTATGCGTTCGACGCCGAAAGCGTGACCGGTGCCAACGCCGCGCCGCTCTGGCACACGTCGTTTCTCGATGAGGGTGCGCCTGGCGTGGTCGTCCAGCCGGTCACGCCGTGGTTCGTCGCGTGCGACGACATCTCCCCGGAGATCGGCATCACCTCGACACCCGCGGTTGACCTGGCCGGCGGCACGGTGTGGGTCGTGGCGAAAACCATGGAAACCAGCAACGCCGGTGTCTCATTCGTCCAACGCCTCCATGCCCTCGATCTCGCCTCAGGGCAGGAGAAGCCGGGAAGCCCAGTCGTGATCACGGCTGCGGTCCCGGGCACGGCCGCCGACGCCGGGCCGGATGGCCTCATCCATTTCGATCCGCTCCGCCATCTCAACCGGCCGGGACTGCTGCTCCTCGGCGGCGTCGTGTACATCGCCTTCGGCTCGCACTGTGACGTGACGCCGTACCACGGCTGGTTGCTCGCCTACGATGCCTCCTCGCTCGCGCAGCTCGGCGCCGTTTGCATCACGCCGGCGGGCAGCGAGGGGAGCATCTGGATGTCCGGCGGCGCCCCGGCAGCCGACGATGCCGGAGACCTTTTCCTGGTCACCTCCAACGGCACATTCAACCTGGACAAGTCCGGGGCGGACGCTTCTGATTCGCTTCTTAAGATCGCACCCGTTCCCGGCGGCATGCGGATCCTCGACTCGTTCACGCCGTTCGACCAGGAAATGCTCAACGACGGCGACGTGGACCTGGGCTCGGGCGGGATCATGCTGCTGGCCGACCAGCCCAGCGGACCGCCTCACCTCGCCATTTGCGGCGGCAAGGAAGGCACGCTCTACCTCCTCGATCGCGACGACCTGGGCGGCTACCAGCCGACCTCGGACAAAGTGGTGCAGTCCCTCCCCGGCGCGCTTGCCGGGCTGTACAGCACCCCGGCACAGTTTCGCGACCTCGTATTCGTGGCCGACAGCGACTCCGCCGGCGGCCACCTCCACGCGTTCCAAATGGTCCCGGGACACGGTCTGGCGCCGGCCACGGTACCTGCCGCGGCGCATTACTTTCCATTCCCGGGCGCGGGCCTCGCCGTGTCCTCCGCGGGGCTCCAGGGCGGCGTGCTCTGGGCCCTCGAGCATGCGACGCCAGCCGTGCTCCACGCCTATGACGCGACCGACCTCAGCCGCGAGCTGTATTCGAGCGAGCAGGCCGGCAGCCGGGACGAGCCCGGAAGCGGCGTCAAGTTCGCCGTGCCCACGATTTGGAACGGGAGGGTGTACATCGGCACGATGGAACGGCTCGCCGTCTATGGCGGGTTGCCGCCGCGGCGCGTGAGACAGAAGCTGGTCCCCCTTCACTAGGAGCCTGTCATCACGAACAATGCGAGAGAAGCTTGGTGGGAATGGCATCGTGCCGCGACCGGTCGGCTTTCGGGGTCCTTGCTTGGTCGCACCTGGAAGGTGCTCCCACGGTGGCAGTCAGAAGGTACGGTCGCCCGAGTACTCGGACAGACTCCTAGCTCGATTCGTTGCGCCGCCGTGCGCGTGCCTCGGCTTCGGCAAGCCAGCCACGCCGCAACTCACCCTCAGCCACCGAGGACAGCACCGGCTTGAGGTCGAGGATAGGCGATCCGTCCAGCATGTCGACACCTTGCACCACGAGCCGGTTGTCCTCGCGACGCAAGAGCTTGACGATGGTGAGGCCGATCGGATTCGGGCGGTTCGGAGAACGGGTAGCGAAGACGCCGTGCGGGCGCTCGTCGCTGGGCGGGTGCGAGACGAGCGATGAGCGCTCGGAGCGATCGAATACCCACAGCACGAAGAGGTGCGAAAACCCTTCGATGTCGGCCAGCCCCGCGGTAAACTCCGGCAGCACCTCGAGCACGCCCTGGGTGGTGTGCCGCGCCCCCAGCCCATGCGGGATCTCGTCGCGGTCCCGAAAGGGACTCTGAACGTACCCGACCGGCCGCATGCTGAATCGTTGCTTGCCCATCGGCGCCTCCCCACCCCCGGACGATCTGTGCGGCATGCGCAAGTCACCCGCGCGGGAGATCCTGCGCAGCTCGGCCGACGCAGTCGTACTCGAAGCCCGCTTCGCGCATCTTCTCGGGCTGAAGCACGTTGCGCAGGTCAACCACGAGCTTGCGCTTGAGCACTTGCTGGAGCCGGTCGAGATCGAGCGAGCGGAATTGGTTCCACTCGGTGAGGATGACGAGGCAATCCGCTCCGGTTGCCGCATCGTACTCATCGGCGCAATACGTCACCGACGCCGGCAGTACCTCGCGAGCGTTGGCGGTTGCCACCGGGTCGTACGCGCGCAGCTTCGCGCCCTCGCTTGCGAGCGCACCCAGGATCGGGATTGACGCGGCCTCGCGCATGTCGTCGGTTTCCGGCTTGAAGGAGAGCCCGAGTATCCCGATGGTCAGCCCGGCCAGCGAGCCGCCGCAGCGTGCCTTGATCTTTTCCGCCATGCGCAGCTTCACCTGATCGTTGACCGCAATCACGGTGTCCACGATCTGAAACGGGCGACCGGTCTGGCGGGCGATGTCCGACAGCGCCTTGGTGTCCTTGGGGAAGCACGAGCCGCCGTAGCCCGGCCCCGGGTGGAGGAACTTCGGCCCGATGCGGCGGTCGAGGCCCATCCCCTTGGCGACGTGGTGCACGTCGGCGCCGAGCAGCTCGCACAGCTCCGCGACCTCGTTGATGAACGTGATCTTGGTGGCGAGGAAGGCGTTGGAAGCGTACTTGATCAGCTCGGAGGACTCCACGTTGGTGATTACGAACGGGGTCTCGATCAGATAGAGCGGAGCGTAGATGTCCTTCATGATCGCGATCGCCTGCGGGTCGCGGGCGCCAATCACGACCCGATCCGGGCGCATGAAATCGCCGATTGCCGAGCCTTCGCGCAGGAACTCCGGGTTCGACACGACCGAGAACGGCTGGGAGCCGTTGCGCTCCTTCATCACCTTCTCGATGAGCTGGCCGGTGCCGATCGGTACGGTGGACTTCGTCACCACGACCTTGTAGCCGTTCATGTAGGAGGCGACCGCCTCGGCCACCTCGACAACGTACGTGAGGTCGGCCGATCCGTCCTGCTTGGGTGGGGTGCCGACGGCAATGAAGATCGCCAGCGATTTCTCGATTGCCTCCTTGAGCTCGGTCGTGAAGTGGAGACGGCCCGCCTTCTCGTTCTTCGCCACCAGGGCATCGAGCCCCGGCTCATAGATCGGGATTTCCCCACGATTGAGCATCTCGATCTTGCGCTCGTCCTTGTCGACGCAGGTGACGTCCATGCCGAAGTCGGCGAGGCACGCGCCCGTCACCAGTCCCACGTACCCGCTCCCAACTACCGCGATGTGCATGAATCGGGTCCTCCCCGAAAGCGCTGTCGCGCCGGCAGAGTGTAGCGAGCACCATCCGATGGGACAAGCAGGCGTGCTCGCGGCGTTCCGACCCTGGGAGGTGACGCTTGTGAAAGAATGCACTAGAATAAGCGGCAGGAGGGGTACGCGGCATGAAGACCTTCGATTTCAAGATCGACCCACTCACCGGCGAGGAGTACTACGAGGTGTACCTGCGCGGACTGCAGCTCCTCACCGACCCGCTGCTCAACAAGGGCTCGCACTTCACGATTGAGGAACGAGCCAGCCTCGGGCTCGTCGGGCTGCTGCCCACCGGCATCTCGACCGCCGAGCTGCAGGTCGAGCGCACCTTGGAGAACTACCGGCGCAAGCCTGACGACCTCGAGCGCTACATCTTCCTGCTCGGCTTGCTCAACCGCAACGAGACCCTGTACTACCGTCTCCTCATCGGCAACCTCGCCGAGATGCTGCCGATCGTCTACACGCCGACCGTCGGTCAGGCGTGTCAGCTCCACTCGCACATCATGCGGCAGGTGCGCGGGGTCTACGTTTCTCCCGACAACATCGGCGCCATCGACGAGGTGTTCCGCAACGTGCCGGTGCCTTCGGTGCAGCTCATCGTGGTCACCGACGGCGAGCGCATCCTCGGCCTCGGCGACCTGGGCTCGGACGGGATGGGGATCCCGGTCGGCAAGGTCTCGCTCTACGTGGCGGCGGGCGGTCTCCATCCCGCGTGCTGCTTGCCGGTCTGCCTGGACGTCGGCACCAACAACGCGACGCTGCGAGAGGATCCTCTTTACCTTGGCTCGCGCCATCCCCGGCTCGAGGGCGAAGCGTATGACTCTTTCGTCGAGCGTTTTGTCCTCGGCGTCAAGCGCAGCTTCCCCAACGCGCTCATCCAGTGGGAGGACTTCGCGAAGCACAAGGCGTTCCGCCTGCTCAACCGCTACCGCGACCGCACCCTCAGCTTCGACGACGACATCCAAGGGACCGGGGCGACGGCGTGCGCGGCGCTGCTCACCGCTATGCGCATCAAGGGCAGCCGCTTCTCCGACCAGCGCTTCGTGATCGCCGGCTTCGGCCAGGCCGGCATCGGCGCCGCTTGGAACGTCCGCACCGTGCTCGAGGAAGAGGGGCTGTCGACCGAGGAGGCACGGCGGCACATTTGGGCCGTGGACCAGCAAGGTCTCCTCTTCGATGACGATCCCAGCCTCGACGAGGTGCAGCGCTCGTTTGCACAGCCGCGCGAGGCGGTCTCCGGATGGCAGCTCGATGACGGCAACCGCGTCACGCTGCGCGACGTGGTCCGCAACGCACGCGCCACCGTGCTGATTGGCGTGACGGCCAAGCGTGGCCTATTCGACCGCGCGATCCTCACCCAGCTCGCGGCCAACGATCCACGCCCGGTCGTGATGGCGCTCTCCAACCCGACCGCAAAGTCCGAGTGCACGCCGCAGGAGGCAGTCGAGGCGACCGAGGGCCGCGCTCTGGTCGCGACCGGCAGCCCCTTCCCTCCCGCCTCGTGGCACGGCAGCGAGGTACCGGTCTCCCAGTGCAACAATCTCTACATCTTCCCGGGAGTCGGGCTCGGCGCCCTCGTTTCCCAGGCCGCCAAGGTGACCGACCGGATGTTTACCGCGGCGGCCAAGGCGCTCTCCGGCCTCGTCAGCGACGACCAGCAACGGCGCGGGCTCCTCCTCCCGCCCATGGAGACGATCCGCGAGGTCTCGTTCCACGTGGCCTTCGCGGTCGCTCGCGAGGCGCGCGAGGCTGGGCTCGGCCGTTTACTTTCCGATGACGAGCTCGCGCGGGTCATTCGCAAAGCCCAATGGCGGCCTTGCTTCTACCCCTACCGCCCCGGACTCCTTCCGCAGAACCGGTAGGCCGTCCCCGGTCGTGGCCCAGCGAGGGCGTGCCGGGCGGTACAATGAAGCGTTGCTCGAGCCTCCAGCGCCCACGATGATGCTCCGTGGCGTCGCAGCGCCTAAGGAGACCCGACTGGCGGTGACTTTGGCTGACGTGGTGGAGCGCGAGATGGCTGATGCAACGACCACGAAGGACGCGTTGCAGCTCACCCTGTCCCGTCTTGGCGTCGGTACCATCACCACCGACGCCGCCGGGATGGTCGAGTCGATGAGCCCGTTCGCGGAGAGGCTTACCGGGTGGACCGGCCCCGAAGCGGTCGGGCAGCCGGCCGACAACGTCTTCCACCTCGTGCGCGACCATGTCGCCCTCCCAGGCGAGGCGTGCGGCGTCACCGATCTCGCGGCTCCGGTCGAGAAGGCGGGCGTTGAGGAGGCGATCCTGGTCTCACGAACCGGCGAGCGGTGCGCGATCGAGCACGCGCTCGCGCCGGTCCGCGATGCGCAGGGCCGCATCACGGGAATCACGATCATCTTCCATGACGTGAGCCAGCAGAACCTGGCGGCGCTGCAGCTCGCCCGCTCGGCCAGCCATGACCCACTCACGGCGCTGCTCAACCGCCACGCCTTTACCGTTCGAGCGGACGCGTTGCTTCGCGAGTTGCCGACCCGCGGCCGGCTCCTTGGCATCTGTCACCTCGACCTCGACCAGTTCAACCTCGTCAACAACTCCTGCGGGCACATGGCCGGCGACGACCTCCTGCTTTGGGTCGCGGCCATCCTCCGTGAGGAGACGCAGGAGACCGACGTGCTCGCGCGCCTTGGCGGGGACGTGTTCGCTTTGCTCTTGCAGCGCGAAACCGTGGACGAGATCCGCGGCGTCGCGGAAGCCGTGCTTGCGCGGTTGCACTCCTTTGTCTTCTCCTGGGAAAACAAGACCTTCCCGGTGGGCGCCTGCATCGGCGTGGTACCCGTCACGCACGGCGGCAATACGGTCGCGGAGGTGATGGCCGCCGCAGAGCACGCCTGTGTCCGGGCCAAGCAGATGGGCCGAAATCAGCTTCGCCTTTGCCACCTGGAAGACGAGGAGCTCAAGCAGCGCCGCCAGGAGATGGAATGGGTCGCACGCATCAAGGAGCACCTCCAGCACGGTGGCGTGTGTCTCTACGCCCAACCGATCCGACCGCTCGCCGCCAAGCACACCCAGGGCCTGGGTATGGAGATCCTGCTGCGCATGCGGCAGCAGGGCGGCGATCCCACCAGCGCGGGCATGATGATCCGGGCCGCCGAGCGTTACGGCCTCATGGGCGCGATCGACCGATGGGTGATCCGCAGCACGCTGCAGGAGCTCCAAGCGCAACCGCGTGAAGTAATCGACCGCCTGCACCTGTGTTGCATCAACATCTCGAGCGGATCGCTGCACGACCGGACGATTCTGGAGTTCATCCACCAGCAGCTCGCTGACGCCCGCATTGCGCCGGGCAAGATTTGCTTTGAGCTCACCGAGACCGCCGCCGTCGAGAACCTCCCCCAGGCCCGCTGGCTGATCGGGGAGCTTCAAGGCGTGGGCTGCCGCTTTGCGCTGGACGACTTTGGTAGCGGGCTCCCCTCATTCGCCCACCTGCGCGAGCTGCCGGTAAGCTTCATCAAGATCGCGGGGGAGTTCGTCGAGACCATTGCCGCCGATCCCTTGAGCCGTGCCATGGTGGAATCCATCAATCAAATCGGCCGCGTACTTGGGATCGCCACCATTGCAGAGGCGGTGTCAACCGAGGCGGCACTGGGAGTGGTGCGAGAGATTGGCATCGATTACGCGCAGGGGAATTGGATCGGGGTGCCCCGCCCATTGGCCGACATCTGCCGCGTGGCTTAACCGCAACTCCGCAAATCTGACTCTAGTATGGTTAGGGGGTGGGCGCTCGGCCCACCCCCGTGTGGTTTGTCAACCGCGGAACGGCTATTGCAGCTCGCGCCACCAGTTGGTCGAACCGCCGAAGCTGCCGGGCAGGATCTTCAGGTTCGGGACGGTCGACGAATACGCATTCCCGCCCGCACCGATCACGGACTTGCCAAGATACACGGAGGAGCCCGCGATGGCGAACCCACCCGAGGCCCCTTCGCCGGCGTCGTAGACCGTGAGGGTGGGCGTGTAGCCCGACACGGCAAGCTGCGCGGTATCGAACACCACAACGACGATGGAGGTCGTGCCGCCGCAGCGGTCATCCGGGTCATAGATCAGGAACAACGCCTCCGCCTTTGTCACGGTGGGATCGAGCGAGGTCAGGATCAACGGCGGCGCAACAAGCTGGGTGCGCCTGCCTGGATGGTAAGTCCGGATTACGCCCTGGTTCCCCGGGTCGGAACAATACGTCGTGCCGGTCAAGGGAGTGGTGGCAGAATAAATCGGGATCGCCTTGTAGGTGACCGTGTACGGACTGGCGGCCTGGCGCGTGGCGACCACGAGTTCGGGGTAGAAGGGGCTGGTGGCGCTGTAGCTGGGTGGGACGCCGAAGGCGTTCGCCCCGCTGACGTTGGAGCTTTGCTCGTAGAAGCTGCCGGTGCCGAAGGCGTAAAGGTCCATCGTCGGGTTGCTCGCCGGGAAGCCGACCGCCGCTACCGAGTAGTAGATCGGCTGCCCGCCTCCCAGCGAAACGATTGGCGCGGTGGTGGTCGAGGTGGTGGTCGGATCCATCGTCCACACCTGCCCGGTGAGGTCGACCTGGACGCTCTGGGTGACCATGTTGTCGGGGCGGAAGTACGGGGCCTTCATGCCGAAGATCACGGAGTCGCCGAACGCCTGGCTGCGCACCCTCGCCCCGGAGCTAACCCCTGCCAGGTTGTATTCGGCGATCAACGCTCCAGTGAGGGCATTGAAGTGGAATGCGTGGGCCGTGATGCCGGTGGTGGGATAACGCTCGTCGAACCCCGCCCCGATCGTCAGCTCCCACTGCGAGGAGGTCGAGGCGCCGAGCGCCGGCATGCTCCAGGTCTGACCGAGGTCCGCAACCTTGCCGACCGCGCTCGCCCCGAACCCCGTTCGGCTCACGCCCCAGAGTGGCTGAACCGGGGCCGTGACGGAGTAGTTCTGGTCTGCGGGGATCACGGTCGGCACCGGGGTTGCCGTCGGCAATGGCGTGGGCCCCGCTGTCGGCGTCGGCGGAGGGCCGGGGGTCGGCGTCGGGGCGCAAGTTGGAGTTGGGGTGGGCGTGCCAGAGGCCGATACGGGTGTAAAGGTTGGCGTCGGGGTTGGCAGCGGGTTCGGCGGCTTTGCACTCGCGCGCCCCGGGAAGGCATTGGTGACGTCGACTGCGTGCAAGGCGGTGCCGCTCATCGCGCCAAACTCCTTCCAAGTCACGCTTCCGTCGGTGACGGTCGCTCCCGCGGTAGTCGGCCAGGTGGGCTCCGTCGCGGCTGAGTTCCCCGCCACGGTGCAGCGATAGATGTGGCCGTTCCCGGCGGTGGGGTTGACAACGATGCCAAGGGGGTATGCGGTGCTCTTGCCCCACCTTGCCATGCGCCCACCCTCGGTGAGGTAAAGAATCGTGCGGTAGTTGAGGGCAACTCCCCCCGAGGTCGTGAGCGTCGAGGAGGAGTCGTAGATGTCCGCGAAGCGGAGCGAGTTTGACACGCCGTACACGTGGTAGTTGGGGTCTCGCATCTCGCCGGTGACGGTCTGGGCGGGATTCTTGTACTGCTGGTACAGCTCCGCCTCCTTGTAGAGCAGGTCGGGCGGCAGCAAGGCCATGACCTCGGCTCCGTCCGTGACATCGAAGGCGTGCGCCATGCCGTCGGAGGAGCCGGCCCACACGAGCGGATGGCGGCCCCCATTTGGTCCGCCGACGCCATACACCTGTTCGAACGCCGAGTGGTCCTTCAGTTGGGCTTGCTTCCACACCTCGGCAGCGCCGATTACGACCGGGGTGGTGTTCATGAGCGGTCCAAGCAGCCATGATCGCCGGGTCCCCGTCATCGTGGTCGGGGGGTTGGCGGTGCCGTCGTAGCCACGCATGAAGTCCACGACGGCGGTCGTGATTCCACATGAAGAGCCGCTCGGCATTGCCCGTGCCGAGACGCAGAGCGCGTCGAGGGTGGTCGCCAGGGCCGAAGGATCAGTCTCGCTGAAGGTGCCGCCGGCATCCGGTGGATTCGGCGCGTTCGCGCCTGCGATCCACACGATCGGGTCGCCGGTCTTGGACGGGTCCCAAGTGATGATGCGGCGCACCATACCGTTGTTGGCGTGGTTGGATAGCACGTCGCCTGCATCCCAAAGCAACGGGTGGAACGGGGGCTTGAGCGTCGTGTAGGCGGGGTTGAGGTCGTAACAGAACAGGTCCCCTTGCCACGCAGGGTAGCCGGTCGCGGGCACAAACGAGAGGTAATTCGATGTGCTGGCCGGATTGGACGAAACCGCGAGGGGGCTCGTGGTGTAGTTGCCGGTGCCGAATGAGGCGACGATCGCCGTGAGGTCCGTGGCGAGAACGGCCGGATCCGAAGCAAAGAAGGCGTAATCGCCGGTCGTGGAGTAGTTGGCCAACGTCGTTGCAGGCGAGCTGGTGGTGTTCTGCGGCAGCCGCGAACTCCCCTGCCACTTGGAGGGGTTGGTCGCGTACGCGTCGGTGCGCCCGAAATAGGCGTCGAGGTTCAGCTCGCAGGCGGCGACATCGGGGCTGACTCCGACCACGAACGTCTGCACGTTGGTCGGGCTGACGTTCCCGCTCGTGCAACCGCTGGTCGAATCCGCGGTCTTGAGGAACAGCTCGTCAGTGCGACCCGGAGGATAGCCTCGCAGGGTCGAGAGTGTGGTATATCCGCTGCAGGTCGACCCCCACGCTGCACCCGTCTTGTTGCAGGTGTTGCTCTCGCCGTCGGTGATGAGGATATCCGCGTACAGACGGCCGCAGTTCGTCTTGGTATCGGCGTTCCAGGTTGTCGTGAGCGAGGACTTCGCGGTGTCGAGCCCCATCGCCGTAGGCGTACCGTCGTACGGGTTGAGCCCACCCGCACCGACGGGCGAGAGCGCTGTCTCGATGGTGGCCACCGTGCTGCTTTGGTTCGAATCGTCCGGGTTGACGTTCACGACCGTCGTGACCGAGGAGCCGTAGAAATAGAGCAACCCCCAGTTGACCGAGCTGCTGGTATTGCCGACCACGTCGAAGGGGCTCAGCGTAGATGTGTACGCGGGGTCGCCGGCAGGCGCGGCCGTGGTTGGGCTCCAGTTCACCCACGCCTTCGTGTACCAGTCGAAGTAGGCGCCCCCGGTCGGGCCGCCGCTGCCGGGGAAAAGGTAGTAGGACCTGTGGTCTGGGCTGCCGTCGGTCCCGCTCGAGGTGGCCGACGGCTGGTAGATCGTGACCGAGTTGCCGAGCGCGTTCTTGATGCTCGCCATGCGCGAGGGCGGCATGAAGTACCACAGCGACTGGCCCGCGGTGGTTCCCACTTTCTGCACCGTCATCCACGCGGGATATGGAGTGCTCGCGAAGCTCTTCGTCGTCCCGCACGAGCCGCTCGAATAGGTTGTGCTCACAGTTGTGTAGTAATAGAGGCCGCTTGCATAGCCGCTGTTGCCGTCCGTCGCCATGGCCGCGCACGTGTAGTAGGTGCCGTTGTCGCCCGAGCTGGGCGCGCCCGCGATCGTCACCTGGGTGCCCTTGGCCCAGCCGGGGCTGCCGTTGATGTAGAGACGGGTCTTGTAGGTGGACGACGCGATGAGGGCGCTCCAGATCTGATCCTGGCCCGCCCGCACCCAAAAGCCGTTTCCCGAGCCGCTTCGCGGCAGGAACGAGGCGGAGCTGTGGGAGATGCCGAAGTCAGCCGCCGAGGGGATGGCGCCGGCCATCGACCAGGTCGAGCCCGCGTTCGTGTACTGGAACTCCCACCAGGCGTAGCCGTAGTTGCTTCCGTCGTAGTTCCAGCAGTTGTTGTAGTTGGTCGGCGGGTTGGAGCTGCAGGCGTTGGCCGGCGAGGCATCCGCCGTGAAGGTGAGCGACCCGGACCGGTCGAGCACGATCAAGAGGTTGGTCTTGAGGATCTGCGTCGTGATCTGACGCGCCGGGTCGAGCCCCTCGGTCGTGGGATCGATCGTCTGGCCACGGGAAAGAGCAGGTAGGAGCAAGCCGGCGATCAGGCCCGCCATGATCGGCCGAATCCACGTTCTAGGTGTCTGTTTCATTCCCGCCTCCGTGTTGCGTAGCATGGTCCGACCGTCATTGGATGCCACTCGTCAGGATCGAGCCGGTCCCGCCCTGGTTTGCTTGCTTCTGCACCCCGGGACTTTGACTCACGCCCGACCAGTGAAACTCCTCCTCGAGGATCTTCACGTCGAGGACCTGCTTCGGCGCGACCACGCCCCTGAGGTACCCCACCGAGATCAGCCTCACGGTGTTGTCGGTGTCGTTCGTGACCGACGTGCCGGGGGGGGACTCCGGGTTGTTGCGAACGTACAGCGTGTAGAACGCCGCAGCGGCCGCGCTCGCCGCTCCCGCCCCTCCGGTGTACACCACCTGCTGGTCGACCAGCTCGACGCCAGTCGGGCCCTTGGTGCCGGGATCCACGGTAACCATGTAGGTGCCCAGGTGATCCACCGTCCATGTGTTGGGTTGGCCGAGCGAGGGTTGGGTCGGCAGGGCAAGCGTCGTCCAGACCTGGATCGCCACCGGTGTGTGCTGGAGCAAGGCGTTGATGTTGCTCGAATTCGTCGCGTCCAGAAGTTTGAGATTCGCTTCGGCCCGCCGCAGACCGGCCTCCGCGGCATACAGTGCCGAGCGCTGGAAATCCTGGCGCGAGGCAGTCCGATCCTCCTGAGTCATGAGGATAGAGGCCGTGATGCCAAGCGCGGTGAGGATCAGGAGCAGCATGATCACCGTAATCAGCGCGATGCCGTGTTCCCGCCCGGGTCGTTGCGCTGTCGTGGTATGGGTTTTCATCGCCGGCTCCTTGCCTTACGTGTTCGTCCGATTGCGAATCATCGCCACCGAGCGGACCTGGAAGCGGAAGTATGCGTCCCCGTTGAGGTCGTTGGCGGTGATGGTGCCGTCGTGGGCGTTGTTCTCCGCGGGCAGCTTGTGGAAGCGAGTGGCTTCCGCGCCATGGGGGAACGGCGTCGCGGAACGCGCCGTAACCGTGACGCGAACTGCGATCACCCTACTCGCGTCGTAGCTGTCGAGCGTGCCACCCGGACCGGCCTGCGAAGGAACAGCGCCGGTAGTGGGAAGCGTCGTGCCAGAGCCCGTTGTGCCAGGCATGCTGTTGCAGACCGGGCTGCCGCTGAGGTTGTTGCAGATCGCGCCCTCGTTGTAAATGTAGGCAAATTGCAGGTCCTCGACGTTGGGCAGTAGCGGTGTCCAGGGAGAGGTGTTCCAGGCTGAGCCCGTGCAGGCGTTGACGCCGGCCCCTCCGTCCGCTGCCGGGTCGAAGACGCCGTCCTTCTCCTCCAGCCATGTCTGGCACACCCGCAAGCTCTTGAACCGCACCCCGGCGATGAGGTTCACGCTCGAGTCGGGACCGACCGGATTGACCAGGCCCGGAGGGTTATACGTCTTGCTCAACCCAACGGGTGAGGTCACCTTGATGCAAGGCACGCTTGCTCCCTGGCTGTTGACGCAGTTTGTCGTGCAGCAGGCGCTGTTGTTGCCGTAGCTGGTGATCTGGTAGAAGCCCCAGTTTCCGGTTTGGTTGGCCACGATCATCAGCTCGCTGGCACCGGCCGAGCTTTCGCCGGTGACCTGCTGAAAGTAGCTCAACGCGTTGCTCGATCCCGGCGATGGGCAGTAAAAAGGAGGAGACCACTGGAAGGTGCCGGCGCCGTCCACACCTTTCACGTAGGTGACCTGCCCGACCGGCTGCACGAATTGCACGTTGTCGGCAACCGCAAAGGTGATGATGTCCGTGCCGACGTCCCCGTACGACGCTTGCGTCGTTGTCAGGTTGTCGTAGCTGGTTTGACTGCAACCCGTCCCAGGGCAGGTGTGAAGGGTACCGTCGGCCACGCCGAACCAGATCCAGGTCATGATCGCGCCGCTGTTGGCGAATCCCCCACTGGAGGCGAACGTATTCATGTCGGTGGCGCCGCGCAGGAGGTAGTTGACGAAGTCGGCGGTGGCGCGCGCGGTTTGTCGCACATCCACCTGGTACTGCTGGCGCTGCGCGATACTTTGGGTATCGAAAAGCAGTTGGCCGGCGGCGACGACGATGATCACGAGCGCAATCATCGTGACCAGAACCTCGATCAGGGTGAAGCCCCTACGACCAGCCTGGAATCTGCGCGACATAGCGCACCGCCTTTCTCGCGGGGTTCATCCCGGTATAGCCGCCGGCCTTGGGCTGCGCCGTGACCGTAACCTCGCGCCAGCCGTTGGTGGCGCTGCCCTGTTGCACGATCGTGTACGACAACGAGTAGCGCGCGTTGGGGTCGTATACCGTCGCCGGGTACTGCGCAAAGCCCCAGGTACCCCAAAACGTCGTACAGCCCGTCCCATTGGGAAGCGTGTAGGGGTTTGCGCTCGCAGCAGTCAGCGGACAGCAGGTAGCGTTGTTCAGGGTGTTTGCCGGGGTGATCTGGGAGAGCGCGTACTGCGTGCGGATGACCTCCGCGACCTTCTCCGCGGCATACTGCATGTCGGTGCGAGCGAACGCTCCCGAGTTCACCGCCGCTGCCGCGCTGAACATCGTGAGGATTGCCAGGGTCACCACGAAGAGGATGAAGAACGCGACGACAACCTCGATGAGGGTCGTGCCGCGTTGATCCTGGATGCGCCGCCGTCTTGCCGCCATAGCCTTCCTCCCCTAAGGGGTCTTCTGAACCTTCCACACCGGGAAGACCTGCAACGTGAAGACGATCTGAGGCGTCAGTGCCCCCGTGACCATGTCCACGTGGGTCATGAAGAGCGTCTGCGCCGCCGTAACCTGGGAAAAGTAGGTGCAGAATGGGTTTGCCGCCCGCCCAATGGTATCCAGCTCCAGCACGCCGGGGCTGCCGTTCGTAATCGTGCACGGGGACGGCGGAACGGCGCAGTTGCACGGCCAAATGGTTTGGGCATCGACACTTTCGCCGTTGGTGGCGCTCGTGTTCAGGGTGGCGAAGCTTGGCAACGTATACGGGGTGCCGAGAACGCCGTTCCCGTTGACGTCGACGCTACAGTCGACACGCTGGCAGATCCGTAAGGAAAGCTGCTGGCCGACCGCCCCGGGCTGGAGTTGGACGAAGACCGGCGCCCGGTTGTTCACCATGAACGTGTAGGCCGATTGCAGAAAGGCGGTGAGGTTCCCGGCCTCGGCCCTGAGGCGCGATTTCTGCCAAATTTTGTTGACTTGGACGACCGCAAGGAGCGCAATCAACCCCAGGATTGCTACCACGACGAGTACCTCGATGAGCGAAAAGCCCGACTTCGACCGCGTGGCCGTTAGCAATCCCCTACCTCCTCCTCTATTAACAAGCGCAACCTTCGTGCCAGCTTCGTCAACTTGCTCAGCAATGGAAGACTTAGCGCTCACGGTTGCCAGCATGGCTCCACCTCCTCGGCCTCCCGACACGAAAAGTGCGACACACGAGAACAGCCCACACAACACCTCCTTCGCACCGGCATCATCGATTGGCATTGTACGCGTCCGCCTCACCTGCGTGGCGCCGCTGACCGGCGACAGGCGCAGCCGGAACGGACACGCCGCTAGGCCCGCCGCCGCCGGTGGGCATATCGCATGGCGCAAGGAGACCGCGGCTGAGGGCGGCCGCGCCACAGGAATCGTGTGGGGCGGGCGCCCTCGCCCGCCCGACCCTGAACGAAGTGAAGGGGAAGCAGATGCACCGCTATCGGCGGCGCACGATCAGGCGACGTGGCAAAGCCACGCCTTCAGGTGCCCCATCTCCGGGCAGAACACGGAGATCGGGTGGTCGGGCCCGGCACCGCGCCGTTCGAGCACGCGCACGAAGCGGCCGGCATCTACGGCAGCAGCGCTCAGCGCCTGGCCAAACTGCTCCTCGCTCACCAGCGCGGAGCACGAGCAGCTCAGCAGCAGACCGCCAGGCGACACGAGGCGGAGCGCCTGGAGGTTGATGTCCTTGTATCCTCGCAGCCCGGGATAGAGCTCACTCTTGCGCCGCACGAACGCCGGAGGATCTACGACGACCACGTCGAACCGCTCCCCCGCAGCGGCCCGCTCCCGCGTCACTCGGAAGGCGTCGCCGACGACGAAGTCCTCCTCGCGTGTCGCGAAGCGGTTGAGGGCGTAGCTTTCCCGTGCAAGGGACAGCGCTGCCGCCGAGGAATCAACGTTGACAGCCCGCGTTGCACCGCCGGAGAGCGCCGCGAGCGCGAACCCTCCGGAGTAAGCAAACAGGTTCAACACCGAGGTACCCCGCGCCAGGGCGCCGAGCCGGCGGCGGTTCTCTCGCTGGTCGAGGAACAGTCCGGTTTTCTGCCCGTGCAGAAGATCCACGAGCAACCGAAAGGTCCCCTCCCGCACGACCACTGGCGCATCTGGCGCCTTCCCATCCACGACCTCGACCGGAATTCCGCGCTGCCAGGTGCGTCGGAGGAGCACACAGGCGATGCCGAGTTCCTCGACCAGGAGCTGCCGTAGCGACGGCAGGTATGCCTCCCAGGCCGCCTCATACAGCTCGCACACCGCGACATCAACGTAGCGGTCGATCACGAGGCCGGGAAATTCATCGCCCTCCGCATGCACGAGACGGTACGCGTCGCTGTCGAGGTCCAGCGAAGCGCGCAACCGGTGCGCGCCCAAAAAGCGATCTCGCAGCGTCGCGGCGCTCCACGCCTGCTCCCCAAACGCGACCATCCGCAACGCGAGTGATCCGCCTGAGCCGCCGGGCAGCGCAACGCCAAGCGGTGCGCCGTTCGCCGCCACCACGTCCACCGGCCTCCCGCCCAGCGGGATCGCGTCAGCGATCGCGCCGCGGTACACCCAGGGATGGCGGCGGCGCACCGCCGCCTCGCGGCCCGAACGCAATCGCACCGTGCCGACGCAGGCAAAGGGATCGCTCACCGGGTGCCACCCTGCTCCGCCAGCGCGGCCACCACGCGGGAGGCCACCGCAATGCCAGTCGCCGCGGCAAAGTGGCTCCACCCGGGCGACGGGTTGACTTCTCCCACCACCCAGCCGTCCCGATCGGGCAACAGGTCCACGCCGGCAAACCCAAGTCCGAGCGCGCCGGCGGCACGTACCGCGAGGGCGGCGAGGTGGTCCTCGAGCTCGACCGGCGCCACCTTCCCGCCGCGCGCGGCGTTGCTGCGAAATTCACCGGGCGCGGCGTGGTGCTCGGTCGCGCCCAGCGCCTCGCCTTGCAGGACCAGGACTCTGCGGCTGACCCCGCCGGGGGCGCAAAAGCGCTGGATGATGACCTCGTCGCCAATGCGCCACAGCGAGTCCAGCACCGCCTCCAGTTCCGCGCGGCCGGAGCAGCGAATCACCCCGATGCCTTGCCGCGACCGGCGCTGCTTGACCACGCATGGGAAGCCGCATACCTGTGCAGCCGCGACGGCGAGCGGCTCAGGCTCCGCGCCCGCCACGGTAGGTGGATGGGGCACATCGGAGCTGGCCAGCGCCGCCGCCGTGAGCCAGTGGTCGCGCCCTTGCGCAATCGCGACACTGCGGTTGAGCGCTCGGACGCCCGCAGCCTGGAGCGCGTCGAGCACGGCGAGCACCGAGTCCGGCCGCCAGTTCCCCACCCGCGGCAGCACCGCCGCAATCCCGCGCAAGTCCAGCGCGCGGCCATCCCGCCACACCAAAGCCGGCGAGGATTCCGCCACCAGGCGCAGCGCGTCGAGGACCTCCAGCTCATGGCCCAACGCCGCGGCGGCGGCCTCCAGCTCGCGATACATGGGAAGCTCCGGCTTCGCCGTCAGCACGGCCAGGCGCGTCATTGGGATAGAGTACAGGGCACAGCGTACGGGGAACAGGGGAGACCACGACGAGTCGGGAGGGGACACTCTGTCCTCTGTCCTCTGTCCTCTGTCCTCTGTCCTCTGTCCTCTGTCCTCTGTCCTCTGTCCTCTGTCCTCTGTCCTCTGTCCTCTGTCCTCTGTCCTCTGTCCTCTGTTCGCCGTCCCCTGTTCTCAGACCAGCCGGCGCAGCAACGAGAGCAGGTCCTCCTCGTCAAAGGGCTTGGTGAGGAAGAAGTCGACCCCCGCCGCTACCGCACGGTCCTGATCCGCCCTTTGGCCAAGAGCCGTGAGCATGACCACCCGGGTGCCGGCGAGGGCTGGATCCGCCTTGATCAAGCGGCAGACCTCGAACCCATCCCGGTGCGGCAACATCCCATCGAGGAGAACCACCGGCGGCCGCAGCCGGCGCACCTCGTT
The DNA here is from genome assembly GCA_044447965.1 of Thermoanaerobaculales bacterium. Lineage (GTDB taxonomy): Bacteria > Acidobacteriota > Thermoanaerobaculia > Thermoanaerobaculales > Thermoanaerobaculaceae > DATIYW01. The sequence continues at coordinate 29,930 of JBIOGJ010000033.1, read as the reverse complement.
GAGCGCTTCCAGGCCGTCAACCGCGGTCGCCACCCTGAACCCTTCCATCTCGAGAATGAAGGCCACCGTCTCGCGAATACTCGGCTCATCATCGACGAGCAGCACGAGCGGCTCAGCCATGGCCACTTTCCGTTCTTGGCACCGCCCCGATGGTTTTGTCGGTGAGGAACCGGCTCACGTCGCAACCGCTTCCGCCAAAGGCAGACGCATCGTTACCACCGTGCCGGTGCCCTTCTCAGAGGCGATCTCAAGCGTCCCGCCGTGGTTGTCAGCGACCCGCCGTGCCACCGCGAGGCCCAGGCCGAGGCCGTGTGGCTTTTGTGTCATCACGTCGCCGCCCTGCCAGAACACCTCGCAGGCACGCGGGAGATCTTCCGCGCTGATGCCCACCCCCTTGTCCTCGACGCGCACCTCGACCATCGCTTTGGCGCCCTGGCGTACCGGGCGGACGATCACCACCAGGCTGCCTCCCTGGCGGTTGAACTCCACCGCGTTCTTGGCAATCGCATGTAAGGCAGCTTCCAACTGGTCGGCGTCACCGGTGAGGTGATTGAGGCCGGCAGCAATCTTCACCTGCAACGTGAGTTCGCGCTTGGTGATCTCGCCCTTGAGCGGCGCAAGCACACGCCTGAGCAGGTCTTGCAGCGGCACCGACGTCGGCGCCGGCCGGCCCTCCGCAACGCCAAGCACGGCGGCTTGGAACGCCGAATCGATGAGTGCGGCCAGGCGCGTGGATTCCTGGGTGATGATCTCGGCGAACTTCGCGCGTTTCTCTGGAGGGATCTCATCCTGGCGCGTGAGGATACGACCCGCCGTCTGGATTGCAGTGACCGGCGTGTTGAGCTCGTGGGAGATACGATTGAGGAGATCGCCCTTGAGCCGGTCGAGGTCACGGAGCTGCCGGTTGGCGGCCTCCAGCGCGACGTTGCGGTCCTCAAGCTCATCGGCGAGCTTCCTCACCCGGTCAAGCGCCTGCTCGAGCTCGCGCGTGCGCTCCTTCACCGCGAGGTCGAGGGAGCGGTTCAACTGCTCGAGCGAGCGCCAGGCACGCGCGTTGGCCAGCGCCACGGCTGCGTTGGCCGCGAGCGCGGTCGCCATCTCGAGGTCCTCGTCCTCGAACCCTCCGCGCGTCTCGTCGGCGTAGGCCGTGACCAGCCCGAGGGGGCGGTCCTGCGCCACCAGCGGGACCGCCAGCACCGCCTGCAGGCTCAACCCGCGAACCTCCTCCATCCACGGCGAGGCAACGAGCTGACTCCCCTCCACCTCGTCCACGCGCGCCGTGAACGGCTGGCGTGAGGCCACAAGCGCCTCCGCTGCCGAGCCGCTCGTACCGTACCGCCGCGCCAGCGGGTCGGCGGCTACGCCGCGGCGCAACACCTCGCTCAGTTCGCCCTGGTCGTCGACCAACAAGAGCGATCCGCAGTCCACCTTCAACTCTGCGAGCAGCCGCTCTAGGAATGCGGCGGTCACCTCTTCCGGCTCGCGCGCCACCGACATCACTCGACCGAACTCGTTGATCGACCGCAACTGAGAGACGCGACGCTCGAGATCCGTCGTGAGGCGGTCCAGGCGTGCGTTGAGCTCCGCCATCGTTATGTTGGCGCGCACCGCCTCCTCGACGAGGTCGGTCTCGCTCAGCTCGTCCGCAGGCGACGCCGGCCGGAGCGCCACCGGCGCCTCGACGGCCGGCGAAGCACCGCGCCGCATCAACGGTTGCAAGGCTGTGCGCACGTTGCCGACCAGGCGGTTAAGCGCATCCGACTGCGTTCCCAGCCCGAGGCGGTCGGCCACCGAGAGCACGGTGGCCTCGGTGATGGCAGCAAACGCCTCGATCACCCCGGTCCCGGCGGTCGCCACGCTCTCGAACACCGGTAGCTGGCGCCGGTTGAGCGCCTCGTCCATCTCGGCGTGGGACGAGATCCCGGGCAGGTCGCGTTTGTTGTACTGCACGACGAGGGGAATGGTGTCGGGTTCCAGGCCGTTGGCACGCAGGTTTTCCGTCAGGTTGGCGATGCTCTCCAGGTTCGCCTGTGCCTGCGCCCGCTGCGAGTCGGCCACGAACACCAGCCCGTCACAGCCCGCCAGCACCGCGCGCCGGGTGGCGTTGTACTGCACCTGGCCGGGCACGGTGTAAAGCTGCAGCGTGAGGCGATAGCCGCGGATCCGCCCAAGGTCGAGCGCCAACAGGTCGAAGAACAGCGTCCGATCGGAGGCGGTATTGAGGGTGTACAGCTTGCTTCGCCGCTGCGGGTCGGTGACGCGGTGGATGTATTGGAGGCACGAGGTCTTGCCGCAAAGACCGGGGCCGTAGTACACGACCTTCAGCTTGACCTGCCGGTACTGGTTATCGAACTGAACCATCAATTGCCTCGGCCCGCGTCCCGGGCAGCTCGATGACGAACAGGGCGCCGCGCTCGCGACTCGGCTCGGCCCAAATTCGCCCGCCGTGATACTCGACGATCTGCCGTGAGATCGTGAGCCCGAGACCGGAGCCGGCCCGCGCGTCCCCAGGTTTCGCCTGGTGGAAGCGGTCGAAGATGCGCTCTTCGGCGCCGGCAGGAATGCCCGCTCCCTCGTCCTCGACCTCGATTCGCACTCCACCTCCCCCCAGCGGCCAATAGCGCAACCAAACCGTGGCGCCGTCGGGTGAGTGGCTGATCGAGTTCACGAGCAGATTGACCAGCACCTGGGTGATCTTGTCGGCGTCGAGCGTCACCACCACGGGAGCGTTCCGGTTGTCCACATTGAGGGTCAGGTTGCGTTCGCCGAGCAGCGCCTCGAACGACTCCGACACCCGGGCGAGCAACTCGTCGAGGGCGATCGGAGCGATCTCCCACTCGAGCTGCCCGGCCTCGATCTTCGCGAGGTCGAGGAGGTTGTTGATGAGCCGGGTGAGCCGTCGTCCTTCCTGCTGGATGACGGTGGCAAGCCGCTCCACCGATTCCGGCCGTTGGCGGCCGTACCGCTTGAGCGCCGTCGCGCCCGACAGCATCGCAGCGAGGGGCCCACGAATCTCGTGCGAGACGAGTGAAAGGAAGTCGCGCTGCTGCTGGTAGAGCTTCTCCAGGACGCGCGCGCGCTCCGCCTGAGAGCGCGTGGCGCCCACGCGCCGCAGCCCCGCCCGCACCCGCACCGTCAGCTCGTCCCAGCGGCACGGCTTGAGCAGGCAATCGTCGGCGCCGTGGTCCATCGCCGCTAACAGCTTTTCCGGCGAAGCGAGGCCGGTGATCAGCACGACGTAGAGGCCGGCCAAGGTGGGATCGCGGCGCGCACGCCGCAGCAGCTCGATTCCATCCATCTCGGGCATCACGACGTCGGCGAGCAGCACGTCCACTCCGCCGGCACACAACATCTCCCACGCTTGCGCCCCGCTCGCTGCCGCAAGCACCCGCGTCTGCGGGCAACCGGCCACCAGCGCAGCAGCGATCGCCGCCCGCAGCTCTGCGTCGTCCTCCGCGACGAGCACGCACCCACCTACGCCGGATTCACCGGCAGACATGCGGGGATTGTAGCAAGGGATCTACGAGTTCCTCGCCCCCTGGCGATCTCTTCTCGAAACGACCCAGCTTAGCGACGGCGCTGCCGCAACTCGTCGAGCGAGAAGACCGGCGCGCGCAAGAGTGGTGGCAGGTGCCTCGCCGCGGACCGTGCCATGGTGGCTGCCGCCTCGGCCCGCGTGGCCGTTGCTGCCGCGAGTCCCACCTTGGTGATCTGCGCCTCCACCGTGGTGGCGTCACCGGTCGTCCAGTTGACCACCGTGGCGTACGGGTACACCAGCGCGTCGGCGGGCCCGCCCACGACGTAGGCGGCAACCGTGCCGCCGGTGATGCCCGAATCCTCGAGCCGCCATTGCGTCTGGCCGTACGGCGGAATGACATGGTCATGGCTGCCGATCACGTTCCCGCTCGCATCCTGGATGTCTTCCCGCACGGTGACGTAGGCGTTCGTCCACGAGGCGACCCCGACGTTGGTGCGGAAGTTGCTGTCGTCCATGATCTGCGGCATGTACGCGATCACCGTCCAATCCACGCCCAGCCCGGCGGGGAACCCAGGGAAGTCCTGGCCAAATTCGCCCGTGCCACCGTAAGGCGCAAGCGTGTAGTTGCGCGCGAACAAGGCGAAATCGCAGCTTTCGTCACCGGCGGTGCCCGGGCAACCGTTGGCAGCGTGATCCGTGTAGACGAGCATGGCACCGGTCTGGCCGCGGGCCGCGAAGCCGTGCGGTCCCAGCACGTCCCACAGGTTGAGGGTCTCCCAGGGATGGACCTGGATCGGGCCGGGGGAGAACCCACCGGCACTGTTGTCTTGCCCACCCGGCAGGTAGATCAGAGTGACTTGCAAGGCCCGGCTTTGGGGGTTGTAGATGGTGAGGTCGGTGTGCCAGTCGGTACCGGCCAAGCCCGCCTTGTTGGCGACCGCGGTGATCACATACGCGCTGGTAAGCTCCCGCGCCGATGCGCTCGCGGCGAGCACCACTGCGATTCCCAGCAACACGAGCTTCCGAGCCATGGCGCCACCTCCGACGTTGGGAGTTGCACAGGGCATGCCAGGCTCGGACCGAGCGCCCCGACGGCGACCCAGCGCGGCGTCCCGTTTTGCGGTCAGAGGTGGCTCTCGGGTGTACGCTAACGAAGGAGGTCGCCATGCGTGCCTTGCTTTCCCTCGCGGTGCTCTTGATCGCGATGGCGATCGTGCTCATGCTCGCCACGCGGCAAACCCGTCACGATCTGGATGCCGTCCGCTCGGTCACCTTAAAAGCGAGCGAGAACGTGGCGCCGCAGGCCTTCGACGCGGTCGAAGCTCGTGCCCTCGCTACGAGGTTGCATACACTCCTCGAGGTCGCCCAGCTCCCCGTGGACGAGCTGCGGCAAACCGCTGCGCGCGCTGCCGCCTGGGCGGCGGCGCTGGCCCCGGGCACGCCCGACTACCACTTCGTCGTCAACCTCCGCGGCGCCGCCGATGAGCTCGCTGCTGCCTCGAGCTCCGCCACCGATCCCCACCGCGCCGCCGCCCGACGTTTGCTGGAATCCGCCGAGATCGCCCCTGGTGCGCCCGGAGGCGGGCCGCCGGGCGCGATCGGCGCCGTGCGGGACCAGCTCCAAAACCTCCAGCAATCGCATGCAGAGAAACTCCACGAAGCGGGGCAAGAGGCGCCGTAGCGCAACGCGCTCCGGCAACGACTCAAGCAGGATCTAGCTCAACGGCCCATAGGCGGGCCGCCAAACATCGACAGGCGAAGCCGAGACGTTCATGCCGCCAGGCGCGCCGCCGAGATTGGGCCAGCGGGTGCACGATTCGCGGCCAAGGGCGGCCGCGCCCCAAGAACGAAGTGGGGCGGGCGCCCCGCCCGTCCGACCCTGAACGGAGTGAAGGGGAAACAGATGGTCGGCGGTCGGCGGCGCAACCCCTATACGAGACCCGGGAGATTCGTCGTCACCACTTCGCCGGCGCCAAACCCGGTCATCTCCCGCGCCACCTGAGCGAGCAGGCGTTTGACCGCCTCGCCGCGTTCCACCGAAACCACCGGCCACAAATGCACTGCGGTTTCCTCCCCGCGCAGCGTCACCAGGACGACGGGGTGCTGCGGTCGGCCGTGCTCGACGACCACGCCCGCAACCAGCAGCGCGCGCCCGTCTGCGGCGAGGTAGCAACCCTCCACTCGCGCCACCGCAGAGCCCCACCGCCACGGCCCGGCCGGCATCCCTCGCCACGCGGCAACGAGGTCGGCCGTGCCCGCGCGGATCACGTGCGGCATGTCAGAACGCGACCGCGAGACCGAGGCTGGCGACGACCACCGTCGTTCCGCCCTGGTGTTCCGTGCGGTTCATCGTCACCTCGCCGATCACGCGACTGTGGCGCGTGAGGTTGAACCATTCGCCGACGCTCACATACCACCCGAGCTTGGTGTCGGCGAAGCCGGCCGGGGGTTGTCTCGCCTGCAGGCTCTGACGATAGGAGCCCACGCCGCCGGAAAACACCGACTCGCCGAAGACACCCTGGAGGAAATAGTCGACGCCTGCCGTGTAGGCGCGCAGCTTGCCCGGCCAGCTCGCGCCGTTGATCGCGACGTCATGCGGCACGTCGGCGGCCCGCAAGCGAAAGAGGGTGTCCTCGGTAATCGGCAGCGCAATAAAGACGGACGGTGCTTGCTGATCGTTATGCAGGAAGTTCTGCCCGGGGGCGGTCTTCGCCTGCCACTCCCAGCTTGTTCCGTCCGCCAGTCCGAGCCAAAGGACCTGGGCGCTCGCAGGCGCCGCCGCTGCCAAAGAAAGTAGCGCGATTTTGCCAATCCACCGCATCCTCGCCTCCGTCATCCGAGAGTATACGGGCTCTGCGTCGGCACCGTTGTCGCGTGGCGCCGCGAGCCAGCGCGTCGCAGTGTCCTCGATGCCCGGGCGTTTCGAACCTGCTACACTCCCGCCGCCATGGCGTCCCTCGCCGAGGCCCTCGCCCAGACCTTTCTCCCCTCCACCTGCGCTGCTTGCGGCGATGCGCTGCCGTGGCAGGGATCCCGCGCTGGCGTTTGCGCCGCCTGCTGGATCGCCGCGGCGCCTCACGCGGGTCGCCTGTGCCCAGTGTGCGGCGAGACCGAGGTGGTCGAAGACGGTCCGTGCTTGGCCTGCCGCAACGACCCGCCGCGCTGGCGGGCCGCCGCCAGCTTTGGTCCATATTCGGGACGCCTCCGCGACCTCGTGCTGCTGCTCAAGACCAGAGGCCGCGACGAGCTCGCACCACCGCTCGCCGAGCTCCTCGTCGCGGTCGCACGCGGGGCCGGCTGGCCACATCCCGACGCGGTGGTGGCCGTGCCGATGGCCTGGTGGCGCCGCTTTCGGCGCGGCTACAACCAGGCGGAACTGATCGCGCGCGTTGTATCCCGCCGACTCGGCGCGCCTTTGCTGGCGCCGCTCGGACGACGGGGCGGGCGCAGCCAGGTAGGCCTCGCCCGCAGCGAGCGCCTACGCCTCGGCGCCGGCGCTTTCCCGGTGCGGCGACGCATCCGTGGGCGCGTGTACCTGGTTGACGACGTGCTCACCACCGGCGCCACCGCCGCCGCCTGTAGCCGAGCGCTCGTCGCTGCCGGAGCGGCGGAGGTCTTCGTGCTAACCGTCGCCACGACACCACGGAGTGGGAGGATTCCATGAGCTTGTTCGACTCGCTGGTCCGCACCACGTTACCCATCACGCCCAAACCCTTGGTTGGATTCTTCGCGCGCCGCTACGTCGCGGGGGCCAGACTCGAGGATGCGATCGCCACTGTGGAACGCCTCGCGCAGGAGGGGTGCTGCGCCACCATCGACGTTCTAGGCGAGAGCGTCAGCGACCGTGCACAAGCCAAGGCGGCCGTTCACGACTACCACCAGGTACTTGATGCCATTGCCGCCAACCGGCTCCCGGCCAACGTATCGCTCAAGCCGACCCAGATGGGGCTCAACATCGATGCCACCCTCTGCCGGGAGAATATCGAGGCGGTGCTTACCTACGCCCAGGCGCGCGGGACCTTTGTTCGCATCGACATGGAGGACTCTCCCACCACTGACGCCACCTTGAGGATCTACCGGGAATTGATCGCCCACTATCCAGGAGCGACCGGCGTGGTCTTGCAGGCACGCTTGCGCCGGACATTTGCCGACGCCAAGGAACTCGCCGCGACGCGGGGAAACGTCCGCCTGTGCAAGGGGATCTACCTCGAGCCCCGTGACATCGCCTACGAAGAACGCGAAATCATCCGCACTGCGTACGTTCAAGCCCTCCGCCTCCTACTCGACGGCGGCGCCTATGTCGGCATCGCTACCCACGACGAGGAGCTCGTGTGCGAGGCACTCGGGATGATCCACCGCCTCGGCCTCGCCAAGGATGCGTATGAGTTTCAGATGCTCCTCGGTGTCGATCCCCAGCTCCGTCGCATTCTCACCGGGGCGGGCCACCGGCTGCGGGTATATGTCCCGTTCGGCTCCCACTGGTACCCGTATTCAGTGCGACGGCTGCGCGAGAACCCGACGATCGCCCGCGTGGGGCTACAGGCGTTCTTCCGCGGCCGCATGGAGTCGTAGCAGGCGCCGCCGATAGCGTACCATCTGCGTTGTTGCACTCGCCGGTAGGCATCCTCAACGTACCCTCCGGGTACGCCTCCGGCGCCACCGGCTCGCGCGCTTAGCATCTGGCCCACTCTCGGCGGCGCGGGCTACACGCCGTTGACCGCGGCGCTACTTAAGTTGGCGCACCCTTGCCACACTCATGACCGATAGCGTGCTTCGCCTCGCTTAGGCGGGCTGGGTATTCGCCTCTTGGAAGAAGTGCGACGTTGGCCACAGAGAGTTGCTAGCGTTTGACGAGGAACTTCACTTCATCGTTCCCGCGCGCGTGGTGAACGGTGACCACCAACAGCCCCTGGCCCTTGTCGAGCCGCGGGATTTCCCCTTCGAGGGCCACCACGCCGTCCTCGTCGCTCTCGCCTTCGGCGAGCTGGGTCGGTTTCATGGCCGTGGAGAGAAATCGCGCCTGCGCGCGGGCGCCCGCGACCGGGGTCCCGCCGGGCGTGGTGACAATCTGTGCGCGCAGTGCAAACGGGCCGCCGAAGGTGAGGTCATCGCCACCAACCACCCGAACGCGAATGCGCTCGTCGCGTTGCTGCTCAGCGAGCCAATCCGCGATGACCTCGTCGAGGGTCCGCTCGGAGCGCTTGAGGGCTTCTATGGGAGGCGATGAGGCGTGCGCCGGAGCACGGTGGCTCACGGTCGTATCGCTCTCCGCGCCCACCGGGGGCTCGGTGAGAAGGTCGATGCGCCCCGTACGGATGGCATCGACAATCGTGCGGTGCTGGCTCTCCATCAGGTTCTGGATTGCGGGTTTCTCCGCGCCGGCATCGAGGAGATTGGTGTAGGCGGTCCGCCGCGACGCGAGGATCTCACCCTTGACGTACACGAAAGACTCGATCAAGGGGTTCGCCGCTCCTCGATCCTCGGTCTGCACGTGGTAGGTCACGCCATCGTAATCAATGTCGGTGTTGAAGCCGGTCAGCACGAGCGCTTGGGACCCTCCGCCTCGCACGATGCTACGGGAAGGCCCTTTGGCGTGTCAATTTGCCTCGGGCTCCAAGGCCCGGGGCGCGACAGGGCGCCGATGACGCGGAGCGCCCCCACACCCGGCCCGATTGCTTGCTCCGGTACACTCCGCGGCGCGAGGCAAAATGCGGCGCCTGATCCTGTTTGACATCGACGGCACCTTGCTCTCCACCGACGGGCGAGCCGGCGAAGCCCTGGGCCTCGCGCTCGCTGCTACCTTTGGCACCGCCGGACCCATCGCGGGCTACAGCTTCGCCGGCAAGACCGACCCGCAAATCGTGTTCGAGCTGATGGCACCGGCTGGCATTCCCGGCGAGGTGGTGAAGGCCAAACTTCCCCAGGCGCTCGAAGCGTATTGCCTTCGGCTCGAACGAACGCTCACCCCGGCCAACATCCGCGTGCTGCCGGGCGTTCACGAGCTCCTCGGCGCACTCGAGCGGCGCAGCGACACGGCGCTCGGCCTCCTCACCGGCAACATCCGCGCCGGGGCCGCCATCAAACTCGGCGTGGCGTGTCTGGGTGATCGGTTTACGATCGGCGCCTTCGGCTCCGACGATGCGGACCGCGACCACCTGGTGGCCGTCGCGCGCAGGCGAGCGCAACGGCGATGGGGCGAGGAGTTTGCCGGAACCCGCACCGTGGTGGTCGGCGACGCCGAGGCCGACGTCCGCTGCGCACGCTCCGGCGGTGCCTGGTCAGTCGCGGTGGCGAGCGGCAAGACACCGCACGAGCGCCTTGCCGCGATGGCCCCCGATGTGCTGCTCAGTTCACTCGCGGCGCCGCAGGCGCTCACCGGCGTGCTCGGCCCCGCAAGCTGACCCCGCTGGCGGCGCCCGGACATCCCTCCCGAGCGCACCAAGGAATCCCGGCGAGAAAGGAGAAACAACGACAAACGTCTGGTTCCTCTTTCCCCTCGGGTGCTGCAGCTCTCCTCGCCGGCGCTCCCCCGCTAGCCGTGCGCCACAGCCATTCGATGCGAACCGGAAAGCCCCGTAGGACAGCGAAAGGCGACGATAACCTCGCGTGCTTGTTGCCCGTCGGGTTCGCGACAGTTCGGCGCTGGTTTTCTTCTCAGGCCGGGGTACGAATCCTTCCAGAGACCAGGACCACGGCAACAACTTGTTTTCATTTGCCCGCCGGGTGCTGCGGCTCTCCTCGCTCGCCCGCCCCCACGGGCTTCGCTCGTAGACTCCTGCGCGCACGACCGAGCGAGCGTTGTCTCGAGAGAGGGGAACAGCGAGGGTCACGGCGGCGATACGTGCTGCCGGGTCGCGGCCGGAGGAGTTTCGGGCCGACGCGCGTGGGGACGAGCGAGGCCCGAACTGCCGCGAACCCGACGGGCAAGACATATACGGTTCGCTTCGGCTCATGGGGGATCCGAACTGCCACAGCTTGCCGCCACCGATGGGCCGATAGCGGCGACGCATCGGCGAGAGTTCTAGATGTTACTCGCCGAGATCGTACTCGCCGGCGCGCTGCGTCTTGAGGTACATCTGCTCAATCACCCCGGCGTAGCGCTCCCGCACTACCCGACGACGCACCTTCATGGTCGGCGTCATCTCGCCCTCCTCGATGGAGAACTCCCGCTGCAACACCGAAAAGCGCCGGATGCGCTCGTGGGTGGCGAGCTCCTGGTTGATCTGCTTGACCGCCGCGCCAATGAGCGCCTCGGTGTGCGGGTGGGCCGCCAGCTCGGCGCGGTCGAGGCCGCTGATTCCCTGTTCCGCGAAGCTGACCTCGAGGTTCTCGAAGTTGGGCACCACGAGCGCCGTCAGATAGGGGAACTTGTCGCCGATCAGCACCGCTTGCCCGACGTAGGGCGTCGCACCAAGCTTGCCCTCGATCGGTTGCGGCGCCACGTTCTTGCCACCCGAGGTGACGATGATGTCCTTCTTGCGGTCGGTGATGAAGAGAAACCCGTCGGCGTCGAGGTAGCCCACGTCGCCGGTGTGCAACCAACCGTCCGCATCGATCGCTTCCGCCGTGGCGGCGGGCTTGTTCCAGTAGCCCATCATGATGTTCTCGCCGCGCGCGAGGATCTCGCCGTCGGGGGCGATGCGGACCTGCACCCCGGTGAGCACCTGGCCAACGGAGCCAAGCCGGTTGGCGTCCAAGCGGTTGGCGGCGATGACCGGCGACGATTCCGTGAGACCGTACCCCTGCAGGATCGGCAGCCCAATGATGTCGAAGAACTCCGCCACCTCACGGGCGAGGGGCGCGCCGCCGGAGATGGTAAAGCGTAAGCGCCCGCCGAGCCGATCGAGAACCTTGGAGAAGATACGCGAGCGGGCCACGGCAAACTGGCCGCGCGCGAATGCGCCCGCGCGTTCACCGCGCCACTGGGCCTCGCGCACTTGGCGGCCCACCCTGACCGCCCACTCGAACAGGCGGCGTTTGGCCCCGCCTTCCTGCTGCACCTTCGAGATGATCTTGATGTACGACCGCTCGAACAGGCGCGGCACCGAGACCATGATCGTGGGGCGGATCTCGGCGAGCTGGGTCGGCACACGCTCGATCGACTCGACGTAGTTGATCTGCGCGCCGCGGTCGAAGAAGACGTAGTCCACGGTGCGCTCATAGACGTGCGAGAGCGGCAGGAACGACATGCAGATGTCGCGCTCGGTAATGGGATAGAGCGGACGCACGGCGTTTACCTGCGAGATGAAGTTGCGGTGCGAGAGCATGACCCCTTTGGGCTCGCCGGTCGTGCCCGAGGTGTAGATCAGGCTCGCGAGGTCGCCCGCGTCCAACGGTGGTGGTTGGGGCCAGCGCCGGTGCGGGGGGAGAGTCAAGTCGTCAAGGCACGCGAGACCCTCGGCGAGGCCCGCATCGATTCCAACCGGCTTGATGTCAGCCAGGTCATGAACCGCCTCGAGTGCGGTGCGAGCACGCTCCCGGCCGGATACAAGCAGCAGCTTGGCCTGCGCATCGGCCACGATGTAGCGCACCTGGTGCGCGGGAAGCGTCGCGTAGAGAGGCACGAGCACAGCACCCAGCAGATGACAGGCAAAATCGATCACGTGCCACTCCGGGCGGTTCTCGCAGAACAGCGCGACCCGATCGCCCCGGCCGATGCCGGCGTGCGCGAGCCGCGCTGCGGTCGCCCGCGTGGCCCGCTCGAATTCCTTGACCGTGAGGGAGCGCCAGCCCCGGCCGGAACGGATGCGCAGCAGCTCCTTCCGCGCCGGATAGGTTTCGATAACGTGCTGAAAGAGATCGCGAAGGGTCTCCATGCTCGCTTCCCCCAAGGGCTCCGGGTGCAATTGTACGGCTAGGAGCCTGCTCGGGGAAAGCGGGGGGACCCTCACCATTTCCCGGACAGGCCTCAAGGTCGCACAGGCACAACGGCCAGCGATAATACCTCGATGGAAACGCCGCAACGCCTCGCGCTGCGCCTCGCCTACTTGGGCGCCACCTTTGCCGGCTGGCAACGCCAGCCCGGCACGCGAACCGTGCAAGGGGTGCTCGAAGCGGCGCTCACGACGCTGTACGGACAACCGGTGCAGGTGGTGGGGGCGGGCCGAACCGACGCTGGCGTGCACGCTGCCGGGCAGGTCGCCCATTTCGACGCTCCGTTGCCCATTCCCCCCGCCGGGGTCGTGCGAGCGCTCGCGGGCCTGCTCCCGCCCGAGGTGCGAGCGATGCGGGCCTGGACCGTCGGCGCGTCGTTCCACGCTCGTCGCGCAGCTTTTGCGAAACGGTACCGCTACCGGATCGCGTGGCGGCGATCGCTCCCGCCGTGGGAGGCTTTACGCCGATGGGAGGTACCCCACAAGCTTGATCCAGCGGCAATGCGCGCCTGCCTCATCGCCTTGGTGGGCGAGCAGGACTTCGCCGCCTTTGCCATCTCCGGCCACTCCGGCCACGGCGCGCGCGGCACCGTGCGAACGATCACGATGGCGCGCCTCGTCTGCCGCGGGCGGCGAGGTGATGTCGTGCTCGTCGGCGACGGTTTTCTCCGTGGCATGGCGCGCAGGATTGTCGGCGCGCTCGTTGAGGTGGGACGCGGCGCGCAGCCACCCGAGTGGATCAACGCGCTGCTGACCGACCCGCGCACCCGACCACCGGCGCCCACGGCACCGGCGCACGGCCTCACGTTGGAGCATGTGCTTTATTGAGGGCCAGGCGCGTGGCGCGTGGCCTGTTTTGCACGTGCTAGACTGCATTCGCTCATGAAGGACCTGGATCTCCTTGCCACCCCAGGCAGTCCCGAGCGTGCGTTGGTGGATCGCCTCAGCCCCGAGATGCTGCCGCGCCACATCGCGATCATCATGGACGGCAACGGTCGCTGGGCACGCCAACGCGGGCTCCCCCGCGCCGAGGGGCACCGTGCCGGCATACGCGCCGTGCGCCAGAGCGTGGAGACCGCCGCGCGTTTGGAGATCCAGGCGCTCACCCTCTACGCGTTCTCGACGGAAAACTGGAAGCGGCCGCGCTGGGAAATACGGACCCTCATGGGTTTGCTCAAGGAGTATCTGGGCAAAGAGCTCAATGCCCTGCTGGAAAACAATATCCGCTTCCGAGCCATCGGTCGGCTCGAGGACCTCGAAAGCGAGATCCAAGATGGCCTCGTCCACGCGGTCGAGGCGACCAAGGCGAATTCCGGCTTGACCTTCCAAATCGCGCTCAACTACTCGGGCCGTGCCGAGCTGGTCGACTTGCTGCGCGAGGCCGTGCGCCAGGCGAAGAACGGCAAGCTCGAGGCTGATCAGCCCGACGAGGACTGGGTCGATGCCCACCTCACCACGGCCGGCGTGCCTGACCCCGACCTCCTTATCCGCACCTCCGGCGAGCTACGCATCTCGAACTTTCTCCTCTGGCAGATCGCCTACGCCGAGCTTTACTTCACCGACGTGCTATGGCCCGACTTCACCGCCCGCGACCTCCTGCTCGCGGTCTCCGATTACGCCCGCCGAGAGCGGCGCTACGGCGGCGTGGTCGAGCACGGCGAGGCTGCCGGCAACGAGGCGGACGTATGATCGGCGCCCGCGAGGCGACGGCTTTTGCCCTCCTGCCCGTCGTTCTCGCGGCGATCGTCTTCCTGCCGCCCTGGGTCTACCTCGCGATGGTTTGGGTCATCACCATGCTCGCCACGCGAGAGCTGCTCGCGCTCCTCGCACGCCTTGCCCACCCCGCTCCGCAGGCGCCAACGTTGGTTGCCGTGGGACTCGCGCTTCCCGCGCTATGGTTTTTCGGCCTGCCCGCCGCGGGCGCCATCCTCGCGCTGCTGCTCTTGGGCGTGCCCCTCGTTTACCTGCTCGGCGGCTACCCGATTGCGGGCGCGACCGCCGGCATCGCGGGCGCAGCCTTCGCGGCGCTCTACTTTGCTGCCACCGGCGGGGCCATGGGCCTGCTGCGCACCATCTTCGCCGGCGCACTCGGGATCAAGATCGTGCTCATTCATTGCCTTACCGTGTGGGGCGGCGACTCGGGCGCGTACTACGTGGGCTCGCGTTTTGGGCGGCACCGCCTGGCCGCCCGGGTGAGCCCGAAGAAGTCGTGGGAAGGTGTGGCAGGCGGGGTCGCCCTCACCGCCTTCGGCGTGTGGTTCTGCCGCACGGTGTTCTTCCCGGAGATCCAGCCAACCACGGCGATCGCGCTGTTCGTGCTTCTCGCCGTGCTCGCCCCGCTCGGCGACCTCGTCGAGTCGCTGTTCAAGCGCGATGCCGGCGTGAAGGATTCATCCGACCTCATCCCCGGACATGGCGGCTTCCTCGACCGCACCGATTCGCTCTACTTTGCCGCCCCATTTTCGCTCGCACTTTTCCTCTGGCTGCTCGGGAAACCCGCTTGAAGCGCCTTGCGATTCTCGGCTCCACCGGCTCGATCGGCACCGCGACGCTAGACGTCGTCTCGCGTTTTCCCGAGCGCTTTTCCGTCGTGGCGCTCGCCGCCGGCCACAACATCGGCGTGCTCGAGGGGCAAATCCGCACCTGGAAGCCTGCCCTGGTAGCAGTGGCCGAGGAGGAGGACGCAGCGCGCCTGCGCGAGGCGCACCCGGGCGTCGAGGTGTGCTCGGGCGCGGCGGGGCGCGAAGCGGTGGCCACGCATGCCGACGTGACGACCGTGGTGGGCGCCTTCGTCGGCGCGCTCGGCCTCGCGCCGGTGTACCGCGCGCTCGAGCGAGGCCGCGACGTGCTGCTCGCCAACAAGGAAACCCTCGTGGCGGCGGGCGAGCTGGTGATGGCGGC
Source organism: Thermoanaerobaculales bacterium (assembly GCA_044447965.1). Taxonomy (GTDB): domain Bacteria; phylum Acidobacteriota; class Thermoanaerobaculia; order Thermoanaerobaculales; family Thermoanaerobaculaceae; genus DATIYW01. The sequence continues at coordinate 14,678 of JBIOGJ010000033.1, read as the reverse complement.
AGCAGCGGCACACGGCGCTCGCGTGCTGCCCATCGACTCGGAGCACAACGCGCTCCATCAGGCGCTCCGGGTTGGACCGCCGGACACGGTGCGCCGCCTCATCCTCACGGCCTCGGGCGGACCGTTCCGCACCTGGTCGGCCGAGCAGCTCGCCCATGCCACCCCAGCGCAGGCGCTCGCCCACCCCACCTGGCGCATGGGCGCGAAGATCACCGTGGACTCCGCGACGATGATGAACAAGGGCCTGGAGATCATCGAGGCGCACCACCTCTTTGGCATGCCGGAGGAGCGCATCGCCGTGGTGATCCACCCGGAAAGCAGGATCCATTCGCTGGTGGAGTACACGGACGGCACACTCATCGCCCAGCTCTCGATCAACGACATGCGCTTCCCCATCCTCTACGCCCTCGCGTATCCCGAGCGGCTACCGTCGCCGTTCGGCGTCCTCGACCTCGTCGAGGTGGGCGCGTTGCACTTCGAGGCTGCGGACGAGGTGCGCTTCCCATGTTTGCGTCTTGCGCGGGCCGCGCTCCGCGAGGCAGGCACAGTCCCGGCCGTGATGAACGCCGCAAACGAGGTCGCGGTCGCGGCGTTCCTCGCTGATCGGCTGCCGTTCCCAGCGATCGCCGAGGTGGTCGAGCGCGCCGTTGAACAGGAGGCCGCTCAGGCACACCCGCTCGCGCGCCTCGATGATGCGCTCGCCGCCGATGCGCGCGGCCGCGCTTGGGCCGAGGCGGCGGTGGCGAAATACCCTTTCCCAACCGGAGGTTGGTCGTGAGGATGTGGATCCTGGCATGATTGAGAGCCTCCTCGCTCTGATCGTCGTTCTCGGCGTCCTCGTGTTCATCCATGAAGGCGGGCACTTCCTCGCTGCGCGCGGGCTCAAGGCACGTGTAAGCGTGTTCTCGTTCGGCTTCGGCAAGCGCCTGCTCGGGTTTGCCCGCGGTGGCACCGACTACCGCATCTCGCTGGTCCCGCTGGGCGGCTACGTGCGCATCCACGGCCTTGGTCCCGACGAGTCCGATGTGGTCGGCGAGCAAACCGAGCCCGAGCCGTTGCTCCCCCGCTGGCGCCGCACGCTCATTCTCTTCGCCGGCCCGTGTGCCAACGCAGTCGGCGCGGTGGTCTTCGTCGCCCTCGCGTTCGTCATCGGGGTGCAGGTGCCGGTGTGGCAGGATCAGCCGCCCAAGGTCGTGTGGGTGGACCCCTCCTCTCCCGCCGCACAGGTCGGGCTACAGGCGGGCGATCTGGTGCTGGCGATCGACGGCAAGGCGATGCTCACCTGGCGGGACGTGGAGCTTGCAACCTTGGCCTCACCGGGGCGGGCGCTGAGGGTTCGTTTTCAGCGTGGCAGCGAGCGACGTGAGGTAACCCTGACGCCGCTACCCACCTCGCGCTACGTCGTCGGCTACGCCGGCCTCGGCCGCCCGGTGCCCGCCGAGGTGGGCGACGTGATGCCGGGAAGCCCCGCCGCCCGCGCGGGCCTCCTTGCGGGCGACCGCATCGTCTCGGTAAACGGCACACCCGTGACCTACTTCTGGGACCTGCTCAAGCTGATTGGCGCGCGCGCCAACCAGGAGGTCGTCGTCCGCATCGTTCGCGGCGGCCAGACGCTCGAGATCAGGGCCACGCCGCGCAACGAGAACGGGGTTGGCAAGCTCGGCATCTACGAGCCGAACCCCACCACGCTCAAGCGGCTCGGCGTTTTCGCCGCGGTGCCGGAAGCGGTCTCCGAGTGCGCCCACATGACCCGCGAGACGTTCATCATCATCGGCCGCATGCTCACCGGCAGCGCCTCGATCCGGCAGATGTCCGGTCCGATCGAGATCGCACACCTCTCCGGCGTCGCGGCCCGGGCAGGCTTCGACTCGTTCATCTGGCTGTTGGGCGTGATCTCGCTTCAGCTTGCGATCTTCAACCTCTTGCCCATCCCGGTGCTCGACGGCGGTCACCTTGCGGTGATCGGCGTGGAAGCCGCGATCCGGCGCGACTTCTCGCTCCGCACCAAGGAGCGCATCCTCAACATCGGCTTTTGGCTGATCATCGCATTGGTCGCGGTCGTGCTGTTCAACGACCTCGCTAAGACCATCCCGATGCTCAACCGCTTGACCGGCGGAGGCAAATAGAGTCCGAGCCTGAGGAGCGCCGCCGGGACTGCAGCGTGGTCAGCCGCCGAGGGCCTCGCGGCGCCACCGACGCAAGCGCCGCAGCGCGGTCTTGACCTCTCGATTGCCGTCGCCGGGCGGGATTTCCATCACCATCGGCAGGTCCGCGCACCGGCCATCGGCGAGCACGCGACGGAAGAACCCCGCGCCGAGTCTTCCCTGGCCGGGCGGCGCGTGGCGATCGCGGCGCGAGCCGAGCTCGACCGTGGTGTCGTTGGCGTGGAGCAGGTCAGGCGCGGGCCGCCCCCACGACTCGCCGATCTCGTCGAGCACCCGGTCCCAGCCTTCGTCGAGCAGATCGTAGCCCGCGCCCCAAAGGTGCGCCGTGTCGAGGCAGACACCGACCCGCGGCCGCAGCAAGTCTTCGATCAGGAGGCGTAACTCGGCCGGGGTACGTCCGAGCAGGCCGCCGGCGCCAGCCGTGCCCTCGAGAAGGAGCCGCGCGGCGCTCTCCCCCGCTCGCTCGAGCGCCGCCGTGACCGCGTCACGACAACGGGCCTGGGCGTCGCGGCGATTCGTGGCTCCGCCAGAGCCGGGGTGAAGCACCAGTCCGGCCAGGCCGAGCCTGCCTGCGCGCGTCAGCTCCTCCACCAGGACGCCCACCGATCTTTCTCGCAACGAAACATCGGCGCTAGCCAGGTTGAGCAGGTAGGGCGCATGCGCAAAACAGCGGCCGGCTAGCCCTGCGGCGCCACTCGCGGCATGAAAGCGCGCTACCTCCTCGCCGGCCAGCGGCGCGGCGGCCCACCGCCCGGGAGCACGAAGGAACACCTGCAGGGCTTCGCACCCAGCCCGCGCCGCCGCCGCGACGGCACGAGAGACGCCGCCGGCGGCGGAGAGGTGGGCGCCAACGAACGGCATGGGTCAGTATGCTACGCTCCGAACGCGATGGGGGCGAGCCGAATCCTCCGCTGGCTGGCGGCTGTTGCGGGCGTGATGCTGGGCTGCGGCGTGGCGGTGTGGGTCGTGCTGTGGATCTCGCTGCGCTCCTCCGCCGCGCGCGTGCCCGACGTGCGAGGGATGGAAGCCGCGCACGGCGCCGCGGTGGTGCAGACCAGCGGCCTGGTGGCGCGCATTCAAGATGGGGTGTTCGACCCACAGGTCGCGGTTGGTCGTGTCGCGAGCCAGCGCCCTCCCGCCGGCTTCGAGGCCAAGCGCGGCAGTGCGGTGCTGCTCTACCCTTCACTCGGCAAGGAGGTGCAGAAGGTGGGGGATCTTGCAGGTCTGCCCGTCTCGCTCGCCGAGACCGAGATCGAGAACGAGCACCTCAGCGTGGAACGACGGTGCGAGGTGGACGGCAAGGCAGACGGCCTGGTGGTGATTGCCCAGATGCCGGCGCACGGTTCGCTCGTGGCGCCGGGATCGGGCGTCACCCTGCTGGTCAATCGCACGCCCCGCCAGAAGCGCTACGTCATGCCGGACTTTGTCGGTGCCCCAGCGCCTGACGGCGAACGTGTCCTACGGGCGCTTGGCTTCCAGCTCGCTGCCATCCAGCCGGTAAGCTACCCGGGCGTACCCCCCGGCACCGTATTGCGGCAGGACCCGCCCGCGGGTGGGCCGGTGGTCCGTGCCGCCGTGGTGGGGCTGTGGGTGAGCAGGTGAGCCGCGTACTCGTCGCGCCCTCGTTGCTGGCGTGCGACCTCGCCCGAGTGGCCGAAGAGGTCGCTTCTGCCGAGGCGGCCGGCGCCGACATGCTGCACTTTGACGTGATGGACGGGCAATTCGTGCCCAACCTCACCTTCGGGCCGGGGTTGTGTGCCGCCGTTCGGCACATCACCAAGCTGCCGCTCGACGTGCACCTGATGGTGGCCAATGCCGATGCGCTGCTCGAACCGTTTGCCCGCGCCGGCGCGAACCGTATCGCCGTCCACGTCGAGGCGGTGACTCATCTGCACCGCACGCTGGCGCGGATTCGCGAGCTCGGCGCCGCGCCCGGGATCGCGCTCAACCCGGCGACCTCGGCCACAGCCCTCGACGAGGTATGGCCGCTCGCCGATTTCGTGCTCATCATGACGGTGGAGCCCGGGTTCGGCGGGCAGCGTTTCATCCCGCAAGGCCTCGACAAGGTCACGCGGCTGCGGGGAATTCGTGACGCACGTCACGCGATGGTGGGGTTGGTCGTGGACGGCGGGGTGGGTAGCGACAACGCAGCGGAACTGCGGGCGCGGGGCGCGGACGTGTTGGTGGCCGGTACCGCCGTGTTCGGCGCCACCGACCGCCGGCGAGCAATAGCGATGCTGCGGGGAGAGGAAACCTCATGAAACGACGTATCGGCGCCGCGTTCGCTGCGCTGCTCCTGGCCTTGTCGGGCTGCTCCTCCGCGAAGAAGTCGGACACGCACTTTCTCGACGAGGTGGGCACCCTTTCGAAGTCGGAAATCCTCGCGCGCGGCGATGCATTCGCCAGCAAGAAGCGGTGGGACGACGCGCGCAAGTATTACTCTTTCCTAGCGGATTCGTTCCCCAACGACCCGCTTGGCCGCAAGGCCGCGCTCATGGTGGCGGATACCTTCTACGGCCAGCGAGATACCGAGAGTCTGACCGAGGCGCAGCTCCGCTACAAGGACTTCGCCAACCGCTTCCCGAGCGACCCGAACCGCGCCTACGCGCTGCTCATGCTGGCTAAGTGCAGCTTCGCGCAGCACAAGGGGCCGCAACGCGACCTCAAGCCACTGCGCGAGGCGGTGGACAGCCTCAAGCAAATGCTGCAACTCTTTCCCAACTCGCCCAACACCGGCGAAGCGCGCGAAATGCTCGCCAAATGTCAGGAAGATCTGGGGCAGCATGAACTGGGCGTTGCCCAGTATTACATCAACGTCAAAGCCTGGCTCGGCGCCCAGCAGCGCCTCGAATACCTGCTCGCCAACTACCCCCAGACCCAGGCAGCCAAGGCCGCCGAGCCACTCGTGGAAAAGATCCGGGAGCGGCTCCACGAAAAGCCTGCGCGGGCCGAGGAAGCCGCGACCAAGAACCGACCCGCCAAGAGCTAGCGAAACGAGTCGGCACCACGCGCGAGAGGCGCCGACACGAGCATTGACGAACGGCCGCCGCGTGGGCTATGTTAGTTGAGGAGTCCTCAACCGGGGAATGAAGGGGAGAGCCGCCATGGGCCGCACAACGTTCGCCATCCTTGCGGTACTGTGCTGCACTTGGGTCGCTGCGGAGCAGGCCGACAATCCACCCCCGCGCCCGCTTCACAAGATCGGCGACCACTGGACGCCGTATGAGCCACCCACCGAGTTCCCTGCCGACGTTCAGGTCTATACGATCCAGAAGGGGGACACGCTGTGGGCCCTGGCCAAGAAGAACCTCGGTAATCCGTACCTGTGGCCGCAAATCTGGGAGAAAAACAAGTACATCCGAGATGCACACTGGATTTACCCCGGCGACCCGCTGATCATCGGGCCGAAGACCGAGGAAGTATCGCCCACCGCTCCATCCCAACAAGTGCAGTTCAAGGGGGTCATCGAGAGCCTCCCGCCGACCAGCGATCTGACCGGCGACTGGAAGGTCTCCGGACGCGCCGTCCACGTGACCCCTTCGACCAAGCTCGATCAGACGCGAGGCCCCGCCGCGCCAGGCGCGACCGTTACCGTCGAGGGCGCCGGGAGGCCGGACGGGTCAGTGGACGCGGACAAGATCGCCGTGGTGGGGTTCACGGGGGTCATCGAGAGCCTTCCGCCGACCAGTGATCTAACCGGCGACTGGAAGGTTGCCGGCCGCACCGTCCACGTGACCCCGACGACCACGCTCGATCAGACGCGAGGCCCCGCCACGCCAGGCGCGACGGTCACCGTCGAGGGCGCCGCAAGGCCGGACGGGTCAGTGGACGCAGACAAGATCACCGTGGTTGAGCCAGCCGGCGCCCCGGGGACGGGTGCGCCGTCCGCCGGTGGAGCCGCCACTGGCGGCGCCGGGGCAGGAGCCGCTGCTGGCGGCGAAACGGGGGCGGCTGGCGTCCAAGGCCCCGCTGGCAATCTCGTCGCGATCGGGAGCGAGGACGACGTCAATTGCTTCGCCTACCTCGATGAAAAGGGTTCCAAGCCAGCGCTAACGATCAACTCCGCCGAGAACCTGGAGTTTCAGGACAACTACAGCACCGGTGACATCGTCTACCTCTCCGGTGGCGAGGCTGAAGGGGTGAAGGCCGGCCAGGAGTACTTCATCGTGCAGCCGGCGGATAAGCTGCGTCACCCTGCGACCCGCGCGGTGCTGGGGACGGTGATGCTATACGTCGGGCACCTTCGCGTGCTCTGTAGCCAAGACCACACGGCGACCGCAGAGGTTCTCGCCGCCTGCGACGCGGTCCACGTCGGCGCGTGGCTCAAGCCGTTTGAACCGATCCCGATCCCGATGGCGGTGATACCGGCCGCCGCAACACGGTGTGACCCGCCGACCAGCAACGCGAAGGGATACATCGTGTACAGCAAGGACAACATCGTCAGCTTCGGTCTCGACACCACGGTGTTGCTTGACCTCGGGGAGGCGGATCAGGTTGCTCCGGGTTCGATGGTGGTCGTGTTCCGCGAAAATTCAGTGCCGGGCGCGCCACGCATCATCCTTGGCGATTTGGCCGTGCTCACCACGGGCGATCACTGGGCGACCGCCAAGATCATCCGCTCGTCAGGGCCGATGAAGGTCGGGGACCGGGTCGAGCTTCGGTGAGCCCGACCTCCACCGAGGAACGGCGCGCCTCGTTACGCGAGCTGTCGGAGGCGCTCGAGAGCGTCTTCGACGCGTTGCTCGATCGTGGCGTACAGCTTGAGGAGGCGCTCGGGGTCTTCGAGGTACGCTACTTGCGGTCCGCCGTTGCCCGCCATGGTGGCAACCTCTCGCAAGCGTCGGCTGCCCTCGGCATTCACCGCAACACGTTGCGCGCCAAACTGCAGCGCAACGGTAGCCATCGCCGGAGGAGCGGCTAGCCGTTGTACGGGGGCCGCCAAGCCGTTGCCGTCTGGGGCAGCTTCGCGTTGGGCTGCCTGCTGGTGCCTTTGCTCGAGCGGCCGATGGAAAGGCCAAGGAACGCGCCGGCGGGCGCCGACAACACCGGGCACGTCCATCTTCCCGTCGAAGGACTCCCCCTGGCCGGATCGTCGCCGTTTACGGGCGACGTGATTGTTGCCGCGACCCGATGGGGCTTGGACCCGGCGCTCGTGCTCGCGGTGGTGGAAACGGAATCCCGCGAGCTGGCCGACGCCGTCTCGCCTCGCGGCGCGGTCGGACTCATGCAGGTGCTGCCCGGCACCGCGCTTGAGCTCGGGTTACCGGATACGGCCAACCCTGCCGACCCGGCGGTGAATCTGGACGCGGGCTGCCACTACCTTGCGACGCTGCTGGGAAGCTTCGGCGGAGACGTGGAGCTTGCTCTCGCCGCGTACAACGCAGGTCCAGGCGCCGTTCGGACCTGGGGGACGGTACCGCCCTACCGTGAGACGAGAGAATTCGTTGCCCGAGTGGGCGCGACATACGAGCGACTGACCGGGTTGAACCTCAGGGGTGCGACGCGCTTCACCGCCGAGCCGTTAGCCCTGCTTTGAGCCCTCGTCGCTCTTCGGAGCGCTACCCTTGTCCTCCTCGTCGCCCTTGAGTCCCTTCTTGAAGTTGCGGATGCCTTCGCCCATCCCGCGGCCAAGCTGCGGCAGTTTGCCCGCACCAAAAATGATCAGGACGATGAGAAGGATGAGAAGGAGCTCCGGAATTCCGATCGTGCCAAACATTCGGCAGTCCCCCTAACGAAATGATTATAGCCCTTTGACGCCGGCGGCGGAGGTCACGGCGTCGCGCAGCGTTGGTGGAGCGTCAAGTGCGGCGAGTGCCGCGAGGGTGTGGCGGATGACGCCCGGGAGCCAGGCAAGGTAGCCTCGCCGACCCTCGCGCGCGAGGCGGAGGAACGTTCCAATCACCTTCAATCCACGCTGTGCGGCGCATTCGAGGTAGCGCAGCTCCCACCCCGGCGCCCAGGCAAACTGTTCCGCGGCCCGCGTTTTCCAGTCCGATTCCGCAGCGATCTGCTCGCCGCCCGCGCGCTCGCGCAGCAGCGAGACGAGGTCGTACGTATCGGGTCCGGCGCGCATATCTTGGAAGTCCACCGTCCACACCTTGGCGCGGTGAAGGAACAGGTTGTTGACGTGAAAGTCGCGATGGACGAGCCGGTACGGGTGTGCTGCGAGGCGGCTCGCAAGCAGATCGAGAAAAACGGCTACTTCTCTCGGCGCTCCTCCCAGACCCGAGAAGGCGACCTGCTCGAACCCGGCCAGCTCGCGCCGGAAGAACGCAGCGTCGAACGGAGGGTTGGCAAGGCCGTCCCAGCCGCAGGTCTGGAACGCGGCCAGCGCCGACAGGGCCAGTGGCATGACCTCGTGGCCGGCCGCGAGCGCCCGCTCGAGATCGACATCGCCAAGGTCCGTGCTGACGGTGAGACCTGCGGTGATGCCCAGCGGCTGCGGGACCGGCAGGCCGTGCGCGGCCGCCCAGAGCTGGATCGCGCGGTCGCGCGCCGCCTGCGCCGCGCCGTCCTCCGGGTAGAGCGCGGCGATCACCGTCTCGGAATCGGCAAGAACGACGCGAAAGAAGCGACGCTGCGACGCGTCTCCGGCGAGTGGCACGAGACGACGCGGCACCAAGCCGAGCGTTTCCAGCCCCTGTTCGAGCTCCGTCACGGAGGTTCATGGTACTCCGAGCGCCCCGGAAATTGGCGCTGGCGGGTACGGGTTCTCCCAACCGTGAAGACGCGCGGTTCAACGCCAGAGGAGTCGGCTGCCCTGACCTCGTTCGTCGATGCGCTGCAGCTAGAGCTCGAGGTCCCCGGGGAGTTGCGCAGCGCCTGGGCAACCCTGCAGCGCTACGGCGTCTCGCTCGTCCTTCGTGTTGAGCTGGCCGCGGGAGGCGATCCACCCCGCATCGTGATCGGCGAGAAGCGGCCCGCCATGCCACAATGGAGCGAGCGGGATGTGGACGTGCTCCACTCCCTGGGGATCTCCAGTGAACCGTCAAACGATGCCGGGCAGTTCCCTTCCCAACCTCGTCGGCGCCAGCCGCGCTGAGCTCGCTGCGATCCTCGCCGACCTCGACCCGCGCCCCTTCCGGGTGCAGCAGATCTACCACTGGCTGACCCGGCGTCTCGCCGGCGGGTTCGAAGAGATGACCAACCTCCCCAAGTCCCTGCGCGACACCCTCGCGAGCGTCGCGGCGGTGCACGACCCCGAGGTGGTCGAGGTGCGGCGCGCCGGCGACGGCACCGGCAAGTACGCGCTCGCCTACCCCGATGGCGTCGTCGTCGAGGCGGTCGCGATGCCGATGGAAGGGCACACCACGCTTTGCCTCTCGTCGCAGGGTGGCTGCGCGGTTGGCTGCGTGTTCTGCGTCACCGGTGTGCTCGGCGCCGGCCGCAATCTCTCGGGCGCCGAGATCTTCGGCCAGTACCGGGCGCTGGTCCGAGCGGAAAACCTGCACGGTAGTTCCGTCAACGTCGTCTTCATGGGGATGGGCGAGCCGCTGCTCAACCTGCCCGGTCTATTCGGCGCGCTCGAGCTGCTCGAAGAAACCGTGAGCCCGCGACGCATCACGGTCTCCACGAGCGGCATCGTGCCCGGCCTCGCCAAACTCGCGGCACTGCCGCGCCGCCCCAACCTCGCGGTCTCCCTCAACGCCACCACCCAGGAGCAGCGCATCACTCTGATGCCGGCCGCGGCGCACTGGCATCTCGATGACCTCCTCGGGGCGATGCGCCGTTACCCGTTGGAGCGCGGACGGCGCATCACCATCGAGTACGTCCTCCTCGCCGGGCTCAACGATTCGATCGACGACGCCCGGCGCCTGCCCCGCCTTCTGCGCGGCATTCCCGTCAAGATCAACCTCATCCCATTGAACCCTGACGAGCGCTATCTCGCCGGCTTTCAAGCGCCGGACGACGAGCGCATCAACGCCTTCGCCGCGGAGGTTGCCGCCGCGCACCTCAACGTCACGGTGCGCTGGAGCAAGGGCCGCGACGTCGCAGGCGCCTGCGGCCAGCTCCGCGGCCAGGTCCTCAAGCATCGCCCGCCCGCCGCGCCCCCTGCCTGACCCCGCACGCCACGAGGGGCACCGGCCCCGCGAGCCGCGCCGCGAGCCCCGGAAGTACGGGCACGCCGCGATCCAGTTTCAAGGACGCAGCCTTCTCTGCCCCGAGGGCGCTGAGCGCTCCGAGGCCCATGTGTCAACAGGGAAGGCCCGGTCGCCGCTCTGCGACCCACGTCAATCGGCAATGGTTCGGGGCCCAGAGGAGGTTGACTCCGTGGCGTGCAAGGTCTAGCGTCTATGCAAGGACACCCCGAGACGCCCCACGTGAGGCGGGACATACTGGAGGGGAGTGATGAAGCGATCGGGTCGGCGGCGCAATCCCCGCTTTGACGTACTCGACGTCGCGGGCAGCTTCGAGGTTCGCGTCGACGTCAAGGTCAACAACCTGAGTGTCGCTGGGATGGCGATCGAAAGTCGCACCACCCTGATCGTCGGGCGCTCCTACGCGTTCAGGGTCGCCCAAGGGGAACGGCGTCTCGACGTGAACGGCCGCGTGGTGTGGTGCGTGCTTGATTCTCCACGCCGGCACGGCGGTCCGCCAGAGCCCGTGTTCAAGGCCGGCGTCCAGTTCGAGAACGTCCTCGACGAGCAGACGCTGGCGCTGCAAAAGTTGGTCGACTCCACCGCGGCCTTCAACCCAGGCACCCCACTGCAAGGACGCTTCGTTGCCACGCTCGGCGGCACGATGGGCATCGACGAGCAAGTCTCGTTCATGGTCAGAAAGCTCAGCCTCTCGGGCATGCTCGTCGACACCGAGTGGATGCCGCGCAAGAACGAGGTCGTGCCGTTCGAAGCGGCGCTCGGTGAGTCGGTCGTCACGGGGCACGGGCGCGTCGCTTACATCGAGCGTTACCCCACCGCCGATGGTGGCGCCCGCTCGCGTCTCGGCATAGAGTTCACCTTGCTCTCCGACCGCTCTCGCGCTCAGATCGCCGCCTACATCGCCAAGCTGATGTCGCAGTCACTGCAGGCGGGAACTGCGTAGCGCAAGCGCCGCGCCAAACCGCCACACGCCCCGAGCCAAGCACCGAGCTCAGGTACAGCGCGACCGCGTGTCGCAGCGTGATCGCCTTTCGCAGTGTGGCGGAGGATGAAACACGGCGCACGGTTTCGAGTTGCGTCTCTCGCCACCACACCTGGCGCCAATCGCGGCTTTGGACGTCTCCCCCGGCCCCGATCGCGGTCGGGGCCAGGCTCCAGCGGGGGGCCAGTCGTGATGGTGTTCTCGCTCTTGCCGCTCCGGCGCTGCGCGGCCCGCAACGACCTCACGTTCGGACTTGCCTGCTGGCAGCCGGGTACGACATCGGGGCGATCCAGGAAGCTTCTCGGGCACAGCGACGTTACCACGACCATGATCTACACTCACGTCCTGAACAGCTCTGGAGGACGCGGTGTCCGTAGCCCCCTCGACCGCCTCTGAACACTCGTCGATTTCCGGCGTCTGCAGCGTTGCTCTGGCCAGCTTAGGCGGCAGATTCTGCAGCCTAACTCGACAGTCCTCTGGACGCGGATCCGTTCTAATGTCAGGAGGGACCGGAACCTTGCATCACCCTGGCCCAAATCCGAGAACCGACAAACGCTGCAAATCCTGCAGTGTTTCTCGTTTTCTCTCCGGCAGCCTAATCTGCGTTAGGCCTCGCAAACGCAGTACGCTCCAACTTGGCCGCACTTAGGAGGCTCAAATGAAGAGAGTCACAGGTATCGGGGGAATCTTTTTCAGCGCGAACGACCCTGTCGCACTGCGAGCTTGGTACAAGCAGCACCTGGGCATTGACGTCCAGGCATGGGGAGGCGCCGCGTTCGACTGGACCGATGCAGCGGGCAATCCGACAAAGGGAACGACCGCGTGGATGATCGACCCCGCTGATGGCAAGCACTTCGCTCCGAGCAAGTCGACCTTCATGGTCAACTATCGCGTCGAAGACTTGGCGGCTCTACTTCAGGCGCTTCGGGACGAAGGATGTAACGTCCTGGAGAAGATGGACGATTCCGAGTACGGAAAGTTCGGTTGGGTCATGGATCCTGAGGGCAACAAGGTCGAACTCTGGGAGCCGCCTGAGGGCCAATGAACTGGCGCACCGACCGTCATCGCACACCGCGGCCTAACCCCGGTATGCAGCGGACTCGCTGCGCTCGCCGCTGATGCCAGGCGTTGGGCTGCACTGGTCGTGCCAGCATTCGGGTAAAAAGGAGGTCGGATGAGCTTCAGCACTTGTCCCATCGCCACTGTGAACGCCCCGGTCGATCAAGTCTGGCGTCTGCTCGCTAACCCGATCCAATATGACTTGTGGTGGGAAGTCCGAACTCGGTCAATCGTCCCCGAAGGCCCGGCACATCCCGGCCAGCAAATCTTCGCGCAGACTCCGGCTCTCGGAAGACAGTGGGACGTTGTTCACTTGACCGTTCAAGCCATCGAGCCGGAGAAGCGGCAACTCGATCTGCTCACGCGTTTACCGTTCGGTATTTCAGTCCATAACCACATCACGTGTCAGCCACTGGACAGCCAACACACTCGAGTCAGCTTTGGTTGAAACTTCTCGATCTCACCTGGATGGTGGGCCTGGCTCCTCGAGCACTTTGCCAGCCGGCAACTGCACGACAGCGTGGCCGACGCCTTGGCACGGCTCAAGAATGCGGCGGAACAGGCGTCTCAGGAAACCGGCGTGGCGTAATAAATCCAGTGCTGCCCAACCCGCGCTTGCAGCGTCACGCCGGGCGGTCTGCTCGTGCGGTGGGCTGCCTCGGTTCATGATCGTGCCATGCCGCGATTCGAAGGGTCAGCCGGCGTGACGCTGAAGCGCGGCGTCGGGCTGCCCTTTGGAGCGTAAGACTTGACTAGCAACCCTTTTCTCGGGCGGTGGCGGATCGCCGATATGAGCGAATGGGGCAGCGAGTACCTCGACCTCGTCGTGCCAGCATTCGTGGAGTTTGAGTCGAACGGATTAGGGTCGTTCCAATTCGGCGCCGTCTCGGGGTTTGTCGACTACCGCGTTGCGCGGCGGGCCGACGAGTCGGTAATTGAATGGTCGTGGGAGGGGATGAACGATACAGATCCAGCCTGCGGGCGCGGCCGGGCGACGCTCGTCGGTGGCGAACTTGTCGGCCACCTCTTCATTCACCAGTCGGACGACTCCGAGTTCCGAGCTGTCAGAAGCGTCGCCCGTCGTCCGCGGTCATCAAGACGTGTTCGTGGCGGGCGGGATGGGACAGTCTGACAAGTCGTTGCAGCCGACTGTCACTCGCCTGCCATTCGGCGCCAGGCGCCGGGCAGGCTCCCGCCAGCGGCTGAACGCGAGCGTTGGGCGGTTCCAGCGGCATCAACGTGAGCGTAGGAGTCCAACATGATGGAACGAGTTAAAGTCACGTCTCCGCGGTTCATGGCCAGACTTGCTGGCGTCTTCTATCTGCTTACGTTCGTAACAGGAGGGTTCGCGATCTTCGCTCGCCACGGGCTCGTGGTCGATGGGGACGCCGCTGCTACAGCGACCAATATCGTGGCGCACGAGTCATTGTTTCGGCTAGGCACAGCAGGTGACCTTCTCGTGGTCGCGTGGTATGTCGCCGTGACGGCTCTTTTCTATATCTTGTTCAAACCGGTCAGCAAGGCCGGTTCTCTGCTCGCAGCGTGTTTCAGCCTCGTGGGTTGCGCAATTCTGGGCTTTACCTGCCTCTTTCAGCTCGCTCCCTTCGTCGCCTTGCAGGGTGCGCAGTACTCGAGCGTCTTCAGGGTGGAGCAGTTGCAAGCGCTGGCGTACATGTCTCTCGACTTGTATGGCCAGACCTACAGCATCGCCGTAGTATTCTTTGGCTTCTATTGCCTCCTGATTGGCTGGCTCATATTCAAGTCTACGTTCCTGCCTCGCATTCTGGGCGCGCTGATGGTGCTCGCCGGTTTGGGTTGGCTGACCTTTCTCTCGCCGCCGATGGTGAAATCTCTATCCCCATACATTCTGGCCCCCGGCATCGTCGGGGAAGGATCGCTCACTGTGTGGCTCCTCGTCATCGGCGTGAATGCTTCCAAGTGGCAAGAGAAGTCAAGGGCTTGCCAGGTTGTCGGCGCATGATAGCGGTGCCGCCCAACAAGGCGATGAACCTGACGGCGGCTCCGCTGCGCTTCGCCGCCGCAAGTTATCGCGGGCGTTAGGCAGCCGCGCCGCAAGGCGGAGGAGCACACGACGGATGTGATACCGTTTGCGGAGTTCGCTCGTGATGGCCGCCTTGGCGTGAGGAGGAGAGATGGTCCACCGGACGTATGCCCGTTTCACGGTGTTGCTGTTCGTGCTGTGCGCCGCTGGAGCGGCGATTGGAGCCATCGGCAAAGTGGAGGGCACGTTCCTCGTCGGGGGATCCGACGCCAAACTGCGATACGTCCGCGCCATACGCACGAAGCTCGACGAAAAGGGACGGACCGGCTTCGCCATTCTGCTGTCGGCCCGTGAGGCGACCGGCGACATCG
>JBIOGJ010000032.1:0-50475 GCA_044447965.1 Thermoanaerobaculales bacterium | reverse complement strand
TTTAGGACCGTGGTCCCCGCCGGAATCCCCGGACCCGTGATCGAGCTCCCGACCAGCAGCCCCGTCGTACTCGCCACCCCCGTGATGAAACTCGACCCGGTCGTCTCGTCGCCGGTCAACGGGAAGGTGTGCAAGGTGCCGACCAAGCTGCCGCTCGCAAAGGTCCAGGTGTCGCTGGTCACGACGCCCGGATGGGCGCTCAGCACGTTGTCGGTGACCTGCAGGGCAGCGGCGGCGTCCGGACCGCTGTTGCTCACGATGATGGTGTAGGTGATGGTCTGCCCCGCCACCAAGGAGCCGACGGCGCTGGTGATCGACGAGCCCCCTTTGTCATCCACCTTGGTGATCGATGCGTCGCTGACGAGACCGGTGGCGTTCCCCGAGGCGGGGCAACCCAGCCACGTAAGCGCCACAAGGACGATGATCACGAGCGTGCGAGAACGCATGTTGTTCCTCCGAACGACGCTTGTGCGCCAACTTGAAATCTATATTTTTATACCTCGTTTCGTCGTTGGCGTCAATTAACGCGCACGCCTAAGGCTCCCGGTTCACCGTCCGCGGCGGGCGATGCGAGGCGTGCGCCGGCGACGGCCAAAGCCAAGATCGAAATGCACTTCCTCCCCGAACGCTTGGCCAGTCGCCCACTGCGCTCTCCGGCGACGAGGCGCCGCTCGCCAGCTCATCGCGCTGTTTCTCGCGCTGATCGCGGGCGTCTATTGCGGCGCGCTACTCGCGCAGTCGGTGCCGGGTCATTTCGTGGCGCTCGAATTGGCGATCGCCGGGGCCGTGTTCGCGTGCGCCGTCGTCGGGCTTCGCGCGTCCACCCCGTATCTTGCCGCGGGCTACGTGCTTCACGGAGCATGGGGCCTCCTCCACTATCCCAACGCGGTTCCTACGCGAGTCTCCCGCTGGTTTCCTCCCATGTGCGCGGCCTTCGATTTCGTCGTCGCGGTCGCGCTGCTCATCGGGCCGTGGCGTCCGATGGCCTAGCGCTTGCCCTCGCGGGGCTTGCTCGCAAACTACCAGGCGCTTGCGGCGGTGCCGGCCACGCGCGTGTGGCTCGGCGGCCGGATCGGGAACCTAGCACCTGCGCGACGAACCCGCATCCCGTTTGCTAGAGTGAGGTCATGAACTGGCTCGTATTGCTCGGCCTCGCAGTCATCATCGCCGCCATCGCGGCCGTTACGGGCATCAAGCCAAAGAAGACCAGGCCCGTGGCCCACACAAGCATGATGGGGATGGCACGATTCGCTCTGCTCGTCCTCGCCATCATTTTGGCCTACCTCGCGTTCCGAGCTCGATCGGGCTGACGCAATTCTCGACATCGGTACGAGGTAATGCCATCTCACCTTCCTGGCACTGCGCAGCTAGAACGGCGCGAAGTTGCCGGCGGCGAAGAAGCCCTCGCGGACGGAGCCGTAGAGGCGCTGGAAGGCGCCGAGGTGTTGCTTCTCCCTATCGGCGAGGAGCCGAGAGGACTCGTTGCTCACGCCCTCGGTAGCGTTCGGGTCGCGCCGCCCCCTGGCGGTGGGCGGTTGAAAGCCGGGAGGAATATCTGCACACCTCGCGCGATTCTCTCCGTCAAGGAGTGTCCGTGACACAACGTTCGATCGCACGCTTGTCCGCGGCGGCCGTGTTCCTGTCGGCGGCCACACACCCGGCGCTCGCAGCGACCACTCTCGTCGGACACATCGGCTCGAAGGCCGGGCCGCAGAACGCCCGCGTCTGGAGCGTCCAGCTCATGAACGCCGGCCCGAACACGGCAAGCGCGGCCCAGTTCAAGGGGTTCACCCTCACGCAGACGTCCGGCGCGGCGTGCACCCCGGTCGTGACGCCGCCCTCGTCGTACCCCGTGGCGCTCGGCGATATCGGGTCCGGCTCTTCGGCGTCGGCGGCGTTCACCGTTGACTTCACGGGCTGCCCGGCGAACGCGAGCTTCATCCTCTCGATCCCGTACTCGGCGGACTCCGGAGCGACGACCGGCACGATCGTCCGCTACCACCAGTTCAGGTGAGGGGAGGTGGCTCCATGAGACTCCGCACGTTCGGCCTCGTCCTCGCAACCGCCATCGCCCTTTTCGCGGCGGGAGCCGCGGGCGCGGCGCCGACGCTCCAGCTCGCCCCGGCCGGCGGCGCGCTCACCGGCTCGCCCGGGGCGACGGTCGGCTGGGGGTTCACGATCACCAACTCGACGGACTACCTCGTCGTGACGAGCGCGAGCTTCACCCCGTCCACCACGCTCGGCACGTTCACCGACTTCATCGCGCAATACCAGTTCGTGGTGGTCGGCCCCTCGCCCGAGAGCACGAGCGTCTCGCAGGGCTTCAACAACGGCTCGCACACCGGGGTGGGCAGCTTCGCGATCAGCGCCGGCGCGCACCCGGGCGATGCCGCGAGCGGGACGATCACCGTGACGTACGACCTCTACTCGGTGTCGCCCAACGACCCCAACTTCGACCCGGGCATCGACCTGGTCTTGACCGACAACACCCTGACCGCGGCCGCCTCGGTCTCGGTCCCCGCGCCGCCGGCGATCGCCAAGGCGTTCGACCCCGCCCAGGTGCCCCTCGGCCAGTCGTCCTCCCTGACGTTCACCCTGACCAACCCGAACGCGTTCCTGGCGCTCACCGGCGTCGCGTTCTCCGACCCGCTACCGACCGGTCTCGTGGTCTCGACACCCAACGGCCTGAGCGGGACTTGCGGCGGTTCCGTCACGGCGGACGCCGGCTCGTCGACGATCTCGCTCTCGGGCGGGACGATCGCCGCCGGCGGGCAGTGTGCCTTCTCGGTCGACGTGACCGCGACGACGCCGGGGACAAAGTCCAACACGACCGGGAGCGTCGCGTCTACGGAAGGCGGGACGGGAGGCACCGCCTCGGCGGCGCTCGACGTGATCCCGCCGATCCCGGCGCTCGACGGCACCGCCCTGGCCGCGCTCGCGGCCCTGGTCGCGATCGTGGCCGCGGCGGCACTCCGCTGCTCGGCGTCTTAGGCAGCGCCACGGCCCGCGCCTGCGAACCTCCGCCGCCCGTTTTCCGTTCTACGCCATAGGGAGGTGAGCTCATGGGGGTTCGTCCGTGTGTCGTCACGCTCGTGCTCGCCGCAATGCTCGCGTGCGGCGGCGCGGCGCCGGGGCAGCCACCCGAGGTGTCGCAGCCATTCCGGCCGGGCGGGCTAGTGACCATGCATCTCTCTGCCGGCGAGTACACCGTCGAGGCCGGCCGCGACAACGAAATCCACGTGCGATGGAACACGCGGAACGTGGGCGACCTCTCGCAAGTCAAGGTCTCGGTCCAAACCACCGCGACAGACGCGACGATCAAGACAGACGGTCCCCACAATGGTTTCAGCGTGACCATCGAGCTTCCGGCGCGGTCCGATCTCGACACGAGACTCAGTGCGGGGGAGCTTCGCATTGATGGGATCGAGGGCAGCAAGCGCGTTCGCTGTTGGGCGGGGGACCTGAAAATCGACGTTGTTCGGGCGGACGACTACGGTGACGTCCGCGCCTCCGTGGTCGCCGGCGAGATCGTAGCGCCCGCGTTCCATGTGACCATGGATGGACTCTTCCGCTCGCTCGAGACGAAGGGTCCCGGGGCGTATTCGTTCGACGCCCGCCTCACGGCAGGTAGCATGCGCTTGTACGCGGCGCGAGACGAAACAAGCGAGCACTGGCGGCATTAGCCGGCTCGCACACCGATTCTCCGAAGCCGGGTCTGTGTTGTACCGCTGCATGGCTGCGTGCCATGCCGAGGGCGCCTCCGCCCTCACCAACGAGTGCCAGGTGTCGCTATCTCACCTTCTCGGCACTGCGGCCCTAGAACGACGCGAAGTGGCCCGCGGCGTAGAAGTCCTCGCGGAGGGAGCCGTAAAGGCACTGGAGGGCGTCGAGGTGCTGCTTCTCCCAGTCGGCGAGGGACTCATAGGTACCAGCCTAGGTACCAGGTACCGCTGTTTCCCAACCCCGCGCACAGGCTTCATGCGGAGCTCCTGGCCACTCTGGCCCTGATCAGCTCGACGAACTCGACGGCCTTCTTGAAGATCGCTTTGGCTTCGGTCTCAGTGATGAGGCCGGCCACGTCGTAGATCGCCTGATTGCGCTTCGTCCGCATCCGGTCGAAGTAGCCAACCAGCGACGCAAATTCCTCGCCAAGCGCCTCGCGCATGAAGGCGAAGGTGTTCTTGTGGCCTTGCTCGGAGGCGGGCCGGAAGCCCTGCGAATACATGAAGGCGCGTGCCGCCTGTGGCACCGCGTTGTAGGCAATCGAGAACGCCCAGTCCCAGTCCTCGGGCATCGTTTTCCGCGCCATTTTGATATCGCGGTCGGCAAGGGCGAGCAGGCGTGTGACCTCCTCGTCAGTTGCGCGGTGCGTGTGAATCCTGCGTTGGCGCAGCAGCTCCTCAAACGCCACGGACGTCTCCGAGTACCGGAATGAGCTCGCCGCTCAGCACGCGTGCGAGAAACGGCTCCTTCTTGCGCTTCCGCGCCGACAGCTCTCGCCGCGTCAAGAGCGTGTAGCTAATCGGGCGACCGATGCGATCCTCGACTTGCGAGATCACGTCATGCAAGGCGATCGCGTCCGCCGAACCAACGACCAGTAGGTCGATGTCGCTCTTGCCGGTGTCGGTGCCCGATGCGACCGAGCCGTACACGACCGCGGCTTCGACGCCGGGGACTCGCTCCAGTGCCTCGCGGAGAGGCGCCGCAAGCCCGTCACTCTTGAGCAAGATCGCGCGCAGGTCGGCAAACAGGGGGTGCGCGATCTCGACGTGGAAGAACACTTGGCTGCCTCGCCGCGAGCGGTGCACGAGGCCGATCTTGTCGAGGATCGCTAGCTCGCGCTGCGCTGCCCGAAGCGGCACGCCCGCCCTGCGGGCAATCTCGCGCAGGTAGCATTCCTCCGACGCGTTCAGGAGCAGGAACGCCAGCACCTTGACTCGCGCCACCGGCATGAGCTGCGTCAACATGGCTGACTACACCCTGTCGTCAATTGTATACAACGCGTAGTCAAGCGTCCAGTCGCGCTACCTCGTCAGCTTTCGGTACGTGATCCGGTGCGGCCTACATAGGTACCAGATACCGCTAGTACCATACATCGGTACCAGGTACTGCCATCTCACCTTCCTGGCACTCTGCAGCTAGAACGGCGCGAAGTTGCCGGCGGCGAAGAAGTCCTCGCGGACGGAGCCGTCGAGGCGCTGGAGGGCGTCGAGGTGCTGCTTCTCCTCAGATCGCGACCCGACAACGAAACAGCAGATCCCTCACTTCGCCCAGGATGACAACGCAACCTCTACGACGGACATCGAATCCATTTGATTGCCAAACGGCGGCGGCGCCGACGCGCCCCTTTTCGCAGCCAGGGCCGTCGTCAGCGCGCTCGCGGCCCGCGTCGCGCGGGCAGGCCCTGGCCCGAGCACGCGCGGGGCGCGTGATCCACCGACCCCTAACGCGCGGAGACGGATCGCTACTGGTGGTGCCGGCGACGGGCTACTTGGCGGCCGGCGGCTGGCCAGGCGGCGAAGCGATCACGTACGGGCGCGCGTCGTGAATCATCCACGCGCCGCCCGTCTTCTTCACGATCCCGAAGACGTGGATGTGAAACGGCGGCATCGTCGCGCCGTCGGCGCCCTTGATCCCCACGATCTCGCCGGTCGCGTCCACCTCGGCGTAGGAGGGCGTCAGGAACCGGAACGAGAAGTCGGAGAAGGTGTGGGTGGTGCCCTTCGCGAAGGTCGCGTCCTCCTGCTCGAACACCTTCTCGATCGCGGCCCGGCCCTTTGCCTTCACCCCGTACGGGTTGATGAGGCTGGCGTCCGCGGACCAGACCGAGGCGCGCGCGTGCGCGTCGCCGGCCGCCCACGCCTCCGAGAACTGCTGGAACACCTTGACGATTGCGGCCTCGTCCGCGGCGTGATCGGCGGCGAAGGCCGGAATGGCTACTGCGATAACAACGGCAAGAGCGAGCAGACCCTTCATTGCGAGTTCCCCCTTTTCGCAGGCACCCGACCAGCGACGATCGGTTTCTACGGCCCACTGTATGACTGGGGAACTCTTGACCGCGCCGCGTCATTCCACGTAGCGGCGGCCCGCATCGCGGTCACCGGCGCCTTGGCTCGCCGTCGCGTCGCCCGCGCGGCACGTTGCGAGGGCCGGATCTGATCGGGCCTTGTCCCGGACAGCGCTTGCGTCAGCGCGAGGAGCGCCGCGCTGCTCCCCGCACCGGGCGGGCGACCCAGCCCCTTCCCGGCCTGGCGGTCCTAGAACGGCGCGAAGTTGCCAGCGGCGAAGAAGTCCTCGCGGACGGAGCCGTAGAGGCGCTGGAGGGCGTCGAGGTGCTGCTTCTCCCACTCGGCGAGGAGCTGGTAGAACGTCTTGATCTCGTCCTCCGCGGCGTGGGCGGCGGCGCCGGTGAAGTAGCGGATGGCGTTGCTCTCGAGGTTCATGCCGATCGAGAGGACGCCCATCTCGAACTCGGCGCCGGCGGCCTGCTCGCGGAACCTCGCGGTGAACACGGCGTCGGAGAACGCCCGCAGGTCGGGGGCGCGCAGGTTGAGCTTGAACGCCTCCGCGCCCCTGGCGCCGTAGTTGCTTCCGATGCTGCGCAGGAACGTCTGGTGCTGGATCTCGTCCTCGGCGAGCTTGGCGAACAGCTCCTGGACGGCCGGCTTGGTCGCGCGCTCCGCGGTCATCGAGTAGAAGGTGTAGCCGTCCACCTCGATCTGGTACGCCTTCCTGAGGATGTCGAGCACGGCCTTGCGGCTGCTCATGCGATGGCCTCCCGGACGAGCGGCTCGGGGCGCACGGCGGCGCGATCCTCGGGAATGTATTCGAGGGCGTGGGTCGGGCAGAACGGGACGCACCGCGGGTCGCCGCCGCACAGGTCGCACTTCTGCACGCAGTGGTAGGTTTCGTCCCACAGCATGTTGCCGAACGGGCAGGCGGCCACGCACAGGCGGCAGAGGATGCAGCGCTCGCGCACCATGTCGATGGCGCCGGTGACCTCGTTGCGGACGAGGGCTTGGGTCGGGCAGATGGAGGCGCAGGCAGGGTCGTCGCACTGGAAGCAGACGACGGGGGTGCCCAGCTCCAGCCCGCGGCGGAAGATGTTGATGCGGGTCTTGGAGGGCTTCCCCTCGCTGCCGTGGGCGAAGGCGCAGGCCAGCTCGCACTTGCCGCACGCGATGCAGCGCTCGACGTTGACGCGATAGATCATGTTCATGGCTGCCCCTTGAAGGAACGACTACTGGATCCCCGCTTTCGCGGGGATGACGGACTCAAGAAACTGGATTCCCGCTGGAGCCTGCCCCGGACTCCGATCCGGGGCGGGGACGACAGCTTAACGACAACGTGCGGGTTCAAGGTTCGGGGGTTAGGAAACGACGAGATTACTTCGCGTCCTGACGGACGCTCGCGATGACAAGAGAGGGTGAAAATGTTCATCGCGCCACCGCCAGGGAGGTGAAGGTCTTGACCATCTGCACGCGCTTGCAGGCGTCGCAGGTGACGAAGTAGCTGTCGGGGACGCCTCCCCTGCCCGCGTAGAACGCCCCCTGGTCCTTGGTGATGTGGGCGCGGCCGCAGCTCGGGCAGCGCACCATCTCGAACGTCTTGTTCCAGATCGTGCGGGCCGCGTCCGAGGTCAGGTAGGGGATGAAACCCGTTGGGCAGATCTCCGCGCAGGCGAGACAACCGATGCAATCGGGAGGCGGCTCCTCAAACGGCGGGGCGACCTCTTTGCCGGCGCCGCGGTTGACGGTCGAGATGGCCGACACGCCGATGTGGTCGCACACCCGCGTGCACAGGGCGCAGAGGATGCAGTCGGTAGGCTCCGGGTTCGTCTGGTAGCTGGTGCGCTCGATGGCGTATTCGTTCGCGAGCTGCTGGACGAGCGGCGTCTCAGGACAGCGGGCGAGGAGCAGGTCGAGGACGACCTTGCGGGTCGCCACCACGCGCTCGGTGGAGGTGGAGACGATGAGCCCCTCCTCTACCGGGTACATGCAGGAGACGACCAGCTTGCCCTCGCCGGTCCAACCCTTCTTGGTCACCTCCACCATGCATAGGCGGCAGCCGCCCCACGGCTCCAGCGCCTCGTGGTGGCACAGCGTCGGGATGTGGACCCCGGTCGCCCGCGCCGCATCGAGGACGGTTGCGCCTTCCCGGGCCTTTGCCGCCCTGTCGTCGATCGTGAGGGTCACGATCCTCGCGTTCCCGCTCATACGGCCTCCCTCGCTACCGGCTGCTGCTTCGGGAAGAACCGCACCGCGCCTTCCGTCGGGCAGACGTCGTAGCACGCCCCGCACGAGATGCACGTCTCCTGGTGGAGGGTGTGCACCTTCTTCGTCTCGCCGGTGATTGCGTCGGTCGGGCACGACTTGAAGCAGAGGTGGCAGCCGTTGCACGCGTCGGGGACGATCTCGTACGAGGTGAGGTCGCGGCACATGCCGGCCGGGCACGCCTGCGCGAAGATGTGCGCCTCGTACTCGGGGCGGAAGTAGCGCAGCGTCGAGAGCACCGGGTTGGGCGCCGACTTGCCCAGCTCGCACAGTGAGCCGAGCTGCATCCCGGCGGCCAGCGTCTCGATGCGCTCGAGGTCGCCCGCCTTCCCCCGCCCGGCGACGAGGTCGTCGTAGATCACCAGCAACTGCTTGAGGCCCTCGCGGCATGGGGTGCACTTGCCGCACGACTCCTCGGTGAGGAAGCCGAGAAAGTAGCGGGCGACGTCCACCATGCAGGTGCGATCGTCCATGACGATCATGCCGCCAGAGCCCATCATCGAGCCCGCCTCGCTGAGCTTCTCGTAGTCCACCGGGAGGTCGAGGAGCGACTCCGGCACGCACCCGCCCGAGGGGCCGCCGGTCTGCACGGCCTTGAACGGGCGGTCGTCGATGATGCCGCCGCCGATGCCGAAGATGATGTCGCGGAGCGTCATGCCCATCGGCAGCTCGATGAGGCCGGTGTTCTTGACCTTGCCGACCAGCGAGAACGCCTTGGTCCCCTTCGACCTCTCGGTGCCCATGCCCGCGAACCAGTCGGCGCCATGGAGGAGGATCGCGCCCACGTCGGCCCAGGTCTCGACGTTGTTGAGCACCGTGGGCAGGTCGAAGACGCCCTTGTCGGTGGCGTGGACGTACTTCTGGCGCGGCTCGCCCACCTTGCCTTCGAGGGAGCGCATGAGCGCGGAGGACTCGCCACACACGAAGGCGCCGCCGCCCCGCGAGATGGCGAGGTCGAAGTCGAAGCCGGTCCCGAGGATGTTCGTCCCGAGGAGACCGTGCTGGCGCGCCTGCTCGATCGCGATGGTGAGGTTGACCACGGCGAGGGGGTACTCGTCGCGCACGTAGATGAACCCCTCGTGCGCGCCCACGGCATAGGCGCCGATGACGATCCCCTCGAGCACCGAGTGGGCGTCGCCCTCCATGATCGAGCGGTCCTTGAACGCGCCGGGGTCGCCCTCGTCGCCGTTGCAGACGACGAACTTCCGCTCCCCCTCCGCCTTGCGGGCGGCGCGCCACTTGCGCGCGGTGACGAACCCCGCGCCGCCGCGGCCGCGCAGGCCGGAGCGCTCGATCTCGCCGATTACCTGCTCCGGGGTCATGGCGAGCGCCTTGACCAGGCCGGCGTAGGCGTCATGGGCGATCGCGTCGGCGATGTCCGTGGGGTCGATCTTCCCGATGTTGCGCATGGCGATACGCGTCTGATGGGCGTAGAACGGCACGTCGCCGTAGCGCTCCACCCTCTTCTTGTCCACCGGGTCCTTGTAGAGCAGGCGCGGGATTACCTCCCCACCGGCGATCGTCTTCTCGCAGATCTCGGCGACGTCCCTCGGCTTCACCTGCGTGTAGAGGATGCCCGCGGGCTGGATCACCACAAGCGGACCGCGCTGGCAGAAGCCGTGACACCCGGTGCGCTTCGTGAACGTTCCCACCGGGACCGCCGAACCGCGGGCCTCGAGCTCCTTCGCGAACGCCTCGGCGACGCGCATGGAGCCGTTGGCGAGGCACCCGGTCCCGCAACACACCAGGACCTCCTTCGTGTGGGCGGCATTGGTCTTGCGCGCCTTCTCGCGGAACTTCTCGTAGGCGGCGGCGGACTCAATCCTCATGGACCGCCCCCGTCTCGCCGATGTACTTCGCGACCTTCGCCGGCTCGGCACCGCCGTGGTACTTCTCGCCCACGATCATGACGGGCGCCATCGCGCACGCCCCGACGCAGTTGACGGTCTTGACGGTGAACCCCATGTCCTCGGTGGTCTCCCCGGGCCCGACCTTGAGCAGCCGCGCCAGCTCCTCGATGAGGCGGCCCGAACCGCGGATGTGGCAGGCGGTGCCCGTGCACACCCGGACGATCGTGCGCCCTTGCGGCACCAAGGAGAACGTCTTGTAGAACGTGCCCACGGAGAACACCTTGGCGAGCGGCACGTGGAGCGCGTCGGCCACCTTCACGAGGACGTCGCACGGCAGGTAGTGGTAGGCGCGGTGCACGTCCTGGAGCACCTGGATGAGCGCCGGCTCGGCGGCCGGGTAGCGGGCGAGGATCTCGTTGAGGGGGGCGGCGTCGACGCACGGTTGCGTGCTCATGCGTGCACCTCCTCGGCCACGGGTTTGGCGGCCGCCGCGCCCAGCTCGTACCCCTGTTTGAGCGCCGCGAGGTTGGCGTCGATCACCTTCTCCTTGCCGGCGAACGTCTCGCGGATGAGCCCCTCGACGGCCGCCAGCGAGACTGTCTTCGTGGCACCGAGGTAGGCGCCGAGCGCCACCATGTTGGCGCCACGGGGGTTCCCGAGCTGTTGGGCGATCTCGTTGGCGGGCACCCGGACCGCGCGCACGTCGGAGCGCTGCACGTCGCGATTGATGAGCGACGTGTTGACCACCAACACGCCACCCGGCTTGACCATCGGCTCGAACTTGTCCAGGGAGGGAAGGTTGAGCAGCACCGCAGCCCATGGGCGCTCGACCACCGGCGAGCCCACCGAGCGGTCGGCGATCACGACCGTGCAGTTGCACGTCCCACCCCGCATCTCCGGCCCGTAGGAGGGCAGCCAGGAGACCTCCTTGCCGTCGGCCATGCCGGCGTACGCGAGCATCTTGCCGATGAGCAGCACGCCCTGGCCGCCGAACCCCGCGAAGATCACGTCGCTCTGCATCACACCTCCGAAGCCGGCAGCGGCGTCGAGGCGCGGTCGCCGGTCTCGGGCGTCTTGAACACCCCGAGCGGGTAGTACGGCACCATGGTCTTCTCGACCCACTCAGTCGCCTCGGCGGGAGGCATCCCCCAGTTCGTCGGGCAGGTCGAGAGGCACTCCACCAGCGAGAAGCAGGTGCCCGCGACCTGGTAGCGGAACGCGCGCCGGATCATCTCCTTGGCGTTGACCGTGTGGAGCGGGGTGTGGACCGCGGCGCGGGCGATGAACCCCGGCGTGCGCAAGGTCGAGAGCAGCTCGGCCACGCGCATCGGGTACCCGGCGAGGGTCACGTCCCGCCCGAGCGGGCAGGTGGTCGCGACCTGGCCGGGCATCGTGGTCGGCGCCATCTGGCCGCCCGTCATGCCGTAGATCGCGTTGTTGACGAAGATCACCGTGATCTTCTCGCCGCGGTTGGCGGCGTGGATGATCTCGGCCATGCCGATCGATGCCAGGTCGCCATCCCCCTGGTAGGAGAACACGATGAGGTCCGGATGCGCCCTCTTGATCCCGGTCGCCACCGCGGGGGCGCGACCGTGTGCGGCTTCTTGGAAGTCGCACGAGAAGAAGTTGTAGGCGAAGACCGCGCACCCCACCGGAGCGATGCCGACGGTGCGCTCGCGTACTCCCAGCTCGTCGATCACCTCGGCGACGAGCCGGTGGATCACCCCGTGCGTGCACCCGGGGCAGTACGTGAAATGGGCGTCGGTGAGCGCCTGCGGCCGCTCGAACACCACCGTCTCAGGCATGCGCCACCTCCGGTTCGTGCTCGGGGTGCCTGGCCACGACGCGGATCTGCTCGGCCGCCTCCTCGGGCGTGATCAGCATCCCGCCCTGGCGGCCGTAGAAGTGCACCGGCACGCGCCCCTCGACGGCGAGCCGCACGTCCTCGACCATCTGGCCGGTCGAAAGCTCGAAGACGATCACGGCGCGGGCGCGCTCGGCGGCGGCCTTCACCGCCTGGGTCGGGTACGGGAACAGCGTGATCGGCCGGACCATCGCGACGTGCATCCCTTCGGCGGCGAGGTCCTCGATGGCCGTGGTGAGCACCCGCGCTACCGTGCCGTACGCAACGACGAGGACGTCGTACGGCTTGTCGGTACCGTAGGCCATCACCCGCACCTCGTCGCGCTGCATCGCCGCGTACTTGGCGGCGATCGCGCGGTTGTGGCGCTCGAGGACCTCCGGATCGAGGTACAAGGAGTTGATGATCGCCCGCGGGCGGTCGCCCTTCCAGCCGGTGGTCGCCCACGTCTTCGGCGGCAACGGCTTGCACGGCTTGCGGTCGGCCTTGAACTCGACCGGCTCCATCATCTGGCCGATCAGTCCGTCTCCCAGGACCATGACGGGGTTGCGGTAGTAGTCGGCGAGGTCGAACGCGTCCTGCACGAGGTCCGCGGCCTCCTGCACCGACCACGGCGCCAGCACGAGCAGGCGGTAGTCGCCGTGGCCGCCGCCCTTGGTGGCCTGAAAGTAGTCGCCCTGGCTGGGGAGGATGCCGCCGAGGCCAGGGCCGCCGCGCATGATGTTGACGAGCACCACCGGCAGCTCGGAGCCGGCGATGTACGAGATCGCCTCCTGCATCAGCGAGATCCCGGGCGAGGAGGAGGACGTGAAGACGCGCTCGCCGGCGCCGGCCGCGCCGTAGATCATGTTCGAGGCTGCGACCTCACTCTCGGCCTGGACGAACGCCCCGCCGATCTGCGGCAGGCGGTGCGACATGTACTCGGGGACCTCGTTCTGCGGCGTTATCGGGTAGCCGAAGAAGAGCTTGCAGCCGGCCTTGATCGCCGCCTCCCCAATCGCTTCCGCCCCCTTCATCAGCTTCTTCGCCATCATCTGCTCCTTCGACGGCCCAGCATCACCCGAGTCGGGGGCTTGCCCCGGCCCGCGATTGATCCTCTGTCGTGGGAGCGGCATCCTGCCGCGACCACAAACGATCCGGGGACGATGCTGGTCGCGCCTGGAAGGCGCTCCCCCAGATCTGAATCCGCTCGCATGACCATGTCAGTGTGCACGGCTCTCCTAGTACGCGAAGTAGTGGTACATCGAGCCCGCGACGCGCATCTGGATCGCCACGTCGGGGCACGTGATGCAGCACAGGCGGCAGCCGATGCACCGCTTCGGCTCCGCGACCGAGGCGTAGAAGTACCCCCGCGCGTTGATCTCGTGGCCCAGGGCGAGGATCTTCTGCGGGCAGGCGTGCACGCACAGCTCGCAACCCTTGCAGCGGTCGCGGTCGATGATGATGTGGGACACCGACTCGCTCCTTTCTCAGTTCAGCATGAACAGCCGCCCGACCCTGCGCGGCTGTCTCGTCGGCTCGAACGGGGTGGTGATCCGCCGTTTGAGGACGATGAGCGGGCACGCGAGCTCGCGACCGGCCAGCGCGCGAGCGGTCCTCTCGTCGACCCCGGCCGCGACGACCGGGAGGCTCACCCGCTTCGCCGTCTCTTCGGCCAAGCGGAGGCCCTCGAGAACAATCTCGGGCGTGGTCTCGCCGAGCAGGTGCGTGTTCGAGACGAGCCCGGTGACCGGCAGCCGTCCCGCCGCCTCGATCGCCCGCACCATCTCGACGGCGGCGTCGACGGTCTCGGTGTACGGGCGTTTGAAGTTCAACACGAGCAGATTGTGCGTATTCTCCACAGACACGACGTCGGCCAGGGAGCCGAGCGCTCGGGTGCCGACGGCGTCGCCGCCGACGTCCATGAGCACCTTGGCGGTGCCGCGCTGGACGAGGTGACGGATCTCCGGGAGGATGATCGGAAGGTCGGCGTGCGCCAGCTCCCCTTCCGGCGCCACCAGGTGGATGCCGTTGGCCTCCAGCTCTTCCCGGGCCTGCCGGCAGCGGAAGTACGGCTTCACGACATCGAGGTCAACGACGCTTACTTCCTCGCCGCGCTCGGCGAAGGAGAACGCCAGGTTCAGCGCGATCTCGCTCTTGCCGCTGCCAAAATGCCCGACCAGGATCACCACGCGGGCAGCGAGCGCGTCCAACGCGTCGGGACGAGTAGCGGGCGCAGTCATAGCCTCCATACCGCTTGCTTGAAGCATCCCCCCCACCTGACAATCTATGTGAAGAGCCTCACAAAATCAAGTCGGACATTGTATTTGCGACATAATCTCGGAATCAATAAACGTCTTTCATTTACCCTGCCGCGACGATCATCCGAGGGTGCCAGCGAAACCCGGCTTCTGGTCCTGCGCAGCTTGGGAGGGCGTCCTCGCCAGGTAGCGCGAGAGCGCATCTTGCCACGGCGGCAGCGGCGCGCCCAGGAGTCCCGTCAGCCGCGTCGTGTCCAGCACCGAAAACTGCGGACGTGGCGCAGGCCTCGCTGCCGTTTGCGTGCTGATCGGCTCAACCTCTACCGCGGCGGCAAGCTGCCGAACGATCTCACCGGCGAAGCCCAGCCACGTGGTCGAGCCCGCGTTGACGGCGTGAACCAACCCCCGCGCGCTCAGCTCGACCAAATGCAGCACCGTGGCGGCGAGGTCGCCGGCGTAGGTTGGAGAGCCGTGCTGATCGGCCACCACCCGCAGGCACCGGCTGCCCGCCGCGAGCTGGCGGCGGATCGCCTCGACGAAATTGGCGCCACCCTCGCCAAACAGCCACGCGGTGCGGACGATCAGGTGGGCGCGAGCCGACGCGGCTGCGTGCTCCCCCGCTAGCTTGGTGCGGCCATACGCTGATAGTGGGTTGGTCGAGTCGTCCTCGCGGCGCGGGCGCTCGTCGCGACCATCGAACACGTAGTCGGTGGAGATTTGGACCAGCACCGCGCCGACCTCGTTGGCGGTCTCGGCGAGGTGCGCGACCGCTGTCCCGTTGACTGCGAGTGCCTCTTCCTCATGGCTTTCGGCCGCGTCGACGCCCGTAAACGCGGCGCAGTTCACGATCACGTCCGGCAGCACCGTTCTCGCCAGCGCCGCGACGGCGCTCCGATCGGTGATGTCAAGCTCGGGAAGGTCGTACCCGTAGAACTCGCAACCGTGCAAGGGCGCCGTCCGCTCGAGGGCCCGGCCGAGCTGGCCCCTGGACCCGGTCACGAGCAACTTCACGCCTTACCCTCCCACACCGCCGATGCGAAGGCCGACTCCGCCCCTCTATTCCCTGTCCCCTGCTCCCAGTCCCCTGTCACTTGAGCCTCGCGCCGTACTGCTCTTCGTAGTAGCGGCGAAACTCCCCGTCGTGGTCCTTGATCGGGCGCCACCACCCCTCGTTCTCGACGTACCAGCGTACGGTCTGAGCGAGTCCCTCCTCAAACCGAACTTGCGGCGCCCAGCCCAGCCGCCGCAGCTTGGCCGCGTCGAGCGAGTAGCGCCGATCGTGCCCAACCCGGTCGGCCACTGGTCGAATCAGGCTCTCCGGCTTGTCGAGCAGGCGCAACACCTCGCGCGTGATGCCGATGTTCTCGCGCTCGTTGCCGCCGGCCACGTTGTAGACCTCACCGGGCTGGCCACGCTCAAGCAGGAAGAGGACCGCCCGACAGTGGTCGCGCACGTGCAGCCAGTCGCGGACGTTGCACCCATCACCGTACAGCGGCAGGCTCTCGTTGCGCAGCGCGTTGGTCACGAACAGCGGGATGAGCTTTTCCGGGTACTGGTACGGGCCGTAGTTGTTCGACGCCCGCGTGATGATCACCGGCACCTGGTAGGTCGCCCAGAAGGCATACGCGAGCCGGTCGCCGCCCGCCTTCGAGGCAGAGTATGGGTTGCGCGGATTGAGGACCGACTCCTCGGTGAACGAGCCTGCCGCGATCGAGCCGTACACCTCGTCGGTGGAGATCTGCACGAAGCGCTCGATGCCGACGCGGCGCGCCTCCTCGAGCAACACGAGCACGCCCTTGATGTCGGTGTCGAGGAAGTGGGTCGCGCCCAGGAGCGAGCGGTCCACGTGGGTCTCGGCGGCAAAGTTCACCGCCATGTGGCAGCCGGCCATCGCCGCGGTCACCGCGGCGGGATCGCAGATGTCCCCCTTGACGAAGCGGTAGTTGGGGTCGTGTGCGACGTCTTCGAGGTTCTCCAACCTCCCTGCATACGTGAGCGTGTCGAGGTTGACCACTTCCCACTCGGAGCGCTCGGCGAGAAGCAAGCGAACGAAGTTGGAGCCAATGAAGCCGCATCCCCCGGTGACCAGGATCCGTCTCCTCATCCGTCAGCCCTCGTGGCGCTGCGCGAGCAGGTCAAGTAGGTAGGTGCCGTATCCCGATTTGGCGAGCGGCTCGGCGATGCGGCGCAGGTGCTCGTCGTTGATGAACCCCATCCGCCAGGCGACCTCCTCCGGGCAGGCGATCTTCAGGCCCTGGCGCTGTTCCACGACCTGGACGAAGTTGGACGCCTGCAGCAGCGACTCATGGGTACCGGTATCGAGCCAGGCCGTCCCACGCCCGAGCAACTCGACGGTGAGCGCGCCCCACTCGAGGTAACGCCGGTTCACGTCGGTGATCTCCAGCTCGCCCCGCGCGGAGCGCTCGAGCGAGCGCACGATCTCGATCACCCGGTGGTCGTAGAAATACAGCCCGGTTACGGCATAGTGCGACTTGGGGTGGGCCGGCTTCTCCTCGAGAGAAACTGGCCGGCCCGAGCCATCGAGCTCCACTACGCCGTAGCGTTCCGGGTCGCTCACCCGGTAGCCGAACACGGTCGCGCCGGTCGGGCGGGCTGCCGCGGCCTGGAGCTGCTTCGCCAGCCCCTGGCCGTAAAAAATGTTGTCACCAAGGATGAGGCAGGCGCCCTCCCGACCCACGAACCTCTCGCCAATCAGAAAAGCCTCGGCCAACCCGCCCGGGGTAGCCTGCTGGGCGAAAGAGATGCGAATTCCCCACTGGCTCCCGTCGTCGAGCAAGCCGCGAAACAGCGGCAAGTCGTGCGGCGTGGTGATGACCAGCACGTCTCGGATTCCCGCCAGCATGAGCGTGGAGAGCGGGTAATAGACCATCGGCTTGTCGTAGACCGGAACGAGCTGCTTCGACACTGCAAGCGTGATGGGGTGCAACCGCGTGCCCGAGCCGCCGGCGAGGATGATCCCCTTCATGGCTGCTGCTCGCCTCCACGCGCGATGCGCCGTCGTGCCACGGATTGGCTTGTGAGCCAGCCGATGGCGGGGCCAAAGCTTCGGCCGATCGCGCCCGGCCGTTATTCTACACGGGCGCGATCTCGTCGGTTGCGACGAGCTCGGCCGAGAACAGCTCCTGCCGAAAAAACGCAAGCGCTCAGGCTGTTTCTGGAATAGACTTGCGCCGTACGGCCTTGTTGCGGATGGCCGGGGAGGGCCCATGTCGAAACCACTCACGGTTGGGGTGCCACACGAGCCAAGCGCCATCTCCGAGCGTGACTCCAACCTCATCCCCAACGGCGACGAAAAGCTCACCATCGAGCGCATGGCTACGCACGTCGGCGCGATTCTCGACCTCCTCCACCTGGACCGGAGCGATCCCAACCTCGTCGGTACGCCGGAGCGCGTCGCCAAGATGTACCTCGAGATGTTCCACGGCCTGATCGAAGGCGCCGAGCCAAGGATCACGACGTTCCCCAACGAAGAGAACTACCAATCGATGGTTATGGAGCGCGAAATCCCGTTCTACTCGATGTGCGCCCACCATCTGGTGCCTTTCTACGGGCACGCGCACATCGCCTACATCCCGAACCGCCGCATCGTTGGCCTCTCGAAGCTGCCCCGCATCTTGGAGTTTTACGCAAAACGCCCGCAGATCCAGGAGCGCCTCACCGAGCAGGTTGCGGACTACCTGTGGGGAAGCCTGTCGCCGCTCGGCGCGATGGTGGTGATCGAAGCCCGCCACCTATGTGTCGAGATGCGCGGGGTGAAGAAGCCCGGCGCGCTTACGGTGACCTCCGCGATTCGCGGATGCTTCGACGACCGCAAGGTCCGCGCCGAGTTCTTGAGCTTCCTGGGGAGGACAAAAGAGTGGTAGAACCCGCGCTCGCGGCCAAAGTGACGAGCGAGCTTCCAGGTTGGCGGCTCGAAGGCGAAGAGCTGGTGGGCAAATGGCGGCTGCCGGATTTTGCTTCGGCTCTCGCGGCCGCGGTGCGCGTGGGAGCGCTCGCCGAGCGTGCCGATCATCACCCCGATTTGCGTCTTGGCTGGGGCAAGCTAGAGGTACGGCTCACCACCCACAGCGCCCACGCGCTCACCACGCACGACCTCGACCTCGCCCGGGCGGTACACCAGGCTTTGCAGCCGCCTAATGGATAGTGACGCCTCCGCGCCGGTGCGGAGCGCGGACGTCGTGGGCACCAGGTAGCTAAAAGGAAACCTGGACGAAGACGTAGACCTTCGTGGCCGAGCTAAGACTATCAGCAGCCACGGTCAGCCTTTGCTTCTCCTCGATCGGCTTGGCAGGCTTGACCTTGAAGGCTTCGAGCGTGAGTCGATCCAGACCCTTCCCACTGGCATCCTCGAGGAGCAGTACTGTGGTGACGGTCGCCCTCTTTTCGGCCGCGTTCGTGCCGGTGACTTGAACCTCGCACCTGGTCTTGGCGCCGCTCTTCACCGCTTCGAGCGCGACCACGGTCAGCGCGTCGAACCGCACACCCTGCACATCCACGTGGAGCTGGACCGGTTGTCCCAAGGCAAAGTCGTACTCGGCCTGGAACGGGTTGTCGCCGGGAGGATAACCCGACGTCTGCTGCCCGCCCAGCGTCCCCGCGATCAGCAGCGCCGCGACGGCAGCCAGCACGCATTGCATCTTGGCCTCCTGACGAGCGAATTGAGACCCGCCCGAGAATTACAGACTCTAGTCTACTGCGCAACCCGATTCTCGAAGGCATTGTACGCACGGATGACGCTGCAGCGCAATACGCCCGTGCCCGGGTCCTCACGCAACTGCGAAGGCCGTGGGGAAAACCGAGCCCGCGCCGAATCTCAGTGCAATTGCCCGGTGATCGTCTCCATGACCGGACCCAGTGCCTTTGCGGTCGCAGGTTCGACGTTGAGTGACGTGTACTCGATGGTGGTGATCGCGGCAGGCCCAATTGGTCGCCCGCTGCCCACGTCGTAGCAAGTAGTGGTCACCCGTGCCGAGTAGGCCACGTCCGACCGATCCATGTACTGCAGCGTGCGCTGCCCCGCGGGGTCGACCCGCGCCAGCACCAGCCTCGCGATCCCATCCCGGCGCAACGATGCGAGCAGCTCCGCGAGCGGTGGCGTCTCCCCGCCATGCAGCACAGCTTCCGCCGCCGGCAACGAGGCGGCATCCAAGGGCTCGAGACCGGCGCCTTGTAACTCGGACTGCAGGAAGCTCGCCACCACCCCCTCAAGTGGCTGCGGGCCGACGCAGGCCACGGCCAGACCGGAAAGACCGCCGCCACCCGTGTGACGTTGCAGCGCCGGCGAGGACCCGCCGCGCCGGCGGCTGGCGGCGACGATCCCACCGGCCGCCTTGCCGCGTGTCAGAGCGCCACCAGCCGCGGACGACGCGCCCGTCGCGTCGTCCGTCGCCCGAGCGGATGCGGCCCCGCCCACCCCAGCGGCGCCTCCGTTTGGCGCCTGTGATGATGGCGGCAGCGCTCCCGCGCTCCCGCCGCCGGTTGCCGACGGGTTCCCACCGGTGGACTCGGCCGGCGTCCCGACCACCGACTGCGTCGCCGCCCCAGGCGAACCCGCCGTACCCGACGCGGCTACCTCTTGCGGCGCGGGGCTGGTGCGCCCATGGTGGAACACGGCGGCGAGCAGAGCCCTGGTCCCGGGCATGCGCCAGACCACAAACCCTGCCGCGACCGCCGCCACGAGGAAGACCGCGACGAGCGCGAGGACGAGCACACCGGTGCGAGAGCGTTGCGCGGCGGGCGCCGCGACCGCTACGGGCGCTGCTCGCGGCGCAGGAACCAGCGCCGAGGGCGGCGGCGGAGCGGTGGCTGCGGGCGGCACGGATACCGCGACGGCCGGGGGCTGTTCTGCGACCGCAGGCGCGGGTGCCGAGACGCCAGGCTGAACAGACGCCGGTCCGGCGGTCGGCGCCGCCGGAACCGGTGGCGGGGACATCCGCTTCGTGACCTCGTCTCCCGCCGCATCGGGCGGTGGGCTCACCACAACGCCGCCGGAGGCGCCCCGCACGCCCTTCGCGGCGAGATACCCATCGAGGTCTGCGATGAGCTCGTGGCAGCTCGGGTAGCGCTGATCGCACTCCCGCGCGATCATGCGGTTGACGATCTGGCGGGTCTCTGCGTCCACGCTCTGGTTGAGGCTCGTGATGTCGGGAGGCTGCTCGTCGAGGATCTTCCGCATCACGGCGAGCGGACTGTCGGCTTGGAACGGAATCGAGCCCGTGAGCATCTCGAAGTACGACACGCCGAGCGAGTAAATGTCGGTGCGCCGATCGAGCGGCTTGCCCAGGCACTGTTCAGGCGAGAGGTACCCCGGCGTTCCCATCAGCGTTCCTGTCGTGGTCAGCCGGGTGGCGGCATCGGAAGGGAGCGCGAGGCCGAAGTCGGCGATCTTGACCAGCCCTCGCTCATCGACCATCAGGTTGGCCGGCTTGATGTCGCGGTGCAGGATGCCCTTGTCGTGGGCGGCGGCGAGCCCCGCCGCTGCCTGCTCGATGTACTGCGCTGCCTGCGGGTTCGCGATGCGGCCCTGCTGGTGCACGAGGTCGAGGAGCGATTTGCCCGAAACGTATTCCATGACGAAGTAGTGCTTCCCTTCGTCTTCGCCGATGTAGAAGATCTGGATAATGTTGGGGTGGGAAAGACCGGCAGCGGCCTGGGCCTCGCGTACAAAGCGGGCGATGAACGTCTCGTCGGAAGCGAGCTGCTCGGAGAGAACCTTGATCGCGACGAAGCGATTGAGCGATTCCTCGTGCGCCTTGTAGACCACGCCCATCCCGCCGCGCCCCAGCTCACGGACGATGGTGTAATGGCCAATTCTTGTAGGCATCATGCCGCTGCCCCCCTTTCGACGAGTGAGCAAACCGGCCAGCAGCGCCGGCCGGTTGTACTCGAGTCCTAGCCGCCTCGCGCGCGAGCGTCAACACCGGATGGCGCAGCAACCCCCGTGCCGGCCGGCCCTCGCGAGCGCCCTCACAAAGCGGTGAGGCTCACTTCCCGCCGGGGATCTCGACCATCATCCCCTTCTTGATCGCTCCGGCGCTGCCGCTGGTCACAGTGCAAATCGAAAGCTTCTCCTTGACCTGGCTCACCTGCAGCCGGGCGATCTCCTTGACGCTCTGGTCGAGCACCTCGCCGGTGTCCGGATCGCGCACGATGTTGGCCTCACCGACGACAAACTCCTGCCCCGCGCTCACACCCTCGCGGCTGCCGCGGTTGACGTACACCTTGCCGCCGGCGACCTGCGCGACCGTGCCCGTCCAGGGGATCTTGGGCAGTTGCTGCACGAGGAAGTCGACGCCGTCCTTGCAGGCCGCCGTGACGGCCTTGCCGACGTTGTCCTTCTGGTACCCGCCGGCGTCGGCACTGAAGCCAGAGCCGCTGTAGCCCACGTCGAGTCCCTTGCGGGTTGAGACGCCGACTACGCTCTTGGACGCAAGCACCTGGCCGGTCGTCGAATCGACGATGTAGATCGTCGCGTTGACCTCACCCTTGCCACCAGCGCCCCCGAGGCGGACACCGCCGATCGCGATCCCGCCATGCCCGCCTGCGGTGCTGTCCTGGACGTGGGTGATCGCGCCCTTGACCAGCAACTGAGCCGGGGTCATCTGGCCAGTGGCCGGCGCCTTGGCCCCGCCCGCGGCCCGACCCGAGGCGGCGAAGTCCTGCTCGCCCATCGCCTCTTGCCGCATGTCCTTCTCGCCGAGCACGATGAACCTGCCGGTCTGGTTCAGGAGATCGGTCAGGATGGTGCCCCACGCGTCACCGATGTCCCACTGACCAGCCCACCCGGCCTTGTTCTCGAACTTGCTCACGGTGATCGAGTAGCGCAACCCGCCGGTCTGCGCCGCCGCCAGCACCGGGAGCGCAAGGATCAAACTAGAAAAACCCAACACCTTCAAGGCTCGCTTCATGGCAGTACCCCCCTTGGTACGCGATATGAAAAATGATGCTACGTGGAGGTCGGCGGCGTGTCAAATGCCGCGTGCCCGCCACAACTGGGCCCGTCACAACCGTGGAACAAAAGGCCCCGTCTCGTGACGGGGCCTTGGCAAACACGCTCCAGTGCATTTACTTGGTCTTGCCGCGGCTCCCCTTCGGCGCGCCGTGTCCCGAGGCGATGATCTGCGCGTTGAGCACGCAAATGGCCGCCATGTTCACGATGTCGGAAACCTCGACGCCGCGTTGCAGGACATGCGCCGCCGCGTTGACGCCCATCAGGATCGGCCCGATCGCCTCGACCTTACCGAGCCGCCAGAGCAGCTTGTAGGCGATGTTCGCGGACTCGAGGTCAGGGCAGATCAAGATATTGGCGTCGCCCTTGATCGCCGAGAACGGGTAGGTCTCCTCGGCGATCGAGGGTTCAACCGCAGTGTCCGCCTGCATCTCGCCGTCGATGACGAGGTCGGGCCAGCGCTCGCGAACGATTTCCACGGCGCGCCGCACCTTGGCCGTGTTTGGGTCCGCGTTGGATCCGAAGTTCGAGTAGGAGAGCATCGCAATCTTCGGTGCCACGTCGAAGTAATGCCGGGCAACCTCGGCGGCGCCGTACGCGATCTCCGCGAGGTCCTCGGCGCTGGGGTTGAGGTTCACCGTGGTGTCGGCGATGAAGATCATCCGGTCCTCGAACAGAAGCAGGTAGACGCCCCCCGCATGCCGCATTTCGTCCATCGTGTGGTGGACCTGCAGCGTTGGCCGGATGGTGTCGGGGTAGTGCATCGTAAGGCCGGAGATCAGGCCGTCGGCGTCGCCTTCGCGCACCATCATGTTGGCGAAGTAGACCGCCTCTTTGAGGGTCTTCACCGCATCCTCGTACGCGAGACCGCGCCGCCAGCGCATCTGATGGAACTTATCGGCGTACGCCTCGAACTTCGGGTGGTTGGCCGGTTCGACGACCTCGACGCTCCCCTTGGCCACCTCGTATTCCTTCATCAGCGTCTCGATGGTCGCCTTTTGGCCGAGCAGGACCGGCTTGCAGATCCCTTCGTCAACCAAAATCTTCGCGGCTCGCACGATCTTGGGATGGTCGCCCTCGGCAAACACGATGCGCTTGGGGTCGGCCTTGGCGCGGTCCATCACCACATGCATCACCCTGCGGATCCGCGAAAGCCTCCCCTCCAGCTCGCGCACGTAGTCCTCGCGCGAGGAGTACGGTTTGCGCGCGACCCCGGAGGCGATCGCCGCCTCGGCCACCGCGGGCGCCTCCCAAAGCAGGACGCGGTAATCGAACGGCTTCGGGATCAGGTACTCGCGACCGAACTTGAACGGCCTGCCGCCGTACGCGCGAATCACCGAGTCCGGCACATCCTCCTTGGTCAAGTTAGCCAACGCCCGGACGGCAGCCATCTTCATCTGCTCGTTGATCTGGCTAGCAGCAACGTCGAGAGCGCCACGGAAGATGAAGGGGAAACCGAGCACGTTGTTGACCTGGTTGGGATAGTCCGAGCGCCCAGTCGCCATGATGAGGTCCTTGCGGGCGGCGGTCGCCACGTCGTAGGGGATCTCGGGGTCCGGGTTCGCCATGGCGAAGACCACGGGGTCCTCCGCCATCGTCTTCAGCATCTCCGGCGTGACGAGGTTCGCACCGGACACACCGATGAACGCGTCCGCGCCGCGGATCGCGTCGGCGAGGGTGCGTGCGTCCGTGTCCTGCGCGAACTTTTCCTTGTAGGGGTTCATCCCTTCCTTGCGGCCCTTGTAGATCACCCCCTTGGTGTCCACGAAGAAGAGGTTCTCCTTCTTGACGCCAAGGGCGAGGTAGAGGTTGGCGCACGCGATCCCGGCAGCGCCGGCGCCGCAGAACACCACCTTTACCTCGTTGATCTTCTTGCCGGTGACCTCGAGGGAGTTGAGGAAAGCCGCGCCGGAAATGATCGCGGTGCCGTGCTGGTCGTCGTGGAAGACCGGGATCTTCATGGTCTTCTTCAGCGTCTCCTCGATGTAGAAGCACTCCGGCGCCTTGATGTCCTCGAGGTTGATGCCGCCGAGGGTCGGCTCGATCAACTGGCAGAACTTGATCACCTCGTCCGGGTCGTGCGTGTCGATCTCGATGTCGAACACGTCGATGTCGGCGAAGCGCTTGAAGAGCACGCCCTTGCCTTCCATCACCGGCTTCCCGGCGAGGGCGCCGATGTCACCGAGGCCAAGGACCGCCGTGCCGTTGGAGATCACCCCGACGAGGTTGCCCTTACTCGTGTACTCGTAGACGAGCGACGGATCGCGGTGGATCTCGCGGCACGGCTCCGCGACGCCCGGCGTATAGGCCATCGAGAGATCGCGCTGCGTCAGGCACGGCTTGGTGGGAACCACCGACACCTTGCCGTGGCGCTTTCCGGTGTGGTACGCAAGAGATTCCTCGCGGGTCACTTTGGTCGAACTCATCGCTGCCTCCCAGCGCGCCGCGCGGCGCTTATGAACGGATTCACAAGCTCATCGTAGAGCTTCCGATCGCGGCAATCAAGGCCACGGGCCCATCACTCAGCGGGCGCGCTCGGAGAGCGGGCGCAACGCCGCATCGGCGAAACGCCGGCGCCGCGCGTGGCGTTCGAGCGCGAGCGCGATGAGCCGATCGAGGAGCTCTGGGTAGCTCACGCCCGACAGGCCAAGCAGGCGGGGATACATCGAGATCGAGGTGAAGCCGGGGATGCTGTTGAGCTCGTTGAGGTAGGCCCGTCCATCCCGGCTGTCGAGGAGAAAATCGACCCGCGCCATGCCCTCGCAACCAAGCGCCTGAAACGACGCTACCGCGAGGCGCTGCAGCTCAGTTACCTGCGCGGGATCGAGCGGCGCCGGCGCGAGCAGCTTGCAGGCATCGTCGAGGTACTTGTCGGCGTAGTCGTAGAACTCGTGGCCGGGCACGATCTCACCGGGAACGCTGGCGAACGGCGGATCACCGCCCAGCACGGCGACCTCGATCTCCCGTCCTGGTATCCCCTCCTCCACGATCACCAGGTCGTCGTAGCCGAGGGCAAGATCTACTGCCGCAACCAGCGACTCGGGCGCCTTCACCTTGGTGATGCCCACCGACGAACCCAAACGCGAGGGCTTGACGAACAGCGGCAACGGGAGGCCCAGGCAGCGCAATTCGCACTGGCGGCGCTCGCCCGCCCACTCGGTGGCCGTGATCGCGACAAACCGCGGCGTG
This sequence comes from Thermoanaerobaculales bacterium, assembly GCA_044447965.1. GTDB lineage: Bacteria > Acidobacteriota > Thermoanaerobaculia > Thermoanaerobaculales > Thermoanaerobaculaceae > DATIYW01. The sequence goes on along the minus strand of JBIOGJ010000032.1, from coordinate 25,093 downwards.
GACAGCCCGAAGTGCTCGAAAAGCCGTTTTGTCACGACCTTGTCCATGAGGATGGCACTCGCCGCGACGCCGCACCCCACGTAAGGCAGGTCGAGCATTTCGGCCATCCCTTGGATGGTGCCATCCTCACCGAACGGGCCGTGCAGGATGGGCAAGACCACGTCCACCGAGCCGTCCAACAAGCGGGGATCGAGGCGAAAGCTGCCGGAGAACGCAGGAACATGATCGGGCTTCGCGCCCGCCTCGCCCAGCCCCTTGGCCGCCGTTGCCGCGTCGGCCCACCTCCCCGCCCGGTCGATCGCCATCGGCACCAGCTCGTAGCGGCCGCGATCCAGCGCCGCCGCGACCGAGCGGGCGGAAACCACCGACACCTCGTGCTCGCCGGACCGCCCTCCAAACACCAGCGCGACGTTGAGCTTTCCACTCATGGGCACCTTCTCCCGCCTGCCACGGTCATCCACTGGAGCCTCTCGCAAGACCTCCGCGGTCCGTCGTCCCCGCGCAAGCGACGGCGATCGCGCCGTCGTCCCCGCGAAAGCGGGGACCCAGTAGTCCCCGCAAGCACCGGATTCCCGCCGGAGCCTGGCCCCGGCTCCGATCGGGGCCGGGAATGACTACTTGGAAAGGCTCCTCACGATTCGGCAAGACGCTCACTCGGCTCCCGCCCTCCCGGACGCCCCATGTTATCCCCAGCCCTGCCCGTGTGCCGCCAGCCACGCGGGGAGATCACGAACCGAGGCGATGACGTCCACCATCCCGGCGGCGCGCAGCACCTCCGGAGTGGTCGCCTCGCCGCGCACCCCGAGAACCGGGACCCCGGCGGCGCGGCCGGTCGCCGCGTCCACCTCCATGTCGCCGACGAGCAGCGCCTCCGCTGGCGCCACGCCGAACTCACTCAGCACCGGCAGCACCGTCGCCGGGTCCGGCTTGCGCACGCCGTGGGTGTCGGGCCCGACCACCGCGGCAACGAACCGTGCGACACCCCAATGCTCAAGAAGGGCGCGGCTGAGCGCTTCGTACTTGTTGGAGATGACCGCCACGTTTCCCCTTGTTCGCTTCGCCGCGAACGCCAGCACCTCGGTGACACCGGGCAGGGGTGGCGTCTCGGCGAGGAAGACCTCCTCGTAGACCGCGCGGAAGCGAGCGCCGACACCGTGCCGCGCCGCATCGTCACAACCCGATTCCACCGCATCCCGGACCAGCTCGATCGCGCCCCGACCAACGTGGTGCCGCACCCAGTCGAGGTCATGTTCGGGAAGGCACGCTTCCCGCAGCGCGTGGTTGAGCGCGTGGGCGATTGCTACGAAGGAATCGGCGAGCGTCCCGTCGAGGTCGAAGAGGAGCGCACGCGGCCGCAGCGCGACGGCGGACATCCTCAGCGCTCCGCCCGAGGTCGCACGAGGCGGCCACGTGATGGCGTCACGCCACCGGCCTCACTCGGAGCGAATGCTTCGGCCGCACGATCAGCGCCCTGCCTCGAGCGGAGGCAACTGTGGCGGGCCACCCACCCTCGGCGCTTTGGCGGCAACAACCGCGGGAAGAAGGTCGTCGGCAAGACCGGTCGCCCCGTTCACAACGGACAAGTATGGGAACACCAGCGCTTGGGGGGGAGAATCCACGAGCTCAACCTGAATGCGCTCGTCCCCGGGCACAAGATCGAGCGGCAAGTGGAGATGTCCGAATCGCGGCAGATCGAAGAGTTGAGAACTCACGACACGCCCCGCGGCGGTCAGCAGCGACCGGCGCACGCAAACTGTGGTATCCGTCCAAGACGCAAGGCCGAAACTCACGCGAGCGTGCGGGGCAAACGAAAGGTCGGTGAACTCCGCCCGCCCACCGGGCCTCAAGCCAGCGTCTGGCGGCAAGCCGGGGAGCCACTCGTTGGCGTTGGCTTCATTCGGGGGAGCGTTGGCGTTGTAGGTGTGGGAAAAGATCAGAAAGCCGCACCGGTTGCCGCTGCATTCCGCGGCGTGCTCATCGGCAGCGACCAGCAGAGCCCCAAGCTCGCCCGCGCCGCGAAATTGCGGCACCTCGAGGACATCGTGCACATCGAGCACCTGGCCCGGGCGAAGCACGGTTGTCGCCCGTCGCGCGGAGGGGTTGTCGCGCGAGGTGGGCAGGAAGGCCGCGACCACCGGCAGGGGGGCCGCGTGAGGGTTCATCATCACCAAATCGGTAAGCCAAAACGCCTGGCCTCGCCCAGGCAGGTCTGCCACCAACGGCAGCATGTACGCCTGCGCCAGATTCCCCACGCGCGCGTCCACCAACCGCAGCGGGAGGATCTCTCCAGGCGGCAATGAGGCTCGTACGCTGGAGGGAGCTGACACCCTCAAGTCGCCCACGATACCCGGCGTCAGCACCTCGTCAACACACTCGTGCCTCGGCACGAAGGAGTCAGGGAAACCAGGGTGAGTCACGCCGAGCGGATCATCGCCGGCGCACAAACGCAGTACCACTGGGCGCGCGGTCGGTGGGAGGTGCACGAGTCCCGTCCCCAACAGTCGCCATCTCCCATTTTCGAAACGCCATTCCGGCGAGAACACCGGCTGGTCCGGCTCGGGCATCGCCATCACGACGCAGGTGTAATAGCGATTTCGGGTCAGCCGGCGGAGATGGCTCGAGTCCCACCGGCGTTCAAAGACGACGGGAAAGCCCGGAATCGGCGTTTCCGCCACGACCAGGACCTGCTTACGAGGTTGCACCGACGCGTCGTAGGCGTTGGTCGGTCTCACGTCGGTGTAGCTCACCGACGCGCGACTCAACACGTAGGTGCCATGGGGCTTGATGGCCCCGTCCACTACCACAACGGTCTTCGACCGATCACAGTGCTGCGTGATCCAATCGAGCGCTTCCCAGACCGGCGCGGGGTGCGTCCTCAGCACGAAAGGCGGCGCCACCCACACCGCCCCGCCCAGCGTCGATACGCCCAACACGGCGCCACCGACTACCCGCCGTGTCGGCCTCTCGAGGTTAATCACCCCTGCGGCGAGAATCGCCAGGAAGGGCAGCGCCGGCAGCCCATAGCGCACCGCGGTCGTGTAGTTCATCGAGAACATTCCGGACAGGAGGTAGCACGAAGCGGCCGTTGTCGCCACCACAACCAGCCTGTGCTGGCCGCGCCGCCACCACGCTCGTGCGCCGACCAGCACCAGCACCCAGAAGAGAGCGGCGAGAACACCCGAACCGAAGGGCCTGACGAGCCAGAAGGCAAGGACATCGTTGACAGGTGCGGCTGGAAGCCGATAGCCCCTCTCTTCCGTCGCGACCCATGCGCTCAAGAGTCGCAGGGTATTGACGAAGCGGCCGGCGCCCGTCAGGAGAATCGCCGGGACCCAGCACGCCGCCGTGGTGGCCAGACCCGCGGCGCTGGCCAATCCCACCTCACGCCACCGCCGCTCGCGCAGCTCGCGGACCAGCACGAAAACGCCAAGCGGCGCCATCACAGCCGCCAACTGCGGGCGCACCCCGAGCGCGAGGGCGCAAACGATCGCCGCAAACGGCAGACGCTTGGGTGTGTCGAAGGCCCAGAGCAGAGCGAGAACCGCCGCGAACGCCGCTGCCACGCCAGGCACATCCGAAAGCCCGACGTTGGCGTAAAAGGCGAAGGCGGGGTTAAGCGCGAGTACCACCGCCGCGGCCACCGCGCCCCGCTGCGGAGCACCAAGTCGCCGCATCGTGCGAAGCATCAGCACCAACGTCAGTGCCGCCGCCAGAACTCCGACCGCCTCGAGTGCAAGTAGCGGGTCGCGCACCACCAGCCGTACCAGCTTCCCCGCGGCGATGTAGACAGGGTAGCCAGGGGGATGCGGCCAGTGCTGGCCTACGTCGTAACGATCGAGGGCTTGCTGGAACTGCACCTCGTCCCACTCGAACGGGGTCGCGGGGCGAAGCAGGAGCAGCAGGGCAGCGTACACGACGAGCGCCACTACCCCCCAGGCTCGCGCTCGCCGATCGCCCCCTCCTGCGCCGTTGTTGGGCATCCGCGCTACCCCGCCGGCGACGGAGCGTCGCCGATCGCTTGGGCATGCCTCATCGGCAACCCGCCGAATCCTCGCCGGAGTCGCTCCCGCCCGCGGGCTCCTCCTCCACGAGCCGTTCGCGAATCACGTCGAGGCGGAGGCGGGGGCCGGCAGAATCGAAGATACGAGGGCGCGCCAGGCGCATTCTCGCGAGCCGAAAGCGGACGGCGGTGCTGAGTACGCCCAGGCCGTACTTGCACGAGCGTAGAAATTTGATCGAGGACGACTCGGGTTGGTAGCGGGTCGGGCAGGAGACCTCACCAAGTCTGAAGCCGAAATAGGCGATCTGGGCCAGCATCTGGTTGTCGAACACAAAGTCGTTGGAGTTCGCCTCCAGCGGCAAGGTTTCGAGCACCTCGCGCGAGAAGGCGCGGTAGCCGGTGTGATACTCGGACAGCTTCTCCCCGAGGAGCAGGTTCTCGATCGCGGTGAGGATGCGGTTTGACACGTACTTGTAGAGCGGCATGCCGCCGGCAAGCGCTCCCTTGCCGATGATGCGGCTCCCCAGCACCACGTCGTACACACCGAGCGCGATGAGCGAGGCCATCGACGGGACCAGGCGCGGGTCGTACTGGTAGTCGGGATGGACCATCACCACGATGTCCGCGCCGCGGGAGAGCGCCTCCGCGTAGCAGGTTTTTTGGTTCGCGCCGTAGCCCAGGTTCCGGCGGTGGACCAGGCTCGTGACGCCGAGGGACTTGCTCACTTCGACGGTTGAGTCCTCGCTGGCGTCGTCGACCAGCACCACCTCGTCCACGATGTCACGAGGGATCTCGGCATAGGTCCGTGCCAGCGTTCGCTCGGCGTTGTAGGCCGGCAACACCACGATCACGCGCTTTTCGTGGATCATCGCTTCGTCGCCCCCGCGCCCGATCCGCCTGCACGGTGCGGGCTGACAGCGCGCCAGTCAGGCACGGCCGTCGCGCCTGCGGGATTTTGCACCCGCTCCGGCGCGAGCTGCGTGACCTCGTTGGTCGCACCATCAACCTGTGCAGCTCCAGGATAGACAAACGCCGCCGTGCCTTGCGGCGCCACCTCGAACTGTAGAGCTTTGGCGTTGCTCGCCCCCTCCAGCCAGGTAAAGGCGAAACCGAGCGCCGGTACCCGCAGGGTCGCGCTCGCCAACTGCGTGCCGCCGGCATCGCGAGCCGTCACGACGACCTCGGTTGGTTCGCGGCCGAGCGAAGCCGCACTCACGACGATCCGCGTGCCGGCCTGTGCCGCACTCAACGAGAAGGTGGCAACGCCGCCGGCCCTCATCGCCGCCCCCGAGACCATGGCGGGCGCTCCATCGCGTGGGCCATTACTCGTCTCGCCTAGCTTCTCGCTCGGCCTCACCTGGTGGGTCCGCGCGAGTGCCACGAGCACCGGTGAGGGCGCCGTGTCGCGGTCCGTCCACGCCGCGTCGAGGACGAGGCCGCCCATCACCGGATCGGCGCCGGCCCGCGCCGCGAGGAGATCGACGACGGACAAACTCCCCCTCGCCGGCGCCACGGCATCGCCGACCGTCACGACACCACCAGCGGAGGTCAGCAGCGTCGCCGTGACACGTGCGGGCCTCGCCTCAAGGTTCCACACCGAAAGATCGCTTTGCCATCGCTGGCCCGGCGCGCTCGGAGCGTGCGCGGCGAGAGGCACGACCAGCTCGGTCGACGCTAGGCGTGCCGCCTCGAAGCGTGCCGGATCCGTGGCGAACGAGAGTGGACGAAGCAGCACGGGCCCGTCTTCAGGCGCCCGCACCGAGACCTCGCCTGCGGTCCCAGGGAACAACGGCACGTCGAGGCACTGGCCGGCCTTGACCACGGTCCCTGCGTGGCCCGCCCATGCCACCGTCACGGGCGCCGTGAGTGGACAAACGGAGGTGAGTCGCGGGAGGTCGCCCTCCGGCAGGGCTATCTTCCCTTGCAGCCACACGACCCAGCCCCTCTTCTCGACGAGCCAGTTGAGCGAGAAGCGCGGGCCCGGGCCCGAGGGCGCAGCCATGACAACGCAGGAGCCGTAGCGCTGAAAAGCGAGCTGCGGGATCTTCGGCTCGCGCCAGTCCTTCTCGAAAAGCACCTCGCTCTCCGGCAGCACGTACGGCAGGACCAGTACGACGTGCCCTCCCGGACGCAGCGAATCCGTATAGACGAACTCATCACGCTTCCGCTCGTGCCCGAAAGCTGTGCCTTTGAACAGGTACTCGTAGTGCGGCGAGAAGCTCCCGTCGATGACAACCGTCGTGCGAGCCGGATCGAAATTCTGCTTGACCCAATTCAGGGCGGTCCACACCGGCGCGGGCTCACGGCGCAGGCGGTACACCGGCAGCCCCCAGGCGATCGACGTGACCAGCCACCCCGCACACGCGGCGGCCGTCCCCCAACGCAGCCATCGCCACGGCGCGGCGAGGTTGCCTGCCGCCAACAGCGCGAAGAACGGCGCGGCGGGCAGGGCGAACCGCACCGCCGAGAGCGGGTGCATGCTGCAAACCGCCACCGCCAGGTACAGCAATCCCGAAGTCGCCGCGATCAGCACCAGGCGGCGCCTGCCAGTTATCCACCAGATCACCGCGCCGGACAGCACCAGCACACCGAAGTATGTCGCTAGCCCGCTGTCGCCGAGCGGGTTCACGAGCCAGTACTGCACCACGTCGTGGAACGGGCTGCGGGGAAAGTAAAGGTACGACTCCACCGCGGCTAGGTAGCGGGCGTGCCCACGCACCGCACCCCAGTAGCGGCTGAATCCCGTCAAGAGCATCGCCGGCAACCAGACCGCAGCGCTGGTCGCGACGCCCGCCGCCAACGCCGTGCCGAGACGCTTCCACTCCCGGTGGCGGACGGCCGCCACAATCAGGACCAGACCAAGCGGCAGCAGCACGGGCAGGACCTGCGGCCGCACTCCGAGCGCGAGCGCGGTCACAGCGGCTGCGAACGGCAACCGCCGGAGGTCATCCCACGCGACGACGCAGGCCAAGGCCGCGCCAACCACCCCCACGGTCGAAGGCACATCGGATAGACCGACGTTGGCGTGGAAGCAGAAGCCAGGGACCGCGGCGAGAACCACGACGGATGCGAGCGCGGCCCGGGGCGGCGCGCCGAGGCGCAGCGCGAGCCGGAAAAGCCAGTACAGGCCCGCGAGCGCGGCGAGGATGACGGTGCCCTGGACCGCGAGCTGCGGGTCCCGGACGATCACCCGAACGGCCTTGGCCGCAGCCACGAACAGTGGCGCTCCTGGGGGGTGCGGCGAGTGCGCCGCGACGTCGTACCGATCGAGCGCCCGCTGGTAGAGGACCTCGTCCCACTCGAACGGCGTCGCCGGGCGAAAGTAGAGCAGCACCGCCGCGTAGACGCACAGAAATGCAATGATCGCGCGCTCGCCACGGCGTGGCGCCAACCAGGCCAGTGCGGCAAGTCGAGCCATCAGCAGGCTTCATCCAGCGGCACAGGAGCCCTCTCGCACACAGCGAGACGAGATTCTATCCCAGAACGCATCATTGGCTGGTACGTGCGCCGCGGCCGCCTCGTCGCGCGCCTAGTCGCGACGAGCCCTGCGGGCGCACTCGTCCCTCGCCGCCAAAGCTCCCGCCGAGTACCACGCCCAACAAGAACCCAAGGTGGCTTGACCTGAGCGGGTCACCATAGACGGTCCCCTCCTGACCCGGGGGTCGTCATCCAGCACTCGTACAGGACCCACCCCTGTCGAGTAGCCTCCACTAACTGAAGGACCGCCCTTCGGGGCGGTCCTGCCTACAGGCGCGGGTGATAAGAGGCTCCTTGCCTACTTGAAGTACCCGTTCACGTCGATGATGAAGTCGAGCTGAGAGGCGGCCGCGTAGACCGTCAAGAAACCGCTCTGGAGCGGCATGATGGCCGCATTCGCAAGGGCCCACTGATTCGAGCTGAAGTTGAGTGTCGAGATGTCTCGTGTTGGCGCACCATCCTCGGGGTAGACCCTAAGGAAACCCGTGCCCTTCATGTTGGTCACGGTGAAGTTGGCCGAGATGGCCTGAGCGTCCGTCGGCACTCCGCACTGCCCACCTGTTGCCTGGATCCTTCGATACGTATTCGCCGCGAGCGCCCCGCCGGTCAGCCGCGAGTCAACCACCCGGCAAGGCGTGAGGGGATAGAAGGTGAGGCCAGGTATCCCGGATGTGGAGAAGTACCCACTGACGTCGATGATGAGGTCCGTCCTCGCGGACTCGTTGAAGACCGTGATCCCACCGTCCGAGCGGAGCGGCACCAAGGCGGCATTGGCCAGCGCCCACTGGCCATACGTGAAGTTCATCGTCGAGATGTCTCGCGATGGTGCGCCAGGTTCTGGATAGACGGACAGATAGCCTGAGCTCCCCTCGTCGGTGACGGTGAAGTTCGCCGCGACGGAGGCGGCGCCGGCCGGAATCCCGCATGTACCCCCGACGATTGTCACCGCTCGTGCTTCCGCCGTCCCAAGACTCGTCTGACCCCCGAGGCGCGTATCAAGGACCCGACAGGGAGAAACCGGATGGAAGGTCGTGTCCACGGCTGCTGCGTTCGTAGTGTCCTCGGGCGTGACTTCGCCCACGGTTACTCCGCTGAGCTCTCCTGCCTCGCTCGGTGTTTGAGCGGCAGCGCCTGGTGTGGTGAAGTAGCCATTGACGTCAATGATGACGTCCGACTGGGAGACGGCCGCGTAGAGGGTCAACGCTCCACCGGTCCGCAGCGGCACAATTGCGGCGTTCGCGAGCGCCCATTCGTGCGAGTCGAAGTTCAGGGTCGAGATGTCGCGTGTGGGCGGTCCCGCCTCCGGGTACACGCGGAGGAACCCGACCCCCGGCATGTTGGTCACGGTGAAGTTGGCCGAGATTGCCTGCGCGCTGCTCGGAACGCCGCACCGGCCCATGATCGTGATGGACCGATAGGTGTTGGCGGCCAGCGCTCCACCCTCCAGCCGCGTGTCCAGCGCGCGGCAGGGCGTCAGTGTCCTGAAGACGAGGCCAGTTTGGCCAACCGTGATGGTGACGGTGTTGCTGTCGACATGCTGGCCGCACGAGTCGCTCACCCGCACCCAGTAGCTCGTGGTGGCGGTCAACGCTGGCGTGGTGAAGCTGCTGCTATTGCTGCCGACCGGAATCGAGGAAGGAAGGATCGGAGACCCCTGGTACCACTGGTAGGAAAGCGGAGCCGTGCCCGCCGCGGTCACAGTGAGCGTGGCGGTCTGCCCGCTCGCGATTGTCTGGCTCTGTGGCTGCGCCGTGATCGAAGGCGAGGTGCAGCCGCCGCCGACCGTGACGGTGGCCGTGGCGCTGTCTGCGTGGCCGCAGGCGTTGGAGACCCGCACCCAGTAGCTTGTGCTGGTGGTCAGCGCTGGCGAGGCGAAGCTGGTTGCGTTGGTCCCGACCGCATGCGAGGTGTCGCCGGAGGAGCCCTGGTACCACTGGTACGAGAGCGGAGCCGTCCCGGTCGCAATGACGCTCAACGTGGCCGTCTGGCCGCTTTGGATGGTCTGGCTCTGCGGCTGGGTCGTGATCGAAGGCGAAGTGCAGGTGCCCCCGCCGGTGGTCGCATGGACCTCCGCCGAAGGATCGCTCGTCACGGTGTTCGGGTTGTTCGCATGGGGGTTGGTGACGGTGCGGACAACAAGGTAGTACAGCGTGCTGGGATTGAGGCCACTGACCACGATCGAGGAGGCACTCTTGGCCGCCGTGATGCCGTCGGAGGTGTAAGGCCCGCCGGAGGTGGTCGAGTAGTAGGCGCGATACCCACCGGTGTCGCCGGTGTAGGCGATCGGCGTCCAAGAGAGCGCCACCGAAGTGTTGGTGGTGGCGCCGGCGGCGACACCCGTGGGCGCCACGGTCTGGGTGGACTGCCAGTCGCTGCCGTACTGCATGCCGTCGTTGAGGAAGGCTGTGAGCGTAGCGTCGCTGCTGGAGAGGGCGTTGTAGCGGAGGTCACTCTGATTGACGACCAGCTTTGTGAGGCTCTCGAACGAGGTCGGGATCGACCCCGAGAGCATGTTGCCGTTGAGGCTGAGAAACTGCAAGTTCGTGAGGCTCCCGAGCTGGGTCGGGATTGAGCCCGGGAAGTGGTTGATTGATAGGTCAAGCTTCTGCAGCTTGGTCAGGCTCCCGAGCCAGGTCGGGATCGAGCCTGCGAGCTGGTTGGTGTTGAGGTCGAGGTATTGCAGGTTCATGAGGCTGCCGAGCTCCGTCGGGATCGAGCCCGTGAGCTGGTTGTGCCCGAGGTTGAGCTGGATTAGGTTGGTGAGGCTTCCGAGCTGCGTGGGGATCGAACCCGAGAACCGGTTGTTCTGGAGGTAGAGGCCCATCAGGATGGGAAGACTGCCCAACGACGTCGGGATCGAACCCGTCACCTGGTTGTCGTTGAGGTAGAGACCAACCAGGTTGGTGAGGTTGCTGAGCGTTACCGGAAGCGTCCCCGCGAGGTTGTTGCTGTCGAGCACCAGTAGCTGCACCGTATACACCTTGGTGGGCAGCGCGGCGCACGTCACACCGTACCAGTTGCACTCGGTTCCCGACACGTTGAAGCCAGTGTTGGCTGGGTTCCTCCAGTTCGTGCGTTTGGTCCATTCCGCGCCCCCGGTCCCGCTGTACAGATCGATGAGCGCCTGACGCTCCGAGGAAGCAATCGGGCCGGTGAGGTCCTGCGGAGGGATTCGGACGTCGCTGTCCGCGTAGCCGCACGCGTTGGAGACCCGCACCCAGTAGTCGGCGTCTACGGCCAACACCGGGGTGGCAAAACTGCTCGCGTTGGCACCCGCGACCGGCTGTGAGGCATCGCCGGCAGCGCCCTGGTACCATTGGTACCCGAGAGGCCCCGTTCCGGTGGCGGTAACGCTCAACGTGAAGGTCAGGCCGGCCTTTACCCTCGCCCCTGGGTGGTTCGTGATCGAAGGCGGTGAACACACAGTCGCCGAGCCGCTGTCAGCCTGCCCACAGGCGTTGGAAACCCGCACCCAGTAGCTGGTGGTGTCGGCCAGCACCGGCGTGGTGAAGGTACTCGCGCCGGTTCCGACCGGCATCGACGTGTCGCCCGGGGTGTCCTGGTACCAGTCGTACCAGAGCGAAGGACTCCCGGTGGCGGTGACGCTCAGCGTCGCGGCCTGCCCGAATGGGACGGTGGCGTTCTGCGGCTGCGCGGTGATCGAGGGCGCCACGCAGTCCCAGGGAGCGAAAACCCACGCGGCGCCGGTTTGGGAGTTGTCGTCCGAGCCGCCGACGATGGCTGTGGTGCCGTCCGCCGATATCGCCACCGATTGGCCCTGCATGGCAGCCCCGACGGCGCCCGTGCCGACCAGTTTCAAGCCCCGCTGCGACCACACTCCACCGCTGCGCGTGAACACCCACGCGCCGCCGGTGCGGGAGTTATCGACAGGCCCGCCGACGATGGCGGTGTTTCCATCTGCCGAGATCGCCACCGAGCCGCCCTGGTAGGCACCTCCGACAGCACCCGTGCCGACCAACTTCGGCCCCTGCTGCGACCACATACCTCCGCTGCGTGTGTACACCCACGCAGCGCCGGCAGTTTGGTTGTCGGTCCACCCGCCGACGATGGCGGTGTTGCCGTCCGCCGAGATCGCCACCGAGTAGCCCTGGCCGGCATCCCCGACGGCGCCCGTGCCGACCAGTTTCAAGCCCTGCTGCGACCACACTCCACCGCTGCGCGTGAACACCCACGCGGCGCCGGTGAGGGAACTGTCGGCGTAGCCGCCGAGAATGGCGGTGTTGCCGTTCGCCGAGATCGCCACCGAGCCGCCCTGGTAGGCACCTCCGACAGCACCTGTGCCGACCAGTTTCAAGCCCTGCTGCGACCACACTCCACCGCTGCGCGTGAACACCCACGCGGCGCCGGTTGGGGAGTCATCGAGAGGCCCGCCGACGATGGCGGTATTGCCGTCACCGGAAATCGCTACCGAGGTGCCCTGTAAGGCACCCCCGACGGCGCCCGTGCCCACCAGTTTCAAGCCCTGCTGCGACCACACACCTCCGCTGCGCGTGAACACCCACGCGGCGCCGGCCGGATGGTTGTCCACCTGCGCGCCCACAATGGCGGTGTTTCCATCGGCCGAGATCGCCACCGACCAGCCCTCAGCGGCAGAACCAACGAAGCCGCTGCCGACCAGCTTGGTTCCCTGCTGCGGCCATGCGACTCCGCTGCGCGTGAACACCCACGCGGCGCCGATATAGGTGTTGTCGTAAGGCCCGCCGACGATGGCGGTGTTGCCATCGGCCGAGATCGCCACCGACGCGCCCTGGATAGCCGCCCCGACGGCGCCACTGCCGACCAGTTTGCTCCCCTGCTGGACCAACTGGGTGTAGGGCTCCGGCGTGTAGTTCACCTTCACGAGGGTATTGGAGTTCACCGTGACCGTGTGGGTTGTCCCGTCCGTCACCCAGCGTTTCCCGGGCGTCAGAGGATCATACACAGGTGAATGGAACGCGTACGTGTGCTGCGTGCCGTGGCCCACGAATTTGCTGAACGGGAGGGTGACGGTCGTGCCGTCGAACTCGGCCAGGTGGGGAACTTTGGCGGGCAGGTTGTTTTGGTCGAGGCTAAAGATGGGTGGCGGACCCTGGGGGACACATGCAGCGTCACTATTAGACCAATAGGGTGCCACGAGGTCCCCGTCTCCGTCTCTAATCGCAGGTGCTCCTTCGCATATGTCAGCGACTTCGCCCTTCGTCAGGACGCCTTTGAAGGTCTGCGGGACCCCGCCGAACACGCTCATGTCGATCCAGCCGCTCCCAACGTAAGGGTCGGTCTCCGCCTCGATGATCTCGTGGCTCATAAGGACGCTCAGTTGGTCCCTTTGGTTGTTCGTGCAGGCGAGCGGCACCACGACGTAGACGAACTTCTGATAGTCGAACAAAGGTATGAGCAAGCTCCCCACTGGATACCAATACCACTTGATGGCGAAGGACCAGGAGTGATACGTTCGAAAGTCATTGCAACTGTGTTTCGTCCCGTCCACGATTTGCGTGTTCGAGGGGACGTAGACGACGTACAGTGTGTTTTCGTCCGGCAGCGGACTGCCCGACCAGGTCGGACCATCCACAGAGGTCTGGCCCACCATGAAAGCCACACACGCGTCGATCTCCAAGATATCGATCGAGCCGCCGACTTGCGTGGGGCACGGATCGCCAAGTGGGGAAATGTTGTGTGAGCCGGTGAACGTAGCGGTGCCGATGCCGTACTGCGCGGCCCTCCCGAAGTATTGGCTGCTGTAATAGCCGTTCACGAGATTAGCCGTGACGATGTTGATGGTGGCCTCGTTGATTAGGGGATTGTCCTGGTCCCAGTTCGCGCTGATGAACAGGTTGTGAATCTTGGGTTGGGCAATCACGCCCCCGCCGTAGTATTTGAGGTCCGTTGCACCAGCCAGGGTGGCCGGCACGACGCCGCTGACAGCGAGGACTGCAACCACCCAGCGATACCATTGTTTCGACATGGCCGGCCGCCCTTTCCTATGCCCACTCCTCTGGTAAGCGGTGAAGGCCACGTCGAGGGGGGCAACGTGATGAAGGCGCTCCAACAAGGCCGTGCGCGGTCTTCGGTTTCCCTTGAGACCAATCTAGTACCGTGGATATCGCTTGTCAATCTCTGTTTCACGTTGGCAAACGACGCGCCAACGTTTCAGAAGCTCGGACATGGGGCGGAGGGCGGACGCGGGCTCGAAATTGAGATCCGAGGCGGCCCAAATCTCGCACGCGGAGTTGCCCATGTCGGGCGGCTTGTGCAGGAATTGTACCGAGCTGTCGCTGGCCGCGCCGGGCGTGGTGTGAGCCTGGCTATTTCGGGGCGGGCGTCGGCGTTTCGGGCGGCACGCCCTCAAGCGGCACCAGACTCCAACCGTCGCCTGTGTGGACGAACCCGCGCGAGGTGAAGCACCACAGGACCACCTTCTTCTTCGCCAGGTAGGTTGGGTCGGAGTGGATGCGCCTCATGAGGCTGATCCGCGCGTTGGTGGCGCCTCCTTGCGCTGTGGGAACGATCTCCACCGGGAAACCCAGCTCGTAGGAAAGCTCCTCTGGCAGGCCGCCGCCTTCGCGTGACCACCAAAAGGTGTTGCTATCGCCGATGATCACGACCGGGCTATCAGTCTGGCTCTGCGCGATGGGCTGGGGCCCTTTCGCGGTCTTTTCCTGGATCACGCGGGTCCACACGGTGTCGGGCTTGAGCGTCTTGTCTCCCGCCTCCTGGGCGGACTTGAGGATATGGCCGTTGATCTCGCGGCTGTTCCAGACGGCGGTGAACTCGTGCTTGGGCACTTTCTTCGCCCAGTGCTGCGACTTGATCTGCTTGGCCACCTCGCGGGCGGCCAGCGCGACACCGTACCCGGTCCAGTGCGATTCGCTGGGGACGAAGACGGTGCCGTATTGGCTGCTTCGCTCGGCGAGGAACACCGGCATGAGGTCGAGGACGTTTACGCCCTTGCTCCGGAGCAGCCGGTAGAACTGCAGCTCGGGGGTGTGCAGTCGGGGCGGCGTTCCCTTCGGGAGCTTCTCCTTGCCCAGCACAGCCTCCGGGAAAACCAGCACGCGGGTGGGCACGGGCATGACGATCAGCTCGATCCCATGTCGCTTGAGCTGGGCGTCGTAGTCGAGAATGGCGGCGAGCGGGTCGTCGGCGCCGGGTTTGTTGGGGTTGGAACGCGCCGCGTCGGGACCCCAGAACGGACCGTTGATCAGGTAGTCAAGCTCGGTGCCGAGGACAAGCCACGAGTCCTTCCCGATGATGGTCTCGCCGGTGCCTGGCATCCGTTGCTTGTTGAGCACCGCGCACTCTGCCTTGAACTCCGTCTCGAGGGCGGTGACGGTAGGCTCCTTGGCAAGGAGCGGCGAAGCGCCTGCGAGAAGCAGAACCAGCGATGCTGCCAGCTTTCGTATCACGAAGTCAGCTCCTCATCCGGTCGGGCCGGTCGCGTTCTGGCCTTGCCCCCACACGTCGACTCGAGCAAGCGTCGGAGCGCGAGGCGAAAAAGAGAGTCATCCACCATCGCCATGCCTGCGCACTCCGGAGCGCTTGCACACAACGGGCCGGGATTCTACCTCAAGTCAGGGCGTGGCAGAACTGTCGCGGTCGCGTCTATACCTCGGTGGTCGACGAATCGGCCGGCACGGTCCGCAACACGTATCCCAGGCGTTGAGCCCGTTTCAGACCGGGTACAGCGAGTAGGCTGCGGCGCGGGAGCCAAACTCACGGCAGTACGCGTCCCAGTCGGCCAGCACCCCGGAAATGGCTGCTCGGCCCTCAATCGCCTCACGGGCGCGCGCGGAGCCGGTGAGGACGTCGATCGCCGGGACGTCGCTGACGAACTCATACGCTTCCTGCCGCCACGCGACGCGGTCGGGGTGCATCTCCCGAACCGTTGCCAGCAGACGCACACCGGCTTCGACCGGCCGCAGCACGTGCCGATCGGTGACGTGCCACTCGACTCCGCCGCAGGTCATCCCCGCGTGCTTGCCGAACTCCGGCCGAAAGCGCGTGGGACGAAAACGTACTCCCGGGATTGCAAGACCGTTGAGGCGATCCGCGAGCGCGTCACCATCGAGCCATGGCGCGCCGACGAGTTGGAACGGCCGGGTCGTGCCGCGCCCCTCGGACAGGTTGGTGGCCTCCACCAGGCACGCGCCCGGATAAATTGTGGCGGTTACGAGGGTCGGCATGTTGGGCGAGGGCGCCACCCAGGGCAAGTCGGTTTCGTCCCACCACATTCCGCGATGCCAGCCTCGACACGGCAGCACGGCCAACGCGAGCCGCGGATGACGCTCCTCGCGCAGGAGCAGGGCCAGCTCCCCCATCGTCATGCCGTGCCGGAGCGGTACGGGCAACTCGGAAACGAACGAGCGGCAACGCGGCTCCACCGGGCCACCTTCGACAATCAGGCCGCCGATCGGGTTGGGACGATCGCACACGATCGTCTCGACCTTGGCTGCCTCGCATGCCCTCAGCACGTGGGCAAGCGTCGCGGCGAAGGTGTAGACGCGGCACCCAACGTCGGGGAGGTCCACGACCAGAGCATCGAGGCCGGCGAGGTGTTCGGGGCGCGGTTCGAGCGTTGCCGCCGCGGCGCCGTAGAGCGACACCACCGGGACTCCCAGCACCGGCTCCCGATCCTCCCCCACCGCCTCCATGTCCTGCGCGACGCCCCACAGCCCGTGCTCGGGCGCGAACAACCGCACCACGGTCGCGCCGCTGGCGGTGAGCGCGCGCCATGCCGGCACCAGCTCGCGGGTCACACCGGCTTGGTTGGCCAACACGCCAATGCGCCTACCCCGCACGAGCGTCGGGTCTTCGAGCAGGACCTCGATTCCGGGTTGCACCTTCGCGCCGCTCATTGACCGCGAGTATACCGGCGCGCCACGGCGCTTGGTGCTCGCGAGGGTTTGACCTTCACTGCCAGGGGATGATCTCCGCGATCGACCAGTAAACGCTTGGGTCCGACCCGAGGTTGGTGACGCGCAGGTAGCGACACGTCGTGGCGGGAAATGTGATGTCCACGCCGAGGCGGGTGGGCGTGAGGAAGGAACGCACGGGAAGGTTGGCCGTGCCCCTCTCCGCGATGCGGCTCCACTGCTCGCCGTCGAGCGAGGCCTCGACCCGGTAGCCGCGCGGGTAGTCCCAGGGGAACTCCCCGAGCAACAGCGAAACCCCGCGAACGTGGCGGATCGCGCCGAAGTCGAGTTGGAAGTAGTCGCCGGCGTGCTGCGCGTCGGTGTGCCAACGGGTGGAGAGCTTGCCGTCGATGGCGAGTCGGGCCTCCTTGGCGTTGACGTTGGCGGTGGCCTGGATCTCGGATGCGTCAATCGGGAGTGGCGGCTTCCCGGTTGAAAACGACGCCGGCCAATGGCTCCACCCCGGTAGCTCGAAGACGCGGTCCGTGCCAAAGTCCGCAACGAGGCGCGCCGGGGGATGGAGATTGGCGAGCACGGCCTCGGTGCGCTTGCGCTGCGTACCGTGCATCTCGGCCGC
Organism: Thermoanaerobaculales bacterium; assembly: GCA_044447965.1. Classification (GTDB taxonomy): domain Bacteria; phylum Acidobacteriota; class Thermoanaerobaculia; order Thermoanaerobaculales; family Thermoanaerobaculaceae; genus DATIYW01. The sequence goes on along the minus strand of JBIOGJ010000032.1, from coordinate 8,127 downwards.
GTGAACCACGACGAAGCGCAAGCCGAGACCCCGCAGCTCCTCGAGATCGTCTGCGAGCGGAACCGGATCCCACCGCGCGCGCAGCTCGTGCCACAGCGGGGGAAAGTAGCCCGAATACCCGCTCATGGTCCGCTTCCAGTGCCTCGTTGAAACATACACGCGCTGGATTTCTTGCCACGGCAACTCGTTCCCGGAAGGAAACGGAAGCTCGGCCACACCCCAATCGTCGCCGTTTTGAGCGGCCAGCCAGGCCTCGACTGGTGGGTGCTTGTCAACCGCATCAACACGCTGAAGCGGCAGCGGCAGGCACGCCAGCTCCGCAAGCAGCAACCCGCACGCTCCCACGGCGAGCGCGCGCCGCCGCGATGCTGTCAACCTTCCTTGCAACCAGGCCAAGCCGAAGGCGGCGAACACCGCGAGCGCGAGCGTGAAGAAGACGTGGATACGAGGGAACGCCCGGATCGCGTCGAACCCCGGTACGTACCGGTTGAGAATGCGGAACGGGCCACGCCCGCCGAGCGAGAGGATGAACGCGAGCGTCAGCATCTCGCCGTAGACGAGAATTGGCTCCTGGTGCTGCGCGAAGATCGATCGCATCCGCTCGCGAAACGACGAATCCACCGCCAGCCGCAGCAGCAGCAGCGCGAGCAAGAACAACAGCAGATGGTTGATGTCGTGCGCTTGGACCTCGAAGCGCGTGCGGAAATAGCCGAAGACGAGTACCACAAGCATCGCCACTGCGAGCAGCGCCGCCCCACCGTTGAACAGCCACGACAGCGGGATCGCCTTCCGCGGCTGCGCATCGGTGGCGCGTTTCGGCAACGCGTTGGCCAGCCGCCGCCACGTCACCCCCACTCCGATCACGGCGGCTGCGAGCGTGACAAGGCCGGGAAAGAACATCCTCTCGCTGCGCCAGAACCTCGCCGTCAGGTGGCCCCACAGACGGTTGATCGCGGGCGCCGAGAGGTAGCTCGACAACGTCGCGTCGGCGTCCACGGTGCGGCTGAAACCCATCTCCGCTCGAAACGTCGCGTACTGGTACAGGAACGGCCCTGCGATGACCGCAATCACCGCGGCCAGAAGCAAAATGCGAGCGAGGAAGCGTTGGTCGCGCAGGCGCCTGGCCGCGATCGCGTAATGAACGAGCGCCACGCCGAGGAACGTCGGCAGTATCACCGCGTAGTAGCCGTTGGCGAGCATCTGCACCGCCACGGTCACGCCGAGGTACAGCACGTCGCGCACCCTCTCGCCAGCGCAGAACCGATGCAGGAAGTAGAAGCTCAACGGCAGGCCGGCCGCGCACAGCACCTGCAGGTGCGGCAATTGGCTCATCATGAACAGCGAGAAGCCATACGCGATGCCGGCGAAGACCGCGGCCGCCATGCTTCCGGTCAGCCGCCGCGCGAGCAGGTACGTCGCGAACGCGGAGGAGGCCATGGCCAACAGCCAGACGATGTTGCAGGCGAACAGCGGGTTGCCGGTGAGCAGCAGCGGCGCAAGCCCGACCAGTGCCTCTGGAATGAGGTGCTCCGAGTAGTTCAGCGTCCTGTGGTAGGGAAAGAAGATGTTGGCATCGAAGAACCCACGGAACGAAAAGGTCGTGATGCGGTGCGCGTCCCAGCTCATGATCCACGAGTTGAGAAGCGGGTCACCTTGATCGGTTGCCAACGACCCCAGGTGCTGCGCCAGTGGCCAGGTCATGACGATCGCCACGACCACGAAGAGAGCACCTACCAGGGCATGCTCGCGAGTTCTTGTCATCCCCCCTCCGTCGTATGCTCGTCATGCGTCGCTGCCACCGGCGCTTTGCGTGTCATTCTACTCAGCGGCGATGCGGATCGTTTAGCCCGTGTCGTGGCGCATCACTCTCCGGGGCGCAAGCACTCATGCATTGGGAAGCTTGGCTGCCACAACCCCCATCGTTCCGTCGTATCTCCCTGACCAAGCTGGGGCCGTGTCACCACGCCCATCGCTGACGTGTCGCCATGCCGCGGAGCATGACCAGCCGTGCCCCTCCGGCGTATGCTGCTCCCCTACAGGAGGTGGGTGTGGATCGCGAGGAGTTCATCCGCATCGTCGAAGAGCGCAACGCGCACACCGCGTTTGCGTCACTCGGAATCCGCATCGTCCAGTATGACCCGGACGCGCTCCAGGTCGCGCTCGACATCGACGAGCGTCACCTCCAACACCACGGCAAGCTGCACGGTGGGATCTCTGCGCTGTTGGCCGAGTCCGCGGCCTCGCTCGCCGCGGCCATGAGCGTCGACCTGCACACGCACACCGTAGCCGGCGTGGATCTCAACGCCACGCACCTGCGTTCGAAGCAAGGCGGCAGCTTGCTCGCCACCGCCAAGCCGATCTATCGCGGCCGCACCACGCATGTGTACGCGATCGACATCACCGACGAGCGAGGCGAGCTTGTCTCGACCGCGCGCTGCACGATCGCGATCCGCCCCCACCGGCGCGAGACCTAAGCGACGCTCCCTGCGCCTCAAGTGGAAGATCGTCGCGATCAGGCGGGCGAGGGCGCCCGCCCCACGGCGTGTAGCCCGCGCGGCCCGAGCGGTTCAAGCAGGCTCGAGATTGACGGCGTGTAGCCCGAGCGGTTCAAGCAGGATCGAGATTGACGGCGTGTAGCCGCGCGGGCGAGGTTGGGTCGGATGCTAGGCGTGCGAGCCCGCCGCGCCGGAGCATAGCCTTGCGCTATGTGAGGACGCGAGCGAGCACACCTCGCGGAGGAAGGGCGGTGGGCGAGACGCGGGCTCCTTTGCCATGGAGAACCTTGGCGGGGGTCGGGTGGAGGGTTTCCATCGCGCGAATAACCGCACACCGGGTCCTCGCCCGCAACAACGCAGACGACCCGGGATCGCCCGCGCAAGCTCAGATGCGCATGCGGATCGGCAACACCACCGTCTGCAACCCCGAGAACTGCAACCGCCGCTGCACCGCGTACGCCGTGTCGTTGTGCAGGAACCGGTAGGAGAACTTCTCCTGCGCGAAGATCAGCTTGCCGAGGAAGAACACCGCCCGCGGGAACTCCTGGGCGACCTCGAGGCAGAGCGTCTCCGCCTCCTCGACCACGTCAGTGCCTAGGCGCTGGCGGTACTCCGCGGCGAAGCCGAGGCTGCGGGCGAGGCTTACGTAACGTTGCAGGTTTGCCTCGGTCGCACCGACGAGCGAGTTGAGTTCCCCCTTGCCCTTGAAGGCGCCGGAATCGACCGCGCCCACCGCGAGGAACAGATAGTTCTTGAAGGTGTTGGGGAAGAGCCGCTGCACCGACAGCAGCGAGTGCACACCCAGCCCGGAATAGCCAGACACGAGCAGCGCCGCCACGGGTTGCTGCGGGTTGAGCACTGCCGGCCCCGGGGGGGTCGCCGTCACTGGCAGCTCGGCGAACACCGCGTCGAGCTTGGCGATCTCCGAGCGAACGCCAAGGTAATGGCGCTTGATGAGCAGACAACCGACGATGAACGTGCTCGTGATCGCGAAAGTGAGCCATCCGCCTTCGCGGAACTTCTCGTAGGTGATGACGAGCAGGATCGACACGCAGAGGATCCAGCCCATCGAGTGCACCGAGAGATTGCGCAGCCAGTGCCTTTCGCGGTGGCGGTGGGTGAACCAGAACCTGCACATCCCGGATTCGGTGAGGCTGAAAGTGATGAAGACGTTGATCGAGTAAAGCACGACCAGGAAAGCGACGTCGCCGCGCGTGTACATCATGAGCGCCCCGGAGGCGAGCCCCATCACCAGCACGCCGTTCTGGCTGACCAGACGCTCCGAGAGGTTGGCGAAGCGGTGTGGGATCCAGGAGTCCATCGCCATGTTGGCGAGGACTCGTGGGCCGTCGATGAACCCCGTCTGCGCTGCGACGAACAGGAGCGCGCCCTCGGAGAGCAACGTGATGATGACGAGATAGGTCCCAACGTGCCATCCGCCCAGCGTCCATGCGCCGAAAACCCGTTCGAGCAGGACCGCGTTCATCGTCTTGCCCTCGGCTGGTGACGCGTTCCAGAGCAGGTAGCAAAACACGATGCCGCCGGCCGTGAGGATCAACGAAAGCGCCATGTACAGCATGGTCCGCTTGGCAGTCGCGACGCGAGGCTCCTTGAGGATCTGCACGCCGTTAGAAACTGCCTCGATGCCCGTATACGTGCCGGCACCGAGCGAGTACGCGCGCAAGAACAACAGCAACACCGCGAACAAGCCCATCTTCCCGATGTCCGCCTGGAGGCTGGCGTGAGTCTGGTGCAATACCGCCGGCATCACCGACGCGTGCGCGAGGATTCCGTACCCGACCAGAACGATATGCGCCGCCACGAAGGTCAGGAAGATCGGCAGGAGGACCTTGATCGACTCCTTGATGCCACGAAGATTGAGGACCAGCAGGGTGAGCAGGATGCCCAGGTCGATCGGTACACGGTAGGCCTGCCACGACAAGGGCAGAAAGGAGAGTATCGCGTCCACCCCTGAGCAGACCGACACCGTGATGGTGAGAACGTAGTCGACCACAAGCGCAGAACCGGACACGACACCCGCGACAGGCCCGAGCAGCTTGCTCGCCACCACGAAGCCGCCGCCTCCGCTTGGGAAGTGCTCGACCACCAGGCTGTAGCAGAACGAGATCACGCCGACCGTGACCGCCACCATGATCGCCATGAAAAACGCGAGGTACTCGTGGCCGGCAAGAGCGCGGAACGCTTCATCGGGGCCGTACGACGAGGACGAGAGGCCGTCCGCGCCGAGACCGACCCAGGCGAGGAACGCCATCAGCGAGAGCTTGTGGAAGACTTCGGGGTCCCGCAGGTCGCGCGGCCGTCCAAACAGGAGTCGCCGCAAGCCGCTCATTCCAGCGGTTGCGTGAGGGGGCTCGGGCGGCGCGGCCGGTCCCAGCGGGGGCGCGCCGTTGCTCATCTGCTCATCCACAGGGGGGAATGGTAACTCTCGTGCATCGCTGGGCGCTCGGGCCGCATAGGATAACAGAAACGGGGGCCACAGCCGGGGCCGGAAACAGTGTCGAGGAGACCTCGCGCAGGCCGAGGTTGTCAGCCAAGTGCCACCGCAAGATTAGGCCCTAGCCCTTCTCCGACCGACTCCTAAACCATGCGCAGGAGGTGGCCGAGCTTGTGCTTCTTCGCCTCGAGGTACTTGCGGGTGTGCTCGGTGGGTGGCACCTCGAGCGGCACGCGCTCGACGATCTCGAGACCGTAGCCTTCGAGCGCCACGTACTTTGACGGGTTGTTGGTCATCAGCCGCATGCGGCGCACGCCGAGGTCGCGGAGGATTTGCGCCCCCACGCCATAGTCTCGCTGGTCCGGCGGGAACCCAAGCTTCTCGTTGGCTTCCACGGTGTCGGCCCCTGCGTCCTGGAGCTCATACGCGCGTAGCTTGTTGACCAGGCCGATGCCGCGCCCTTCTTGGAGCAGGTAGAGCAACACGCCGCGCCGCTCCGCCGCGATCCGCTCGAGTGCGGTTTCGAGTTGCGGGCCGCAATCGCATCGTACCGAGCCGAACACGTCACCGGTGAGGCACTGCGAGTGCACCCGCACCAGCACCGGGTCCTCGGCGTCGATCTTCCCCATCACCAGCGCAACGTGCTCCTCCCCGGTGACCGACGCCCGGTACGCGTGGACACAGAAATCGCCGTAACGGGTCGGGAGACTCGGTGCCGCCATGCGCTCGACCAACCGCTCGTGATGCATGCGGTACGCGATGAGGTCGCGGACTGTGATGACCTTGAGCCCGTGCTCGCGCGCCACCTCGAGCAAGCGTGGCAGGCGTGCCATCGAGCCGTCGGCGTCCATGATTTCGCAAATCACGGCGCCCGGGTAAAGGCCGGCAAGCCGAGCGAGATCCACCGAGGCTTCCGTGTGGCCCGCGCGCTTGAGCACGCCGCCGTTGCGCGCGCGCAGCGGGAACATGTGGCCGGGGCGCAACAGGTCGCGGGGTTTGGTCTCCGGGTGGATCAGTGACCGCACGGTGGCGGCGCGGTCGCTCGCGGAGATCCCCGTGGTGGTATGGTGCCGCGCCTCAACCGAGACACAAAACGCGGTCTGGTTTGGGGAGGTATTGTGCTCGACCATAGGCGGAAGCTGCAGCTCGTCGCAGCGCTGCTCAGTGAGGGCGACGCAGATCAGCCCCCGAGCATGGGTCGCCATGAGGTTGATCGCGTCCGCGTCGGTCTTCTCGGCAGCGACGGCGAGGTCTCCCTCGTTTTCGCGGTCCTCGTCGTCAACAATGATCACGAAGCGGCCGCGGCGAAACTCCGCCGCGGCCTCCTCGACGCTGGCAAAGACGTTCTCGCCCGTGTCCACACCCACCATCTTACTGCTTGGGCACTGGCGACGCCGCAGGCGCCGGTGACGCGGCCGCTGCAGGCGTCTGCGCCTTGGGGATCACGAACGGAATCCTCACCGAGCGTGACACCTTGGCGAGGGTGTCCTGGACGGTAAGCTCGATCTCGAACTCCTTACCCCGACCGAAGCCGGCCATCGGTACCTTGGAACCGACCAACCAGATATCGGTGTTGGGAACATGCGACATGGAGAGGGGGGCGCTGGTCTCGTCGGCTTTCTTCCCGTTGACGTACAGGACCATCTTCAGCTCGACCTTCGGGTTACCCTGCTCGTCGAGGTTCGGGCGAGTCACGGTGACGAAGTAGGTGAGACCCTCCTCCGAGGCATAGTGGTGGTCGAGCCGCGGGATGACGTGCCATCCCCCAAGATTGAACGCATCGCCGAGGTGTGCCTGTGCTTCCTGGCGAACGTCAGCGCCCCAGTAGATCGGGGCGATGTACGGTCCTTCAGATGGGGTGGCCTCGTTCTTCGCGGCAAGTGTGGTCACCACGACGGGCCCCGACTCGTTGAGTAGGGCGAGATCCACCTTCCACTCCCCTGCCTCCTGCACCGGGAGCGAGAACTCGTAGGCACGTGCGCCGGGGACGCTGAGCGGTGTAACGGTCACGCCGCCGAAGCTACCCACCGTCTTGCTGCCGTCGCCGGTGCGGATGCGACCGATCGCTTGTGTCGCGGCAGCCACCTCGTCGGGGAGCTGGAGATAGACCCAGATAGGGTGTAGGACATCACTCTGTACACCGGAGACTACAAGCGAACCGGCACCCTGCGGCCACTTGGCCCCATTGTCGAGAACCGCGAGCTGCTCCGTGGTCGCAGCCTTGCTCCCGGGCAGCAACCCCGGGCGCGGCGCCTCGGTGAGCTTCGGGTGGATGACGAGCTTCTCGACGCGGTCGGCCAGGAACTTCGCGGCCTTGATCGTTCGGGTGTCGCTGCGCTCCAAGGGAAAGTCGCCGGCGTTGGGGCGAGTCTCCTGGAAGACGAACCAGATCTCGTCGCTCTTCTTCGCCGGCGGGTTGCCGTCGGCGGTGAACAGCCACTCCTCGCGCTTACCGTGCTGGAACATCTCGTCTTTGTCTTCCTCGCCGCCCGGGGGGCCGGCGAGCAGATTTCGCTTGAGGGGCTTGCCCAGGATGATCAAAACCTTGCCGCGGTCCGAAAGACTCCCTTTTAGCTTTTCTGCCGAGAACATCTTGTCTGCTGCGACGACGCGAGCGTCGAAGTCCAGCTTGAACTCGTTGACGGCACCGAGGTTCTTGTCCCGCTTCGCGAAGAAGAGATCGACAAATGCCTGGGCCTCGGCGTCGGTCTTCAGCTCGGCATACGCCTTCTTCTCACTCGCCGTGAGCAGGAATCCTGCGGGGCCGTTGGGCCAGTCCTTGAAAGTCTGGGAAAGCTCCGCGGCCGCAAAGGAGGCCGCTAGCGACGCTATCACCACGAGGGGGAGAGCGAATCGGCGCATGATCTGCTCCTCTTTCCGCCCCACCCGTGGGCTGGCGGGGCGGCCAATAATACACCGCTTGTGCAACGGCAGCACGAGCCCGCGGCGCCAACAGCAGCAAGGTGATTCAGCCCGGGCCCTCGGGCCCGAGCCACGACCGGCTTCCATTTGCCCGCCGTACGTTGCGGCCCGCCCGCTCGGTGCCCGTGCGCTCCGGAACAATAGCCGCATCGCACCCGATAGGCGGGCTGAATACCCCCCACCCAATCCTCGTGCTGGCTTACCCAAAGCCAACTACCTTGGGGTGTAGGAGTACGGGCCGGGCGGGGGATGGGT
>JBIOGJ010000031.1:0-53956 GCA_044447965.1 Thermoanaerobaculales bacterium | reverse complement strand
GTGGGTGGCAAATGCGCCCGTCGGGTGAAGCGGCGATGGCTCCGCAGGCCGCGGGCCCCCGGCGCGCGGATCGACGCCGGGAGACGCTGGCCCCGAGCGAGGGTGTTATCGAGCGAGGGGAACAGCGAGGGTCACGGCGGCGAGGCGTGCTACCGGGTCGCGGCCGGAGGAGCTTCGGGCCGCTTCGTGTGGGGACACGCAAGGCCCGAACGGCCGCGAACCCGACGGGCAAGAAAGTAATGCGGCGTTGCTTCTGTCGGTCGCGGCTGGAAGCCGCTCCCACTTAATTTCGCAAGCGGAACCGAGGTTTACGGCGCGTAGCTGCGCCGCCGAGATTGGGCCAGATGCAAGGAAGGCGAGGCGGTCGCACCGTTCGTAGGGGCGAGGCGGCGCCTCGCCCCTACATTAGGAGCCCCACTCAAGGTCCGACGCCGGCGGCGCATGCTGGCAAGACGCTTCGCCACCCTTATACTCTCGGATATGCCCACGCGCGTGCTCATCGTGGACGACGAGCCCTACATCCTCCGCATCCTCGCCTTCAAGCTCCGCCGCGCCGGCTATGTCGCCTTTGAAGCGACCAACGCAGAAGAGGCGATGGCGCTCCTCGCGACCACCCCGGTGGCCTGCCTGATCCTGGACGTATCGTTCGGCACCGCGACCACCGGTTTCCACCTTGCGGAGCGGCTGCGCGATGACCCACGCTACTGCCGCATCCCGGTGGTGTTTCTCACCGCCCGCTCACTGCCGGCGGAAATCCGGCGGGGCAAGGAGCTCGGCGCGGCGGCGTACATCACGAAGCCGTTCTCCCTCCAGCAGGTGCTCGAGGAAGTTGCGAAGCTCGCGCCTGCTTGACGAACGAGCGGCCGATGCGTAGGGTTCCAACCTCCCGCACCGCGGTGCGGACTTGTGAGGGGATCGCATGTACAAGGACACGCTGAACCTTCCCAGCACGGATTTCCCAATGCGCGCGGACGCCGCCCGGCGCGAGCCGGAGAGGCTCGCCCGCTGGGATGCGGCCGATCTCTACGGGAAGGTCCGGGAGGCGCGAGCGGGCCGGGAGCGCTTCGTCCTCCACGACGGGCCGCCCTACGCCAACGAGCACATCCACCTCGGCACGGCGTTCAACAAGATCCTCAAGGACTTCGTGGTTCGCACCCGGACGATGATGGGCCTCGACGCGCCGTTCGTCCCCGGCTGGGATTGCCACGGCCTGCCGATCGAGCAGAAGGTGGACCGTGAGCTGGGCGCCAAGAAAAGCGAGATGTCCGACCTCGAGGTGCGCGCCGCCTGCCGCGCGTATGCCGAGAAGTTCGTCGGCATCCAGCGTGAGGAGTTTCGCCGGCTCGGCGTGCTCGGCACCTGGCAGCATCCCTACCTCACGATGTCGCCGCGCTACGAGGCCGACACGGCCGCCGCTCTCGGCAAGGTGGTCGAGCAGGGGCTGCTCTACCGCGAGCGCAAGTCGATCCGCTGGTGCTGGCGCGACCGCACCGCCCTCGCGGAAGCCGAGCTCGAGTACGCGAGCCGGCGCGACCCCGAGATCACGGTGGCGTTCCCCGCCGCCGATCCGGCCGCGGTGCGCCGAGCCTTCGGCCTGACTGGCGATGCGCCGGTCGCCTTCTCGATTTGGACCACGACGCCGTGGACGATCCCTTCGAACCTCGCCATCGCTGTACATCCCGACGCCGAGTACGTGCTCGTCGAGACGGCGCGCGGCGGGCTCGTCGCCGCGGCGGTGTTGGCGCCGGCGCTGTTGGCCGCCGCCAAGCTCGACGGTCGGGAAGCGGCCCGCGTCAAGGGCGCCGCGCTGGTCGGATTGGCCTACCGCCACCCACTTGCGCCGGGCTTGCGCGCCGCGCTGCCGGAGGGCGCACAGGCGTTCGTCATCGTCCCGGCGGAGTACGTCACCCTGGACACCGGCACCGGCCTCGTGCACACCGCGCCGGGCCACGGCGAGGACGACTTCCGCACCGGCAAGGTCGAGGGCATCCCGATCATCTCGCCGGTAGACGAGGCCGGCCGCTACACGAGCGAGGTCGCGGACCTCGCCGGCGTGCACGTCTTCGAGGCCAACCCGCGCGTCACCGAGGCGCTCGAGCAAGCCGGCGCGCTGCTCGCGAGCGGTAGCGGCGAGCACGAGTATCCGCACTGTTGGCGCTGCAAGCAGCCGGTGATCTTCCGCGCAACTGAGCAGTACTTCATCGCTCTCACGCCTGACGCCGCGCCGCACGCGGCCATCGACCTGCGCGCGCGCTCGCTGGCCGAGATCGCCAAGGTGAAGTGGGTGCCGCACTGGGGCGAGCCGCGCATCGCCGGGATGGTCGAGAACCGCTTCGAATGGTGCGTGTCGCGACAGCGACGCTGGGGCTCGCCGATCTCGGTTCTCCTGTGCGCCAACCCTGCGTGCCGCACGGTATGGCCGGACGGCTCGGACCCCGCCGTCACCCGCGCCTTCTTCGCACGGATCGAGGAGCTGTTCGCGGCGGAAGGCGCGGACGCCTGGTACTCCCGTCCGGTGTCCGACTTCGCGCCGGCGAGCCTCGCCTGTCCCAAATGCGGCGGCACCGCGTGGGAGAAAGAGCACGACATCCTCGACGTGTGGTTCGACTCCGGCGCGTCGCACCTCGCGGTGTGCGACAACGGCCGCTTCCCCGGCCTGTCGTGGCCCGCCGATGTCTACCTCGAGGCGCACGATCAGTACCGCGGCTGGTTCCAGTCCTCGCTGCTGGTCGGCGTGGTGACGCACGGCGCGGCGCCGTACCGCACCGTGGTGGTCCACGGCCACGTGCTCGACGCGGCCGGGCGCAAGATGTCGAAGTCGATGGGCAACGTGATCTCACCGCTCGACATCGCCAACCAGCAGGGCGCGGACGTCCTGCGGCTCTGGGCCGCATCGGTGGACTTCCGCGAGGACATGCCGTTCTCCAAGGAAACCCTCACGCGCACCTCCGACGCCTACCGCAAGATCCGCAACACGGTGCGCTTCCTCCTCGCCAACCTCACCGACACGCTGCTCGAATCCGAGTTCGACCCCGACCGCGACGGAGTGCCGCTTGATGACCTGATCCCGGTGGACGCCCACGTCCTGCGCAAGGCCAAGGCGCTCGCCGCCCGTCTGCGAAAGGCGTATGACGAGTACGAGTTTCACGTCGTCTACCACGCGCTCAACAACTTCTGCGCGGTGGACCTCTCCGCCGCCTACCTCGATTTCCTCAAGGACCGCCTGTACTGCTCGCACCCCGCCTCGCCGCAGCGCCGCTCGGCGCAGACCGTGCTCTACCGTCTCGCGCGCATGCTCGGTACGTTCTTAGCGCCGGTGCTGTGCTACACCGCCGACGAGGTGTGGGACCACCTTCCCGGTCCGCACCACGCTTCCGTCCACCTCGAGGAGTTCGACCTACTCGCGGACGTCCCGGCAGCCGACGCTGCCGACGAATGCTTCCTCCGGCTCTTCGACCTACGCGACGAGATCAACAAGGAGCTGGAGGTGCACCGGCAGCAGAGCACGATCGGCAAATCTCTGGAGGCGGCGCTCGTCCTTGGCGGCGACCGCGGCGCCGTCGATGCCGACCTCGCGGCCACGCGGGCGACGCTCGAGGAGCTGTGCATCGTCTCCCAGGTAGTCCCCGGCGACGCGACGCTCGAGTCTCACGTCTACCCCGGGCTGCGCTACGGGGTGCGCAAGGCCGAGGGCACGCCATGCCCGCGCTGCTGGCAGGTGTGCGCGAAGCCGTCCGCGCACCCGCAGCATCCGGACCTGTGCCCCCGCTGTCTCGAGGTGGTGCGCGAGCTCGAGGACGGGCGGGCGCGGTGAGGCGAGCGTACGCGATCGCGGTGGCGGCGGCGGTGGTGGCCGCGGACCAGCTCACCAAGCTCTGGATCGTTGCCACCTATCCGTTCGGCACCGAGGTGGATGTCGTCCCCGGCGTCTTTCGCCTCGTCCACACGCGCAACCGCGGCATCGCGTTCGGCATGTTCGGCGGCGCCGGCCCGGCGATGCAGAGCGTGCTGCTCGCGGCGGTCGCCGTAATCGTGGGCTTCGTCGCCTGGCAGCTCACCCGCACCGGCAAGGACGGGCTCGCCCCCCTGGGGCTTTCCCTCGTGCTGGGCGGCGCGATCGGCAACATCATCGACCGGATCGCGCGGGGCGAGGTGGTGGACTTCTTGCTCTTCTTCGTCACCGTCGGCGGCCGAGAGCATTCCTGGCCCGCTTTCAACGTTGCAGATTCCGCCATTTCCGTGGGCGCGGGCTGCGTCATCCTCGCGGAGGTCCTCGCCCAGCGCAGGAGCAAGCGTGCACCCAGTCCTGATTGACCTCGGCTTCTTCCAACTGCCTACCTACGGCGTGCTGCTGTTCACCGGGATCGCGCTCGGCATCTTCCTCGCTGCACGACGAGGCAAGGGCGTCGGGCTGGACGGTGGCCGCATCGCCGACCTCGGCGCCTGGATCGTGCTGTGGGGCCTCGCCGGCGCCAAGCTCTTGCTCGTGATCACCGACCCCAGCTACCTCCGCTCGCTCGCCGGCCTGTGGGGGATGCTGCGCGCCGGCGGCGTCTTCTACGGCGGCCTGATCGGCGCCGTGGGCGCGGCGGTCGTGCTGCTCCGCCGCTACCAGTTGCCGTTTTTCCTCACCGCCGACGTGCTCGCGCCCTCGGTTGCGCTCGGCCACTTCTTCGGGCGCCTCGGCTGCTTCTCGGCGGGGTGCTGCTACGGCGCCGCCTGCAGCAAGCCGTGGGCCGTAGTTTTCACCCACCCCCTCGCCCGCGACATCTCCGGCACCCCGCTCGGCGTGCCGCTCCACCCTACCCAGCTTTACGAAGCGGCGTTCAACCTGGTCAACTTCGGGTTCCTCGCCTGGCTGTTCCGCCGCCGCCCGCCGGCAGGATCGGTGCTCGGCGCCTACCTCATCACGTACGGCTCGGCGCGCTTCGTCATCGAGTTCTTCCGCGGCGACCCCGACCGCGGCTTCGTTTTCGGCGGCGCGCTCTCGACCAGCCAGGCAATCGCCGCCGTAGCGGTGCCCCTCGGCATCGCGCTCGTCGTGTGGGCGCGGATGAGGCAGCCGCGAGGCGAGGCTTGAGACAGTCGCCGCCCGTAATTGGAGCAAACCGGCATCGAACCGTGGAAATCCCAATGCTCCGGGGCAGCACCACACTCTCCGTGGGAGCACCTTCCAGGTGCGACCATGCAGCACCCGCGAGGATCCATCGGACGCGGCAAGTTCCGGGGCAGCACCTCACTCTCTGTGGGAGCACCTTCCAGGTGCGACCATGCAGCGCCCGCGAGGATCAATCGGTCGCGGCAAGATGCCGCTCCCACGGATCGCCCTCCTTATCCTTCGTGGCGCACAGAACCGGAACCCGAGCCCCTCGGCCGGTACGACGATGACTGATGATCAGCACTCCGCCGTCTGCCTGATCGTTCCCGCGGAGGACGCGGGGCTGCGGCTCGATCGCTTCCTCGCGGGCTCGGGCCACGGCTGGTCGCGCTCGCAAGTGGCGCGCTGGATCGAGGCGAGCCACGTTACCCGCAACGGCGCCGCAGCGAAGCCCGCGCAGCTCCTCGCTGTCGGCGATGTGATCGACGTGAACCCGCCGCCGGTAGTGCCGTCGCAGCTCGTGGCGCAGGAAATGCCTCTCGACGTGCTGTTCGAAGACGAGCACATCATCGTCATCAACAAACCACCCGGCTTGGTGATCCACCCCGCCGCCGGCAACCCGGACGGCACGCTCGTCAACGCGTTGCTCGCGCACTGCCGCGACCTCTCGGGCGTGGGCGGCGTCGAGCGTCCCGGCATCGTGCACCGCCTCGACAAGGACACCTCCGGCGCGCTCATCGCGGCCAAGACCGACCTCGCGCACCGTGCACTGTCGCTCTCGTTTCGCTGGCGCACCACCGACAAGCGCTACCTCGCGGTCGTCTACGGCGTGCCCAAGCAAGCGGAGGGCGTGGTGGATGCCCCGATCGCGCGCCACCCCTCCGACCGCAAACGGATGGGCGTGGTTGCGGGCGGCCGGGCGGCGCGCACGCTGTGGTGGCGGCGCGAGGCGTTCGCCGGCGCGGCGCTCGTCGAGTGTCGCCTCGTCACGGGACGTACCCACCAGGTGCGCGTGCACATGGCGCACATCGGCCACGCGCTGGTCGGCGATCCCGTCTACGCCGGCCGCCAGTGGCGCACGATCGAGGACGCGGCGATTGCCGCCGCCTGCCGGGAGTTTCCACGCCAAGCGCTGCACGCCTGGAAGCTCTCGATCACCCACCCCGCTACCGGTGTGCCGATGACGTTCGAGGCGCCGCTCCCACCCGACCTCGCAGCTCTGCTCGCCACCCTACGTGGGACGCCTTCGCCGCGATGAAAAATGAGCGGCCCCGAAGGGCCGCCCGAGTTCACGAAGTGAGGGTCTTCTTACGCCGACCGGCGCAGTACCAACAGACCACAAAGCGCGAGAACGGCCGTGATGAGCAGCAGCCCCCAGCCGGACAGGAGCGGAATCGGGGGCGTTGTGTTGACCGCGAGCGTGAATTGGTTGTTGGCCGCGACAGGGTCGAAGGCGTCCGAGGTGACATTCACGGAGTTGGAGAGATTCCCTGACTTGGCGACCGTCGCCGTGATGGAAAGCGTTTCGCTCGTGCCGGTCGCCATGCTGGCAATCGTCCACACCCCGGTGGCATGGTTGTAGACGCCGGCGCTTGCGCTCGAGTTCTGGTACGTGAAGCCCGAGTTGAGCAGATCGTTCACCACGACGTTGAACGCCGTGTCCGGTCCCGCGTTGGATACCGTGATCGTAAACGTCACGGTTTGGCCCTGCATTGGGGCCGTCGGGTCCGCGGTCTTGTTGACCGAGAGGTCAGCCGTGAGCGCTGCGTTGATGATGGCATCCGCGGTGTTGTTCGCGGGGTTGGGGTCGAGCGGGGTCGAGCTGGAGATCATGAACGGGATGCTCATCGGCCCCGAGCCAAGGACCTTGAGCGTGATGTGCAGCGTGGCCGATGCGTTCAAGCCGAGGGTGCCGGGGATCGTCCATAGCCCCGTGCTGGTGCTTAACGCGCCGCCGCCGTCATCGCTCACATAGCTCACTGGCGGACTCAACGGCGTAACGGCTGCGACCACCACGCCGGTGGCCGCGGCGGGGCCGTGGTTGGTGACGGTCAACGTGATGACCACGTTGCTGCCAACCGGCGGGTTGGGTGGGGCCGTGGAGGCCGTGATCCCGACGTCGGCGCCCTGCGCGCTGCCGTCAGGGCTCAGCAGCACGACCTGCGCGCGGGTACCGGCCTTGTTGTGGTGGTGGAGCAGCAGGGCGCCGAGCGAGCCATTGGTGGCGAGGTTGGCGGTGTTGAAGGCCAGCGGCAAGGTATCACCGTTGATGTCGTTCGACAGCCAGTCTTCGGTCGTGCCGAAGTCGAGACCCTGCGCGGCGGGGTTCCAGAAGAGCGGCGTCGACTCCCCGACCGCGTCCACGTAGCCGCCGAAGAACACGCCGCACCCTGGAGCATACCCGGGGCACGTCTCGATCTTGTACTTGAAAGCGCCCGGCGTGCCGGAGGCGAAGCCCATCGCCTGTGGTGAGGTAGGGATGAACCTCACGTTGTTGCTGAAAACACGCGTGTCGAGCTGATCCCCCGTATAGATGTTGAGCGGGTAGGTGGCGCCGAGGGTGGTGGGCTTCTTGAAGTTGAAGTTGAACGAGAAGAAGGTGTCAGTCGGACCAGCGCCGGACGTGGCGAATAGGGCTTGCGACACGGTCCCGAAGTTGCTGTCGAAGATGACGCGATCGTAGGTGCCGTCGGGCGCGCCAGTGCAGTTGCCGTTAGCGTCGGCGATGCCGCAGTCGATCCAGATCGTGAACGACGCGTCGGTGGGCGTCGACCAGTCGCCCCAGGTGGAAACCCCGAACATCATGATCTTGTAGACCGGATCGTAGGCGACACCCGCATACTGGAGGTTCTGGTAAGGCGGGATCCCATCGCTGACTGGGGCGACCGGGTGAGCGGCCTGCAGTTCGAACGGGCTTACCAGCGACACCTCGGTGGTTGGGAACGACCCCGTGCAGTTGGGGGGGGCGTAGGTGCCGGTGCAGACGTCGCCGCCGCTGAGCGCGATGGAGGTCGACCCGCTCGGGTTGCCGCCGGTGTTGATCACCCCGCCGCTCATCGTCGAGGCCGGCACCGGCGCGGAGAATACCGGCACCCGCATCTTGAGCACCGAGGCCTGGCTGAACGTGATGTAGCCCGCATGCTCGGTCAGCCACTGGCGCGCCGTGCTGCCGCTGAAGGCGAAGTTCGATTGGAATGGCGCGACCGTAAGGTCGACGAGGGGGTGGGTGAGCAGGTTGGCGGTGCCGGCCATCGTGACGTTGAAGCTGACGGTCTCACCGGCCGGCACCGTCACCGAGGGCGGCACCGAGAAGCTCACGCCGGGGTTGGCGACCACCATTTCGAGGCCGAGGGTGAAGGTCTGGTCGGTGGTTCCCTTGTTGGCCACCTTCACCGTCTTGGTGGCGTTGAACGCGCCAATCACCTCGGCGCCGAACGAGACGCTGACCGCGCCCGCGTCGTCGCCGTTGAAGGCGACTACCTTGTTCTGCGCCGCCAATGGCACGTCCTCCCGTCCAGTGCCAATAAGGTCCGGACCGTCTCGGGGCGGGCCACCGCTCGGGAACGTCGAGACGTTGTGCAGCGCCGTGTTCATCGCGAGCGCCTTCAGCTCCTCGACCGACCAGTCGGGGTGGAGCTGCTTGAGCAACGCCATGGTACCGGCCATGTGCGGGCTCGCCATCGAGGTGCCGGAGAGGACGGCCGCCTGGCTGTTGGGGAAGATGCGGTCGCCCGAGACGTTGGTTGGGAAGATGCATCCTTTGATCGTCACACCGTCGCAGGTCCAGCCGGTCAGCGTCGAGGTGATGTCGAGACCCGGCGCAGCGACATCGGGCTTGAGGAAGATCGGAGCATCGGGGCGTGGACCGCGTGACGAGAACGACGCCAGCGTGTCGGCCGCATTTCGCGCCGCGAAGGTCACGTTCAGGCCGGTGAGATTCGCTTTGAGTGTGGCACCGGTCTCCAGCGAGATGAAGATCGACGGGATGGTGATGTCCGCTCCGGTAACAGCACCTCCCATGTTGACCAGCGGCGCGTTGGCGGCGTTGTTGTCAATGATCACGCCGATCGCGCCGGCCGCCTGAGCATTTTGGATCTTGAGGGAGAAAGCGTAGCCGCCGCCGCGGTCGAGGAGCGCAAACGAGTTTGTGAAGGTACCCGGTGCGAAGGCCACGCCGCCGAGCCGGTTGGTGGCTGGGTAGATAACCGGGGCGGTCTGGTTGTTGACCGGCGGCGGGACAGTGCTGTCAGCGTTGACGAACGCGGAACCGGTCGCAGCGTAGTTCCCTGCGATTCCACCCGGCGTGTTGACGACCAACAAAACGAACGGATAGTTCGGATTGGGGTCCCCGACCGCGGCGGTCGAAATGGTGCGGGCGGAGTTAGCCGGCGAGCCAGCGATAAAGAACGTGTCACCAGCGTTGCCCGCCGAAGCCACGACCACGACGCCAATCGCGGCCGCCTCTTCGGAGGCCATCGCTGAGGTGTCCGCGGGATGGCCAAACGGCGAGCCCAACGACATGTTGATCACGTCGAGGTGATCCGACATGTCGCCGCTGCCGCTTGGGTTCATCGCCCAATCGATCGCGTCAACAGTGAGACCCGTTGAGCCGCCGCAGCCGAACACGCGCAGCGAATACAGCGAGGCAAGCGGAGCGACTCCGGGACCGATCTTGAGCGAGCCGAACGGAACGCTCGTGTTGTACGGGCCGGCGAAGGTCGCGTTGCCGGTGGTGACTCCATAGCCCGCCGCGGTCCCGGCCACGTGGGAGCCGTGCCCGCCGCAGTCCATCGGGTTGGGATCGGGCGCTGGTGCGTTGGAGCCCGTGTAAAGATCACCCGCGAAATCCCAGCCGCCCACCACCTTGGCGGACGGAAACCCGCCGCCCAATGTGGTGAAGTTGCTGGTGGCAGTTGCCGCGGCAGTGTAGGTCGCCGACAGTCCGTTCCCGCCGAAGTTGGCGTGGAGGTAATCGATGCCGGTGTCGATGATGCCGATCTTCACGCCGGCGCCGGTGAGGTTCTTGCCCAGTCCGAGGGTGTCGGTCCACACCTGCGGCGCGCCGATGAACGGCACGCTCGCCCAGTTGCTCGGATACTCGGGCTCGACGATGTGCACAGCCTTGACGCCGGGCAGCGCGCGAATCGCGGCGAGCTGTCCGCGGGTTGTGTACACCGAGATCGCGTTGAGGGCGCGCTTGACGCGGAAGATCTCGGTGGCGCCAATCGGCTTCGCTGCCAGCGCCGCGGCGACTGTTTGCTGCGCCGCCACGAGTGCGAAGAACTGGCTCTGCGCCGCCGCGAACGCCTCCGGCGCTGCCTTGCCAGCCGCCTTAGCCTGCGAGAAGACCTCCGCAGCTCCGGGCTCCTGCAGCACGACGAGGACCTGGATCTGATCGCCAAGGCCAAGGCCTTTTCCAACCTGGGGCAGAATAGTGAGCTCCTGGTTGAGCGGCGGCGCGATCTGCATCTGCGAGCGCGACGATTCCGCGAGCGCCGGCGCACCGAACAGGGCGGCCAGGGCAAAGCCCGCCGCCAATCCCACAACCCACCTCGAATATGGACTACGCATGCTCTCCTCCCTTTCTGCTTCTCGTTATGGAAACGATCTCCGTGCCCGCATCGGGCCTGACCACGGTGGTTCAGGCCCAGCCGGCACGGCGCGAATTGGTGAGGCTGATCGTCGGCGCTGGGATCGCGGGACGAGACGACAGCGGTAGCTCGCGCTGCGAATCGAACAACCAGGCGTGGGGTTCCGCGGCTGCTGCGTCACTCGACCTCGTCCCTCCCGCAATGCACCCGGGTATCTAGCGGCACATGCTATCACAGTGTCGCTCAAGACCGGCGTCGATGAAGTGTAGTCTCAATAACTTGAGGCGATTATTCGCTGGTCATCTTGCGATCTCCGTGTCATGCCACCGGTTATCGAGCGTATCGGCCCTTCAGCGCGGGAGCGCCGCAGGCCCAAGGTACACGCGCGCCTCACCGAGCCGGCCCTGGCGCACGAGGAAACTCCCGTACGCTTGGCGGGCGCTCGGCCAGAACCGATCAATCTCCAGCGCGTCCAGATACAGGCGCTCGGCGGTCGCGGCGTCACCGCTCGTCTCACTCGTCGCGGCACGGGCGAGGCGGCTGGCGATGCGCTCCGACTCGGAGTAGCCCACCGGGTTCCAGTTGGTCCAAGCCAGCAGCGCAGCTACAAGCGCGAGCCTGGGCGCGAGGCTCCCCCACCGCCGGCACCGCGCGGCCGCCACCGACCAAACCAAGAATCGCGCTGCCAACACGCACAGCACCGGATAAAGCGGCAAGCGAAACCGTTCGATGACGATGAACGCGACGATTGCAATGCCGTACGTCGCCGCAAAGCTCCCGAGCAGCAGCCTCCCGCGCCGCGCCCCGGGTGCCGACAATCCTGCAACCGCGAGTGGAAAGAGCCACCACCAGCGCGCCATGAACGCAAACGGGCGCCAATCGTCGAACACGTAGGTGAGGTTCTTGTTGTCGCCGCCTTCGAAGCCGAGGGTAAGGTAGAGCACCTTGCGCAGCGTGAGCGCCGCCCAGGCGCGAGGTTGGCCCACAATCCACGCCAGGGCGCGGCGAAACCAGAAAGCAGAGACCTCGGACGGTTTGAGGCTGCGTCCCACCGCCTCGCTGGCGAGGAAGCGCGCGGAGGACATGATGTTGTCGGTGAACGTGCCGTCCTTTGCGTAGGGCGGCGTGTCGGTGGGACCGAGGTCCGCGGCAGTATGGCCGTCGGCGTTCGCGTTGTTGCCGATGAAGAGGTTGACGCCACCCTGCGAGGAGATGAGGACGAGATCGTGGCCCACGAGGAGGTTGTGCAGCGTCACCGGAACGATCGGCAGGATCGCACCGAGGACCACGATGCCGGCTCCTCGCAGGGTTTTGGGCCAACTCCACTCGTGCGCCCGCGCCGCGCCCGCGCAAAGGAGCACCGCGACCGGCACGAAGATCAGGACAGTTGGGCGCGCGATCGTGGCTAGCCCAAGCAGGAGGCCGAGCCCGAAGAGCCAACCTGACGAAGGCTCTCGCGTCGTGCGCTCGAGCGCCAGCAACGCCACCACGCACAGCGCCACGAAGAGCGATTCGCTCAACAGCTCGAGGTCAAAAACCACGAGCGTGGCGGTGGTGGCGCACAGCAGCCCAGCGAGCACCCCGGCGGCACGGCCGAACAGACGGGCGCCGAGCGCACCAAGCAGCGCCGCGGTGGCCGCGCCGAGGAGGATCTGCATCACCCGCACGAAGACGAGATCGCCGCGGCCGAGGAACAAGGTGAATGCAAGCCAGTAGGGGTACAGCGGCGCGTGGAAGAACACCGCCGGGGAGGCATGGTTGCCGGTGGCGATCGCCTGTGCCCACTGCAGGTAGCCGCGCGCGTCGAGCCATGGCGTGAAGAACGACGGATCGAGCATCGCCTTGCCGAGATACGCGAGGCGGAAGGCGAGCGCCGCCGCGAACAGCAGCCCGGCCGCACGCCAGCCCAGCGGGCCGCCGCGCTCGGTTGACGGGAGCAACGGTTCAGGTTCGCTCATGACGATGCGCCAAGTGGACGCAACGGCCAGGAATCGCGGGCAGGTCGGTGCGGTCCAGGCTCTCTCGTCGGAGCTTAGCGTACGCCGACGGCCGCGGCGAGCCGAGCGTGACCGGCGCGGCCCCCGCGCGCGAGCCAACCGCGCCTCAAATTCGACTGGCCAGCGTGTTCAGAAGCTCCGCGTAAAGGTGTAGATGAACGGGAGCGCGTGGCACTTGCGCATCGGCGGGGAGAACTTGAGCTGACGCAGCTCGGCCTCGGCCTGCTTCGCCAGCGCATCGTTGCCGGTGGTGTCCTGGATCACCTTGGTGCGGACGACGCTTCCGCCCCTGTCCACGGTCGCTTCGAGCACGACGCGGCCCCGGTTCGCGTCTTCAGCGAATGACAGCGGCGGCGCATTGAGGATCTCGGCGGTCGCCTTGTCCGGCGCGCAGGGTTCTTCCTTGGCCACGTACTTGCCCAGCACCCACCCGGTCTTGTCATCGCTCACGCGCACCTGGACCCAGCCGCCATCCTGCCCGAGCACCGCGAGGCGCTCGCCCTTCTTGGCCTTGGCGATCGTTGCGGTATCGACGCTCGCTCCCTCGCGGACGTTGAGCCGGCTCCCGGTGACCCGGACGAAGAGCTGCGGCGGCGCGGGCTTCTCCTCCGGCACGGGCTGAACCTCGACGGAGACCGGCGGCGGGGCTGGTGGCGCAGGGGTGGTCGTTTGGCACGCGATCGAGATGATCAGCAGTGCCGCGAGCGCGAATGGGAGAGCGAGCGATCGGGTCACTGTGGGCTCCTTGGGCGATTGTAGGCGATGGGTGACCGGGCACTGCAAGCCGATGCGCTGCGGAGGAATCACACCTTCGAGGCGACATGCCGGCCCCTGGCGGCACGAGCAGTGAGAAAGGAGCTTGGTGGCAGCGGCATCTTGCCGCGACCGGTCGGTCTTCTGGGGGCTTTCTCGGTCGCACCTGGAAGGTGCTCCCACGGAGTTCTCGGTGCTCCCACTGAAACTGAGGTGCTCCCTGCAGGGAGGAGAGGACTTTCGGTGGGAGCGGCATCTTGCCGCGACCGGTCCGTCTTCCGGGGCCTTTCTCGGTCGCACCTGGAAGGTGCTCCCACGGAGTTCTCGGTGCTCCCAAGGAATCTTCGAAGCAGCTCATTGCGCCGACAGCGAACGGTCGCGGTGGATGGTGAAGCGCTCGTGGCCGTAGCGCTCGCGCTCGAGGACCGTGGCGCGGGCGCCCTCGCCCGCGGTCAACGCCGCCGGTTTGAGTGCGATCTCGAACCTCGCCTCGAACCCCCGCGCGATGGCCCGCGCGAGCGCCTCCCGCGCGAGCGCCGTGCCGAGCAGCTCGCCGAGCGTGACCACCGCGGGGCGCAGCTCGCGGTCGTCAGGAAGACCCAGGCATCCCGCCTGCAGCGCACCGTCCCAGCCTTCGAGGATCGAGCCGTGCTGGAGGATCGCATTGCCCACGCGCCGCATCGCGGAGCCCACCAGCTTGCGGCTTCCGACTACCACCTCGCCGGCAGCAGGGCCGATAAAACAAGGGATGGGCTGCGTCGGCCGGATGTTCCCCCCGTTCGGCACTCCGGAAAGCTCGGCCCGCACGCCGAGGGTGGCCAGCCCCGCCACGAGCGCGCGACAGATCGCTTGATAAGCCGCTTGCAGGTCCGGCGAAAACGGCGCGGCGTCGAGCCGCGCCGCCACCGCATACGTCAGCTCGAGGTGGTGCAGCACGGCGCGCCCACCGGTCGGTCGGCGCACCACGCCAATGGCGTGCGCCGCGCAGAAGCGGGCATCGGCGACCTCGTGCGGCTGCGAGAACCCGAGCGACAGGCACGCGGGATCCCAGCGGTACAAGCGAAGCGTCGGAGGTGCGGCGCCGGCGTCCACCGCCTCGCCGATGGCCTCGTCCACCGCCATGTTCCAGGCGCCGGGGTGCGCGCCGTCGTCGAGCAACCGCCATCGCATCGCGCGGAGTCTAGCGCGGCTCATCTCGCAGCCATCTCGCTCGGCGCCCACGCGACCACGCCCCTGCCGGTTGCCGTGGCAAGAAGACCTACCCCTTGGCAGTGCCGCACCTATTGGCTGCTCGTCACCGGAATCGATCCGAGTCGAGGCGTCGCGGCGACCACCACCAGCATCAGGCAGGTCGTCGCGGTCACGATGAGGCCGCCCTCGAGCCCGAACGCGCCACCGGTGAGCCAGGCCGGGCCTACGAGATCGAATACGCGCCAACCCCCGCCGAGGTACTGCAAACCACTCACCGTGAGGCCGAGGAGCGGCCCGAGGGTGTAGTTCCACACTGCGTGCATGCCGATCGGGAACCAAAGCTCACCGGAGAGCTGATACGCGATGCAAAACAGAAACCCCGCGAGGAATACGTTCACGGCCGGTAACCATGCGCCCTTGAACGCCGGGGCATGGAGGCCGACGAACATCGCTGCGGCCAGCACGATCGCCACCGGTGCGCCGGCGCGCGAGCGTATCGTCTGGAACACGTAGCCGCACAGGAGGAGCTGCTGCGTCAGGACGTTGAGCACGAGGGCCACGCCCGCGCCGAGCAGCGCAGCCCATGAAATGACCTGGCCCGGCCGGTAAACGAGCCACCCTCCCACCAACGCCACGGCCAACGAGATGCCGATCCAGCCCAAGCCCGCGGCGGCGCCGAGCGCGAGGTGGCGGGGCAGGCGCCGCGGTGCAAACCCGATCGTCACGAACCGGCGGCGGTCCAGGAAGCGCGTCGCAAGCCAAGTTGCGGCCACGATCGTGATCGCACCGGCAAATTCGACGTAGAGCTGTACGCCCTGCGAATGGACCTGTTCCGTCAGCTTGAGCCGCGGCCCAAACGGTATAAGGAACCCGGCCAGCAGCGCGCCCCACGCGACGAAGAACACCACCACTCTCCAAACGACGCCCCAGATTCGGCCCAGCACGGCGGTCAGGTATGCCATCAGGCTCCTTTCGCGATTCTCACTACGCTTCGAGTTGGCCTGACCGTTTCCGAGAAGGTCCTCGACTGTTCCGCGAAACACCCAACTAGGGGATCGCGTATTTAACGGGCGCGCCGGTAGGGCGTGAACACCCCTAAAGCGCAGCTACCGTACTCGGTGCCGCTGACCGGATCGAACACGGTGACGACGTCGCCGCGGCAAAGCTGCGTTGTCCTGATTTGTGTCCTGATCGCCCGCCCGAAGTCGAGGCCAGGGCAGCCGGCCGCCAGCCGGTTCACATACACAATTTCGCCGGTGCGACCGCTGAACAGGATCACGTCCTTGCCATAGGCTCTGCTGCTGTCAAGATCGGGTTCGTCGACGCAATCCTGTGGCGCACGGGGGGTCCTGCCGCGCAGCGCTGCAGCGAGGTCGGCTTTGTCCTTGGCCGCCTGCGTCTGGGCACCCCCGCTTGCTTCGGGCCCGCCGCTGTGAGCGCAGCCGGCCACGAGGACAGCTGCGGCAAGCATGATGACGATCTTCATGACATCCTCCTCTGGATGACCCGCCCCCGGTTGCGGCACCAGATCTCCAAATCTAATGGTAGTCCTCCCATCAGTGACCGGCCGCCGTAAGCCGGACCAACGGCCGGTGGAGAACCGGGACCTTGCAGGCCCGCCCTGGCCGCTAGGACACGCGCAGATGCTCGTCCATGCCGGAGCACCAGCCAACCGCACCCACGCCACGAGACGGGCTACCGCGGGAAGCTAGCGCAGAAGGAACCCGGAGGCCGCGGTGGCCAGGCCGACCGCAGCGAAGAAGATTCCCAGATACCAGAACCCTCGCTCGCGCGTCAGGAGCGTGATCGAGGTGACAACCAGCGCAATCTCGAGGAACACCTCACCGAGATCGAAGCGATCAGCCTGGTGCCGTGCCAGCTTGGTCTCGGCCTCGAGCTTGTGCGCCTCCGCCTCGATGTCCTTTTGCTCCTCCTCGTACCGCGCGACCTCCTTGGCGTACTTGTCGTGGACGCGCCCCGCGGCCTCGGTATCGCGCACGTTCCCCACCGCGAGCAGGTCGATGAATAGCTCGTACGTGTGGCGGCGGATGTTCTTCGCCTGGTAGTACGCCCACCGGTCGGTGGATTCGTTCTGTAACAGGATCTCCTCGGTGTGGGTGCGGTGCCCTACGAGCGAGACGGCCGCGACCAACACCGCGAGGATCGCCATCGTGAGCGTGACCGGTGCGAGGCTGGGATCGTGGTGCGCTTCCTCGGCATGCTCGTGCAGTTCGTGAAGTTCCTCGCTCATCGTCCCCCCGGTTGGCTGGTTGCCGAGTATCGACAATCAGCAGGCACACCAAAATGCTGGACGCTTTGTGAACGTGGCGGCGCAGCTCCGTATGCCGCACCCCCCAACTCGAAAGAGCGAACGTAGCGATGGTCAGCGCCCGCGCGGGAGGTGACGGCGAACCTGGAAGATCGTTGTCGGCTCGGCGATCTCCAGGAGCTTCTGGCTCGCGAGGTTGAGCAGATCCTGCGCCGTCATGGAAACGATCGTCCCATCCGGCTCCACTACCGGGGCGGGAGCGCTGACATGAGCCTTTGCGTAGTCGATATCTGCCGAGTAGATCTGCAGGTAGTTGTCAGGCACTGTGCCCGTGGTTCCGCCGAAGAAAGAGGCTGCGGGCGTCCCGTCGAAGTAGTTCTTCAGAGCGTTGTAGAGAGACTGCTCCGGCGGGATGAGGTCCGCGGCAGGGACGTTGCCGAATTCCGCGTAGCCGGCGGCGGCCAGACTCGCCGAAGTGACGCCTGGTGCGAGGCAGGCCTGCGGAATGCATGCGACGGAAACGCACGCATCCGTGGTGCAGGAAGCCGGAATGCTGCAGCCGGCGGGTCTATCGCTCGAGTCGGGCGGAAATGCTCTCGTGCACCCAAATTCGATCCCTGCGGAGGAAAAGCCCGTCCCGAACTGCTCTCCACCCAGGACTTGTGCGGAGGGCGACGTGAAGTGCGCCGTGCTCTGCGACAGCCATTTGAGGATATTCAGGGTGGGACGAGCGCGTCCGTTCAGCCCGGCCCCCGAAGTGGCTTTTGGGTTGGCCCCGCCGGCGGCGGGATCTGCCAAGTGGGAGAGGATCGTCGCCTCGGCAGCGCAATCCATGCTCGGCGGCGTGGCGCACTGGTCCTTGAAGGCGCTGGGAATCGTGAAGCCGGTGCCGCCGAGGTCGGGAAGGCCGGAGCCATGCCAGACCACCAGCGTCACCCCACTGAAGACCTCGCCGAACATGTCGACCGCCGCGTCCCACTCATCAATGAACGCCTGATCCGATTTCTGGTAGGCCGGCTGGTTGGGGTAGGCGAACGGCAGCAGTTTCAACCACATGTCATTCGCCGAGATGCCTCCGAACTGGGTTTGGTCCGGGACGTCGGTGTGGGGCATGATGATCTCGCTGGTCGCGGCCGTGGGTCCCGCAACGTCCATGGAAACAAAAGCGGGGTTTGCTTGACAGTGAGCGGCGAACGCCACCAGGAACGTTCGAAAGGAACTCTTGTACACCGGGTTCCACGGTAGCGGGAGCACATCGCCCTCGTGCGGCTCCGCGAAGTTGATGTAGGTGAACTTCCCGCAATCGCTCGGCGGAGTTTGCGAGGGTGACTGGAAGAGCCCGTCGCAGCTTGGAATCTGCTCCAGTACCCACTTGGGTGTCCAAAAGCCCGGGAAAAGACTGACCATGATGGTCTTCGGGACCATGGTAGGATTTTGCGCGTTCCACAGGCTTACGCTGGAGAAGGCGTCGTCCAGATAGCTCCAATCGTACGCTTGGGGACTTGACGGAGGATTCGGATTGAGTCTGTGCCATCCCATCTGAATCGCCAGCCCCGACACCGCCGGGTTGTCCAGGACGTTGCCATAAAGACCGATGAGGCCCGCGTGCAGCTCCGCTGGCGTGATGGAGGGATTCCGGCCAACGCTCACGTCGATGTAGCCGTCAATTCCGATGACGGTGTAGATGCCTCGCGGTCTGCGTACGCCGCCGCCAGCCTCTGCCTTCGCATCGTGGAGAGCCGGCGCCAGCACGAGAAGGGTCAGTAGGAGAGCGCGCCTCAGCGGGCGGCCCATGGTTGCCCCGACCACTCATCCGACCCTTGTTCGACATTTCTCATGCAAAATTCAACGCGCCACCTCCAGCGACGATTCCACCCGATCTGCTGGCAAGCTATCGCCTTCGGCAGCACCCTCAAGCTGACGGCCCGGTCCCCGCCTACATGCAAGGAATCACCCGACAAGAGCCGCATCGATGTGGATGTGACGATCCGGCTCGGCATGCCGCACCCGCCGATCGAGCTCCCACACCTCCCCTCCGCGGTGGATCCCCATCGCTCCGTGCTCAAGGTAACTCGGCGTGCGCTCGCCTCGACCGCAGTCGGGCGAGGAGTTGCGATCCCCAGGCGCCGTCAATAGACGGTCGATTCCCTGCTCAAGGTTCCCCCACCTTCCATCCATCAGGGGTCTCGATCATCCGCAAGGTGTAGCCGATGACGATTCCGTCGCGATGGCCTTCGATCTTCGCCAGGATCGATCCGTCTGTCAGCGGCCGCAACTCCACGACCGCGGCATCGGCCGGCATGTCATCGTGTAGATCGGTGAGTCGTGCCGCCCCGTCAGGACCCCGGAACGCGGCCGCGGCGTCGGCGGTCATGCCGGCCCGGACGGCCGCGAGATCCCCGCGATGAACGGCGGCGACGTACGCCGCGGCGGCGTGGGCGGGTGGGCTCGCGAGCGCGGCGGCGCGCTCGGCGGCCGTCATCGGCCGCGGAATCGGCGCCGAGAAATGGAGGTCGTACTGGAACGTCACATTCCTGAACTCGTGCGGCGCGTCCATGTACATCCGACCCGCGATCGTGGCGCGTTCGAAGCGCTCGCGCTCGAACTTGTGCATGCCGGTCACCGATACCTGGCCGTCGAACTCCTTGGCGAAGATCGAGCCGGAGATCACCTGCCCGTCCTTGTCAACCACGACTTCGAGGATGCGCGCCTTGCCGTCGCGGCCGAGGTGGATCAGCGCGAAGAAATCGGTTCGGTCGTCATCCGAGAGCGGAACATCGCTGAAGAGGAGGCGGATGTCCTCTGCCTTCTTGTCGAAGAAGTCAGACTGCGCCGACGCGTACACGTGCGAGATCGCGACCGGCGCGCCGTTCAATGACAGCGCGCCGGTCACGGTGCCCTCACGTCCGGCTGCCTGAGGCGGAAGGGCCAGGGCGAGCGCGATTAGGAGCCCGATGTCCAAGCCTCCTGTACCAGCTTCCAGGCTCCGCTTTCCTTGACGATGGTGACCTTGCCGCTCACGTCCTTCTTCTGATCGGTGTCGAACGCGCTCGCCGTAAGCACGACGCTGCCGTCGGCCTGGCGGTCCTCCTTCAGGACCTTGATCTTCGTGTTCGTGTCCATCATCTTGATCATGCCGAACATCTTGCCGCGCTCGGCTGCAGGCGTGCTCTCGATCTGCTTACGCTTCTCGGCGGACATGTACGGCAGGAGATCGTCGATCTTCGTCGCCTTGTCGAAGGCCGCACGGTACGCCATGTAGAACTGGGTCGCGGTCTGGCTCGCCGGCGGACCCGCCGTCGCCACGCTGCCAACCAGAATCGCCCCGCAAACAGTGATGCACAGCACCGTTCCCCGGAATCCGAGCATTCTTTCCCCCCCGCGGCGAGATCGCCGCCAAAGTGTTTGTGGCACCTGCGGCCTTGGCACTGCCGCTAATGCGCACGCCAACGACTCGAGACCTCGCATTCATGCCTCTTTCGTGAAGCTTCACGTTGGGAAGGCACGCCACGGCGTGGATATTCCCGCCACAGCCGGCGCCGGTTGAACGCCGGCGCTGACCCCAGGCGGATGGGATGCCTTCGTCAGGTTACCGAAGGCAGGACGGCGAGGTGTGACGGCGAGGTCGGGCGAGGAGCTACGCTGGACGTGCTGCACTCGTCGATCGAGTCCCCGCACCCGCCCCTCGGCAGCGTTGCGGAACGGCCCACCTCTTGGCAGGGGCGCTTCGATTGGGTAGGCGTCACTTCTGCAGCGGGGGATTGAATTCGAGGAGCTCTTGCGCCACGGGCTTGTCAACCACCGGCTCGTATGTGGTCGTCTCCTGCGTGCGAAAGCTCGGGAAGGTCGACTCAAACTCAATCCTCCGAACGAGGAACGTCTTTTGCTCCACCCACACCGTCCTTGGCACGCTGGCGTACGTTCCCTCGACGCGGAAGCAGTCCACCCCACCCAGGGTGGCGTCGGCGATGCGCTTGACGTCCGTCATGTCGGTGAGCCGCCTGCCCTCGACCTCCCCGGGTAGAAGCAATACCGGGATGGTATGCGCAGATCCCCCCGAGACACCCGTAGCCGCGCCTAGCGCCGAATTGAGCGACTCCGGGGCTTCGATTCCGGGCCTGACGTCCCACCACGTCTGCACCTTCGACCCGACGCGCGAAACGATGTAGCGCCTCTTGGCACCAAAGAAACCAGTCTCTTGGTACTCGAAGCGAAAGCGGTCGGGTCTCACGAAGGCGGTCCTGAACGGTCTTTCTTCGGTTCGTCGGCCGAGGTGCTCCAGGTAGACGATCTTCACGACGCCCGTGTCCTGATATGACGTGCAGTGCGCGTACGTCGTTGCCAGGCGCGCGAGAATTTCCTGCGCGGAGAGCCCGGCCGAGTTCTGCGCGCCGGCGCTGCGAATCCCGAACGGCGAGAGCGCGAGCAGTACGAGAACGGCTGGCACGCCGGCCGCTCTTGCGTTCCACACGAGAGACCTCCTCACGTGACGCCTCGGCATCGCGAGCCCTGGTGCGAAGGAGGGCTTGCCTCCGGCGACATCACCGGTTGGCCCAGCACTCGAAACCAGAGCCGTACGCTGCACGGCAGCGGATGCTTCGCACCTGAGATTGATCATGCCCAAGGCTACTACGCTATCCGTCGGCGTGGACGCTGACGCGGGCCCCGCCAGCGTTTGATTAGTGCAGAAGAAACCTCGAGGTCGCGACGAGCAGGCCGACTGCAGCGAAGGAGACTCCCAGATGCCAGAACCTCCGCTGGCGCGTGAGGAGGGTGATCGAGGTGATAACCAGCGCAATCTCGAGGAACCCCTCCCCGAGATCGGGGCGATCAGTCGGGTGACGCGCCAGTTTGGGTTCGGTCTCCAGCTTGCGAGCCTCCGCCTCGATGTCCTTCTGCTCCGCGTCGTACGGCACGATCTCCTTGGCGTGCTTGTCGTGGACTCGCGCCGCGCCCTCGGCGTCGCGGACGTTTCCCACCGCGAGCAGGTCCGGAGACAGCATCGTTCGTGAGGCCCCTGGCCGGCATGGAAACTCCCGGGCCTCGCATCAGTGCCAGATGCCCCGAACGTCGATGGCACCCAACCAGGACGCAGTGACGCTTGACAAGCAGGGGGCGCTGAACCATATCCTCCACCCATGCTCGATCGGCTCCAAGCCCTGCAGGACTCGATCAAGGTGGCCGTGATCGGCGTGGGCTCTGCCGGCAAGGGACTCGTGTACCAGTGCGAGAGGACGCCCGGGATGCAGTGCGTGGCGATTGCCGACATCAACCTCGCCCGCGCCGCCGCCTGCGCCGAGTTCACGGGACGCGAGTTCCGCGTCGTCAGCGAGCATGGCGCTTTGCAGGACGCGATCCGCGAGAAGAAACTGGCCGTCTGCGAGGATGGCGAGCTGCTCACGTCTGCGGATGGTGTTGGCGTGCTCATCGAGTCTTCGAGCTCCGTTGCGGCAGGCGCAAGGCATGCTCTTTCGGCCCTGAGACACCGCAAGCACGTGGTCATGATGAACGCCGAGGCCGATCTCGTCTTCGGGCCGGCTCTGCTCCGTGCCGCCCGGGAAAACGGAGTGGTCTACACCAGTTGCGAGGGGGACCAACCGGCGGACATCAGTCGTCTCGTCGCCAAAATCCGCCTGTGGGGTTTCGAGCTGGTCATGGCGGGCAACGTCAAGGGGTTCCTGGATCGCTATGCCGACCCGACCTCGATCGTCCCCGAGGCCGACAAGCGGGGCCTCGACCCAAAGATGTGCGCCTCCTACACCGACGGGAGCAAGCTCAACATCGAGATGGCCCTGGTGGCGAACGCCTTCGGCTGCGCGCCAATCGTCGCGGGGATGCAGGGACCACGTGCCGCTCACGTCCGCGATGCCCTGCGGTTGTTCGACCTCGAAGCGCTCTGGCGCACTCGCCGGCCGCTGGTCGAATACGTGCTCGGAGCGGAGCCCAAAGGCGGTATCTTCGTGGTCGGCTACTGTGACGACCCGTATCAGCGGAGCATGCTCTCGTGGCTCCCGCCGGCGATGGGAGACGGTCCGTTTTACGTTTTCTACCGGCCGTACCACCTGGTCCATGTCGAGGCGATGGAGTGCGTGGCGGACGCGGCCCTGGATGGACGGGCGCTGCTCCAGCCGTGGTCGGGGTTGCGGACCAACGTTTACACCTATGCCAAGCGCGACCTACATGAAGGTGAGGTCCTCGACGGCATCGGCGGCTACACCTGCTACGGCCTGATCGACGAGAGCGCCCACGAAGAGGAGAGCGCTGGTCTGCCGATCTGCCTGTGCGAGGGCCTGACGCTCCGGCGCAGCGTGAGCAAGGACCAGAAGCTCCTGATGAGGGACGTCAAATTCGATCCAGGATCGTTCGAGTACCGGCTGTTCCTCGAGGCGCTCCACGCCGACGACGGAGCCTCCAGTTGAAGCTCGGTCTGGTCGTCATCTACCTGGTCGAGCGCGAGAACGAGAAGCTTCTCGAGCTGCACCTGCGCCAGATCGAGCGCTACACCGAGGTCCCCTACACGATCTACGGCGCCGCTAATCGGCTGCTGCCCGAGCTCCGGCCCTTGATCGCACGTCACGCCCAGGTGCGACTCTGCGATTGCCCGACGACGCCTCTGCGCGGCTCCGAGGAGCATTCGTTCTATCTCGAGCGCCTGATCGAGTCGGCGATCGCCGATGGCGTGACCCACCTCGTAACCCTGCACGTGGACTCGTTCCCGGTACACCCCGGTTGGGCCGGAGAGTTGGTCGCGAGGCTTTCCGATGCGTGTCCGCTGGTCGCGCTGATGCGAGACGAGAAAGTCGACCGCAAGCCCTTGACTGCGTTCATGCTCTTCTCGCGTGACTTCTACTTGAAATACCGGCCATCGTTTCTTCTCTCCGCGGCGGAACTGGCGTCCAGGGAGTACCGCGACTACCGCCGCGCCTGGCCGCACCATCCGGATTCCGGAGTGGGCTTCGGCCTCACGCTATTCCGCCACGGCCTCTCGTGGTACCCGTTGACGCGCTCCAACCGGGGGGAGGATCACGAGCTGCTTGGGGGGATCTACGGGGACGTCATCTTCCATTTGAACGCAGCGACCCAGCAAGGATTCACGGTCCTCCGCTCGTTCGGACGGCCCAGCGTCACCAGGCGTGTCAGACATCTCGGTCGCCGCCTCCTGCCCAATGGCATTCGCGAGCGCCTGACGCGGGTGCTGCCGGCGAGGGTCCTCTTTCACGACGCTGAACTCATGCGTGAGGCATACGAGCGCGTGCGCACGCAGCTCATCGCCGATCCGGACAGCTACTTGAGTCATCTCCGCACCGGTCGACGCACAGCGGAGCGCGGCACCACCTGATCGCGCCCTGTTGTTGCTTTGGCAATTCTCCGGCTCCGCCCACCGTCCACCCGGCCTCGACGACAACCCCAAAAGGTACCGCCATCCTCGTTATCGGTGGCTCACTTCAACAGAGGGTCAGGATACTGTGCCGCTCCCGGCCGCGTGCCCCAACCTCCGAATCCGCGTGTAGACTCCTCTCAGATGCGAGAGCTCCCAAGGGTTGCCATCAGCCTGGTGCCGGTGTTTCTCTTCCTCGTGGCCCTGTTTGCCCTCGACTCATTCAAGCTCGTGCGGCCCCGGAGCCTGATCCGCGCGATCGCGGCCGGCGCCGGGGCTGCAATTGGGTGTCTCCTTTTCGCCCGTTGGGTCGTGGGCTCAGCGCTGCTCGAAGCGGGAACGTACTCGCGGTACCTGGCCCCCGTGATCGAGGAAGGTGCCAAGGCTCTCTTCGTCATCTTCCTGATCAGGAGGAAGCGCGTTGGTTTCATGGTGGACGCCGCGATTGTCGGGTTCGCGACCGGCGCGGGGTTTGCCACGGTCGAGAACCTGTACTACCTGCTCGCGGAGAGCGATCCCAACCTGCTGTTGTGGGCCGTGCGCGGCTTCGGGACGGCCGTGTTGCACGGTGGCGCGACCGCCCTCCTCGGGATCGTCTCGAAGCTTCTCGCGGACCTGTACGGGCACGAAAAGGCCCTGGTTTTCCTGCCGGGCTTCGGCGTGGCGGTCGTGTCGCACGCCTTCTTCAACAACGTCGTTCTGTATTTCCCGCCGGTCACATTCACCCTCGCGATCCTGGTGTCCTTCCCGATTCTCATTCTGGTTGTCTTTTCGCGCAGCGAGCGGATCCTCCGCGAATGGCTCGAGGTCGGGTTCGGCTCGGACGTCGAACTCCTCGAGATGCTGCACTCGGGAGAGGTCAAGGACACCCACATCGGCCTATACCTGCGGACTCTCCGCGATCGCTTCCCGGGTGATGTGCTCGGCGACATGCTGTGCTACCTCCAGATGTGGGTCGAGCTGTCGATCAAGTCCAAGGGTCGTCTCCTGCTGCGGGAGGCCGGTTTCCAGGTGCCGGCCGATCCCGTGCTTTTGGACCGCCTCACCGAGCTGGCCTTCCTCGAAAAGACCATCGGCGTGACGGGTCGCCTGGCCCTCGCCCCCTTCCTCCACGGGGGCAGTCGCGGGGAATGGGAAGTCGAGATGCTCAGACAGAGCGGGGGCAAGTGACGATCGCGGCCCTTGCCAACTCGTCCGTTGCGGGAAATAATTCGGCTCAAGCGCAACGGTCGTCTCTTGGGACGGTTGACGGTCTGGTGCGTTCGGGATCCTTGCGCGGCGCGGCCCCCGGACCATCTACTGACCGCTGCGCGGTCTGGAGGAACGGGTGCTGGAACTGAGCCAACGAGAAGAGCAGGGGTGGTCGGTGCTGGTCGTCAGTGGTCGGCTCGACACCAAGACCGTACAGAAGTTCTCGGCAGAGTGCGCGACGTGGATCGACGCCAGCCGGGCCAACGTCGTGCTCGATCTGTCCGGACTTCTGTATATCTCGAGTTTGGGCCTCAGCAGCCTCCTGGGCGCAGCCAAGCGGGTCCAGGCGCGCAGCGGGCGCCTCGCCATCGCAGGGCTCAGGGGCCTCGTAAAAGAGGTCTTCGCCATCTCAGGTTTTGAGACGGTCTTACCGACCTACCCCGACGTTGAAACCGCCATCAAGACCTCGTAGCGCGGCCGCCGAGGCGCGGCGGTGCACATTTCCCGCCACGCTCGAGGAGGTCGGCCATATCCTCTCGTTCGTTGGCGGTCTCGCCAGCAAAGCGGGGCTTGCCGCTGACCTGGCGATTCGACTAGAGCTCGCCATCGAGGAGTGGGTGGTCAACCTGTGCACCCATGCCTACTCTGGACGCGATGGGGAGATCGAGGTTGCAGTGCGGGAGGGGAGCGGGGAGCTCCTTATCGAGATCATTGACGAGGGACCGCCGTTCGACCTGACCGCGTCCGCCGAGCCCGATCTGACCCTTCCTCTCGCCGACCGCAGGCCGGGAGGGCTCGGCCTCGTGCTCATCCGCCGGATGGTGGACGAGGTTCGCTACCGCCGGGACGGCGAGCGCAACGTCATCACCCTCAGGGTCGGCAAACCTCACTCGTAAAGCGGTATTCGGAGGGAGCCCATGAACTCGTCGGAACGCTTCCCGCCGGGGAGGAACGCCTTCGCATACCCAAACGAGACGGTGAACTGGTGCAGCGAGAGCCCGACGAGGCGGATGTCGAGCTGGGCACCGGCGGTGCCGTAGTTGGCGCGGAACTCCGACTTGTCGAGGTTGGTCGCGATGCCGCCCCCGAACAGCGCGAGGCTGGCCCAGTTGGCGAAGAGGGACGGTGTGCCGAGGTGCGTGAAGACGAGCGGCGGGAGGTTGAGTTCGAGCAGCGCCTTCGCGTAGTTGTGGCCGCTGATCTCATCGATGTCGACGCCAGGGAAGCTTGCCGGCTCCTGGTAGCGCCGGTACGGTTTGTCGTCCACCCAGTTGTTGCCGAAGCTGCCAAAGAAGAAGTTCCCATAGGGCTGGCTGCGGTCACCGGAGGCCGCGCCTGCTGAGGCGCGGAGCCACACGGAGCTGTGGGAGATAGGCAACGGCGCTCCGAGGTTCAGGTCGAGGCGCAGGGTCGGGAAGTGCTGACTGACCGCATAGCTGTCGTTGAGCGTAGCGCGCCAGGAGACGCCTTTTTCCGGCTCAATCGCGCCGAGGGAGCTCCGCTCATTCTTGTACCCGATGGAGATGTCCGCAACGCCCAGGCTGGTGGCGGTGACCGGGACGTTCTGGTACCCCGGTAGAGTCTCGAGGTTTCCATAACCGGTCGCGTCGAACGTCCAGTCGAGGGTGCGGTTCGGCTGGTCGTAGATCAAGAAGCGCTGGTAGGCCAGACCCGCCGAATACCCCTTGTAGCTTACCTTGGTTGGCCCAAAGAGATCGTAGAAGTCCGCGTAGTTGTAGGCCCCGGTGACCTTCCAGCCGAGATACGAGTACTTCACCTTGAAGTGAAACCTCTCGTTGCTGGGCAAGGAGTTGCTCGGCGAGTACGAGGCGGTCATAGCCAGCCTGTTGTAGCCGATCGTGTCGGCGAGGTTCAGGCGGAAGCCAACCCCGGGATAGCTCTTGTAGCCCTCCACGATGGGGATGAAGAACCTCTCTCGGAACGTCGAGAACGCGCTGTAGGGGCCCTCCTTCTTGGTTATTGCGGGGAGATCCACCGTCGAGGGAGGCGGAACCTTCCAGTCCTTGAGGAATGGATTGGCCTCGACGATTTGCTGCCCGAGGAAGGAAATTGCGTTGACCTTCTCGACCGGTTGTGGCGAGATGATCACGGGCAGGAAGCCCTTGCCGGTGTACCGGAACGCGAGCACCTCGTCGTTCGAGAGGGGCACCGGGCGGAAGTATCCGGTGTCGGCGTTGGTGACGACACTGACATCCTTCGTCTTGAGGTCGACACGGTAGAGGTTGGAGACTCCGGAGTAGAACGATGAGCCGTACAGTTGGCTTCCGTCGGGCGTGAACACGAAGTTGGCGGGAGACGAGTTCTCGAAATCGGAGAGCACCTCGAAGCTCGCGTCACCGGCAAGGAGAGACGCGGTGTCGAAGATCACGAGCGACTGGCTACCGCTCGGCTTCGTGAGCGCCCCGACCAATCGCTTCCCGTCGGGCGAGATGTCGAGGTCGTAGAAGTCGGTGCCGTAATCGAAAGAGTGGACCTGATGCCATTCCGTGTACGGCGGAGGGATGCGTACCAGCGTCGAGATCCCGTTGAACGTGCGCACGCCCCAGAGGGATCCGTCCGCCGTGTTGAACGCCAGATCGCCGACGCGGGCGGTCTTGATGTAGGTCTTCGATCGGCCGGTGTCCACGTTGACGCCGCGCAGGTCCCGCCAGTCGTTGTTGTTGGTCGTGTAGAAGAGCGTCCGGCTCTTGGGGTCAAATGCGAGCGAGGCGACCGTGAAGACGGCCGGACCCTTGACCTCGCAGAGCTTCTTCATCGCACCGGTCGCGAGGTTGACGGCGGCGAGGTGCGAGACCTGCCCGGGGAAGTGAACGCCGAGGTACGCCGTGTTGGTGCTACGGTCAACCGACGCCCGAGAAACGGAACCGAGGGGCGTATCCGTCACCTTGCGGTAGGCCGTCAACGGGTGCTCTTTGAGGCGGTCGAGGTTCGCCTTCTGGAAAGCACGCTCCCAGTCGATCCACCGTGACCATGCCTGGTTGAGGCGCACGCCAAAGACGCGCTCGAAATCGGCGGCGTAGCCCGGCTTGCTTCCAGGCTCGCGAGACACCCACTCGATCACCTTCGGGGGACCCTCGGTGAGGGCGAGGTAGCTCATGAACCTCGTGCCATATAGGTAGGAGTTGATGCCGACCTGGAAGTCGAGCTTCGTCGCGGCCGAGGCGAGTCCGACGAGGTCGTAGATCTCGGCGTCGTCCGCAACCTTGGTCCGGAAGACCATCTCGTCGTACGCGCTCAACGTGCGCCCGAAGCCACCGGTTCGCCACGTCTCCATGAACACCGCGATGCCCTCCTGGTACCACGATGGGGCGTAAAGACGGGGCGTCGTGAAGTAGGAGTAGATCATCGAGAGGGGGGTCTCCGAGGTCGGGAGGATCTTGCCGCCGAAGAGTCTCCGGAAGGTACGGTCCCTCGGCGCCGCCTTGTCCACGGCAATGACGTGGATCAGCTCATGGTTCGAGATCATGTTGATCCTCTCGTTGGCGAGGATGACCTCGAAGGCGTGGGAGAACGGCGCGATCGTGACGGCGATGCGGTCGACCGGGATCGCGGTGGCGGACGCGTTGCCGCTATCGCCAAAGTCGTTCACGAATATCGTAATGCGTTCTGACGGCGTGAAGCTAAAGAGCTGGCGGTCGTACCGCAGCGCGTTCTCGAAGCAACGCGCCACGTGAGGCGTGAGATACTTCTCGGCGCCAAAGTACACCACGTCGAAGTTTTCGGTCTGGAGTGACATCAACTGAGCGGAAGCGACCCCGGCGAACGTGAGGCAGGCAAGGACGCCCAGGCGAGCTTTCATTGCGAGTTTCCTCCGTGCTCTGCGTTCGATTGTAACGTGCGCGCGGCTGCTGCGCGCGGCGATTCAAGGTGGTGGCCCGGGGATCTGGGTTCCCCCGGGCCACCGATTGCCGCATCGGTCGCCGCTCGCTCGGCTGGTTGCGTGCGGGCAGCGCCGTTCAGACTGAGGTCACTGGCGCTCGATTGCCTGCCGGTTGAACGCTCCACCAACAAGGGCCTGGCAGAACGCCTGGCTTGCAAGCGCCTGTTGGAGCGCACCGCCAATCGCGGCCGCCTGGAACTCCTGGCTGACAACCGCCCTCGTGAACGCCTGGTCCTGCATCAGCGCCGCGAAGTTCGGGTTCCGGACCGCGGCTGCGAAGGCCTGATTCCTCATCAGCGCCTGGAAGTCTTGGTTGGCGACCGCGCGGGCGAACGCCTGGTCCTGCATCAGCGCCGAGAAATTCTGCTGGATTGCAGCCTGTGCAAAAGCCGGGTTCCTCACGGCCGCCTGGAAGTCCTGGTTGGCGAACGCGCGGACGAACGCCTGATCGTGCATCAGGGCCGAGAAGTTCTGCTGGGCCACGGCCTGGACGAAAGCCGGGTTCCTCACGGCCGCCTGGAAGTCCTGGTTGGCGAACGCGCGGGCGAACGCCTGATCGTGCATCAGCGCGGCAAAGTTCTGGTTTCGCACCGCGGCTACGAAAGCCTGGTTCCGCACGAGAGCCTGGAAGTCCTGGTTCGCGTACGCGCGGGAGAACGCCTGGTCCTGCATCAGGGCGGAGAAGTTCTGCTGAATCACGGCTTGGATGAACGCCGGGTTGCGCATGAGCGCCTGGAAATCCTGGCTGGCCACCGCCCTCTGGAATGCCTGCTCGTGCATCAGCGCCGCGAAGTTCTGGTTTCGCACCGCAGCTATGAAAGCCTGGTTCCGCACGAGAGCCTGGAAGTCCTGATTGGCGAACGCCTTCTGGAACGCCTGATCCTTCATCAGCGCGGCAAAGTTCTGGTCTTTGACGGCCGCAGCAAAAGCCGGGTTCCGCATGAGCGCCTGGAAGTCCTGGCTGGCGAACGCGCGGACGAACGCCTGATCCTGCATCAACGCGGAGAAGTTCTGGTCTTTCATGGCGGCGGTGAAGGCCGCGTTATGCAGCAGCGCTTGAAAGTCCTGGCTCTGGACGTTCCGCTGGAACGCCGGGCTGAGGACCGCTTGCTGGAACGACTGGTCGACGAGCGCCTTGGAGAACGAGGCGTTCGCGAGCGCGTGTTGGAAGTCCTTGCTGTTGATCAGCTTCTGGATCTGGTCGTTCTGCAGCAGTGCCTGGACCTCGGGGTGGTTCAGGATGACGTCCTTCTCCGTCATCTGCTCCGCCCGGTACCGCTCGGCCTTCTGCACGCCGCCGATCGTGCCGGCGACGTTGGTGCCGCTCGGGTGAGGGTAAAAGAGTCCCAACACCCCGACGATTGCGATGACCACCAGGGCACCGGCGATCACCAGTAGAGTGGTTTGCAAACTCTTTCGATTGTTGCTCATTGCAGCCTCCTTTCAGGTCGGCATGCGCTCAGCGACGCTTGGACCAACCCCTGGAGTGGGGTGGACGGCGTCCGGTTGATGGAACGACCCGAGGCCACGGGGTCCCGGGGACCAAAGCAATCGAGGTAGCCGGCCCGGCGGTGGTCCCGCGCATCGCGGGCGCCATGCAAGAACCGCTGCCTCGGTGAAGTCGTTGTCGATTTCATCGCGTGCCTCTTGCTGCCATCGTCGGTCCCTTATGGCCGGAAGTCCTGAGGATTCCCCGGTGGCCGCCCGGTGTTTCCCCGGCGTTCTTCCGTATGCCTTGCCCGAGCCGGGGGTGCCGCCTCGTATGGAATGCGCGCCCGCTGAGTAAGTTGCTATACTTTGCCAAGAGCACGGGCCATTCGAACATGACAGCAGGGCAGGACTTCCGACTCGGCGACTTGCTGGTACAGCCGAGCCTTAATCGGGTCTCGCGCGGCCCCGAGTCGATGGCGCTCCAGTCGCGCTTCATGGACCTGCTCGTCTACCTCGCGCAGCACGGTGGCACGGTCGTATCGAAGGACGAGATTCTCGCTGCGGTTTGGGGGAAGGAGTTCGTCTCCGAGGGTACCCTCACGCACGCCGTTGCGGTGATCCGCCAGACTCTCGGCGACGACGTGCGAAGCCCCGCCTACATCGAGACGATCCCAACCCGGGGCTATCGCTTGATCGCGCAAGTCTCGCCAATCTCCGGTACCGATGAGGCGTCGGCGAGGGCTATCGGCCCGCCACATGACAGGCGCAAGAGGTTCGGCCGTGTGACGCTGCTCGCCGGGGGCATCGCAGTGCTCGTTGCCGCGGGATGGGCGGCCATACGATGGCTTCAAGGTTCGAACCTCGTGCCCCAGGGGAACGGGAGGGTGAGGATCGTCGTGATGCCGTTCGAGAACCTCGGACCGGCGGCGAGGGAGTACGTGGCGCTGGGCATTACGGACGACGTCACAACCAGGCTCGTATCGGTCCACGGGGTCGTGGTCAGCTCGCGCACGAGCGCTTCCTACTGTGCCAAGGCGGGAAGGTCCGCCCGTCAGATCGCCGACGAGTTGGGGGTCAGCTTCATCCTGGAAGGCTCGGTGCGGTGGGAGTCGGACCAGTCGACTGGCGAGGCGCTTCGGGTGAACGCGCAGCTCATCCGAGCGTCCGACGATACGCTCTTGTGGGGCCAGAGCTATCGGACCGATCTCGCGAACGTAGTCGAGGTCGGCGCGCTGATCGCACGAGAAGCGATCCAGGAGCTAGGTGTCCCCGTTCGAGGCGCCGAGCAGAGTCGACTGGCAGCAAGGCCGACCGAGAATCCGGATGCGTACCAAGCGTACCTTTGCGGAATGCGCTACCACGACCTCGACGGCCGCGAGCAAATGGGGCTCGCCGTCTCGATGTTCGACCGCGCCGTCAAGCTTGATCCGGCGTTTGCCGAGGCGTACGCCGAGCTCTCAGTTGCACATTCCCGCATCTACCACCGCGGCATCGACGCGACCCCCGATCGTCTCGCGAAGGCCGAACAGGCCGCTCGGCGAGCGCTCGAGCTCAGTCCGGATCTTGCCGAAGCCCATTTGGCGCTCGGCGCGATCCAGCATCTTGGGCGGCGCGATTTTGCCAGTGCACTTGCCGAGTACAAGATCGCCGCGCGCGCCCTTCCCAACGACAGCGAGCTGTTCGCCCTCATCGCCGACGTTCATCGGCGGCAGGGGAGGTGGGCCGAGGCGCGCCGCGAGATCGAACGGGTGGTCGACCTCGACCCGAGCAACTACACCGCCTTGCTGGCCCTGGGTGACACGCTGGCCCGAACGCGCGCGTACGCCGAGGCGGACCGGGCTTTCCAGCGGGCGACCAACCTCTCGCCTGACCGAAACGACCCGTACCTTCGGCGGGTCTGGAACTATCTGCAGTGGGACGGCAACGTCGACCGCGCGGAGCGCGTGCTTGCCGAGGCGCCGCTTCACGATGACCCCGATGCGCTCCTGTGCCGTTCGTACCTCGAGTACCTGCGGCGGGATTTCAAGGGAGCCGTCGACGCTCTCCCAAACACGGTCGCAGACGCGCGGTTTAGACCGTTCCCGTACGGCCCCAGAGAGCTCCTCGAGTGTCTCTACCTCGACGCCGCCGGTGACCGGCCCGCCGCTGCACAGGCGTGCGCCGGTGCGCTGGCCGGACTCGAACACGACGCAGCCGGTGATCCCAATGAGCCGTGGGCCGAGCTCGGCGCGGCGCGCGCCAACGCCGCGCTCGGACGCAAGGAAGAGGCGGTCCGCCTGGCGCAACGTGCGGCCTCTCTGTTTCCCATCTCAAGGGATGCATACGACGGTGCAACCTGCATGATCCAGCGTGCCGAGGTCCTGGCGCGAGTCGGTGAGGTCGAACGCGCCACGGCGCTGCTCGAGCAGCTCCTCTCGATTCCGAGCACGATATCCGCGCCGTGGCTGCGGCTCGATCCGGCCTGGGACCCGTTGCGCGGCTACGGGCGTTTCCAGGCCCTCGTCCGACCGAAGCCCTCGTAACCCCGTTGAGCCCGCCTCACGGCGGGATTGGTCGCGCCGCTGCGGTCTTCGCTTTCCGGAACTTGCAGATCGGTGGGCACAGCTGCGACTCCAGCAGGAACCACGTCAAGAAGAGGCCGATTATCGGTGCCGTGATCCCTTTCATCACGTCGGTATTGGCCAAGGTCGGCCACATGATCGGCAGCAGGCCCATGATAGAGGCCGAGGAGTGCTCAGGATCATCGCCGAATTACGCTAGTAGCACCTTGATCGCGAGGTCACGTCCGAGCCGCTAGTCGCGGGCGCGGTGCACCTCGCCCATCCCGCCTTCGCCGGTGGCGGCCGTGATCTCATAGGGCTCAAGGCGCGTTCCCGCCATCAACATCAGACCCCTCGGTCTCGTCGCCATCTCGCCCTTGGGCTCACGTATCTCGCGCGTTTGCGGACCGACTCGAGCTTGCCAGTGCTCTGTGAGCCAGATGGGGCGAAAGAGTCTAGAGGACCCGGCTGCTACCCAACCGTGCTCGACGCGTCGCTCGGAGGTACCATCTCAGTCCCTCTTCGCGGGGGCCCCGGTCCTTGGAGCGAATGCGGAGTCCTCGAGGAGCCGTCGGGCATCGGCCAGGGGAGACTCGAGGTAGGCGGGGAGCTCGCCGCGCGAGCGCGCCTCGTCCAGGGTTCGCACCGTTTCGGCGAAGCCAGGTCGGGAGCGCTCGAGAACGTCAGCGAAGCGCGGGGCCGATCGCAGCGAGGCGAGGTCGGGGCTGAGCGCGAGCAGATCGTAGTAGGGCACAGCACCGTGGTTCGCACACCCTTCGAGGAAGGTTAACGCGGCGTCCGATCGCTTGTGCCTCGCCAGCAACACGGCGGGCGTGAAGCCCATGTTATAGATGTCGAACACCGTTGCGCGATCGACGATCCTCATTACTTCGGCCAGGGAGATGTCGATCGCATTCCTATCGGCCCCGGCGAGGGCGACGCCCAAGCGTGGAACGGGAATCATGGGGAGAACGCTTGTCATCATCTCCGGGTTCGACTCTAAGCGGTTGAGGACGCCGCTGGCGTCGGCGATGCGACCGAGCGCGGCAAGGACCTCCGCCCGCGACACGAGGCCCACCACGTTGCCGGGCTCGACGCCAAGCCCCCGATCGGCCCACTGCAATGCCTCCTCGTCGCGCCCGAGCTGGTCGAGGTACCAGACCAGGTTGAACGGCGGGTAGATGTAGAGCGGGTCGATCCGGCTCGACTCACACCAGGGTTCGATCGGGAGCGCGGCCGAGGTCCAGGCAAGGGCGATGCCCAGGGCGTTGTGGGCATTTGGATCGCTGGGACCAAACGAAGCCGCCTTGATCGCGGCGTGCAGCGCCTGCGACGAGTCCGGATTCGCCTTGCCCATCTCGAGCATGCTCAGCACGGCCCAAGCCTTGGAGCACCGCGAGTCGGCTACGAGAGCGCGTTTGGCCCATGTCTCCATCTGACCGCTCGTCTCCCCTGTCCAGCCGACCGCTTCGGAACGGAACTCGTAGAGGAGTCCGATTTCCGCCGCCGCCGTGGCGAGATGGGGGTCGAGCGTGAGAGCACGTTGGAACGCGGCTTGTGCGGCGTCGAAATCGGCGGCAAGGTGACGGTTGTTGTACCGATCTGAGAAGTACTTCCCCTGCCGGAACGCGAGCTCCACCTCGGAAGGAACAGTCGTGGTCGGCACCGGGGGTGCGCCGGGCCGCAAAGCGCTTCGGATGCCCTCGGCTGCCTGGTGCACGAGATCGGTATAGCGATCACGCGAGCCCACGTACTCTCTGCTCCAACGCACCCGGCCGCTGCCTGGATCAACGAGCTGCACGTTGAAGGCGAACCGTTCATGCTCCGCCACAAGCGAGGTGACCACGAACGTCGTAACCCGGTAGGCGTCCGCAAGGCGGCCGCGGTCGCTGCCGAGCTTATCGACCTCCGTGCTGGTGGGGGGCACCCGAGTCTCCACGCCCTCGACCTGACCCAATAGGGTGGAGAGCGTGGCAGGGACGGCATCGGTGAGGTAAGCGACCTCGGGCGCCCCGTAGATCTTGCACGGCAGGGCGACCAGGCTGGGAACTAAGGTCGGGGCGGGACGCGACATCCGCTGCACCAAGACCAGCGAGAGGGCAGCGGCGGCGAGGAGCCCTGCCGCGCCGTAGGCCAGAATGCGCGGCAGGCGGGAATTGGCACGAGGCGGGGGCGTCTTTGTTCCCTCCTCCTCCGGTCCACGCAACATGCGCAGGGCGAGAGCGATGTCGTGCGCCGAGGAGTACCGGTCCTCGGGCGACTTTTCGAGGCACTGCTGCACGATGCCCTGCAAGGCGGCCGGGATCTCCGCATCCGGAGCCGAAACCGGCGCCGGCTCCTTGACAAGAATCGCGGTGATCGTGTCCGCCGGCGTGTCCCGTTTGAAGGGCGCGTTGCCCGAGAGCATCTCGTAGAGCACACAGCCGAAGGAGAAGATGTCCGACCGCTGATCGACGCGCTGCCCACGCACCTGCTCGGGCGACATGTAGCCGACCGTGCCGAGCATCGCGCCCCTCGCCGTCGCCTCGACCACCGTCGTGGCAACCTCAAGCCCCTCTGCGGTCCGCGGCGGCACCAACTTGGCAATCCCAAAGTCGAGGATCTTGACGTGCCCGTCTTTCGTGATGAAGACGTTCCCCGGCTTGAGGTCGCGATGGACGATTCCTTTCTCGTGCGCCGCCGCGAGCCCTTGCGTGATCTGCATCGCGATCTCGACCGCCTTGCGCACCGGCATCGCACCGCCGTTGAGCCGCTGGCGCAGGCTCTCACCTTCGAGCAGCTCGGTTACGAGGTACGGCGCGCACTCGTGCGTCCCGACGTCATGGATGGAAAGGATGTTGGGGTGATCGAGGGCAGCCACCGCACGGGCTTCCTGCTCGAAGCGCCGGAGCCGGTCGGGATCGTCGGCAAACTCCGCCGGCAGCACCTTGATCGCGACATCGCGCCCGAGGCGCGTGTCACGCGCTTTGTAGACCTCGCCCATCCCGCCCGCACCGATCGGGGCGACGATCTCGTACGGGCCGAGGTGAGAGCCGATCATGCTTGGCTCCATGCCTCTATTGCTTCACCGGTCCGAGGTACTTGTCGAG
This sequence comes from Thermoanaerobaculales bacterium, assembly GCA_044447965.1. Lineage (GTDB taxonomy): Bacteria > Acidobacteriota > Thermoanaerobaculia > Thermoanaerobaculales > Thermoanaerobaculaceae > DATIYW01. The sequence continues at coordinate 17,527 of JBIOGJ010000031.1, read as the reverse complement.
CCAGTTAAGGCTCTCGCGGATAGTCTCGGGTCGGGGAGGCATATGGCCGGAATCGCAGACGACGCGCGGCTTGTCACTGTCAGGCGTTCCGAGCAGGCGGAATAGCGGGATCCCTGAGGACTCCATCGGATAGAAGTTGTCGAGACGTCCGTTCAGCATCAAAACAGGGAGCTTCACGCGCGGCACGAAGTTGATCGGCTCGGCCTCCGGGAGGGCCTTTTCAAATGCAAGGCCCCCGGCCAAGAGGATCGCCGCTCTGAAACGCTCGTCGACCGCCAGTAGAACCGGCGCCACAGCGCTCCCCCAGCTCAAGCCCAGGTACGCCATTCTCGTGCTGTCGATGTCCTTTCGTGTCTGGAGGTAGTCAAGCGATCGACCCAGGTCCTTCGACCAGGCGATCATGTGATCGCGCCAGGAGGCTGTCGTATTGGGGATGTCGGACTTCAAACCGTCACGGCGCTCAAAGGTACTCTTGTAGATCGGGAACAAGAGCGCCCGACCGCCCTTGAGGACGAAACTGTTGTCCCAGAGAGCCGAGGTGTCCAGCTTGTCCTGGAAGATAGCCCCGGAACCTGGGAAGAAGACAACCGTCTGGAAAGGGGGGGCCGTGCCCTTCGGGAGATAGAGATGGATGACGACGCGCTCGCCTCCGTACGCGGCGTCGAAGCTGACCTTTACCCGCGTCCAGTCCTCGGTCGTCTCCGTCTCTTCGACTCTCGCGTTCAGTTCTCCCTTGTCGTAGGCGTAGAGGCTCTTGAATGCCTTGAATACCTCGTCAGAGACCGGCTTCTCCATTGAGAAGTCGCGGACCGAGGGCTCAAGCCTGGCAGCGGCAGCTGGCGGAGGAAGCTCGGGGAGCTTCACACATCGGAAGCCGAAATTCGGCCTGCGTTCCCAGGGCGATTGTGCGTCACAATCGAAGAACATGTAGTCCGGCTCGCCGAAGCCTCCGCCCATGATGTAACGCTTCCCTTCCCGTCCCTCGTTCCAGCACCGCTCCTTCACGTTGCCGGCCATGTCCGTGGTGCCGTAGCCGCTCAACGTACCGGGGCCACCCACCGGCTGCGTCCCAGTGCCGCGCAGGTTGCTCCCCGGAACAATCAACATGGCGAACCAGGGTTCCGCGGCATACGTCCAGTGATAGGCCGTGGGGAGGTTCTTGCCCGCGAACTCCGCGAACGCAGCCGCCTCGTACCAACTCACCCCAGCAACGGGGTGCTTCTCCAGCCCCTTCGGATAGCTGCCCACCTCCCACGTCGAAGGGCCTGGGCGCCCGGTCGTGTCGACGAAGAGTGCGGCCGCCTCCTCCCGCGGCAGGGGTCGCCCGTTCTTGACGAACGGCTGCTTCCAGAACTCCCGCCTCTGGTATCCCCCCGCGTCGACGAACGTCTTGTACTCCTCGTTGGTGACCTCGGTCCTGTCAATGAGGTAATCAGCGAGTAGGACCTCCGGAGCGTTCTGGAGGCTCGGGCTTTGGACTCGGGTCTTGCCTCCCGCCACGGGAACCATCTCGGGTGGCACGGTCCCCTCCGGACGGAGGCGGAACGTATCCTCAATGCCCGCGCCCGCGAGGAATTGCATTGTCGCAAACCCCGGCTTTGAGATCCGCCAGACATAGACCCCCCTGGGCAGGCGGATTCTCTTGATGGGCGTCTTCCCAAGGCTCTCCCCGGCGTTCGAATCTCCGCGGTAGGGGCGGATCGAGACGTCGGCGTCAGTGGGGGCGCTCTCGATGGTCGCTTCTCTAGTCGAACTGTTCCAGAGCTTCTGGAGCGTCGCGTCCTTGGGGAGAATTGCACGGGCATCCCGGATCAGCGCGGCCGCCTTTGTGAACTCCTCTGCCTCCACGAGCCGCGCGATTTCGGATGTCGTCTTGAGGGCCCACCGCTCCCTTGACGCGCGGTGCAGGAGCCAGCCCGCGCCGCCGATCGCCGCCGCGAGCCACGGATGCCGGCGGACCGAGCGGTGCAGCGGCCCCCACAGCGGCGCGGCACCCTCGACATCCACGCCTCCCAGCGCGGCCAGCACCTCGCTCCCACCCAAGTACCGCTTCTCCGGCTCCTTCGCCAGGCACTTCCCGATTACCGCAACCAGATCTGGCGGCACGCTCGCAGGCAACGGCGCCGGCTCCCTCGTCAGAATCGCCGCCACCGTGTCGCTCGCCGTCTTTCCACGGAACGGCCGCTCCCCAGCCACCATCTCGTACAGCACCACACCGAACGCGAAGACGTCCGCCCGCGCGTCGACCGGAATCCCCCGCGCCTGCTCCGGCGCCATGTACGCCACCGTCCCCAGCACCCGCCCGAACTCGGTGGCCCCCGTTGGCGCGTGCGTCAGCGTGTCCGCCTCCCCGATCGGCACGCCCTCCACCAGCTTCGCCAAGCCGAAGTCCAGGATCTTGACCGCGCCTTGTCGGGTCAGGAAGACGTTGGCCGGCTTGAGGTCGCGGTGCACGATCCCTTTCTCGTGTGCCGCCGCCAGGCCCCTCGCCATCTGCACCGCGATACCCAACGCCTCCGGAGCCGCAAGCGCGCCGCGTTCGATCCTCTCCTTGAGCGACTCCCCTTCGAGCAGCTCCTCGACCAGGTACGGCACCCCCTCGAACGTGCCAACATCGTGCACGTCGAGGATGTTGGGGTGCGAGAGAGCGGCGGTGGCCTTGGCCTCACGCTCGAACCGCCGGAGGCGCTCGGGATCTTCCGCAAACTCCGCCGGCAGCACCTTGATCGCGACATCGCGGCCGAGGCGCGTGTCGCGAGCGCGGTACACCTCGCCCATGCCACCCGCGCCGATCGGGGCGACGATCTCGTACGGGCCGAGGGAGGTGCCCGCCTGCACGTGTCGAGTCTCCTTGTTGAGAGTGTACTGCGAGTTCGAGGAGCGAACGTCGATCCGGCACTGGACGATGCCCGGCTTCAAAGCTGGAACGCTGGCCCAGGCGTCAGTTGAGGCCGGAGCTGCCCGGTGGTCTCTTGGCTTAGCGTGAAGGGGGACGAGATGCCAAAGCAAGGGCTCACCCAAGGATGGGCCGAGGCGGCCGGCTCGTTAGGCTTGGTCGGGCGCAGAACCACCAGACCGTGCCATCGGGGCTCGGCGAGGACGTATTGGCGGCCCGGCTCGGCCTGCCCGACCCGCCGCTTGAGGCTTCCAGCCGTGCGATAGCCTCGCCCGGTGGCGTCACGTTCCCCGAGGACCCGACCTGATCCGATTCGGCTCGAATCCCAACTCACCCGCCGGAAACACTCCCAACGCGCCGATGCGAGGACTAACGAACGTGGTCGCCTCACCCGCTGCTGTAGCGGGCGGCTCTCGTCGTCAGGGTTCGTGGACCTGGACGTGGAGAAGCGCCACCGGGAAACGCAGACGAAGAGGACAACTCGGCCCGTGAAACTCGAGCGACACCGTCGCGACGGGTAGGTCGGCTATCATCTGCCGCGGATTAGGTTGGCCGTGGCTCACGTTGGAGAACACCATGAGCGCCACCACGCCTGCTGCTGAGCGCGGCCAACCTCGTTGCAACGACAGGCACAGCTTGCTCCCCAAGCGTTTGGGAACCGTGGCCGGAGCGATCACGGCCTGCGTGCTGGCGGCGCCCGCGTTCAGCCAGGAAAGCAGCGCACCGACCCTCACCGTCGTCAAGCCCGCGAGCAAGGTGTGCCAGCTCATCGGTGATCTCGATCGCGAGTTCATGGCGCCGACCCTCAACCAGACGTTCTCGCGCTATGGGCTTGGCGGGACCGACCTCGGTGCCTCGTTCGAGCACGCCGGCAAGGTGTGGTTTCTCTTTGGCGACTCCGTGCCGGCGTCGGGCAACCCGACGTGCGGCGATTCGGTGGCCACCAGCACGGCCACGGACGCGTCGAAGTGCATCCCGCTCACGTTCCTGACCCAGAGCGACGGCCACTACCGCTCACCGGCGGTGCCGGGGATCGATCTCGGCTGCTTCGACGTTCCGCTCCACGGCGTCTCGAACGGCGCCTCGATGTACGTGTGGTTCTCGACCAACTGCATGTCGAAGTCCGTGCTCGCCCGCAGCGACGACGACGGCCTCAGCTACACCCTCATAAACACGTTGAGCGACTGCGGTTGCGGCGATGCGTGCGTAAACGGCCAGCCGCCGACGAGCTGCGCCAACCCGAGCTGCCACTTCGTCAACGTCTCGGCAGCAATCGTGCCGGCCGCCAGCGCGGGCGGTCTGCCCGGCTCGGGCGACCGCGTCGTCCTGTTCGGCAGCGGTGCCTACCGCAAGAGCGACGTGTACCTCGCCGTGTCTTCGCTCGCCACGATCGAGGACAAGGCGACCTTGCGTTACTTCTCCGGAACGGACGCAGCAACCGGCGCGCCGATCTGGAAGGCGAGCGAGGCCAGCGCGGCGCCGCTGTTTGCCACCGCCGGCGAGAACGGGAAGCTTTCCGCTCCCTGCGTCGGAGAGCTGTCCGTCCACCACAGCGCACCGCTCGGAAGCTGGCTGGCGCTCTACAACTGCGGCGACCGCATCGACGGACGCATCGCGCCCACCGCATGGGGCCCGTGGAGCTCCGGCGCCGTCGTGTTCGACCCCGTGGCGGACGGCGGCTATTGCCACTTCATCTACAGGGCGAACTCAGGCTGCGACGCGCTGAGCGACCCGGGGCGCCTCGCCGACTCGGGCGGGGTCTACGGCTCCTACGTCGTTCCGCGCTTCTCGGCGGCGATGCCGGACGGAGGAGCGCTGATCTACTTCGTCATGTCGACGTGGAACCCATACACGGCGATGCTCATGGAGACGGTTCTCGGGCAAGAGTCGCACCGCCCTCGCCGCCACCCGAAGCGCACGTAGTACACCCGTCTGCAAATACGATGGCATTCGAACGCCGCTGCATCCGTGCCCACTGCCTTGCGCTCCCTGCGGCGTAGTGCCTGATACGCCTCGGTCGCGCGCCTTGTGGGCGCGGCGTATCGACGTTGCGGGAGCACTGCCGGTCGGTCGTCAAGATTGCCGTCGAGCCCCCACCCAAGCCCGCGCTGAGGTTGGTCAACGCGCAAAATCCTGCGTCTCGCCCCCTCCCATACCTCCGCGAGTTCTCGGTGCGTCACCGTATTGCTGAGCGGCTGTCGGGGGTGTCGTCGCGCCCGAGGCTTTCGACGAGTCGGATCTCTCCAAACTGGCTAACCAAGCGAATCACCTTCTCTGCGGCGCGAAACTCGACGAAGCGAGCCTGCTTGTTGCTGTCGAACCAGGATGTGGTCTGCATCGTAGCGTTGGCGGACGAGGAGTCCCCGAGACTGTTGAGGGCGGTCGAGATCGCACCAAGCAGGCCCTCCGCGTCGCACGCGCCGAAATTGCCAAGCAGGCGGGAGACTTGCGTGAGTTTGCCGCCTTCGAAGGTGAGCCGAGCCTTCTCTTTTCGCGGAACCGAGACCGAGACAAGCGCGGCATGGACACCATGGGACTCGATGGTCGAAAACCAGGACGGCACCCTATCATCAGCTTTCTCGACTGTCAGGTCGGGGCCCGCGGCTTTCACGACGTCGGCCTCGGACATGCCGAGATGGAGCCTTGCCCGGCCGAGCTGAATCGAGTCAGCCTGCGCGAGCGCAAGAGACGGCACAATCAGAACCGCCAAGATAAGGGCACACCTTTTCATCGGCGCCTCCTTGCAGCAACAAAAAATGGTCGTGACGTCTAAACATCATGGATGCTGGTGCGAAGAGAGGCTGAGGCCCGGGTTGGTCACCGGTTAGCCCACGCGTGGCCACAGCCGCACGCGGCCGGGCGGCGGAAGCCTCGCACCTAAGATCGCCCACGCCCAAGGCTACTACGGTTTTCGTCAGCCCGGAGGCTCGCAAGGAGAGCCTTGGCGGTTCGGTGCAGACGCTTTCGCCTGACACCCAACACGGAGCGCACCGGTCTGGGCGTGACGACCCGGCTCGGCGTGCCGCACTTGCCGCTCGATCTCCCATGTGCTCCGCCCGGGGCCGTTGAGGGGAGACCGACCCTTTGCCAGCGGCTCCTCCATTGGCGGTTAGCCGCCCGGGAGAACGCTGCGCTACAGCAAGCCAGGGATGAACCGCTTGGTGCGCGCGCAGTAATCCGCGTACTCGGAGCCTAGAGAGGTGAGCAAGGCGTGCTCCTCTTTCGCGACGCGGTTGAGCACCGCGAGGGTGATGGGAAGGAGGAGACCGAGGATGCTGAGCCAGTTGGCGAAGAACACACCCAAACCCAGGAAGGCCACGAGGAGGCCGGAGTACGACGGGTGCCGAACGAGACGGTAGAGACCGGCCTGCACAACGACATGGCCAGAGTGAATCGCAACATCAACCGTGAAGAGCCGGCCGAGCGTGAGGATGGCCGCCCAGCGCAAGGCGAGGCCGCCCGACAACAGACCCAGTGCCAGAAGACGGATCACGTGCGGCGGCCCCGGAAGACGAGCCGACGGAATCCACTGGGCAGCGACGGCCAGGCCGATCCCGAAGGCAATGCTGAGCCAGAGCAGGCGCATCGAGCCGCGGTCTTCGCTTTGCGCAGCTCCACCACCCGAGCGCTTCACGAACGCGAGCGCAACTTCCGAGACCGGGAAGAGCGCGACCACAACCCAAAGAAGAGAGCGAATCATCGGTTATCCCGGCGCCCGGACATCATGACAGCCGCCGCCAGGTGGGACTGGCCTGCGGTATGGTCCCGCGCTGGGCCGGCCGTGGCCATTGCCGCACGGTGCACGGCGGCGAGGGCTTCACCATGAGAATGGCCATGCCCAAGGCTACTACGCTCTTCGTCGGTCGGGACGTCCACAAGGAGAGTTCTGGTTGTGCGGTGCAGACGCGCTTGCGTGATACCCGATGAGAAATGCATCGATCTGGACGAGAGGACCCGGATTAGCTTTCCATGCGATTCCTTGTCATCAACCACGAGTCACGCTCGGTACTCCTTGCACCTCTCAAGCAGGATCTTCTCGTGCTTCACTTCGTCCTGGTCAAGCCCATCCACAATCTGTCTGGGTTCTGGATCCCCACACACTTCCTCCGCTCCGAGGTAGAGCTGCTGCGCTGCCGCTCTGAGCCAATCGCCAGCCAAAAAAGCCTAAAGAACTCTTCCTGCCTTCTTGTGAGTCTCGGTCGGTCCCGCATGCCCGCCACCCTTTTTGTCCGCCGAGTGATCAACGTCAGTGCATCGCCGTTTGTGCGACCTGGCACGGTGCTTGGGCGGCACCGCGGATGAGATGCAGGGCGTAGGCACGTCACGATCATGACCGGTGCCACGGTGCCGGCGGAATGCTGGCGAACACGTTTTCGTTGCGGTGGATAACTGAGACGTGGATTCCCGTCCACTTGATTCCTTGGGAGTCTCGCGAGCGTTAGGGGGATGCGTGGACGATTCCAATCGTGACGACAGGACGTCGGAGAGCGTGCACGCAACGCCGTCCTTGCACCCCACGGTGAGCGACCCGGAGCCGACGGTTCTGACCGGCGCTGGAGCGACGGTCTCTTCGTCGGCCGCCGCGCAACAGCCGGTGGCCGCGCGGCGTTTGCCGGAAAAGATCGGCGAGTACCGGATCCTGCGCATGCTCGGCGAGGGCGGTATGGGGGTCGTCTACGAGGCCGAGCAGCAGTCGCCCCGTCGCCGGGTCGCCGTCAAGATCATGCGCCAGGGCCACTTTGTCGACGATCACCACGCCCGCATGTTCCACCGCGAGGCCGAGACGCTCGGCCGCCTCAAGCACCCCGGCATCGCCGCCATCTACGAATCGGGCCACACCGAGGACGGGCACGACTTCTTCGCGATGGAGCTTGTCCAGGGCCAAACCCTCGATCTCTGGCTGGCGAAGCGACCGACACCGATGTCGCCCCCGGAGCTCGACCTGCGGCTCAGGCTGTTTCGCACGATCTGCGACGCGGTCAACTACGCGCACCTGCGCGGCGTGATCCACCGCGACCTCAAGCCCTCGAACATCATCGTGACCGATGATGCTGGGAGCCACGTTGAATCGGCGGCTGCCTCGCTTCCCGCCGTCAAGATCCTCGACTTCGGCCTCGCGCGGATCATGGACGCCGACGTCCAAGGCGGGTCGATGCTCACCGAGGTCGGGATGATCAAGGGCACGCTGCAGTACATGAGCCCCGAGCAGGCGCGCGCCGAGGCGGATGCCATCGATCTCCGCACCGACGTCTACGCACTGGGGATGATCCTCTACGAGATGTTGACCCTCCGGCGGCCATACGATCTGGCTCGGTCCACCCTCGCGGAGGCGGTCCGGGTGGTGTGCGAGGCACCGCCCACCCCGCTTGCCCAGGCATGGAGCGGTACGAAGAAGCCCGATCCCGACCTGGATACCATCGTGGGCAGGGCGCTGGAGAAGGAGCCCGAACGTCGCTACGCGAGTGCGGCGGCGTTGTCGGAGGACGTCGAGCGGTACCTCACCTTGCAGCCGATCGTGGCGCGCCCGCCGAGCACTGCGTACCGCGCCAGGAAGTACGTGCAGCGGCACCGCGTCGGCGTGGGGATCGCCGCGGGGGTGGCCCTGACGCTGGTGGCGTTCGCGGCGACGATGACGGTCCAGGCGGGCCGGATTGCGCGTGAGCGCGACCACGCGAGCCGCGAAGCCGAGGTGGCGAAGCGCGTCTCCGCCTTTCTGACCGGGCTCTTCAAGATCTCCGACCCGAGCGAGGCAAGAGGAAAGTCGATCACGGTGCGTGATCTCCTTGACAAGGGCGCAAACGACATCAAGACACTGGCCGACCAGCCTGAGGTCCAGGCGAGGCTCATGATCACGATGGGCAACGTGTACGACAGCCTGGGCCTGTACTCGCAAGCAGAGTCGCTCCTCGCTCCGGCGCTCGCGATCCAGCGGCGGACGCTGGGGCCTGAGCATTCTGACACGCTGGAAACCGCCGCGGAGCTCGCTTGGGAGTACTGCTGCGAGGCTCGCTACGAGTCGGCCGAAAAACTCTTGCGAGAGACGATCGAGATCAGCGGCCGCACGCTCGGGCCGGAGCACCGGATCACGCTCAACGCAAGGACCAGGTTGGCTTCCGTTCTCACCGGAGAGCGTCACTTCGCGGAGGCTGCCGCGCTCGACAAGGAGCTGATTGCAATCTCGCGGCGCCTTTACGGCGCGGACGACGCGCGTACGCTGAACCTCCTGAGCAACCTGGGCGCTCTTTACGGGGACGACGGCCAGGCCCTGGATGCCGTCAGAGTGGACGAGGAAGCACTCGCGATCTCACGGCGACTCCGCGGCAATGAGCACCCGACGACGCTTCGGATCATGACGAACCTGTCCGATGTCTACAAGAGCGCAGGTCGTCTCGATGAGGCCGAGCGGATGTGCCGCGAGACGATCGAGATCCAACGCCGGGTACTTGGTCCGGAGCACCCGATGACCGCGGGGGCCACCTACAACCTGGCGTGCATCCTGATCAAACGAGGCCGGAACGATGAGGCGCTCGGCCTCATCCGGCAGGCGTTCGATCACGGGATGCGCGACGCCGATGCCAGGTTGATGCCGCAAGACCCCGACTTGGCGCCGCTCCACGGTGACCCGCGCTACGAGGCGCTGATGGCCGAGTCTCAGCGGCGCGTCGCGAAGAACCTCACGCCTCCCAAGTGACTCCCACCTGTCTGGCTGAGATCCGCGGTAGCGAGGCCGAGCGTGCTGGCGATCCACCCGTGCAGCTCCCAGTCCGCCGCGCTCGAGCGCAGCCCGCGCGAACGACCTGACGGCGGTCCACGCTCGCGCGCTCACGGCCGCGGTTGCTGCGTATCGGGAATCACCCATGCTACCGGCTACTACGCGTCTTGTCAGCCTCACCGTTTACGAGACGGCTTACGGCCGGGCTGACGCTCGCGTCGAGGCCCTTACCCAGTCCCCGACGCGCCTAGTCGGGCGGATCGAGTCGGATATGGCCGGCCTGGAATAGGCGATAGAAAACGAGCATCGCGTCGAGGGTGGCAAGCGGCGTGACCTTGAGGATTGTGCTGACCGTGCTCTTGCCGTCGATGCGGGTGAGGATGAAGCCCTCCTCGGGCGCAAGGTTCAGCGCCGTCAATTGCGAGATTTCAACGAGCACGCGGGGAACCCTGTCCAGCTTCACGCCCTCGGCGTCGAGCGTTTCGCGCAGAGCATCTTCAAGCCTCGTCACGTCCTTGCGAACCTCGGCGTTGTTGGGTTCGAGGGTGGTTGCGGCCCGCGCGTGCCGCATCGCACGCTGATAGTCGCCGCTTCCGAAGTGATTCCATGCCTGCGCCGTCAACGTCTCCGGGTCGGCCGCCTTGAATGCTTCAACGGTCTCCAGCGGCCGCGGGCGGACCACCTTGAGCCTGCCAGCCTCGGCGAGTTGCCGCAGAACGGTGGACACGAAATGCTCGCTGGAGTGGGTGTGCAGGCAGATCTCAGCGACACTGCGGTCGTCGTCGATCGCGGCGACCACGGCTTGTTCGCCGGGCGACAGCTCGGGCCCGTTCGACGGGTCGCCGACCATCACCGGCACGGCGTCCGCCGAGGGAATCAGCTTCTTGATCGCGTCCCACTCGTCGAGTCGGTCCATCGCATTGAGCGTGAGGTTCGCGATCCCGATGGAGAGCGGGACCATCTCGTAGGCCGGAAGCTGGCCGTCGATGAAGCGGAACTCACCGTCACGCCAGGTGAAGAGATCGTAGATTCCCTCCGTCGACTTCAGCTCCAGCATGTTCTGCAGATCACCCACGGAAATGTGCCCCTCGTCGACGAGGATCTTGCCCAGCATCACCCGCGTCAGCTCCTGCTTGGCCATCGCGGCCGAGAGCTGCGCCTCGCTGATGAACCCGTGACTGACCAAGAAGTGGCCCAGGTACTCTCGCGGATCGCTCGACGCGGCCGCGATGAGATGCCCCCCGCGGAAGTAGAGCTGCCTCTCCACCACGCCGTTGCTGACCACCAGCGTGCCAGTCGCCTGCCCGGTGGCCAGAGACTGCAAGACCTCTGCCACCGGCATGGTTCGGAGATTTCCCGAAAGGCCCATTGGCGTCGATTCTAATAGGGTTTCCCCAGGAAGTAATGGGCTGCCGTCGTCGTTAGGCCGTACGTCCTCGCGCAATCCGATCTTGCGGAGAGAACGCTGTCTTGCTCCTTGTGGCAACGTCACCCCTGTTGGCGGTCAGGCTGCGTCATAAGTGCAGGCACTTCGCGGCCAAACCGCTGATCAGGGCGTGGTGCTGCGCCCAGGCACTCCAGACGTCCCGCGCCCACGCGTCGACCAGGCCAACATGTTCATTGAAGGTGCGTGCCCGTGCGACCTCGAGCACCGTGTTGCTCCCATTTGGGTCGGGGGGCTGAAGCCAGGTGAAGCTGCCGGCATGATCGAGAATGGTTCGCAAGGCTTCCGTTGCGGCCTTCCCCGGCAATTGCTTTTCAACGATGAGGTACAAGCTCACGAGGTGGCTATTGACCGATTGGATGGCCTGCCGCCCAGGCGTGCCCGGGTGCTGGACGGCGTACGTGTCCACCGTCAGCCGGTGCGTCGGTTGTGGGTAGCCATATTCGCCATATTCCCTCGCGAGGACCTGTGTGTAGACCTCCCAGCACCCTGGCGGCGCGCCGGTGTACTTGTAGGGCTTTCCAGGGATGTCCCGGACAAGAGCGCCACAGCCTTCGCACCTGATAAGCGCTTCCGTCATTTCACCGTTTCTGTCCCTATGACGCGATCGTCGCCCGAGGTCGCTGGCCCGGCCCAACCTCAGGTCGCAGTCGGCGGGCTTGCGCGCAGCGCCGCGAGCTGCTTCTCCAACGGCCATTCTGTGAATGCCACGAACCACAGGAAGCCGAGATTCAGGAGCGGGATCAGGGCGAACCCGCCTGCCCAAGACGGAAACCCGGCCTTGATGCAGATCCGACAAGCAGGCAGCAGGATTGCCACCACAGCAAGCGCGACCCAGATCGGAGGGAACACGAGGCCTCCTGTCAATTCATCTCGCCATCTGCCTGCGCGCCTCAGCGGCACGCTGGGCGAGCTGCACGGCTCGGGCACGGCGTGATGATCAGCAAAGCCACGCCTAACAGACAAGTCGGTCCGGTCCGGGCCGGGGCCGGCACGGCGACACACGCGGTTTCTCCGCGCAGGCGCGCTCGCCTGACACCCGACCGGAAGTGCAGCGATCTGGACGTGACGACGCGGCTCGGCGTGGCGCACTCGCCGTGCGATCGCCGCGCGAGGTGCCCGCACGCTTCGCCACCATATCACCTGGTCGGATCCCGCTCAGATTTCCAGTGATCCTCTAGGTTTTCCCCTTGGGGTTGGGTCATGAACCGAATCGCCGGGCCCAACGCGCAAATGAAACGAGGCTCGCGAGGAGCCCCGTTGGGTTAGACGGAACGCTGGCTGACGGCAGATCAACCACCCATTCTGGACCGCAGCACGAACACGCCGACCAGGAGCAGCAGCACGGCGAGACCGGCCAGAGCGGACCTCGACAGGGTCGGGATCGGAGGATAGACGAACACGTTGAACGTACAGGTCGCCATATTGCCGTGGGCGTCGGTCGCCGTGGCCGTGACGACCGTGTTGCCGACCGCGAACGTCGAGCCGCTCGCCGGAAGGGAAACCACCTTGACGCCCGGGCAGTTGTCGGTGGCGGTCGGCGCCGGATAGTTCACCACCACGCTCGTGCCGTTCGGGGCGAGCACCGTTATGTCGTGTGGGCAACTGATCTGGGGATTCTCGGTGTCGATGACCGTGACGTTGAAGCCGCAGGTCGCCATATTTCCCGCGCTGTCCGTCGCTGTGCCCACAACTGGTGTGGTGCCGACAGGAAAGAATGAGCCAGGCGGCGGCAGCGTCGTGACCGTCACGGGGCAACTGTCGGTCGCGTTGGGTAGCGGAAAATTGACGATCGCTCCGCACTGATTGAGGTCGTTGGCTACCGTAATGTCCGAGCACGACAGAGTCGGTGCGGTCGCGTCCAACATTCCGGTAGCCACGAGATCCAAGACTGGTACCTGCGGGTCCGTGCTGGCGATCTCGATCAACGCTGATACCGGCCCCGCAAGCGTCGGGGTGAAGTGCACGGTGAAGGAGGCTTTGCCGCCGGGCGCGATGGTTAAGGGCGTCGACGGAGTCCCAAGAACGGTGAAATTCGCCGACCCGGCGATTCGCTGGACGCTATTGATGACGAGGTCCCGGGTGCCGAGGTTCGATGCGTCGATTGGCAAGTCCGCGCCGGTTTTCGGGCACGTTTCTCCGAATGCGAGGTCGCCCGGCGCGCCTGGGGTGCCTTGGGCACCGAGCCCGACCTGGGCAACAGAAATGGCCGGACCGGTTGGCGCGGCGAGCTCGAATACGCCACGCCCAAAGGTGGCAGCGCGGAGCACGCCCGCTAGGAGATTCAACTTCAGGTCCGACACCGCGGCGTTTGGCAGATGGATATTGTCAACGGCCACCCAGCTCGCCCCACCGTCCAGCGTGCGCAGCACTCCCACGTCAGTGCCGATATAGATCACAGCGGGCGTCGACGTGCCGTCCAGTGCGAGAGCGTCGACCGGGACATCGATCGGCGGCGAGATGTCGGTCCACGCGGTGCCACCGATGGTCGTCTTGTACACGTGACCAGGTTTCGCGGGCGTCGATGAGCCGAAGCCGGCGAGCGTCGCATAGATCACTGTCGAATCGTTCGGATCGAATGCAACACGAGTCACGAAGCGCCGCGGGAGTTTCCGCGTGATGTCGACAAACGTGACGGAAGGGGCCAGCGCGTTCGTTGTGACGGAGACGTTGTTGCTGACCGCATTTGCATCCAGCGGGATGTCGTTTGCGGCGATGACCAGGCTGTTTGAATCCGTCGGGGCGACATCGAGCGAGCTGACGTACTTGCCCGGCGCAGGCGTGCCGAGAGAGCGAAAGGTCGTGCCACCGGTCCTGGTCTGGAACACGGAGCCCGAGGAGCCGCCCACGTAAAGGTACCCGGCATGGCTGGGATCCATCGCCAAACGGTTCTGGAAGGTGTACCGCTCGTTGTCCGGCATGATGGCGGTTGGTGTGATATCTGTTGGCCAGGTTGAACCGCTGTTCGTGGACTTGAGAATGCAGTCGAGGGAACCGCAATTCACTGCGGCGTACGCATCACCCGTTGTGACGTGGTCGAACACGACGTCGACTCCATCATCTGCAGTCCCTGTCCACGTCGGGGTTCCCGCGGTCCTCAGCCTGCCGTTGTCTTGCACCCCTCCCAATGTGACACTCGCGGTCGCGTCCTGTTTTACTGCAAGCGCATAGAACAGGCCGGTCTGTAGGCCGCCGGCATTGATCGTCGCCGGGGAACCGACCTGGTTCGTGCCCGTCCAAGTCGCACCCTGATCCGTCGATTTCCAAATCCCGCCGTCGTCGCCCTCGTACACGATGGACGGGCCTGGCAGCTTCGGGACGACGAGGAAGGTCTGGGCGTCTCCGTGGGTGCCGTGAATCTGTCCGATCTCGTTGAAGGTGTCACCGGAGTCGGTGGATAGGTATTGGGTTTGACCTCCCCAGTAGATCAGGTCGTGCGCGCCGTCGCCGGGAGACGCCGGATCGACAACCATGTCGCTGAATGCCCCTCCAGCCAATGGAAAGAACGTGGACGGCGGGTGGACGACCAGGGCATTCTTCTTGACCCAGTTGGCGGGAGCGCCGCCCTTCGTGTTCTCGAACACCAGGCCTGTGCCAAAGACATTGCACGTCCCGCTTGGACAGTCGCTGTCCTGGTTGCAAGGGGAGTGCCCAACGGTGCAGAAGGAGTTGATCAGCACCGTGGCGTAGACGACCTGTCCGTCCGGATCAGGCGGCGCAGAGGTTGGGGCGAGGGAAGCCATGACCTTCCAGAACCCATTCGGTGCGGCCGCCGCGACCGGTGCGGTGGCGGGCGTGAGCACGGCGGACCAGCTCTGCCCACCGTCGGTCGATTTGAGCACGCCGACTCCGTTCACGCCTGCGTAGAGAACGCGAGAGGCCGGGGGCGACGAGGTGTCCAGGACCAGGGATTCAACGATGCCCGTCCCGCCCGTGCCTTGCGTCCAATGCGCGCCTCCATCCGTGGAGCGGAACAATCCGCCCTGGACGGCCACGGTTCCCCCGCGACCGGCTGCAAGGTAGAGGGTGTTACTGTCGGCAGGATCCACGATGATCGTGGTGATCTCCGTCTTCGAAAAGAGCGACAGCGCATTGCCGCTATTGCCGGAAGGAATCCCTGAGCCGAGCACGATCCAGCTCGTCCCTCCATCCGTGGACTTCAGGACGCCTTTGGACTGTGAATAGTCGATCGGTCGCGGCTGGCTCTGTGCAAGGAGGGCGAAGTTGGTTGTTCCCGCGTACACGGTGTTATGGTTGTTTGGGTCAACGGCAATCGCGTGCGAGCTGCCAATCCCCAGGGTAGGCTGTTGATCCGTCAGCGGTCTCCAGGTGACGCCGCCATTGTCGCTGCGCCAGACTCCGCCTCCCGCCGAGCCGAGATAGAGCACGTTCGAGTCGGTCGGATCGACCGCAATTGAGTTGACACGGCCGTTCGCCATGAATGCGACACCTGCGTAGCAGCAGTCTGGCTCGCTGATCGGATCCGGTCCGATCGGTTTCCACACTGTCCCTGTGACAGCGGCTTGGAGAGGCGGCCCCTGAGCGAGGACAGCCACGAACGCAAGCACGAGTACCAAGCTGACCACAGGTCCCGGATGATGGTTGTGTCGCATGGCGTGAGCCCCCTTCGAGTGTGCTCTCATTTGCGCGCCGTTCTTGCCGGCTCTAGCGGGTCGTTCGCGCATCGATTTGCTACGCCTGTACATCTACCTGAAAGCATAGGAAATGCCTTTTTCAACTTGATCGATGATGACTTGACCCATGATAAGCCCGGCTAAGGCACTGTCAAGGCCGCCACGTGAGGGATTGCGGGCTTATCGTCGAAGAGGCGCTCGGGCGGCAAGGGTGACCGGGGCATGAAGCCCGGGAAGCCATGCCCGGCAGGCGTGACGGCCCGGCTCCGCGTGCCGCACCCGGCGCTCTCCAGATCAGACGACTGGGACCGCCTGCTGATCGAAGCCTACCAGTTCCCCCGCGGGCCTTATCTCGTCTGCGGGCTCGTACCGACCGACGCCTGTTTCCGCGGCCCCCGCGATGCCGAGTTCGCCAGGGAATACTAGGCGAGGTACGGTTGCTTACCAAAGTAGTTCTTCGTGGCGCACTCCGACCAGGAGTCTTGCTAGGCCGCTGGCCTCCTCCCACGGCCATTCGGTTGGCGTCCCCAGGGCGCCGGTAATTTTTCGCTCTGCGCGAACTCTTGATTCCCGCCAGAGCGTGACCCATGACCCTCACGCGCACGATCGTCGCGCACGCGGTTCGCTCGGCTGGGCGTCGGCATGGTGTCACCACTCACGAGCTCGCCGAGGCTGAAGGCTGCCCACTGCGGAGCGCACGAACGCAGCTCCGCGCTCTCGCCGGTGACGGCAGTCTGACCGTGGACCGTCCGGCACGGGGAGGCCAGGAGCTCCGCGACTGGCGAAACGTGTACTGCACAGAAAGAAGGACACCGATGAGCAGAGACACCACGAGTCAGAGAACGCTGTGGGACCTGTTTCGAGAGGCCGAGGGAACAGGCGTGGACAAGAAGAGGGTGACTCAGTTTGCCTACGAGCGCGCGTCCAAGATGACGATTCTCGGGCTCATCGAGGAGAAGCGGAGGCTTTTCGCCGAGGTGCGCCTAGAGATGCGGCACAGGATCGGAGCCGCCGCGGCCGTCAAGGACCAATGTGATGATCGCCTGTTGCACCGGCAGTGGCTTCATCGAGCCTGCTTCTTTGGTTCGGATGGAGAGGCGATTGAATGGCTCAAGGCCACGCCGGAGCAACTACGGGATTACGAGGACTCGCAACTCAAGGGAGGGTGGGACCACTAACCATGCGCCCGCCCCTCGGGACCTGGCCGGATCCCGAGGCGAGCATGGGCGACGCGATCCGCGAGCAGGCCCCGCTCGCGCCTACTACGATTTTCGTCGGTCTGGCCATCCACGGGACGAGCCTCCGCTGTTCGGTGTGGGTGCGCTCGGTTGAGACTCGACGAGAAGCACATCGATGTGGACGTGGCGACCCGCCTCGGCGCACAGCACTCGCCTCTCGAGCTTCGACACGACTTCGAGCGGGGTGGGAAGAAGAACCCACCTCCCGAAATTGGCGCCCCTCGTGGCTGCTAGCCTGCAGCGCTCTTTACGGCGCACTCCAGTTGCGCCTGAAGTTGTCGCCGAGATCAAAGATAAAATCCCTTGCGAGAACCGCCTTGCCGTGTCGAATGCTCACGACCGTCACGCCGCTGTTTTGGCCTGCCCGCTTCTCCCGGTTGACAAGCTGGAGATTCCAGTGCACAGCGACCACGTTGTTGCCGACAAGGTCGAAGACGTTCCAAACGCAAATGTCTCGAACATCGAACTGGATCGTGGGGTACTGCTCGAAGAAACGTCGGAACCAGCCTTCGACGGCGCTCTTGCCCCGGAACGTCCCGCTTTCAGGTATCTCGCCGGGATAGATGAACACTCCATCGTCCCGCCACGCCGACATGAACTTCG